>NZ_JBITGV010000004.1:140758-451771 GCF_044457385.1 Streptomyces sp. NPDC050548
CCCTGCCCCGCCGGGCGCGCGGGGGGGGGGGGGGGGGGGGGCCGGCGCCCCCCCCCCCCCCCCCCCCCCCCCCCCCCCCCCCCCCCCCCCCCCCCGGGGGCCGACTACAGCCCGGGATACAGCGGGTACTTCTCCGCCAGCGCGGTCACGCGGGCCTTCAGACCCTCCGTGTCGTACGACGGCTTCAGTGTCTCCGCGATGACGTCCGCGACCTCGGCGAAGTCCTCGGCCGTGAAGCCGCGGGTCGCCAGCGCCGGCGTGCCGATGCGCAGGCCGGAGGTGACCATCGGGGGCCGCGGGTCGTTCGGGACGGCGTTGCGGTTGACCGTGATGCCGACCTCGTGGAGCCGGTCCTCGGCCTGCTGGCCATCCAACTCGGAGTTGCGCAGATCGACCAGGACCAGGTGCACGTCCGTTCCGCCCGACAGAACGTCGACCCCTACGGCCTTCACGTCGTCCCGGACCAGGCGCTCGGCGAGCAGCCGCGCGCCCTCCACCGTACGCCGCTGGCGCTCCTTGAAGTCCTCGCCCGCCGCGACCTTGAAGGAGACCGCCTTGGCAGCGATCACGTGCTCCAGCGGACCGCCCTGGAAGCCGGGGAAGACGGAGGAGTTGAGCTTCTTCGCGAAGGACTGCTTGGCGAGGATGATCCCGCCGCGCGGGCCGCCCAGCGTCTTGTGGGTGGTGGACGTGACGACGTCCGCGTAGGGGACGGGGTTCGGGTGGAGGCCGGCCGCCACCAGCCCGGCGAAGTGCGCCATGTCGACCCACAGATACGCCTCGACCTCGTCCGCGATCCGGCGGAACTCGGCGAAGTCCAGCTGCCGCGGGTACGCCGACCAGCCCGCGATGATGACCTTCGGGCGGTGCTCCTTGGCGAGCTTCTCCAGCTCGGCCATGTCGACCAGACCGGTCTGCGCGTCCACGTGGTAGGCGACCACCTTGAACTGCTTGCCGGAGAAGTTCAGCCGCATCCCGTGGGTGAGGTGGCCGCCGTGCGCCAGGTCGAGGCCGAGGATGGTGTCGCCGGGCTGGGCCAGCGCGAACAGGGCGGCCTGGTTGGCGGAGGCGCCCGAGTGCGGCTGCACATTGGCGTACTCGGCGCCGAACAGCTCCTTGACCCGGTCGATCGCGATCTGCTCGGCGACGTCGACGTACTCGCAGCCGCCGTAGTAACGACGGCCCGGGTACCCCTCGGCGTACTTGTTGGTCAGGACGGAGCCCTGTGCCTCCATGACCGCGACCGGAGCGAAGTTCTCCGAGGCGATCATCTCCAGCGTGGACTGCTGACGGCGCAGCTCGGCGTCGACCGCGGCGGCGATGTCCGGGTCGAGTTCGTGCAGGGGCGTGTTCAGGACGGACATGGATCTACGACTCCTCAGCCGGCGGTGAAAGCGGTGTACTCGTCGGCGGAGAGCAGCTCGCCGGGCTCTTCCGCGATCCGCACCTTGAAGAGCCAACCGCCTTCGAAGGGCTCGGAGTTGACCAGCGCGGGCTCGTCCACGACGGCCGAGTTGATCTCCACGACCTCACCGGTGACCGGTGCGTACAGGTCCGACACCGACTTGGTCGACTCCAGCTCGCCGCAGGACTCGCCCGCCGTCACCGTCGTACCGACCTCGGGGAGCTGGGCGTAGACGACATCGCCGAGCGCGTTGGCCGCGAACTCGGTGATGCCGACCGTCGAGACACCGTCGACGGCGTCCGTCAGCCACTCGTGTTCCTTGCTGTACCGCAGATTCTGGGGGTGGTTGCTCATGGCGTGAATTCTCCTGTACGCGGGGGAGTGCTGGTGAAGGGGGGAGACGCGGAGGGCGTGGCCGAGCAGGGACGATCCGCCCCGGTCACGGACCCGACGCTACGACGACTGTCACTTCTGGCGCTTGTAGAACGGCAGCGCCACGACCTCGTACGGCTCGTGGCTGCCCCGGATGTCCACGCCGACACCGGTCGTGCCCGGCGCGGAGTGCGCGGCGTCGACGTAGGCCATCGCGATCGGCTTGCCCAGCGTGGGGGAGGGCGCGCCGGAGGTGATCTCGCCGATCACCCGGCCGTCGGCGACCACGGAGTACCCGGCGCGCGGGACCCGGCGGCCCTCGGCGACGAGGCCGACCAGGACGCGGGGCGGCTGCGCCGCGGCGCGTTCGGCGGCGGCCTCCAGGGCCGTACGTCCGACGAAGTCGCCGTCCTTCTCGAACTTCACGACCCGGCCGAGTCCGGCGTCGAAGGGGGTGAGGGAGGTCGACAGCTCGTGGCCGTACAGCGGCATGCCCGCCTCCAGGCGGAGCGTGTCCCGGCAGGACAGGCCGCAGGGGATCAGCCCGGCCGGCGCCCCGGCCTCGGTCAGCGCCTCCCACAGTTTCTCCGCGTCACCGGGGGCGACGAACAGCTCGAAGCCGTCCTCGCCGGTGTAGCCGGTGCGCGCGATCAGCGCGGGGACGCCCGCGACCGTGCCGGGCAGGCCGGCGTAGTACTTGAGGCCGTCGAGGTCGGCGTCCGTCAGTGACTTGAGGATGCCGGGGGACTCGGGGCCCTGGACGGCGAGCAGCGCGTACGCGTCACGGTCGTCGCGGACGACGGCGTCGAAGCCGGCGGCGCGCTCGACCAACGAGTCCAGGACAATCTGGGCGTTCGACGCGTTGGCGACGACCATGTATGCGGTCTCGGCCAGCCGGTAGACGATCAGGTCGTCCAGGATGCCGCCGTCGGCCCGGCAGATCATGGTGTAGCGGGCGCGGCCGACGCCCACGGAGGCGATGTTGCCGACGAGCGCGTAGTTGAGGAGCTGGGCCGCCTCCGGTCCGGTGACCGTGATTTCGCCCATGTGGGAGAGGTCGAAGAGGCCGGCCTTCGTGCGGACGGCGAGGTGCTCGTCGCGCTCGGAGCCGTAGCGCAGCGGCATGTCCCAGCCGGCGAAGTCGGTCATCGTCGCACCGAGCGAGCGGTGCAGCGCGTCGAGCGCGGTACGACGGGGGGCGGCGGTACTGCTCATCGGTCGGTCTCCCAAGGCATGACGGCGAGGTCGTTCCTCCCCATCTGTCATCGGAACCTGAGAGGTTCGCCATGACCGCGCGGGACACGCACGGTCATGGGTTGCACCTTGGGTGGGACCACCGGGACGGGCGGTCCGCTTTTCAGATGTGCCTCGCCCGCGCGGTAACTGGGCCTGAGAGATTCAAGGGAGGGACTTGCTCCTTCGGCGCCCCAGGTGACTGGGGACTCTCCCGCGCGGATTCAAGCGGCCGGTATGCAGTTAGGCGCGCACATCATCGCACAGGCTTTGTAACAGGCCTGTGGCCGGAAGCGAACGGAACCGCGAGACACCGTGCATTACCTTCTCTTTACGTTCGTCGGGGAGAACCTTTCCTGACCCCGCAGGGAGGACGATCACGGTGACAAGGACCACGGTGTACGCCACGACCTCGGCCGTAGCACTGCCCGAGCAGCCCTCGGCCCCGGCCAGAGAGGCATGCCCGGCCCGCCCGGCACCGGTTGTCCGCGACCTCCGTGAGCGGGCCGGCCGCAGCCCGCACGGACTCCGCTTCGGACCCCGCGACCTCGTCGTGGTCACCGGCCTGCCCGGCAGCGGCAAGTCCACGCTGATGCGGCGCGCGGTGACCGGCGACGGCGCCCGCGTCGACAGCCAGGACGCACGGGACCGCTGGGATACCCGGATGTCCCGTATATCGGGGCTGCTCCCGTACGCGGTCTACCGCCCCCTGGTCCGCCTCGCCCACTACACGGGACTGCACCGCGCCCTGCGCTCCACCTCCGGGGCCGTCGTGCACGACTGCGGCACCCAGACCTGGGTGCGCGGCTGGCTGGCCCGCGCCGCCCGCCGCCGCGGCGGCATCCTGCACCTGGTGTTCCTCGACGTCAGCCCGGACACCGCGCTCGACGGCCAGCGCGAGCGCGGCCGGGGCGTCTCGCGGTACGCGTTCCTGCGCCACCGCCGGGCCGCCGCCCGTCTGTTGCGCGCCGTGGAGCGCGGCGACCTGCCGCACGGCGTGGGCTCGGCGGTCCTGCTGGACCGGGACGCGGCGGACGTGCTGCGCCGGATCGACTTCGGGGACTGAGCCGCTAGCCTTTTCTGCCACAGCACGTTTACAGCAGGCGGTTTCACCAGCAGGCGGTAGGTAGATGGACTTCCCGGCGGACTTCCCCGGTCAGGCGTACCCCCACCCCCATCCGCACGGCGGATGGCCCGGCAACGAGCTGGAGGAGGTGCTCTCGGTCTCCCTCGGCCTGCCCTCGGCCGGCGGCCGGATCATCGAGGTGCTGGCCCGCAGCTTCGTCTGGGTCCCGCTGCCCAGCGGCGGCGGCCCGCACAGCGGACCCCTCGACCTGCCCACGCTGGACATCGAAGGGCAGGCCTTCGTCCCGGTCTTCAGCTCCGAGGAGCAGTTCCGCCAGGTCGTCGGCTCGCATCTGTCGTTCACGATCGCGCCCGCGGTGGAGTTCGCCCGCGGACTGCCTCCGCAGGTGGGCATCGCGGTGAACCCGGACGGCGTGGTGGGCATCCCTCTCCCGCCCCCCGCCGTGGCCGAGCTGTGCCGCATCGGCCGCACCGCCCTGGACGGCCCCACCAGCGGCGGCCGGGTCCGGCTCTTCGAGCCCGACTGGCAGGACGACCCGGTCGACTTCCTGGCCGCGGCCTCCGCGGAGTTCGCCGGCACCGGCGTGGTCGGCACGGCCCGCCGCTGCCTGGCCGCGATCGAGACCGCCGACCCGGTGATGTTCGTGGGCGTGGAACTGACCAGCTGGGAGGGCGACTTGAGGGCGGTCCCGATGGGCGCCCTGTCCCGAGCCCTCACCAGGACCGAGGTCAAGTGGCCGGTAAACCTGGTCCTCCTGGACGTGACCCAGGACCCGGTGGCGGACTGGATGAGGCAGACAGTGCGCCCCTTCTATACACAGGGTCACTAGCAAACACCCCAAGGGCAACACCCTCAGGGGCGCGGGGAACTGCGCGCCAAGCCACGACGCACCCGCACTCGCCAACGGACACTGAGCCCCGACCCATTGGGCGCTTAAGCTGGACCCCAACGCAGGCCAACCACCAGAAGGGGCGGTACACGTGAGCGCCAGCGGCACCGCGACCGGCCAGGTCGAGCACATGCTGCGCCAGGTGACGCCCGGGCGCTACGACGCCTACGAG
The DNA here is from genome assembly GCF_044457385.1 of Streptomyces sp. NPDC050548. Taxonomy (NCBI): domain Bacteria; kingdom Bacillati; phylum Actinomycetota; class Actinomycetes; order Kitasatosporales; family Streptomycetaceae; genus Streptomyces; species Streptomyces sp. NPDC050548. The sequence goes on from NZ_JBITGV010000004.1 coordinate 145,917, forward strand.
GCGCTCCTGCGCGCCCTCGCGACCCCCCACTCCGGCCAGATCTGGATGCTCCTGTGGCACGGCCAGTCCGGCTCCCCGGACGCCCAGTACGGAAACATGCACGTCGAGGGGTACGGCTACGCCCCCTGCGTCACCTCCGCCCAGGAGCTGTCGGCCAGCGGCTGGAACCGCTCCTACGAGGTGGTCGACGGCCTGGACGTGGCCCGCACCCTCTATCCGGACCACTTCGGCCTCTGGCTCAACCCGCACGCCCCCGGCGGCGGCCTCGGCATCCCCTGGCTGGACCTGCGCCGTATCGCCACCGGCCTGGAGCGCCAGCCCGCGGGACCCCTGCGCCTGACGGAACCGGCGATCGAGGTCCCGCAGTTCTACGGCCTGCTCACGCAGAACGCCCACCGTACCCCGGCGGTCCGCACCCTCCGCCGCGCCTGGGTGCAGCCCGCGCTCGGGGCGCCGTATCTCGCGATCGGTCTGGATGTGTACGACACCAGTCCGCCCGCCGTGGACTCGGTGCGCGCGATGATGCAGCAGTCCATCGGCGCGGTCCCGGACGGGCTGCCGGTGTCGACCGTGGCGATGTCCGACGACTACGACCCGGTGGCGCTGTGGCTGCGGGCGAACACCCGCCCGTTCTACGACCGTGAGGCCCACGTGGCGCCCGCCCAGGCGGGCGGGTACGGGTACCCACCCGCCCGTGGTGGATACTGAACCCGCGAGTCCTCTTCCCAGCTTCTCCGCAGGATTTACGTCTACGGCACATTTCTCCGCGCGTAGACGGCGGTGTGGTGCCCCGAAAGACGACGATTCTCCGCTGTGTCCCAAGTGTCCGGCGTCCGGGGGGCGTTACCCACTGTTCGGATAACGGAATCCCTAGTTAAGCATCACGGTTGCGCATACTTTCGCCGTCAGACCTGGCGGGTGATCGCAGCCACGCTGAAGACTCGCGACTCAGACACAGGGTCGAGGACCCCGTGTCCACTGCAAGTCGACAAAGCCGCTAATCCGCGGCAGGCGTAAGCCGGTAACCACCGGCGAGAGGGGTCGGGTCACAGTGACCGCACCGATCGAGACCACGGGAGCGGAAGCCGGGGCGCAGCCGGAGGCTGTGCTCGTCGGCGCCGAGAAGGGGCAGATCGAGGGCCGTTCCCTTGGACAGATCGCCTGGACCCGGTTCAAGAAGGACAGGGTCGCCGTCGCCGGCGGCGTCATCGTCGTCCTGCTGATCCTGGTCGCGGCACTCTCCCGTCCCATCCAGGCCATGTTCGGCCTGGACCCCGATGCCTTCCACCAGAACCTGATCGACGCCAACACCTCGCTGCCCAAGGGCGGTTGGGGCGGCATGAGCTGGGACCACCCGCTCGGTGTGGACCCGCAGTTCGGCCGGGACGTCGCCACTCGCATCCTTGAGGGATCCTGGGTGTCGCTGGTGGTGGCCTTCGGTGCCACGATCCTGTCGAACGTGATCGGCACCATCCTCGGCGTGGTCGCGGGGTACTACGGCGGCCGGGTCGACTCGATCATCAGCCGGCTGATGGACACGTTCCTCGCCTTCCCCCTGCTGCTCTTCGCCATCGCCATCTCGGCGACGCTCCAGGGCGGTGCCTTCGGCCTCAACGGCCTGCCGCTGCACCTGAGCGTGCTGATCTTCGTCATCGGCTTCTTCAACTGGCCCTACCTGGGCCGTATCGTCCGCGGTCAGACCCTCGCCCTGCGCGAGCGGGAGTTCGTGGACGCCTCCCGGGGCATGGGCGCCAAGGCGCCGTACATCCTCTTCCGGGAGCTGCTGCCCAACCTCGTCGGCCCGATCATCGTCTACTCGACGCTGCTCATCCCGACGAACATCCTCTTCGAGGCGTCCCTGAGCTTCCTCGGGGTCGGTATCCAGCCCCCGCAGGCATCCTGGGGCGGCATGTTGCGGGACGCGGTCACCTACTACGAGGTCGACCCCGCGTACATGATCGTTCCCGGCCTCGCCATCTTTGTGACCGTCCTGGCGTTCAACCTGCTCGGCGACGGTCTCCGCGACGCTCTCGACCCCCGCAGCCGCTAGGGCCCGCACCCGAGAGTTCATCAAGTTTCCGACAATGGAGGAAGCAGACCATCATGCGAAGGTCAGCGCTGGCCGCAGTTGCGGCCATCGGCTCTGCGACACTGCTTGTGGCAGGTTGCAGCAAGGCCGATGACAACAAGAGTGACAACGGTGGGACGAAGGCGGCTGGGGCCAACGCAGCGACCAAGGACGTCGTCAACGCCTCCACCCACAAGGGCGGGACGGTCACCTACGAACTGTCCGACGTTCCGGACTCGTTCGACCCGGGCAACACGTACTACGCCTACATGTACAACTTCAGCCGGCTGTACGCCCGTCCGCTGATGACGTTCGAGCCCGGCCCCGGTTCCAAGGGGAACACCCTGGTCCCGGACCTCGCCGCGAGCAAGGGTGTCTCCAGCGACGGCGGCAAGACCTGGACGTACAAGCTGCGTTCGGGCCTGAAGTACCAGGACGGCACGGCGATCACGTCCAAGGACGTCAAGTACGCCGTGGAGCGTTCGAACTTCGCGCGTGACGTGCTCTCCCTCGGCCCGAACTACTTCCAGCAGTTCCTGGTCGGCGGCAAGGACTACAAGGGCCCCTACAAGGACAAGAGCGCCGAGGGTCTGAAGTCCATCGCGACGCCGGACGACACCACGATCGTCTTCCACCTGAACACGGCCTTCCAGGAGTTCGACTACCTGGTCGCGGCGCCGCAGACGGCTCCGGTTCCGCAGGCGAAGGACACCGGCGTCGACTACGTCAAGAACATCGTGTCCTCCGGCTCGTACCAGTTCCAGAGCTACCAGGACGGCAAGCAGGCCGTCCTCGTGCGCAACAAGAACTGGGACCCGGCGACGGACCCGCTGCGCAAGCAGTACCCGGACAAGATCGTCGTGAACCTGAAGGTCAACGCCGACACGATCGACAAGGACGTCCTCGCGGGCAACGCGATCGACATGGGCGGTACCGGTGTCCAGGCCGCGACCCAGGCGCAGGTGCTGACCTCCGCCGACAAGAAGGCGGGCACGGACAACACCTACGGTGGCCGTCTCGTCTACATGGCGATCAACACCAAGGTCGCGCCGTTCACCAACATCCAGTGCCGCAAGGCCGTCGAGTACGCCATCGACAAGGTCTCGGTGCAGACCGCCGAGGGCGGCCCGATCCGCGGTGACATCGCCACCACCGTCCTGCCGCCGGACATCACCGGTTACGTCAAGGACGACCAGTACGCCACCACGGGCAACAAGGGTGACGTCGCCAAGGCCAAGGCAGCGCTGAAGGCCTGCGGCAAGACGTCGATCTCGACCAACCTCTCGGCCCGCAGCGACCGTCCGCAGGAGATCTCCGCGGCCACCGCGATCATCAACTCGCTGAAGGCCGTCGGCATCAACGCCAGCCTGAAGCAGTACCCGTCGGGCAAGTACTTCACCGACTACGCGGGTGTCCCGAAGTTCACCGAGCAGCAGAACATCGGCCTGATCATGATGCAGTGGGGTGCCGACTGGCCCTCCGGCTACGGCTTCGAGCAGCAGATCCTGAACGGTGCGGCGATCGGCGCCTCGGGTAACACCAACCTGTCGCAGTACGACAACAAGACGGTCAACGACCTCCTCTCCAAGGCCATCGGCACCGAGGACGTCACCACCCGCAACAGCATGTACGCGCAGGTCGACAAGCAGACCATGAGCGACGCGGCCCTCGTCCCGCTGACCTACTTCAAGGTCCTGCTCGCCCGCCCGGCGAACTACAGCAACCTGGTGTCGACGGCGGCCTTCAGCGGCCAGTACGACTACCTCAACATCGGCACCACGAAGTAGTCGTAGCCCCGGAAGGCAGGTGAAGGCATTGGTGCCCGCGGGCTTTGCGGCCTGCGGGCACCAGCGCCGATCCCCGTGATCTCGTACATCCTCCGTCGGACGATCGCAGCGGTGATCCTGCTGCTGGTCGTCTCCGCGGTCACCTTCGGCATCTTCTTCCTGCTGCCACGGCTCGCCGGCCAGACCGCGGACCAACTGGCCCAGCAGTACATCGGGAAGAGCCCGTCGGCGGCGGACATCGCCGCGGTCAAGCACAACCTGGGTCTGGACCAGCCCCTTTACCTGCAGTACTGGCACTTCATCAAGGGGATCGTGGCGGGCGCCACCTACAACCTCGGCCCCACCACGGTGCACTGCGACGCGCCCTGCTTCGGCTACTCCTTCAAGGACCACGTCGAGGTCTGGCCGCAGCTCACCTCCCGCCTTCCGGTCACCATCTCGCTGGCCGCCGGAGCCGCCGTCCTGTGGCTCCTGTCCGGTGTCACGGTCGGTGTGATCTCCGCGCTCAGGCCGCGGTCGTTCTTCGACCGCGCCTTCATGGGCGTGGCGCTCGCGGGTGTCTCGCTGCCCATGTTCTTCACGGGCAACCTGGCGATCCTGCTCTTCACGTACCAGTGGCCGATCTTCGGCCGCACCTATGTCCCGTTCACCGAGAACCCCGCGCAGTGGGCCAACACGCTCTTCCCGGCGTGGTGTTCGCTCGCACTTCTCTACTCCGCCATCTACGCGCGGCTCACCCGCTCGGGCATGCTGGAGACGATGAACGAGGACTTCATCCGCACGGCCCGCGCCAAGGGCCTGCGGGAGCGCAACGTCGTCGTCAAGCACGGTCTGCGGGCCGCCCTGACGCCGATCATCACCGTCTTCGGCATGGACCTCGGTCTGCTGCTCGGCGGCGCGCTGATCACCGAGTCGGTGTTCTCCCTGCACGGCATCGGGCAGTACGCGGTGCAGTCGATCGAGAGCAACGACCTGCCCCCGATCCTCGGCGTGACCCTGCTCGCAGCGTTCTTCGTAGTGATCGCAAATCTTCTGGTGGACCTGTTGTACGCCGCCGCCGACCCGCGGGTGAGGCTCTCGTGACCGACCTTAATCCCCTGTCTGCGACTGGCGCCGCGGTCGGCGAGCCCGTCAACTCGCCGTCGAACGCCCCGAGCGCGTTCCTGGAGGTCCGTGACCTCAAGGTGCACTTCCCGACCGACGACGGTCTGGTCAAGTCCGTCGACGGGCTGAGCTTCTCGCTGGAGAAGGGCAGGACCCTCTCCATCGTGGGCGAGTCGGGCTCCGGCAAGTCCGTCACCTCGCTGGCGATCATGGGCCTGCACCGGCTCGGCGCGCGCGGCAAGAACGTGCAGATGTCCGGTGAGATCTGGCTCGACGGCCAGGAACTGGTGGGCGCCTCGCCGGACGATGTGCGCAAGCTCCGCGGCCAGCAGATGTCCATGATCTTCCAGGACCCGCTGTCCGCGATGCACCCCTACTACAAGATCGGCGACCAGATCGTCGAGGCGTACCGGGTGCACCACAACGTCAGCAAGAAGGTCGCCCGCACGCGGGCCATCGAGATGCTCGACCGGGTCGGCATCCCCGAGCCGGCGAAGCGCGTCGACGGTTACCCGCACGAGTTCTCCGGCGGTATGCGCCAGCGCGCCATGATCGCGATGGCCCTGGTCAACAACCCCGAACTGCTCATCGCGGACGAGCCGACGACCGCCCTCGACGTGACCGTCCAGGCGCAGATCCTCGACCTCATCCGGGATCTGCAGAAGGAGTTCGGCTCCGCGGTCGTCCTCATCACGCACGACCTCGGTGTCGTCGCCGAGATCGCCGACGAGGTCCTGGTGATGTACGGCGGCCGGTGCGTGGAGCGCGGTCCGGTCGACGAGATCTTCGAGAAGCCCCAACACCCGTACACCTGGGGTCTGTTGGGCTCGATGCCGCGGATCGACCGGGAGACCTCGGACCGGCTCGTCCCGGTCAAGGGCCAGCCGCCGAGCCTCATCAACGTCCCCTCGGGCTGCGCCTTCCACCCGCGCTGCCCGTACGCGGACATCCCCAAGGGCGACGTCACGCGAACCGTACGGCCCGAGCTGGCGCTGGTCGACGGCGGGCACTGGTCCGCCTGCCACCTCCCGGCCGCGGACCGTACGCGGATCTGGACCGAAGAGATTGCGCCGAAGCTGTGAGCGATACGAACAAACCGGCCGCCACCGCGGTCGTCCCGGAGCAGGCGTCCTCCCCGGAGGACCGCGAGGTACTGCTCAAGGTCGAGGGCCTGAAGAAGCACTTCCCCATCAAGAAGGGGATCCTGCAGCGACAGGTCGCCGCGGTGAAGGCCGTCGACGGCATCGACTTCGAGGTGCGCAAGGGTGAGACCCTGGGCGTCGTCGGGGAGTCGGGCTGCGGCAAGTCGACCATGGGCCGGGTCATCACCCGGCTCCAGGACCCGACGGGCGGCTCGATCCACTTCGAGGGCCAGGACATTACCAGCCTGAACGCGGCCGGGATGCGCCCGCTGCGCCGCGACATCCAGATGATCTTCCAGGACCCGTACGGCTCCCTGAACCCGCGCCACACCATCGGCTCGATCGTCTCGGCGCCGTTCCGGCTCCAGGGCGTGGAGCCCGAGGGCGGGGTGAAGCGGGAGGTCCAGCGCCTGCTGGAGCTGGTGGGCCTGAGCCCCGAGCACTTCAACCGCTACCCGCACGAGTTCTCCGGCGGTCAGCGCCAGCGCATCGGCATCGCCCGCGCGCTCGCCCTGAAGCCGAAGCTGGTCGTCGCGGACGAGCCGGTGTCGGCCCTGGACGTGTCGATCCAGGCGCAGGTCGTGAACCTGATGGACGACCTCCAGACGGAACTCGGCCTGACGTACGTGATCATCGCGCACGACCTCTCCGTGGTCCGCCATGTCTCGGACCGGGTCGCGGTGATGTACCTCGGCAAGATCGTCGAACTCGCCGACAGCACCAAGCTGTACGAGTCGCCGATGCACCCGTACACCAAGGCTCTGATGTCGGCGGTGCCGGTCCCGGACCCCAAGCGCCGGGGTGCCAAGAGCGAGCGCATCCTGCTCAAGGGCGATGTCCCCTCGCCGATCTCCCCGCCCAGCGGCTGCCGTTTCCACACGCGCTGCTGGAAGGCGACGGAGATCTGCCGGACGACGGAACCCCAGCTGATCGAGTTGCGGCCCGGCCAGCGGGTCGCCTGCCACCACCCGGAGAACTTCGCGGACCAGGCCCCGCAGGACACGGTCCTGCTGACCGCCGCGAAGGAAGCGGTGGAGCTGGTGGGCGCCGCGGTGCTGGAGAAGGCGGCGGAGACCCCCGAGGTGCCTGCTGTCGAGGTGCCCGCTGCCGAGGTGTCCGCCCCCGAAGCGGAATCCGGCGATCAGGAGTCAACTCCCAAGTAGCGCATGACAAGTTGGTAAAGTCATGTCCATGTCGAAACGGGAGAGTGCAGAGTCGAGCGTGTCCGACTGATCGGAAACGCACCCGAAGGGACGACTCATGGCACTCTCCCGTTCGGCACGTTTAGGGGCCCTCGCGACCGCGGCGGCCTCTTTTCTTGTCATAGCCGCCTCCTCCGCCCCCACCCCCGGCGCCGACGGCATCGGTGACAGTTACTTCCCCCAGCTGGGCAACGGCGGCTTCGACGCCCGCCACTACGCCCTCGACGTGGCCTACAACCCGGACACCGACCGCCTCGACGGCCGTACGACCCTCACCGCCCGCGCCACCCAGAACCTCTCCTCCTTCGATCTGGACCTGCAGAAGCTGGAGGTCACCAAGGTCGAAGTGAACGGCAGACGGGCCCAGTTCACCCGCACCGGCGACGAACTGCGCATCACACCAAGGGACTTCCTCCGCAAGGGCAAGGACTTCACGGTCGCCGTCACCTACGGCGGGGTGCCCGAACCCCTCAACGGACCCATCGTGTTCGGCTCCGACTACGGCTGGATGAAGACCACCGACGGAGTCTTCGTCGCCTGCGAACCCAACGCCGCCTCCACCTGGTTCCCGTCCAGCGACCACCCGTCCGACAAGGCCACCTACGACATCCGTATCAAGGCCCCCAAGGGCCTCACCGGAGTCTCCAACGGCCGCCTCGTCTCGACGTACGACAAGGGCGACTCGACGTACACCCACTGGCGCGAGAGCAAGCCGATGGCGACCTATCTCGCGACCGCCACCATCGGGAAGTTCGACGTCAAGACGGGGACGACCCCCGGCGGCACCCCGATCTACGTCGCGATCGACCCGGTCCTCGCCAACAGCAACAGCGTCGACGTGTACGCCGTGACGGCCGCCGCCACCGACTACTGGTCGCAGGTCTTCGGGCCGTACCCCTTCGAGGAGACCGGCGCGATCGTCGACGACATGCCGGAGGCCGGGTTCTCGCTGGAGGTGCAGAGCAAGCCCGCCTACTCCGCCGTGCGCAGCGAGACGACGATCGTGCACGAGCTGGCCCACCAGTGGTTCGGCGACTCCGTGTCGGTCGCGCACTGGAAGGACATCTGGCTCAACGAGGGCTTCGCGACCTACGCCCAGTGGCTGTGGGCCGAACACCAGGGCACCCGCACCGCCCACGACTCCTTCCTGGCCGGCTACAACGCCCGCCCCGCCGACAACGCCTTCTGGCAGACCGTCGTGGCGGACCCGCAGCGCGACACGATGTTCGCCTCCGCCGTCTACCAGCGCGGCGCGATGACCCTCCAGATGCTGCGCGAACGCATCGGCGACACCGCGTTCTTCAAGCTCCTGCCCACCTGGACGAAGCTGCACCGCTACGGCAACGCGAGCACCGAGCAGTTCATCGCGCTCGCCGAGAAGATCAGCGGCCAGCAGCTCGACGACCTGTTCCAGACCTGGCTCTACACGACAGGCAAGCCCACCCTCTGAAGACCCACGGGTAACAATGTGGGGTGCTTCAGCAACTGTTCAGCCCCTCCGTCCAGCACACGCTCGACCTCGTCGGCATCTTCGTGTTCGCCATCTCCGGCGCGCTGCTGGCCGTCCGCAAGAACTTCGACGTGTTCGGCATCGCCGTGCTCGCCGAGGTCACCGCGCTGGGCGGAGGGATCTTCCGGGACGTGATCATCGGGGCGGTGCCCCCGGCCGCCTTCACGGACCTGGGCTACTTCATCACCCCGCTCTTCGCCGCGCTCCTCGTCTTCTTCCTCCATCCGCACGTGGAGCGCATCCAGGCCGGCGTCAACGTCTTCGACGCGGCCGGCCTCGGCCTGTTCTGCGTCTCGGGCACGGTGAAGGCGTACGACTACGGGCTCAGCCTCACCTCCTCGGCCGCCCTGGGTCTGGCCACCGCCGTCGGCGGCGGTGTGCTGCGGGACGTCCTCGCCAACGAGACCCCGTCCCTGCTCCGCTGGGACCGCGACCTGTACGCGGTCCCGGCGATCGTCGGCGCCACCATCTCCGTGCTCTGCATCCACTACGACGCGCTGACCCCCCTCACCAGTGGGCTCGCGATCGTCACCGCTTTCGTGTTGCGCCTGCTCGCGATGCGGTTCCACTGGCGAGCTCCGCGTGCGTGGAACCGGAGGTCGAACGCCCGAGAGGATCCGACGACGACTTCGTGATCCTGGGGTGGTTCTGGCCCAGCTCCAGGGTCAGCCAGCGGAACACCGTCTTCACCTGGGGCCGCCACAGCGCCATGGTGTGCCCGCCGTCGCTGCGCGGCAGGAACACGACGTGCACGCTCGTCGGCGCCTTCGCGATCTGTTCGAGGGCCACGCCCGCCTCGTAGCCGTCGCCGGACTCGCCGGACAGGTACATCGCGATCGGCGGCGGCGTGGCCGCCTTCTTGAGCAGCAGGTAGGGGTTGTTCGCCTCGCGCAGGGTCACGCTCTGCGCGGCCAGCGAATTGCGTTCGCCGATCGGGTCGTTGTAGCCGGACATGCTCACCGCGGCCTGGTAGCGGTCGGGGTGGGCGACGGCGAGCTTGACCGCGCAGTGCCCGCCGGCCGAGTAGCCGGCGACCCCCCAGCCCTTGGGCGCGGGCTGGGCGCGGAAGTTGTCCGTGACCATCTTCGGCACGTCGACGCTGAGCCAGGTGTCGGCGTTGACCGTGCCGGGGATGTTGGCGCACCCGGTGTCCACCCCGGCCAGCAGGTTGTAGCGCGGCGCGACCAGGATGAAGGGCGCGATCCGTCCGCTCCTCATCAGCGGCTCCAGCTGCTGGGTCACGTGCATCGACCCGAACCAGGCCTTCGCCGAGCCGGGCCAGCCCGGCAGCAGTTCCACGACGGGGAACTTCTTGTGGCGGTAGGCCGCTTCCTTGTACTGCGGCGGGGTCCAGACGTAGACCTCGGCGTTCACGCCCGACACCCGGCCCTTGAGCTGGGTGACCTCCACCTGGCCGGCGGAACTCATGCCGGGACCGGAGGCGGGGGAGAAGTCCTGCTTGACCTTGGGCAGCCGGTTCAGCGAGATGTCGCCGGTGCCGTTCTTGCCGAGGTCGGCGGCCTGCTGGACGTGGTTGCCGGTGCCGAGGAGGTCGGCCCAGTTGTCGTACAGATTGTTCTGGTTGTTGACCATCACGAAGACCAGGGTGACGGCCGTGGCCTGCGCGAACAGCAGCATCAGGGCCCGGGCCGCCACGCGTACGGCCTTGGGGCCGCGGATCCGCGACCACAGCACGAGCGGCAGTATGAGGGCGACGATCGTCAGCACGACGGCGGTGTAGAGGAACGGAGTCCCGGTGAGGCTCATGTCCCCAAAGAGGGGGATCACGGGCCGTGGGTCACGGACGTCTTCGGACACTTACCAAGAAATTGCCGGGCGCTCACCCGAGTGGCCGGTGTTTTCATATGCCCGCAACAACAAAGCTACCGCTTAGTAATCGACTGTTGTACGGTTCATCCATGCGAGAAGCAGCATCCGCACCGACGGCCACGCGGGCCACGATCGGTGACAGCGAGTTCGACCGCGACACGGCGGTCACCCGTCGCGCCCCGGGCGTCTACGACATCGACCTCTCGGCCGGCTGGACGATCATCAACGCGGTCAACGGCGGCTACCTCCTGTCCGTCCTGGGCCGAGCCCTGGCGGACGCGCTCCCGCACCCCGACCCGTTCACGATCTCCGCGCACTACCTCACGGCGTCCCAGCCGGGCCCGGCGGTCATCCGCACGGACGTGATCCGCACCGGCCGTACCCTCTCGACGGGCCAGGCCTCCCTCCTCCAGTACGACGACGAGGGCCGCGAGGTGGAACGCATCCGCGTCCTCGCCTCCTACGGCGACCTGGACGCACTCCCGGACGACGTCCGTACAGCGGCGAAGCCCCCCGCCTTCCCGCCCATGGACCAGTGCTTCGGCCCGGAAGACGGGCCCGCCCCGGTCTCCGGCAGCTCGGCCATCGCCGACCGCCTGATGCTCAAGCTCGACCCCTCCACCCTCGGCTGGGCCCTCGGCGCCCCCTCCGGCAGGGGCGAGATGCGCTCCTGGTTCGGCCTCGCCGACGGCCGCGACGCGGACCCCCTCTCGCTCCTCCTCGCGGTGGACGCGCTCCCCCCGACGGCCTTCGAGATCGGCCTCAAGGGCTGGGTCCCCACGGTCGAACTCACGGTCCACGTCCGCTCCCGCCCCGCACCAGGACCGCTGCGGGTCTCGATCACCACCCGCAACCTGGCAGGCGGCTTCCTGGAGGAGGACGCGGAGATCTGGGACAGCGCGGACCGACTGGTGGCACAGTCACGGCAGTTGGCGCGGGCGAGACTGGGCTGAGGGAGCGCCGTTCCGGGAGGGGCCGTCAACTCCGGTTGGGTTGCGGCTGCTTCGGGGTGGCGGGAGTGAACCTGGTGATTTCCGGGGCCGCATTCGGCAAGCGGCTGTCGCCGGGCGGTCGGCGGTGCGCCACGGCGGTCCGCCCGGCCCGCGTCGGGCGCGGCCGGTCTGTCTTGCCCGAGCCCGGCGCCCGCGCTCGACTCAGCCGAGCGGCTTGCGGCCCAGCCAGGCCGCCAACCGGCCGTAGGCGTCCGCCTTTTCGGGTGTGGGCTGGGCCGTGTCGAAGGGGGTGTCCGCGTCGCGCTGTTCGTCCGGCAGGACCCGGCGGGCGATGGTGAGAGCGAACTCGGCCAGTTCCGGGTCGAGTTCGAGGGGGTGGCCCAGGGCCTCGGAGAGGTCCCAGGTGTGGGTGACGTTCTCCATGAGGTAGCCGGAGAGGGCGGCGCGGCCCGGTGCCTCGCCCCACGGGACCCGGACCGGCGCGTCCAGTCGGGTGGCGTCCGCCCAGGCCTCGTGGACCCGGACGCGGGCCTCGTCGTACGCGGTCGGCCAGCCTTCGTCGGTGACGCCGTCGACGAAGGGGTGTACGGCCATGCCGTCGCCGCCCTCGCCGATCGTCGCGATGCGCAGGGTGCCGCCGACGAGATGGCTCAGCAGGGTCCGTACGTCGAACTCCGTGCACGGGGTGGGACCGGCCAGCTGCTCCGGTCGTACCGTCCTGATCAGCGCGGCGGCCTGCTCGGTGGCTCGGGTGTAGAGGGGGCGGGGGTCCGTGGTGTTTGTGTTCATGGCGCTGATGGTGAGCCCATAACCTGACAGTTTCCGTCAACATTTGCGTGGGGTTTTCGGGAGGCGGATCCTGGGGGAGTGAAGGCCGACCGACTGCTCTCGATCCTGCTGCTCCTGCAGACCCGGGGCCGCGTTCCCGCGCACGAACTCGCCGACCGGCTTGAGGTGTCGGTGCGGACCATCTACCGGGACGTCGAGGCGCTGTCCGCCTCCGGGGTGCCGGTCTATGCCGAGCGCGGGCGGCACGGCGGGATCGAACTGCTCGCCGGGTTCCGTACCGACGTCACGGGACTGACCGCCGACGAGTCGCGCGCCCTGTTCATCCTCGCCGCCCAGGGCGCCCACGCGGCGCTCGGCCTCGACGTCGCGCTCGGTTCCGCGCTGCGCAAGGTGATGGCCGCGCTGCCGGCGCCGTACCGCCCGGCCGCCGAGGTGACCTCCCGGCGGATCCTCGTCGACGCCACCCGCTGGAAGGGCGGGCCCCAACCCGCCGTGGATCTGGACGTGTTGCAGGACGCGGTCTTCGCCGACCGGCGGCTGCGGCTGCGCTACCGGCACAGCGGCGCGAAGGAACCGAGCACTTACACCGTCGACCCGTACGGTCTCGTCTCCAAGGCCGGTGTCTGGTATCTCGTCGCCGACCGCCGTGCGCGCCCCCGCCTCTTCCGCGCCGACCGTGTCCACTCGGCCGCCCTCCTGCCCGACCCGGTCAAGCGCCGCCCGGGTGTCGAACTCGCCGACGCCTGGGAGGAGTTGCGCCGCCAGGTCGAGGAACGCCCCGGCGGACTCGACGTCACCGTGCGGGTCCGCCGTTCCCGCCTCGACATGTTCCTGCGCCTCAACGCCTCCTCGCTGGCCGAACTCCCCGACGACGAGGGGGAGAACGAGTGGGTGACGGTCCGGCTGACCTACGGCGTCGTCCGCGAGGCGCGTCAACTGCTCCAGTTCGCCGACGCGTTGGAGGTCGTATCGCCGCCGGAGGCACGTGCGGAAGTCATCGCGGCGGCCGCTTCTGTCACGGAGCTGTACCAGCGAGTAAGCGGGCCGTCCTCGTGAACTCGCAGGTCAGGGCGTTCACTTGGGCTGCCCTTTACCTGGCGCACAGGGTGGGGACAGGGCACCGACAAGGAAGCCCTAAGGGGCGTTGATTGAGTTCCCGCCACAAGGCATCCTCATCGTTTTTGGAGCTGTTTCTCATGAAGCGTGCGCGTCTCCTCCCCGCAGTGGCCCTGCTGGCGCTCTCGCCCCTGGCCCTCGCGGCCTGCGGGTCGAGCGACTCCTCGTCGTCCTCCGGCAGCGCCAACTCCGGCTCCACGCAGTCCTGTTCCGCACCGACCGGCAACGCCACGGCACGGCCCAGTGGTGCCCCGTCCGGCGCCCCCTCCGGTGCGCCCACGGGCGCCGCGGCCTCGGGCCGGCCGACGGGCATGCCGACCGGCAACGCGTCCGGCATGCCGAGCGGTGGTCCCGGCGGCGGAGGCGGCCAGGGCGGCGGCCCTGGCGGCGGGTGCGGCGGAGGCCCGGGCGGCGGCCGGATGAGCGGGGCCCCGCAGCAGGGCTGACCGCGCTCCGCACGACAGGGGCGGCGCACCCGTACACCGGGGAGCGCCGCCCCTGTCGTATGTTCGCGGCCGGTACCGCCTCAGCCGAGCCAGTGCCGGCGGCCGACGCTGATCAACCGCATCTGACGGGTGGCGAGTCGGGTCACCCGCTCGCGCTCGTGCTCGTCGTCGGACGTCTCCCGCGCCTCCATGAAGAGCGAGGCCGTGATGAGCATCTGGTCGACGTAGAGGTGGGCCAGCATCAGCAGGTCGGAGTCGTTCCAGCCGCTGGACTCCGGGTCCTTGGCGAGTTCGGCCTTCACCTCCTCGGCGAACCGGGCGAGTTGGTCCCGGATGGCCTCCCGCACCGGCTGGACCCCGCCGTGGCGCTCGCGCGCGAGGAAGCGGACATGGGCCGGGTGGGTGTCCACGTGGTCGGCGATCAACTGGACGGCGCGCGCGATGCGTTGGTCGCTGTCCTCCGCCGTCGCCACCGTCTGCCGGATCATCGGGTGCAGACTGCCGAGCGCCTCCTCGACGAGCGCCACCCCGAGGTCGGCCGTGGAGCGGAAGTGCCGGTAGAAGGCGGTCGGGGCTACGCCGACCGCGCGGGTGACCTCGCGCAGGCCCAGGCTGCTCAGGCTCTGCTCCTCCAGCAGCCCCAACGCGGCGTCCAGCAACGCCTGTCGGGTCTTCTGCTTCTGTACCTGCCGGATGCCGAGGGTGTGACTCATGTCATCCAGTTAACAACTGTTCTCCGGAATTGAAAAGCCGTCGGAGACGCTAGACTCAAAGTCAGTGAACAAGTGTTACTACAACCGTTCACCGAAACGTAACGAGAGTCTGCTCAAGTCGTCTCGGAGGGGGAGTCATCCCATGCTGGTCCTCGTCGCAGCACTCCTGCTGTTCGGCGTCGTGATGGGCACCGTGGCCCACGCGTCGTTCGCCTTCACCGCAGTCGCCGCCACCGTCATCGCCGTATGGCTGGGCATCTTCGCGCTCCGCGAGCGGCACGGCCGCCGCGGCCGTACGTCCGCCAACTGACCGCCCGTCCATCCGCCCACCCGATCCTCGGGAGCCGAACCACCATGCAACTCACCGCACCGGCAGCCAACACCACCACCGACCTCAAGGCCACCGGCCGCCGTGACGCCGACGGCATGGCCGTCGCGTCCTTCATCCTCGGCCTCGTCGGCCTGCTCGTCCTCAACGTCTTCCTCGGCCCGATCGCCATCGCCCTGGCCGGCGTGGCCCTGTGGCGCGGCACCGCCCGTCGCGGCCGGGCCCTCCTCGGCCTCGGACTCGGCATCGCCGATCTGCTGGTCCTCGTCGCCTTCATGCAGCTGGACAGCACGGTCTCCTGGAACTTCTAGCCGAGCCCGCCCCTCCGGGGTACCCGCCGGGGACCGTAGAATCGGCGGCACCATGGCATACCTCGACCACGCCGCGACCACCCCGATGCTTCCCGAGGCAGTCGAGGCGATGACGGCCCACCTGAGCATCACGGGCAACGCCTCCTCCCTCCACGCTTCCGGCCGCAAGGCCCGCCGTACGGTCGAAGAGTCCCGGGAGACCCTTGCCGAAGCGCTCGGCGCCCGCCCCAGCGAGGTGGTGTTCACCTCCGGCGGCACCGAGGCCGACAACCTCGCGGTGAAGGGCCTGTACTGGTCCCGCCGCGACGCCGACCCGGCCCGCACCCGGGTGCTGGCCAGCCCCGTCGAGCACCACGCCGTCCTGGACGCCGTCCACTGGCTCGGCGAGCACGAGGGCGCCACCGTCGAGTTCCTCCCGGTCGACTCCTACGGCCGTGTCCACCCCGAGGTGCTGCGCGAGGCCATCGCCCGCAACCCCGACGATGTCGCCCTGGCCACCGTGATGTGGGCCAACAACGAGATCGGTACGGTCCTGCCGGTCCGTGAACTCGCCGACGTGGCCCAGGAGTTCGGCGTACCGCTGCACGCCGACGCGGTACAGGCCTTCGGTCAGGTCCCGGTCGACTTCGGCGCCTCCGGCCTCGCCGCGATGACGGTCTCCGGCCACAAGATCGGCGGCCCGTACGGCATCGGCGCCCTGCTCCTGGGCCGCGATTACACCCCCGTACCCGTCCTGCACGGCGGCGGCCAGGAACGCCATGTCCGCTCCGGCACCCTCGACGTCCCCGCGGTCGCCTCCTTCGCCGTCGCCGGCCGCCTCGCCGCCGAACAGCGCGAGTGGTTCGCCCACGAGATCGGCGCCCTCCGCGACAACCTCGTCACAGCCGTCCGTACGGCGGTCCCGGACGCGATCCTCGGCGGGGACCCGGTGGACCGGCTGCCCGCCAACGCCCACTTCACGTTCCCCGGCTGCGAGGGCGACTCCCTGCTGCTCCTGCTGGACGCCCAGGGCATCGAGTGCTCCACCGGCTCGGCCTGCACCGCGGGCGTCGCCCAGCCCAGCCATGTCCTGCTCGCCACCGGGACCGATCCCGACCTGGCCCGCGGCACCCTGCGCTTCTCGCTCGGCCACACCTCCACGGAGGCCGACGTGGAGGCCGTGGCGAAGGCGATCGGCCCGGCGGTGGAACGAGCACGCGCCGCCGGGCTGACCTGAGAGAACCGCTCCGGCTAGGCCTCCGTCACCATGAGGGAGGCCATCATGCCCTCGTCCTCGTGCTGCAGCAGGTGACAGTGGAGCATGTACATGTAGGTGTCGTCGGAGAAGTCGGTGAACTCCATGGCGATCTTGATCGAACCGCCGCCGACCACTTCGTAGGTGTCGTACCAGCCGAGTTGGACCCCAGTCGGGTCCTCGCCGTTGATGGAGATCAGCTGATACGGCACGTCGTGCAGGTGGAACGAGTGTTCCAGCTGGGTGGCGTTCTGGATCGTCCAGATCTCCTTGGCGCCGACCGTCGTACTGATCATCGCCATCGCGGCCATGCTCGTGCCCGCCGAACCGTTGATCAGCATGGTGGCGCCGCTCTGGCTCAGCGTGATCGTCCTGGCGGTGAAGTCGCTCGTGTCGTACCGGTCGATGGTGTTGAGGGTGCTGGGCAGGTCGGCCGGGGTGTCGGAGCCGCTGGCCGTGATCGCGAGGAAGTCGTAGGTGCCGCTGCCGCCGCGGATCCAGCCGGTGGTGATCACGGCCTGGAGGGTGGCGTCCGCGGTGAGGTCCATCGTGAACTCGGCGCGGGCGCCGGCCACCAGGCGGATCGTGGTCACCTCGGCGGCCTCGGCCAGATAGCCCTGGTCGGTGGTGATCTGCGTGAGGGTGCCGCCGTCGCTGCGCTGGATGGTGATGATGTCGGACGGCGAGGCGTTCAGCGCGCGGAACCGGGTCCGGGTCTTGGTGGCGGTGAAACCGAGCGTGGTGGAGTCCACGTTGGTCCCGTTGACCAGCAGGGGGAAGGTCGTCGTGCTCAGCCGGTAGCCGGCCGCGTCATACTTGATGTCTCCGGCGGTGTCCACGGCGAGGGACTGGAAGATGAGCGGGATGTCGTCCACGCCGTAGTCGCTGGGCAGCGCGGCCGACGCGTCCGAGGAGTCCTCGACGATGATCATCCCGGCCAGGCCGTGCACGGCCTGCTTGGCGGTGGTGCCCAGGGCGTGCGGGTGGTACCAGAGCGTGGTGGCCGGGTCCTTGACCGTGAACGTGGGCGACCAGGTCTCGCCGTCGGCGAAGGCGACCTGGGGGCCGCCGTCCATCTTGGCCGGGACGTGGGCGCCGTGGAAGTGGACGGTGGTGTCCTCACCGATGTCGTTGGTGATGTTGAGGAGGACCTCGTTGCCGTTCGTCCACTTCATGGTGGGGCCCAGGAAGTCCTGGTTGTAGCCCATCGTGCTGCTGGTTACGCCCGAGATCACCTCGTGGGTGCCGGTCTTGGCCTCCAGCGTGAAGGTGGTGACGCCGCTGGAGGTGGTGCCCTCCAGCAGGTCCGGGATGGTGAGGGTGGCGTCGGCGGCGGACGCCTTGTTCTTCGCCGCGTCGTTCAGCAGGGAGAAGGCACCGCCTGCGGCGGCCACCGCCGCGATGCCGGCCCCGGCCATTCCGCCGAGGAACTTGCGCCGGTGCAGACCCTTGCCGCTCCGGGCCACGCCGGCCTTGCTGTGCTCGCGCTTCTCAGCGGCGGATTTGCGGTGGTTGCCCTTGGCGTCTCTCGTTTCGTCGGACGCGGACGCGGACGCGGGCTCGCTGGTGTGTGTCATGCAGCGGAGATTTGACCTAAGGGCTGTGTAAAAACTGAGCAGCAGTTAGCAGCGAGCAAGGCAAGCTGTGAAAGGTAAGACTGCACGGTCTCTCTCCAACTCCCCTTACAGGTAAGGCGAGTTGACGTGCCGCAGGTCACCTCCTGACCAGGGGACGCATTGGACACCGCCGTTACTGAAACGACTCATAGCCAAAGTCGAATGTGACCTGAGTCATATCCCTGTCCGGTGTGCCCGCCTTACGAGCGCCATGTACCGGTCCCAGTCCAGTACCGCCCGGGGTCCGTGTGGTCGGTCCCCGGCACCTCTGCCACTGGCTGGTCGAGCACGAGGGCGTCACCGTCGAGTGCCTCCCGGTCGACTCCTACGGCCGTGTCCACCCCGAGGTGCGCGTGAGGCCATCGCCCGCAACCACGCGATCCTCGGCGGGGACCCGGTGGACCGGCTGCCCGCCAACGCCCACTTCATGTTCCCCGGCTGCGAGGGCGACTCCCTGCTGTTGCTGCTGGACGCCCAGGGCGTCGAGTGCTCCACCGGCTCAGCCTGCACGGCGGGTGTCGCCCAGCCCAGCCATGTCCTGCTCGCCACCGGCACCGACCCGGAGCCGGCCCGCGGCACCCTGCGCTTCCCGCTGGGCCACACCTCCACGGAGGCCGACGTGGAGGCCGTCGCGAAGGCGATCGCTCCGGCGGTGGAACGGGCCCGTGTCGCCGGGCTGACCTGACACGACCCGCACATGCGAAGAACCGGGGAGAGTCCGCCGACTCTCCCCGGCACAACGTGTCCGGCGTCCACGGGGGAGGCCGACCCCGGACAGCGGGGAAGCCTCGCTCCTCGTCGAACTAGTCGTCCGTCGCGCTGGCGCTCGCGGTCGCCGTGGCGGTCGAGTCGTCCGTCGCGGTCGCTGAGGCACTGGCGCTCGCGGAGGCGCTCGCACTGGCCGTGGCCGTGGCCGTGGAGTCGTCGGTGTCGGTGGTGGTGCTCGTATCGTCGCCCGTCACCATGAGGCCGGCCATCATGCCTTCGTCCTCGTGCTGCAGGAGATGGCAGTGGAGCATGTACATGTAGGTGTCGTCGGAGAAGTCGGTGAACTCCATGGCGATCTCGATCGAGCCGCCGCCGACCACCTCATAGGTGTCGTACCAGCCGAGCTGGACCCCGGTGGGATCCTCGCCGTTGACGGAGATCAGCTGATATGGCACGTCGTGCAGATGGAACGAGTGTTCCAGCTGGGTGCTGTTGGTGATCGTCCAGATCTCCTGGGAGCCCAGCGTGGTGCTGATCATCGCCATGGAGTCCATGCTGGTGCCGGCCGAGCCGTTGATCAGCATGGTCGTGCCGTCCTGGCCGAGTGTGATGGTGCGGGCCGTGAAGTCGCTCGTGTCGTACCGGTCGATGGTGTTGAGGGTGCTGGGGAGGTCGTCGGGGGTGTCGGTGCCGCTGGCGGTGATGGCGAGGACGTCGTAGGTGCCGCTGCCGCCGCGGACCCAGCCGGTGGTGAC
Source organism: Streptomyces sp. NPDC050548 (assembly GCF_044457385.1). Lineage (NCBI taxonomy): Bacteria > Bacillati > Actinomycetota > Actinomycetes > Kitasatosporales > Streptomycetaceae > Streptomyces > Streptomyces sp. NPDC050548. Next base: position 165,529 of record NZ_JBITGV010000004.1, read on the forward strand.
GACGGCCTGGAGCGTGGCGTCCGCGCTCAGGTCCATCACGAACTCGGCGCGGGCGCCGGCCACCAGCCGGATGGACGTGACGTCGGTCGCCTCGGTCAGATAGCCCTGGTCGGTGGCGATCTGGGAGAGCGTCCCGCTGTCGCTGCGCTGGATGGTGATGATGTCCGAGGGGGAGGCGTTCAGCACCCGGAATCGGGTGCGGGTCTTGGTGGCCGTGAAGCTGAGCGAGGCGGAGTCGACGTTCGTGCCGTTCAGCAGCAACGGGTAGCTGAGGTCGCTTTCGAGGTAGCCGGCCAGGTCGTACTTGATGTCCCCAGCGCTGTCGGTGGCGAGGCACTGGAAGATGAGCGGGACGTCGTCCACGCCGTAGTCGCTGGGCAGGTCCGACGAGGCGGTCGAGTCGTCCTCGACGATGATCATCCCGGCCAGCCCGTGCACCGCCTGCTTGGCCGTGGTGCCCAGTGCGTGCGGGTGGTACCAGAGGGTCTTCGCGGAGTCGTCGACGGTGAACGTCGGGGACCAGGTCTCGCCGTCGGCGAAGGCGACCTGGGGGCCGCCGTCCATCTTGGCCGGAACGTGGGCGCCGTGGAAGTGGACAGTGGTGTCCTCGCCCAGGCTGTTGGTGATGTTCAGCAGGACCGTGTCGCCGTTGGTCCACTTCATGGTGGGGCCGAGGAACGACTGGTTGTAGCCCATGGTGTCGCTGGTGACCCCGCTCAGCACTTCGGCGGTGCCGGTCTTGGCCTCCAGGGTGAACGTGGTGGTGCTGTCCGAGGTGGTGCCCTCCAGGAGGTCGGGGATGGTGAGGGTGGTGTCCGCGGCGGACGCCTTGTTCTTCGCCGCGTCGTTCAGCAGGGAGAAGGCACCGCCTGCGGCGGCCACCGCCGCGATGCCGGCCCCGGCCATTCCGCCGAGGAACTTGCGCCGGTGCAGACCCTTGCCCCGGGCCGCGCCGGCCTTGCTGTGCTCGCGCTTCTCGGCTGTGCTCTTGCGGTGGTTGCCCCTGCCGTTCTCTCCGGACGCGGGCTCGCTGGTGTGTGTCATGCGGCAGAGATTTGACCTAAGGACTGTGTAAAGACTGGGGGGCTTTTAGTAGCCAGCGGGGCAAACTGTGAAGGTGGGAGTGCGCGATCATGCTCCAACTCCCCTTGACGAGACGCCGAGTTGACGTACCGCAGGTCACCTCCGGAGCAGGGGACGCATTGGACACCGCCGTCACGGAAGCAACTCATAGCCAAACCCTAGTGTGACCAGGGTCACACTTGCGTCCGGTGTGCCCGCCTTACGAGCGCCATGTACCGGTCCCAGTCCCAGTACCGACCGGGGTCCGTGTGATCGGTCCCCGGCACCTCCACGTGCCCGATGACGTGCTTCCGGTCGACCGGGATTCCGTAGCGCCGGCATATCGCGGCCGTCAGCCGCGCGGAGGACGCGTACATCGCGTCGGTGAACGACGACGCCTCCGCCACGAAGCCCTCGTGCTCGATGCCGACACTGCGTTCGTTGTACTCCCGGTTGCCCGCGTGGAAGGCCACGTCCAGCTCGCGGATCATCTGCGTGATGTGCCCGTCCTTGCGCACGATGTAGTGCGCCGCCGCCCCGTGCGCCGGGTCCTGGAAGACCTTCACCGCGCTGCGGAAACTGCCCTGGGTGACATGGATGACCACCATGTCTATCCCGTAGTCGTCCGGCCGGTCCGCCCGCCGGTAGTTCGCCGGGGACGCCGACACCCACTGCGCGCCCCGGAAGTCCACCGCGCCCGACACCCGCGGCTTCTCCACCGCGGGCAGCCGCCACCACAGCCGCGCCAGCTCGTCCCGCGCCAGCGCCGCCGTCCCCACGGCGGCCGCGGCACCGCCGATCAGCAGCGCCCGCCGGCCCGTGAGCCCTCGCGCGGTCTCCGTGTGCCCGCCCTGTGTCTCCCCCATGCGATCTTCAACGGATACTCGCGGGTCCCGGTTCCCGGCGACCCGTACCCTGGAAGGGTTATGACTGAGACCTCGCAGCGCCCCCGCCCCCTCCGCGTACTCGCCGCCATGTCCGGCGGCGTGGACTCCGCCGTCGCCGCCGCCCGCGCCGCCGAAGCCGGCCACGACGTGACCGGCGTCCACCTCGCGCTCTCCGCGAACCCGCAATCGTTCCGCACGGGCGCGCGTGGCTGTTGCACCATCGAGGACTCACGGGACGCCCGCCGCGCCGCCGACGTCATCGGCATCCCGTTCTACGTCTGGGACCTCGCCGACCGCTTCCGCGAGGACGTCGTCGAGGACTTCGTCGCCGAGTACGAGGCCGGCCGCACCCCGAACCCCTGCCTGCGCTGCAACGAGAAGATCAAGTTCGCCGCACTCCTCGACAAGGCGCTCGCCCTCGGCTTCGACGCGGTCTGCACCGGCCACTACGCCCAGGTGATCGTGAACGAGGACGGCACCCGCGAACTGCACCGCGCCTCCGACATGGCCAAGGACCAGTCCTACGTCCTCGGCGTCCTGGACGAGCGGCAGCTCGCCCACGCCCTCTTCCCGCTCGGCGACACCGTGACGACGAAGGACGAGATCCGCGCGGAGGCCGAGCGCCGAGGCCTCGCCGTCGCCAAGAAGCCCGACTCGCACGACATCTGCTTCATCGCCGACGGCGACACCCAGGGCTTCCTCGCGAACCGCCTCGGCAAGGCGGAGGGCGACATCGTCGACGAGTCCGGCACCGTCGTCGGCTCGCACGAGGGCGCGTACGGCTTCACCATCGGCCAGCGCAAGGGCCTGCGTATCGGCACCCCTGCCGCCGACGGCAAGCCGCGCTACGTCCTCGACATCTCCCCGGTCGACAACACGGTGACGGTCGGCCCGGCCGCCGCCCTGGACGTCAGCGGCCTCACCGCCGTCAAGCCGCGCTGGTGCGGCACGGCCCCCACCGGACCCGGCACCTACACCGCCCAACTCCGCGCCCACGGCGGCGAGACCGAGGTCACCGCCGAACTCGTCGACGGCACCCTGGAGGTGTCCTTCACCGAGCCGGTCCGTGGTGTGGCCCCCGGGCAGGCGATCGTGCTCTACGACGACACGCGCGTGGTGGGGTCGGCGACGATCGCCACCACGGCTCGGCGGGAAGCCGCCACAGCCTGATCATCGAGAACTCGCAGGAGCTGGCACGGCCCGACCACCCGGCATAGGCTGGCCCCGCGGAAGGCCCGCACAGTGTGAGTCGGCGGCGGGACCTCCCCGCCCCTCCGGGAGGTGGACGGTGCTCCTGCGCTTTCGAGTGGCGAACCACCGCTCGATCCGGGACGAGGCCGAGCTGACACTTGTCGCCGCGGCAAGCAGCGCTGACAGTTCCGACAGCATCGCGCGGGACAGCGGGATCGCGCAGGACGACGGCGGGCACGTGATGGTGCTGCCCGTGGCCGGGATCTTCGGTGCGAACGCTTCCGGCAAGAGCAACCTGCTCAGCGCGTTCCACGCCATGCGGGAGGCGGTACGCACCTCCTTCGCGGACTGGGCCAAGTATCCCGGGGTGCCTCACCGGCAGCCCTTCAAGCTGGACGCCGCCAGCGCCGAGGAGACCACCCTCTTCGAGGTCGACCTGGTCCTCGGCGTCCGCACCCCCGTCCGTTACACGTACGGCTTCGAGCTCTCTGACGACCGGGTGGAGGCCGAATGGCTGCACGCCTATCCGGGCGGCATCCGACAGGTCTGGTTCGACAGGGAGGCGGACCGCCCGGCGGAGGACGGCGACGAGTACCTCTTCGAGAGCCCGGCTTTCACCGGCCGCCGCGACGATCTGGTCGCGCTCACCCGGCCGAACGCCCTCTTCCTCTCCACCGCGGCCACCCTCAACGACCCCCAACTGTCCGCCCTGCACCGCTGGTTCCTGAACAACCTGTGGCTGATGACCCCGGGTGAGGACATCACACACCGTGCCGACTGGACCAAGCGCCGCCTCACCGAGCTCCACGCCGACACCGGCTACCGCGAACGGCTCGTCCAGCTCCTGGCCTCCGCAGACCTGGGCGTCACCGGCTTCGACCTCGACCCGGACACCGGCGCGGTCTCCCTCCGACACCGGACGGAGGGGGCGGAAGGGGTCGCCCTCGACTTCCTCACCGAGGAAAGCTTCGGTACGCACGCGTGGTTCGCTTTTCTCGGCCCGATGCTCGCCGTCCTCGACAACGGGACGACGCTGCTGGTCGACGAACTCGACTCCAGTCTCCACCCCACGCTGGCCGCCGAGGTCGTGCGTCTCTTCCAGGACCGCAAGGCCAACACCAAGGGCGCCCAGCTGATCTTCACCACCCACGATGCCACGCTGCTCGGCAACGCCGTACTCGACCGTCCGCTCCACCGCGACCAGGTATGGCTCACCGCCAAGACGAAGTCCGGCGCGAGCGAGCTGTATCCGCTGGTCGCCGCACACCCGGAAGCGGGCGAGGACCTGGAGCGGGGCTATCTGCGCGGCCGGTACGGAGGGGTGCCCCGGGTGACCCCAGGCGAGATCGCCCGCGAGGTGTCCTGGCTGGAGGAGAAGGCGGCAGCGACGGCGTGAGCGAACGGGGTGGGCACGGAGCATGAGCAGCAGGCGCAGGTCGAAGAAGGACGCGGCGAGCACGGTGCTGCCGCCGCAGGCGCCTCCGTCGCAGTACTCACGTCGCGAGCGGGTGCTTTACGTGGGATGCGAGGGCGAGGTGACCGAGTACGACTACCTGCGGTACCTCAACAAGGAGTTCGGGAGCGGGGACAGTGAGACCGGCCGACCGCCCTTCACCATCAAGCCGGTCCGCAAGGCCGACGGCCTGATCCCATCCCGTACCGTCAAGGCGGTCGTCGAGGCCGCCCGGGGCGAGGACGAGACCTGGGTGCTCTTCGACCGCGACAGCCACCACGACATCCACGAGGCTTTCGAGGCCGCCGCGGCCTCGGACACCGAGGTCTGCTTCTCCCACCCTTCCTTCGAACTGTGGCTGCTGCTGCACTTCCAGCAGTTCGGCGGCACCCAGGGCGCGGCGAAGAACACGCTCGTCCTGGAGAAGCTGCGCAAGGCCGACCCCGCGTACAAGCGGTTCGACAAGCCCGACAAGGGTCTCAACGACGCCCGCACCAAGGTGCTGAAGGGCAAGGAGAAGAAGGCGGTGGACAACGCGCGAGCCCTGGTCGGTCAGTGCGAGCACGGTTCGTGCAAGCCCGCCAACGCCACGTTCGAGGAGCCGAAGTACGGCCGCTCGGCGAAGGAGCGGGCCGCGCGCTCCGGGCACGCCAAGAACTGCGAGGTCCTGGACCGGGACCCGTCCACCGACGTGTGGCGGCTCCTGGTCAGTCTGGGCATCGTGAAGCTCTGAGCGGCGGCGTGGCGTGCCCGGCCATGACGGTCCAAATGTCCCGTTGTGGCCGGTTGGCTCCTCGGGTCGCGAGCCGTCTAGTCTTCCGTAGCCCCTCCATTCCCGTACGAAGGACCAGCGCGTGGCCAGAATCACCCTGCCCGAGCTCGAACGCCATCTCTTCTCGGCCGCCGACATCCTGCGCGGCCGGATGGACGCCTCCGAGTACCGAGACTTCATCTTCGGGATGCTCTTCCTGAAGCGGGCCTCGGACGAGTTCGAGCCGGAGTGGAAGCGGGTGTACGAGGGGCGGCTCGCGCAGACCGGCGACGACAAGGCGAAGGCGCTGGCCAAGGCGGACAACCCGGCCGCCTACCCCCGCGTCTTCTACGTGCCGCCGCGAGCACGCTGGTGGCGTGGACCGCACCACGACCCGGAGAGGCCGGAGAGCCCGGCGCCCGGCATCATGGCTCTGACCGAGAACGTCGGCCAGGGCCTCGACGAGGCTCTGGTGGCGCTGCAGGACGGCAACACCCTGCTCGCGGGCATCGCCTCGCACATCAACTTCAACGAGGTCGTCGGCACCAAGCCGCGCTTCACCGACCCCGAACTCCGTTCACTCATCCGGCACTTCAGCCTGTACCGGCTGCGCAACGAGGACTTCGAGTTCCCCGACATGCTGGGCGCGGCCTACGAGTACCTCCTCGGCCGGTTCGCCGACTCGGCCGGCCAGCGCGGCGGCGAGTTCTACACGCCGCGATCGGTGGTACGGATGATGGTGCGCCTGGTCGACCCGCAGCCCAGGGAGTCGGTCTACGACCCGTGCGCGGGCTCCGGCGGCATGCTGATCGCGGCCCGCGAGCACGTCGAGGAACACGGCGGCGACCCCGAGGAACTGTCGGTCAACGGCCAGGACAAGAACGGCCCTTCCTGGTCCATGGCCAGCATGAACATGGTCCTGCACGGCATCCACACCTTCGACCTCCAGAACGGCGACACCCTCGCCGAGCCGCTCCACCTCGACAGGAACGGGCGGCTGCGCAAGTTCTCGGCGATCCTGTCCAACCCTCCGTTCTCGCTCCCGTACGACGAGGACGCCGTCGCCAAGGCCGACGAGGACCACGGCAAGCGGATGCAGTGGGGCTGGACGCCGGGCAGCGGCAAGAAGGCCGACCTGATGTTCGTCCAGCACATGGTGTCGGTCTTGGAGGACGACGGCGGACGGGCGGCCGTCGTCATGCCGTACGGGGTGCTCTTCCGGGGCGGCAAGGAGCGTGACATCCGCGTCGGAATGCTCCGCGTGGACTGCGTCGAGGCCGTCATCGGCCTCGGCCCAAACCTGTTCTACGGCGCGGGCGTCCCCGCCTGCATCCTCATCCTGCGGCCCCCGCACGGGAAGACCGACCCGAAGCGCCTGAAGAAGGTCCTCTTCATCAACGCCGACCGGGACTTCACACCCGGCCGCAACCAGAACGAACTCGGCCCTGAGCACGTCGAGAAGATCGTCACGGTCTTCCGCGAATGGCGCCTCATCGACGGCTACTCGCGCGAGGTCCACCGCGACGAACTCCTCGCGCCGGACGCGAAGGGCGTCCCCGAGGCGAACTTCAACATCCGCCGCTGGGTGGACAATTCACCGCCGGCGGAGCCGCAGGACGTACGGGCGCATCTGTACGGGGGTGTGCCGGTCGCCGAAGTCGCGGCGAAGGAGGGGCTGTTCAAGGCGTACGGGGTTGATGCGGGGGCGCTGTTCGCGCGGAGGGAGGGTGACGCGGGTACGGATACGGGCTCGGGTGACTACTACGACTTCCTGCCGGAGGGCGCGGAGGCGACGGCCGCCCGGATTCCGCGACTGGCGTACGCGCGGGAGGCGGAGCTGCGGGAGACGTACGACGAGTGGTGGTCGAAGAGCTCCGGTCTCTTCGCGCAGCTCGCGGCGGACAAGGAGCTGATGGACCTGCGCGGCGGGCTCCTCGACGGGTTCACGTCGGCTGTCGGCGGGGCCGGGGTCCTGGACGAGTTCACGACGGCGGGCATCATCGCCGCGTGGTGGACGGAGAACCGCTACGACATGAAGGCCCTCGCGGCGGGCGGCTTCGAACGGGTCCTGGAGGGCTGGGTCGACTCCGTCGAGGCGATCGTCGACCCGGCGGTCCCGGGTGGCGGCGCGGACGACGCGAAGCGCTCGTCGGTATCCCCGGCGGAGCGGCGCCGGGCCCTCGACCAGCCGGTGGTACGGGAGTTGATCCCGGAGTTCTTGGAGGCGGTGGCGGCGGCGGACAAGGCGCTCGCGGAGGCGGAGGCCGCGGCGAAGACAGCGGCGGAGGCGAGGTCGGCGGTGGTGGACGCGGGCACGGACACGGAGGACGAGTCCGACGCCGAGTCCGGTGAACCGGCGGAGCCGGTCGCCCCGGAGCAACTTGCCGCGCTGGATAAGGCGTTGGCGGTGGCCAAGAAGGCCCTGACTGTGGCACGCAAGAAGCGGAAGGCGCTGGACGACCGTTTCCTGCCGGACCTGAAGGCAGCGGCGAGCCTGAAGCAGGCTGAGGAGGGCGGCCCGGAGAGCGTTGTCCTGGCGGTCCTCCGCCGTGACCTGTCCGACCGTCTCAACGCGGCGCTGGCGACGGGCCGCCGCGAGATCGTCGCCTCGTTCCGACGCTGGGCCGAGAAGTACGAGGTGTCGCTGACGGACCTGGAGGACGAGAGCGGGGACGCAGCGAAGGGGCTTGCGGAGTGGCTGGGGGTGCTGGGCTATGGGCGTTGAGGTTCGGTCCACGGTGGCGCTCAAGGATGTGCTGAGAAAGGTCGAGACCGGATGGAGCCCGGTCTGCGACTCGGCGCGACCGGCCATGGACGAGTGGGGTGTTCTGAAGCTCAGCGCGGTCACTTCGGGGAAGTTTGTTGCCTCGGAGGCGAAGCGACTTCCCAGCGAGGTCCTGCCGAGGATCGCCTTTGAAGTACGGCCCGGCGATGTCCTCATGTCCCGGGCCAACGGGGTCAAGGCGCTCGTGGGTGTCGCCTGCACGGTGAATCAGGTCCGTCCGAGACTGCTTCTGCCGGACCTGGTGTTCCGGCTGGCTGCTGATCCTGACGTGCTGGATCCGGTCTTCCTGGGAATCGTGCTTAGCTCAGCTGCTGTGCGGCGGCAGATTGAGGCGGCCATGCGCGGGACCAGCGGCCAGTACAAGGTGTCGCAGGCCGACGTACGAGGGCTGGAGATTCCTCGACTGCCGCTACCCGAACAACGCGACATCGTTGCCGCGCACGAGGCGTTCGAACGGCGAATCGGGGCGTTGGAGCGGACGCTGACCAAGGTCGAAATCGCCGAGTCCGCGCTCTCTGCCGATGCGTTGCGCCAAGTCGGGGCAGCCGGTCCGCGTCTCGACTCGGTCGCCACTGTTGCGGCCGGTGTCACGCTCGGCTCCGAACCAGTGGGCGACGGAACCGTCGAGTTGCCTTACCTCCGTGTCGCGAACGTGCTCGATGGGCGAATCGACACCACTGACGTCAAGACGGTCCGCATCGTGAAGACGCAGTATGAGCGCTACGCCCTCAGGAAGGGTGACCTTCTACTCACCGAGGGCGGCGATCTCGACAAGCTGGGCCGAGGCGCCGTCTGGGACGGCCGTATTCACGAGTGTCTGCACCAGAACCATGTGTTCCGGGTTCGTTGTGGCGAGCAGATGTTGCCGGACTTCCTCGCGCTGTATACCGCGTCGCCTGAGGGCCGCGCCTACTTCCAGCGTGTGGGTAAGCAGACGACCAACCTTGCGTCGATCAACTCGACCCAGGTGAAGCAGATGCCGGTTCCGGTACCGCCGGTGGAGGAGCAACGGCGTCTGCTCGGCCCGGTACATGCGGCTCGTGAACGGGCTGCCGTGCTGCAAGAGCAGATCGCCAAGCTCCGCACGATCCAGCAGGGCGTGGTCGAAGACCTCCTCAACGGTCGGTCCCGAGTGACCCGGACCTGAGGCCTTCTATCAGCGCACCGAATGACGCCCGGCCCGTGACGAACACGTTCGCCGGGCGTTTGCTGTCCCGCATGGCAACGCCTGCCCGTACCGAGGCGACCTCGACGCAATTGTTGCCACCGGAGTCGGAGTAGGAAGACTTCAACCACTGCGGGCCGGGCACGTGAGACACCTCTTACAGTTCTTTTGCGATCTTGAGGACGAAGTCCCTGGACTTGGTGGGAGTCAACGCCACCTTCTCCGCCATGTCCAGCCGGGTCCGGAAGTTCGCCAGTTGGGTTGGTGAGTCGATGAACACGGGCTCTGCGGGGGAGTCCATATGGACCGTGTCCAGATGGGGATTGAGTGCTTCGGCGTACAGCACGGAGGAGTCCCCGAGCAGGGGGAAGCCGCCTACTTCGAAGGGAACCACGCGCAGCGTGACATTGGGGCGTTCGCTGGACTCCAACAGATGCTGGAGCTGGGCCCTGGCCACATCGCGACCGCCGAGCTGCATGCGCAGGGCCGCTTCGTGGATGACACCCGAGTAGGAGATGGGCGAGTCACCGGTCACCACGGTTTGGCGCGCCAGGCGGTGTGCCACACGCAGCTCGATCTCCAGGCGGGCGAGTGGAGGGAAGAACAACTCGAAGATGGCGCGGGCGTGTTCCTCGGTATGGAACAGGCCGGGCAGGTGCGCGATCTGCACGGTTCGCAAGCCGACGGCGTAATCCTCCAGCGCGGAGACGTCCAGGAAACCAGGCGGGATCTTGCCCCGGTACTCCTCCCACCAGCCGGTCTTGCAACTGCCGGTCAGGTCTGCCAAGGCGTTGACGAGGTCGGCGTCGTGGCACTCGTAGATGCTCGCGAGGCGACGCAGACGTTCTTCGCTGATGCCGAAGCGGCCGGCCTCGACATTCGAGATGACCGTGCGGTCCGTGCCCAGCAGTCCGGCGGCTGTCGGCGCGGACATGCCTGCCGCCTCGCGGAGCCGTCGCAGCTCGGTGCCGAACCTGCGTTGAAGGATGGTCGGGGTCTGCCGAGGTGCCATGAAACCTCTCCTTGTGCTCGCGCACAGTGTGCCGAGTCGATGACTCACGGTCTATCAGAATCTGAAGGTTAACTCTTATGCGTGATGCGTAGCAACGTTATGTAGTTCTTGCCGTACCTTGTTAATCGCGCCGCCCCGACACCCGCCACCCGGCGGAAGCGCACCGGCCCCCTGCCTTCCGGAAGGCAGGAACCCGGCACTGCCACCGTCGCCCGGTAGTCCGCGACCGGCGCCCCAAAGAACCCGTTCCGCACCACGGAGGTAGACCCTCGTGAGCAGCAACGAACAGAGCACTGAACCGAGCAACGAACCGCCCCACCCCGTCAGTTACGACGTCAGCTACAACGCCAGCTACGGCGACCACCCCACCCCCATCCCGTTCACCGCCCCCTGGATGTACGAGATCCACCTTCCCTGCGACCCACGCGGCCCCCGGATCGTCCGGGGCACCCTCCGTGCCGTACTCCACGCCCACGGGATCGGTGAACTCGCCGACAAGGCCGAGCTGTTGACCTGCGAGCTCGCCACCAACTCGGTGCGGCACACCAAGGGCCCGGTCATCGTCCGGATGCACTGGCTGTGCCCCGCGCTGCGCGTGAGCGTGTGGGACGCGAGTCCGGACCTGCCTCCGTTCCCGCCGGGATCGGCGATGCCTGATCCCACAGCCCTTTGCGGTCGCGGGCTGCCGATCATCGAGAGCCTCGCCGACCGGTGGGGCGGGTGCGGGTCCGTCGAAGGGCCGAACGGCGGGCCGGGCGGCAAGACGATCTGGTTCGAGCTTGCCCTTGGCGGTGATTTCCGGCCGCCGTCCCCGGTACTCGCGGCCTGATCCGCACAGCCGGTGCCGTACCTCCCCGCAGCCGACGCAGGCAGTGTTCCGCACCTGTATGGGGAACACTGCCCGCGTTCCGGTCCAGGACTCACTGCGCCCCTGGTACACCGATCACGCCGTTCCGCGAGAGAAGGCAGAGAAGGCGACGACGCCATGAGCACCCACCCGCAGCCCGACGACAGGTACGCGGACATCGATCACGAGCGTGCCCTGAAGCACGCCATCAGGTACGTGGCCGACAGCCGCGTACAGATCATCCAGGGGATCATCCAACCCGTACCGCCGACTTGGGACTACGAACGCACCACACGGGCCATTCGCCGTCAGATCGAGGACCGTGTCGACGAACTCGGCTGCGTCGCGGGGTCCGGGGACATCGACCTCCCCGGCTCGCCCAACTGGTACGTCCCGGACATCGCCGTCGTCCCCGAGGGACTCGCGCGGGACGACAACTTCGTTGTCACCCCGGATCTGACCTTCTGGCGGTCGGTCACCTCGAAGTCCAACGCCGACACGGACCGCGTCACCAAGCGCAAGCGCTACGCCGAGTACGGCGCTCCGCTGTACCTGCTGATCGATCGTCAGAACCGCGAACTCACCCTCTTCTCCGAGCCGGGCGGACTCGGCTACACCGAGGCCGACGGCCCGCACCCCCTCGGCACCCCGGTCACCCTGCCCGAGCCCTTCGGGATCGTTCTGGACACCACGCGCCTCTGAGCAAGGAGCAGGTGCTTTCCGGCCACCTTCCCCGTCCTCGCCGCCTGATCCACGCGCACCCCGCGCCACGCTCCCCGGCCGCCGATAGAGTTTCGATCACCTGTCCCGCGCCAGAGGGCGGGCGGGGATCGAGGCAGGTGGCCGGGGAGGACAGGCGTGGCGGAGCAGCCGGAGTACGTCAGGACCGAGCGGCCGCTGATCGAGCAGCTGACGGCGATGGGCTGGGCCCATCTCCGGGGCGGACCGAGCGCCGGGCCCGCCACCGCGCCGGGTGCCTCGGAACGTACGAGCTTCGAGACCGTCGTGTACGCGGACCGGTTCAAGGCGGCCGTGGCCAGGATCAACCCGAGGCCGTCGGACGGGAAACCCTGGCTGAGCGACGCGCAGCTCGACCACCTTCTCGCCCTGGTCCAGGGCACCGCGCCGGGGCAGGGTCCGAAGGAGCGCGGTGTCGCCGGGAACCTGGAGGTGACCGACCTACTGCGCAAGGGCCGCAACGCCCGCACCCTGCCGGGCTGGACGAAGGGCGACCCCGAACACGTACGACTCGTCGACTGGGACCACGAGTTCGGGGAGGGGCCCGACACGCCCGGCGGTGGCAATGACCTGCTCGTCGTCTCCCAGTTCCGGGTCGAGCGGAAGGACGCCACTCCCGTCACACCCGACCTCGTGCTGTTCGTGAACGGGCTGCCCTGGGTGGTGATCGAGTGCAAGGCGCCCGTGGTGTCCGGCCCGCAGGGAGACGTGCGGGCCGCCCTGGACGACGCGGTCGACCAGGTGCTCCGGTGCGCGGGCGTCAACTCCCCGGTCGCAGTACCAGAGTTCGTCCGCTTCGCACAGGTCCTTGTCGGCACCGACCGCGACCACGCCGAGACCGGCACGGTCACAGCCGAACCCCGGCACTTCGCCCCCTGGCGCACGGTCGCGCCCGTGAGCGAGGACCGCGTACGCGAGGAGGTGGGCAAGCCCGTGTCGGCGGCCCTGACCGACCAGGAGATCCTCGTCGCCGGGATGCTGCGCCCGGCCCATCTCCTCGACCTCGTACGGGACTTCACCACCCGGCTCGGCAGCGGGCACCGTACGGTCAAACTGGTCGGCCGCCACCAGCAGTTCAAGGCGGTGAAGGCGCTCACGCGGAAGCTGGAGGAACGGGACCGGAAGGCGGCGACCGGTGTGGCCGTCAGCCACCGGGGCGGTGTCGTCTGGCACACCCAGGGCTCCGGCAAGAGCCTGACCATGGCGTTCCTCGTCCGGCACCTGCGCAGCCGTCCCACGCTGAAGTCGCACAAGGTGGTCGTGGTCACCGACCGCATCGACCTGGAGAAGCAGATCCGGACGAGCCTCGCCGCCACCGAGGAGAAAGTGCACCGCGCGCCGAGCGTCAAGCGGGCCAGGAAGTACCTGGAGGTGGACGTCGGGGACGTCGTCCTCGTCACCCTGCAGAAGGCGCAGCGCGACGACACCGCGTACGACGGCCGCGAGGAGTCCCTGCCCGACGCCGCCCCCGCCGACGATGAGGAGGGAGACGGGGACGAGGGACACGTACAGAACCGGGTGGCCAATCCGCACCACCACGTCGTCGTCCTCGTCGACGAGGCGCACCGGGGGCAGGACAAGTGGCAGCACGCCCGCTGGCGGGCCATGCTCCCGCGCGCCGCGTTCGTCGGCTTCACCGGCACTCCGGTGATCAGCAGCAACCGCAGACGCAGCGAGGAGATCTTCGGCCCGTACGCCGACACGTACACCCTGCGCGACGCCGAACTCGACCGGTCCGTCGTACCCGTCCGCTACGAGGCGTACGCCGTACCGCTCGAAGTCGTCGAACAGGCCGCCCTCGACGCCCGGTTCGACGAGAAGGTGCCGTCCGATCCCCAGCTGCGGGCCAAGGTGCTGCGCAAGTTCGGCCGCCGCAAGGAGATCCTGGAAGCCCAGTCGGTGATCGAGGTCAAGGCCGAGCACATGCTCGGCCACTGGGCCAGTACCGCGCTGCCCGACCGCTTCGGGGCGCAGATCGCCACCGTCTCCCGGCTCGCCGCCGTCCGCTACCGCACCGCGCTGCTCGCCGCCCGCGACCGGCTCGTCGCCCGCCTCGACGCGCTCGACCCGGCCCTGATCGCCGACCCCATGGCCGCGCACGAGGCCGACGAGGAGGAACGGGCGCTCCTCACACTCCTGCCGGACCGCGAGGTGCTGCGCACGCTCGACGCGGCCGTGGTCGTCTCCCCGGCCAGGCAGGGTAGCAGGGACCCGGAGTCGTGGCGGCCGTGGATCACCAAGAGCCACCAGGACGCGCACATCGAACGCTTCAAGAAGGGGCTGCCGCCGCGCGACATCACGGCCGACCCGGCATGGCACGTCAGGACGCACGGGCTGGCACCCTCAGGCCTCGGCACCCCGGCGAGCGGCGGCCAGGTATGGAACGTCGACCTCGACCTGCCCGCGGACGCCGGACCGCCCGCGCCGCAGGACACGGAGGGCGGCGCGCCGGCGGAGACCATGGCCTTCCTGGTGGTCCAGTCGATGCTGCTCACCGGCTTCGACGCACCCGTCGAACAGGTCCTCTACCTGGACTGCAAGCTGTCCGGCGCGGGACTGCTGCAGGCCGTGGCCCGCACCAACCGGCCCTACCCGGCCAAGAAGTGGGGTCAGGTCGTCGACTACGTCGGCATCGGCCGCGCGCTGGCCGACTCGCTCGCCGCCTACGACCAGGAGCACCTACGGCACGTCCTCGGCTACCGGAACGTCTCCGTGGACCACCTCCAGCCGGACTACCAGGGGCCGCAGCCCGACGGCAGCAGCCCGGACCGGGACGGACTGCTGCTGCGGTCCGACGCCGCCGCCAAGGCCCTCCTGGCGGACCTCGGGGCGAAGGTCACGGGCTTCCTGGCCGCACAGAACGTCACCGACCCCGGCGACGAGTCCCAGTGGGAGGACTTCCTCGGCCGACGCCTCGAAGACCCGCTGCTGCGCGGCGAGTTCGACGAACGCGTCCGCGACTTCCTGACCGCGCTCAACGCGGTCCTGCCGGACCCGCTGGCACTGAAGTACCGCGCTCTGGCAGGCCAGTTGGGCACCCTGCAGTACATGGCCAGACGCCGCTACCTCGACGGCCGCGACCAGTTCAGCCCGCGCCGCTACGGCGCCAAGGTCCGCCGGCTCATCTCGCAGCACATCCAGACCACCGGGATCCGGCAGCGGATCCCACCCGTCGAACTCACCGACCCGGAGTTCATGGAACGGGTCGACGCGAACGCCGACCCCCGGACCCGGTGCTCGTACATGACGGGCTCGCTGAAACTGCGTATCAGCGCGAAGATCGGTGGCGACCGGGCGGGCTACCAGCTGTTCAGCGTCCGACTGGAAGAGATCATCGCGCGGATGCGGGACGACTTCGAGCAGGCCGCCGCCGACCTGGCGCGTCTGGTCGGGGACGTGGCCGCGGCGGAGCGCGAGCCGGAGGACGGCGACGGCCTCGACTCCCGGACCGAACGCCTGGTCCTCGGACTGCTCCAGCAGCACGCCGAAGCAGCCGAGCGGGAACCCTGGCCGCCGGACACCGACCTGATCCGGGCGGCCCGCGGTCTCACCGGGGAGATGTCGGTGCTCGTCAGGCGCCCGCAGATACGCACACAGCCCGCTGCCCTTGTCCGCATGCGCAGCGAACTCCGCCAGCACCTGGAGATCTGGCTCGCCATGGACTGGGACGACATCGGCGACCTCGCGAGCCATCTGACGGAGCTGGCCGTGGAGCGGTACGAGTACTTCCTCGGATACCAGCCGCGCGACGAGGCGGACGGCGGGGATGCCTGACCCGGTGACCGCTGACGGCTGTTGATGGCTGCCAGGCAGGGTGATGTCGTTGCCGGATGGTAGGAAGTGCGGGTGAGTACCGTCGTCGAACAGGCCATCGCCGATCTCCCCGTGCCCAGCGGGTGGCGGTGGGATGTCGTCGTACGGCCACGGCGCCGTACCCTCGGCATCGAGATCGCCGAGGACGGCCGGGTGCTCTTCGCGATTCCCGCAGGCGCGGATCCGAAAGAGATCGCTGACGCGGTGCGTGGCCGGATGCCGCGTCTCGCCGCTGAGGTCCGCCGCCGTCAGGACCTGCGGGCGGCCGAACCGGTCAGGGACCTGATCGGCGGCGAAAGCTTCGCCTACCTGGGCCGCCGGTACCGGCTCAAGCTCACTCCCGACGACGGCAGCAGTCACGTACGACTGCGACAGGGATGGCTGGAGCTGCCCCGATCGCGGTCGTCCGCCGCTGATGTGCGGCCCCTTGTGGAGTGGTACAGCAGCCGCGGGGAGCGCTGGCTCGCTGCCCGGCTGCAGCCGCTGGCGTCACTGGCCGGAGTGCGTGATCCGGCGGGCATCGAGGTGCGGGACCTCGGCCTTCGCTGGGGTGCTTGTACTCCTGAGGGCGCGATCACCGTGCACTGGGCGGTGATACAGCTGCCGGTCGCCTTGGTGGACCTCGTCCTGATCCATGAGCTCTGCCACCTCAAGTACCCCGGCCACGGAGCGGCTTTCCGACGGGCCGTCCGGCTCGCGCTCCCCGACGCGGAGGTGCGCGAACGACAGTTCGCGCAGGAGGAGCCGCGACTGTGGCGCGGAGCTGTCTCTTCGACAGGGCACTAGCCGACGCCCGGCTTCGACCGTGCTCTACGACGACACACGTGTGGTGGGGTCGGCGACGATCGCCACGACCACGCGGACGGACGGCCACGGCGATGGCCTGCCCCTTCGGGGAGTCGCTGTTGCTCCTCGGGGTGGGTGGCCTTCACGTGCTGACCGCGCGGTCAGCACGTGAAGAACCCCGTGAGCGGTGGCGCCGGGGTGGCCGGGTCCACGATGTGGGTCCGGCCATCCAGGGTGCGACCAATCCGTCACAACACTTCTACTACGTAGAAGCAGAGGTGGTCCTTGATCTGCGCCACGTCGGGCTTGGGGTCGGGGTACGCCCACACCAGGTCGGTCGCGTCCGGGAGCGACCAGTAGGACGCGTCGCCCTTGAAGGGGCAGTGGGTGTGGGTCTCGGAGGGGGTCAGGAGGTCCAGGCGTACGTCCTCCGGGGGGAGGTAGTAGCGCACGGGACAGCCGGTCTCCTTCAGGACGAGGGGCCGGTCGGTCTCCGCCAGCACCTGGTCGCCGTGGACGACGCGTACGCGCCGGTCGCCCTGCTCGATCGTGATCGTGTGTCCGTCAGCCATACCGGAAAAGCACTCGCGGGCCCCCGGTTCTTCCCGCGTACGGTGACGGATATGAAGATCTGTGTCTTTCTCTCCGCCGCCGACCTGGACGAGCGCTACACGCGCCCCGCGCGGGAGTTCGCCGAACTGCTCGGCAAGGGCGGGCACTCACTCGTGTGGGGCGGTTCGGACGTCGGGCTGATGAAGGTGGTCGCGGACGGCGTACAGGCCGCCGGCGGACGGCTGGTGGGCGTCTCGGTGGACTTCCTGGCGGCGAAGGCCCGGACAGGCTCCGACGAGATGGTGATCGCGGCCGACCTCGCCGAACGCAAGAAGCTGCTCCTGGAGAAGGCCGACGCCGTGGTCGTCATGGTGGGCGGCACCGGGACGCTGGACGAGGCCACGGAGATCCTGGAGCTGAAGAAGCACGGCCACACCGACAAGCCGGTGGTGGTGCTCAACACGGAGGGCTTCTACGACGGCCTCAAGACGCAGTTCCAGCGGATGGAGGCGGAGGGCTTCCTGGCCCGCCCGCTCACCGACCTGGTCTTCTTCGCGGAGGAGCCGGTGGGGGCGCTGGCCTACCTGGAGGAGTCTTTCGGTACCCGCTGATGCGAGCATGGCGGGCATGGCTACACATGTGATCACCGGGGCCGGTTCCGGCATCGGCGCGGCCGTCGCCCGCCGTCTGCACGCGCGCGGGGACGATCTCGTGCTGCACGCGCGCGACGCGGGCCGCGCGAAGGAACTGGCGGCGGAGTATCCCGGGGCGCGCACTCTGGTGGGCGACCTCGCGGACCCCGACCGGCTCAGCTGGGCGTTCTCGCACCAGAGCCTGCCCGACCGGGTGGACACGCTTCTGCACATCGCCGGGGTCGTCGACCTGGGCCCGGTCGGCGACCTGACCCCGAAGACCTGGCACCAC
This sequence comes from Streptomyces sp. NPDC050548, assembly GCF_044457385.1. NCBI lineage: Bacteria > Bacillati > Actinomycetota > Actinomycetes > Kitasatosporales > Streptomycetaceae > Streptomyces > Streptomyces sp. NPDC050548. The sequence continues at coordinate 183,495 of NZ_JBITGV010000004.1, forward strand.
CAGCTCAACGTCAACCTCGTCGCCCCCGCCGAGCTGACCCGCCACTTCCTGCCCCAACTCCGCGCGGCCCGCGGCCACGTGCTCTTCGTCAACTCCGGCGCGGGACTGCGGGCGAGCGCCGACTGGTCCGCGTACGCCGCGTCCAAGCACGGTCTGAAGGCCCTCGCGGACTCCCTCCGCCACGAGGAACACGGCAACGGCGTCCGCGTCACCTCGGTCTACCCCGGCCGCACCGCCAGCCCCATGCAGGCCAAGGTCCACCAGCAGGAGGGCAAGGAGTACGACCCCGCCCAGTGGATCGACCCCGAGTCGGTCGCGACGACGATCCTCATGGCGATCGATCTTCCGGCGGACGCGGAGGTCAACGACCTGACGGTGCGGCCGGGACGCTGAGGGCGCCTCCCGGGGCTCCGCCCCTGACCCCGCCAAGGGGCTCCGCCCCCTGGACCCCCGACCTTTGCCGCCCACCACCCGTTTACTGTCGGTTAAAAGGTGAACCATTCAAGCAACCGAGTCGGGCGGTGGGTGGGCAAAGGTCCGGGGGTCTGGGGGCGGAGCCCCCAGGGGCGAGCTCAGCCCCCGGAGGGTTCCGTAGTCTTCCGGGGTGAGCAACAACAGCCAGTTCAGCTTCGGCGCCGCCACCGGCATCGGATCCCTTCCCGGCACCGACGCCCGGGAGGCCGCGAAGACCGCGACCGGGGCCTTCGAGGACTTTCCGTTTCTGCCCGAGCTGCCCGCGCGGGGGCCCGGTGCGGACATGATCGGCCGGACCATCGGGCTGCTCGTCGAGGTGTACGCGCGCGTGGAGCCCAGCGGCTGGCGGATCGGGGACCGGCCGGGGCGGGACACCAAACGGGCGTGGGCGTGGCTGGGGGAGGACCTCGACGCGTTCGAGGAGTTCACGCAGGGGTACGAGGGGCCGCTCAAGGTGCAGGTTGTGGGGCCCTGGACGCTCGCCGCCGCCCTGGAGTTGAGGAACGGCGAGGCCGTGCTCTCCGACCCCGGCGCCTGCCGCGACCTCGCCGGCTCGCTCGCCGAGGGCCTGCGCAACCACCTCGCCGACGTCCAACGCCGCGTCCCCGGCGCCCAGATCGTGCTGCAGCTCGACGAGCCGTCCCTCATCGGCGTACTGCGCGGACAGGTCAGGTCCGCCAGCGGCTACCGCACCTACCGCGCCGTCGACCGCCAACTCGTCGAGAGCACACTCCGCGATGTCGTCGGGGTGCACGCGGACGGCCCGGTCGTCGTGCACTCCTGCGCACCGGACGTGCCGTTCGCGCTGCTGCGCCGGGCGGGCGCGGCCGGCGTCTCCTTCGACTTCTCGCTCCTCACCGAGCGTGACGACGACGTGATCGGCGAGGCGGTCGAGGCGGGCACCCGGCTCTTCGCCGGTGTCGTGCCCGGCACGGACACCGCATTGTCAGACCCTGCCGGTAGCGTCATGGGTGTCAGAACGCTGTGGCGCAGGCTGGGGCTGCGACCGGGACTGCTCGCGGAGGCGGTCACCATCACCCCGGCGTGCGGACTCGCGGGGGCTTCCCCGGAGTACGCGCGCAAGGCTCTCGCCCACTGCGTCCGGGCGGCGAGATCCCTCGCGGACAACCCTGAGTGACGGAAGGACAACACGGTGGCCGGCGACAGGCAGGCGGAGACGACGGTGCCCGCAGAGGCACGGGAGAAGCACGCGCACCTCGCTGAGCAGATCGAGGAGCACCGCTTCCGGTACTACGTGAACGACGCCCCGGTCGTCAGCGACGCGGAGTTCGACCAACTCCTGCGCGCCCTGGCGGCGTTGGAGGAGGAGTATCCCGAGCTGCGCACGCCCGACTCCCCGACCCAGAAGGTCGCGGGGGCGTACGAGACGGAGTTCACCTCCGTCGTCCACCCCTCACGCATGCTCTCCCTGGACAACGCCTTCGACGACCTGGAGCTGGCGGCCTGGGCCGAGCGCGTCCACAAGGACGTCGGCGCCTCCGACCACCACTTCCTGTGCGAGCTGAAGGTCGACGGCCTCGCCGTCAACCTGACGTATGAGCACGGCCGTCTCACGCGCGCGGCGACCCGCGGCGACGGCCGTACGGGCGAGGACATCACGCCCAACGTCCGGACGATCGCCGAGATCCCGGACCGGCTCACCGGCGAGCGCGTGCCCGACCTCGTGGAGATCCGCGGCGAGGTCTACTTCCCGATGGAGAAGTTCGAGGAGCTGAACGCCCGGCTGGTCGAGGCCGGCGACAAGCCCTTCGCCAACCCCCGTAACGCGGCGGCGGGTTCACTCCGCCAGAAGGACCCGCGCGTCACCGCCGGCCGCCCCCTGCACATGGTCGTGCACGGCATCGGCGCCCTGGAGGGCTTCGACCCCCTCACCCGCCTCTCCGAGGCGTACGCCCTGCTGAAGACCTGGGGTCTGCCCACGTCCACGCACAACAGGGTGGTCGACGACCTCGACGGTGTACGGGAGTTCATCACGTACTACGGCGAGAACCGGCACTCCGTCGCGCACGAGATCGACGGCGTGGTCGTCAAGCTCGACGAGATCCCCCTCCAGGGACGGCTCGGTTCCACCTCCCGCGCCCCACGCTGGGCGATCGCGTGGAAGTACGCGCCCGAGGAGGTCAACACCAAACTCGTCAACATCCGCGTGGGCGTGGGCCGTACGGGCCGCGTCACGCCGTACGCCCAGGTCGAGCCGGTGACGGTGGCGGGCTCGGAGGTCGAGTTCGCGACGCTGCACAACCAGGAGGTCGTCAAGGCCAAGGGCGTCCTCATCGGCGACACGGTGGTGCTGCGCAAGGCCGGTGACGTCATCCCGGAGATCCTCGGTCCGGTCGCCGATCTGCGCGACGGCAGCGAGCGGGAGTTCGTGATGCCCGCCGAGTGCCCCGAGTGCGGGACGCCGCTGCGGCCGATGAAGGAGGGCGACATCGACCTCCGCTGCCCCAACGCCCGCACCTGCCCTGCACAGTTGAGGGAGCGGCTTTTCTACCTCGCGGGCCGCAAGGCGCTGGACATCGACCACTTCGGCTATGTGTCGGCGGCGGCCCTCACCAAGCCGCTGGAGCCGGCGGAGCCGCCGCTGAAGGACGAGGGCGACCTGTTCGGCCTCACCATCGAGCAGCTGCTGCCCATCAAGGCGTACGTCCTCGACCAGGACAGCGGGCTGCCCAAGCGCGACCCGAAGACCGGCGAGGAGAAGATCGCGACGGTCTTCGCCAACCAGCAGGGCGAGCCGAAGAAGAACGCGCTGGCGATGCTGGAGACCATCGCGGCGGCCAAGGACAGCCCACTCGCCCGCATTCTCACCGGCCTGTCGATCCGTCATGTCGGCCCGGTCGCCGCCGAGGCGCTGGCCCGCGAGTTCCGCTCGATCGAGCGTATCGAGCAGGCCACCGAGGAGGAGTTGGCGAACACCGACGGCGTCGGCCCGATCATCGCCGCCTCCCTCAAGGAGTGGTTCGCCGAGGACTGGCACCAGGAGATCCTCCGCAAGTGGCGGGCCGCCGGGGTCCGGATGGAGGAAGAGGGTTCCGGCGAGGACGAGGGCCCGCGTCCGCTCGAAGGGCTGACCGTCGTCGTGACCGGCACACTCGAACACTTCACGCGGGACGGGGCGAAGGACGCCCTGCAGAGCCGGGGAGCGAAAGTGACCGGTTCTGTTTCGAAGAAGACGTCTTTCGTCGTCGTAGGTGACAATCCTGGTTCCAAGTACGACAAGGCGATGCAGGTCAAGGTGCCGGTTCTGAACGAGGACGGCTTCACCGTTCTGCTGGAACAGGGCCCCGAGGCGGCCGCCGAAGTCGCGCTTCCGGCCGAGGAGTAGCGAGGAGCAGCGGTTGAAGGCCACCCGATCGGCGCATACCAGATGCATACGGGTGGCCGGGTCGCATTCGGGCAACCGTCTACGACCGCTGCCCGTGGAAGCCTTCTGCGGCCTACTGTTGAGGTGTGCACCTGCCGTGCCCAGCTGCGGTTGGGGCAACCCCCTGCTCTTGGTGAGCAAGGGGAAGGGTTTTCCAAACGCGGTACCGGTGATGGAAGTCGGGCATCGGACCGCGTGGCGTGGGCACCGCCGGCTGTGAGAGGGACGGGAATGGAACCGACCGAGAGCGCCCCCCCGGACTCACTCCTGCGCCGGCTCACCGGCGCCTGGCGGGGGAGCCGTTGGGGAGCGCGCCCCGTGGAGCGTCCGGGCAGCACCCAGCCGCGCGCCACCGGACAGTACTCCACACCGGACGCGCGCCACGACGCACCGCTCTCCGCCGCCCACGCCTCCGCCCTGCCTGGCGGCGAAAGCGGACGGCACCTGCACTGGCCCGCGCTGCCCACGGCGGTGGTGGCCGCGGCCGGCTTCGTCCTGGGCGCCGGCTTCTTCCGCGCGTTCACCGGCGACCACGCGCTCTTCCCGTCCGGCACCGTCGGCTGGTCGCTGGCCGTCCTCACCGGCATCATCGTCGGCCACCTGGTCGCCCTCGGCCGCGCCCGCTGGTGGGGCGGCACCGGCTCGGGCGCCGCCCTCACCCTCGGCGTCCTGCTGCTCTACGGCTGGGTCGCCGCCGGCATGGTCAGCCTCACCGTCGTCGTCCTGGTCGGCATAGCCCGGCGCAACCGCTGGCGCCAGGGCGTGCTGCACGGCGCGGTCGACATCCTCGGCATAGCCGCCGGAGCGCTCGTCCTCGGTGCCTTCGGCCGGGTGCCGTCCGTCGAGAAGCCCTGGAACCCGGACACCTGGACGGTCTACACCGCCCCCGAAGTGATCCTGGTCGCCCTCGCCTATCTGGCCGTCACCCGCACCCTGCTCTGGTATCTGCACGCCCCGCGCCACGGCGGACTGCCCACCGTCGCCCGCACCGCCCTGCTCAGACAGGGACTGGTCGCGGTCGCCCTGCTCGGCATCGCCCCGCTGATCTGTGTGGTCGCGATCGCCCAGCCGGTCCTGCTGCCCCTCTTCTCGATCCCGCTCATCGCCCTCGACTCCACCCTGTGGATGGCCCGCGCCAGGGCCGAGGAGCAACTGCGCGACCCGCTGACCGGGCTGCCCAACCGGCAGTGGCTCCTGGAGCGCATCTGGACCGCTCTGGACGACGCCGAACGCATCGGCGCCAAGGCCGCGCTCATGCTGATCGACCTCGACCGCTTTCGATCGGTCAATGACACTCTCGGTCATCTGGCCGGTGACCGGCTGCTGTTGCAGATAGCCGACCGGCTGCGGGTGGCGCTGCCGCGCGGGGCGGAGGCCGCGCGGCTCGGCGGCGACGAGTTCGCCGTACTGCTGCCCGTCGCCGACTCGACCACGTCCGCGACCCGGGTCGCCCGCAACCTCGTCGCCGCGCTCAGCTCCCCGCTCGACCTCGACGGGCTCACCCTCGTCCTGGAGGCCAGTGCGGGCGTCGCCGTCTTCCCCGACCACGCCCTCGACGCCGAGGGAATGCTGCGCCGGGCCGACGTCGCGATGTACCAGGCGAAGCGGGACCGTACGGGCGTAGAGGTCTACGAGTCCAAGCGGGACTCCAACACCCCCGACCGGCTGGGCTTGTTGGGTGATCTGCGCCGGGCGCTCGACGCGCACGAGGTGCAGGTCCACTACCAGCCCAAGGTCCGCTTCGACGGCCAGGTCGCCGGCCTTGAGGCGCTGGTGCGGTGGGTGCATCCGGAGCGCGGGAAGGTGCCGCCGGACGAGTTCATAGCGATCGCCGAGTCGTCCGGACTGATGCCCCATCTGACGGAGTACGTCCTCGACACGGCCCTCGCCCAGGTCGCCAGGTGGCGGGCCCAGGGCCTGTTCGTGCCGGTCGCGGTGAACGTCTCCCCGCGCGATGTGCACACCCCCGGATTCGCGGGCTCGGTCGCCGCGCGACTCGCCCGGCACGGGGTCCCGGCGGGGTCGCTCCAGCTGGAGATAACCGAACACGTCCTCCTGGAGGACCCGCAGCGCGCCGCCGACACGCTCAACGGCCTGACCGGCCACGGCGTCAAGATGTCCCTCGACGACTTCGGCACGGGGTACTCGTCCCTGGTGCATCTACGGCGGCTGCCGGTCAGCGAGTTGAAGATCGACCGGTCGTTCGTGGCGCGGCTGGCTGTGGACACGGAGGATGCGGAGATCGTGCGGTGCACGGTGGATCTCGCGCACTCGCTCGGGCTGCTCGTCGTCGCGGAGGGCGTCGAGGACGACGAGACGTGGGAGCGGTTGCGGGACCTGGGGTGCGACGCCGTACAGGGGTGGCTTGTCGCCGCGGCGATGCCTCCGGAGGACATGACGGCGTGGTTGCTGGCGCGGGGGTCTCGGGGGTGGCAGCGGCCGCGGGCTGCCTTGCCGGCGGCTGCTGCGGATGATCCGGGGCGGCTCGGCTGAAAGGCTGCGCCTACGGGGGAGGGGCTTCTGCCGGTTCGCGGCTGCGGGTGCGTCGTGGCCGGTCGCGCAGTTCCCCGCGCCCCTGACGACGCAGCCCTTGTTGTGAAGTGGATGGTGGGCAGGTCTGGGTGCGCCCGCGTGGCGGAGCCGCTGATCGACACAGCCCCGTGCCCCTGGGCAGCCCGCCTCGTGCCTGCTGAGAAGTGGGCGGTCGAAACCGTTTAACGGCTACGGCCCCCCGCCCCATAGGATTGGCCCCAAACCACACGCACTCACCCCAGAGGAACGCCGCATGCCTGGCATCACGCGCGAGGAGGTCGCCCACCTCGCCCGGCTGGCGCGTCTGGAGCTGAAGCCCGAAGAGCTCGAACACTTCGCGGGACAGCTGGACGACATCATCGGCGCGGTCGCCCGCGTCAGCGAGGTCGCCGACCAAGACGTACCGCCGACCTCTCACCCGCTGCCGCTGACGAACGTCATGCGCGCGGACGAGGTCCGTCCCTCGCTCACCCCCGAGCAGGCGCTCTCCGGCGCCCCGGCCCAGGAGCAGCAGCGTTTCAAGGTGCCGCAGATCCTGGGGGAGGACTAATCACCATGACGGACCACAGCAGCATCATCCGGCTCACCGCCGCCGAGACCGCCGCGAACATCGCGTCCGGCGTCCTCACGGCCGTCGAGGTCACCGAGGCCCACCTCGCCCGGATCGAGGAGGTCGACGCGAAGGTGCACGCCTTCCTGCACGTCGACCGCGAGGGCGCCCTCGCGCAGGCCCGTGCCGTCGACGCGAAGCGGGCCAGGGGCGAGGAGTTGGGTCCTCTCGCCGGCGTTCCGCTCGCGCTCAAGGACATCTTCACCACCGAGGGAATTCCGACGACCGTCGGTTCGAAGATCCTTGAGGGCTGGATCCCGCCGTACGACGCGACCGTCACCAAGCGGCTGAAGGCCGCCGACGTCGTCATCCTCGGCAAGACCAACATGGACGAGTTCGCCATGGGGTCCAGCACCGAGAACAGTGCGTACGGGCCTACCGGCAACCCGTGGGACCTGACCAAGATCCCCGGCGGCTCCGGCGGTGGCTCCTCCGCCGCGCTCGCCTCCTTCCAGGCGCCGCTCGCCATCGGCACCGACACCGGCGGTTCCATCCGTCAGCCGGCCGCCGTCACCGGCACGGTCGGCGTCAAGCCGACGTACGGGGCCGTGTCCCGCTATGGGATGGTCGCGTTCTCCTCCTCCCTCGACCAGGGTGGCCCGTGTGCCCGTACGGTCCTGGACGCGGCGCTGCTGCACGAGGTCATCGCCGGGCACGACCCGCTGGACTCCACGTCGATCGACGCCCCGGTCCCGCCGGTCGTCGAGGCCGCGCGGAACGGCAGTGTGCAGGGCATGCGCGTCGGCGTCGTCAAGCAGTTCCGCGGTGAGGGCTACCAGGCCGGTGTCATCCAGCGCTTCGACGAGGCCGTCGCCGTACTGAAGGAACTCGGCGCGGAGATCGTCGAGTTGGACTGCCCGTCCTTCGACCTCGCCCTGTCGGCGTACTACCTGATCGCGCCGAGCGAGTGTTCGAGCAACCTCGCCCGTTTCGACGGCCTGCGCTACGGCCTCCGTACCGGCGACGACGGCACCCACTCCGCCGAGGAGGTCACCTCCCTCACCCGTGAGGCGGGCTTCGGCCCCGAGGTGAAGCGCCGGATCATGCTCGGGACGTACGCGCTGAGTTCTGGGTACTACGACGCTTACTACGGCAGCGCCCAGAAGGTCCGTACGCTCATCACCCGCGACTTCGAGAAGTCGTTCGAGAGCGTCGATGTGATCGTGTCGCCGACGACGCCGACCACCGCCTTCCCGATCGGTGAGCGTGCCGACGACCCGATGGCGATGTACCTCGCGGACCTGTGCACCATCCCGACCAACCTGGCGGGCAACTCGGCCATGTCGCTGCCCTGCGGTCTCGCGCCGGAGGACGGTCTCCCGGTCGGACTGCAGATCATCGCCCCGGCGCTGAAGGACGACCGGCTTTACAAGGTCGGCGCCGCCGTCGAGGCCGCCTTCGTGGAAAAGTGGGGGCACCCGCTGCTTGAGGAGGCACCGTCGCTGTGAGCAACGCACTGTCGAAGGCCAAGGGCTTCAAGAAGTCCAAGTCCGGCACCTATGTGTCGATGGCCACCACCGCGTTCGGCGCGCTGGGTGTCGCCAAGCAGATCAAGAAGGCGCGCACCGAGCACGACACGCTCCGTCTGATCGACGCCACGGTCTCCGCCGTCGCGATCGTCACCGGCCTCGCCATCCTGTACCGCGAGCTGAAGCGGCTGGGCGACGACGACGTCCTGCTGGGCTGAGAGGGAAAGTTCACCGTGACCACCACGACCGACCTGGAGTCGTACGAGGACGCTCTCGCGTCGTACGACCCCGTCATGGGCCTTGAGGTCCATGTCGAACTCGGCACCAAGACCAAGATGTTCTGCGGCTGTTCGACCGAACTGGGCGCCGAGCCCAACTCGCAGACCTGCCCGACCTGCCTCGGCATGCCCGGCGCGCTCCCGGTCGTCAACGCGATCGGCGTCGAGTCCGCGATCAAGATCGGCCTCGCGCTGAACTGCGAGATCGCCGAGTGGTGCCGCTTCGCCCGGAAGAACTACTTCTATCCGGACATGCCGAAGAACTTCCAGACCTCCCAGTACGACGAGCCGATCGCCTTCAACGGCTACCTCGACGTGCAGCTGGAGGACGGCGAGACCTTCCGGGTGCAGATCGAACGCGCCCACATGGAGGAGGACACCGGCAAGTCGCTGCACGTCGGTGGCGCGACGGGCCGTATCCACGGCGCCTCGCACTCGCTGCTCGACTACAACCGCGCCGGCATCCCCCTCATCGAGATCGTCACCAAGCCGATCGAGGGTGCGGGCGAGCGCGCTCCCGAGGTCGCCAAGGCGTACGTCGCCGAGCTGCGCGAGCTGATCCGGGCCCTCGGGGTGTCCGAGGCGCGCATGGAGCAGGGGCAGATGCGCTGCGACGTGAACCTGTCGCTGCGTCCGCACGGCCGCGAGAAGTTCGGCACGCGGAGTGAGACGAAGAACGTCAACTCGCTGCGTTCCGTGGAGCGTGCCGCCCGTTACGAGATCCAGCGCCACGCCGCGGTGCTGAACTCCGGCGGCACGATCATCCAGGAGACCCGCCACTTCCACGAGGACACGGGGTCGACGACCTCGGGCCGCGTGAAGGAGGAGGCGGAGGACTACCGGTACTTCCCGGAGCCGGACCTGGTGCCGGTGGCCCCCTCGCGCGAGTGGGTCGAGGAGATCCGTACCGGACTGCCCGAGCTGCCGCTGGCCCGCCGCAACCGGCTGCAGGCCGAGTGGGCCATCTCGGCCTTCGACATGCAGTCCATCATCAACGCCGGTGCGCTGGACCCGATCGTCGCCACGATCGACGCCGGTGCCGACTCGGCCTCCGCCCGCAAGTGGTGGATGGGCGAACTGGCGCGCAGCGCCAACGAGTCGGGCACCTCGATCGACGAGCTGGCCATCACGCCGGAGCAGGTCGCCCGGGTCACCGCCCTGGTGACCGCCGGTGAGCTGAACGACAAGCTGGCCCGCCAGGTCATCGAGGGCGTTCTCGCCGGCGAGGGCACCCCGGACGAGGTCGTCGAGAAGCGCGGTCTGAAGGTCGTCTCCGACGACGGCGCCCTCACCACCGCCGTCCAGGAGGCCATCGCGGGCAACCCGGGCATCGCCGACAAGATCCGCGGCGGCAAGGTGGCCGCGGCCGGTGCCCTGGTCGGCGCGGTCATGAAGGCGACCCGAGGCCAGGCCGACGCGGCCCGCGTCAAGGAACTGATCCTGGAGCAGCTGGGCGTCAGCGAAGGCTGAGCCAGTACGCCGTGCACGGCCCCGGAGACCCGATCTCTCCGGGGCCGTTCCCGTTACACCCGGCGGCCCACGATCCGGGCGAAGCCCAGGAGTTGCCCCCGGTCGGCCGTCACCAGTTCCACCGACTCACGAGCCATCCGCGCCATCCAGTCGTAGGGACTCTCCTCGGCGCACACCTCGCTCCACAGCAGCCAGTCCTTCCAGCCGTCGGGCTGCCAGTCGGCGGCCTCGACCTCCACCGTCCCGCCGCGCGTCCAGTGGCGGCGCCACCAGTCGGGGGAGTGGAAGGCCCAGAAGCCGGGGTCCCAGAAGGGCTTCAGGCGCTCCGGCGGTTCGTCGCCGGGCAGTTCCTCCCGGAGCGCGGGCATGACGACGCCGATCCGGCCACCCGGCTTCAACAGCCGTGTCAGCGTGGGCAGATAGAGGTCTGCGGTGCCGAAGTACTGGTACGCGTCGATCGACACGATCGCGTCGAACGTGCCCTCCGCGAAGGGCAGGTCGTGCGCCTCCACATGCAGGGGCAGCACGCGGTCCGCGACACCCGCCTCGGCGATCCGTACGGCGTTCTCGTCGGGCTTCACCCACAGGTCGGCGGCGGTGACCTGGACGTCGTACTCCTTGGCGAGGAAGACGGAGGTCATGGCGCGTCCGCAGCCCAGGTCGAGCACGCGCGCGCCGGGGCGCAGCGTGTCGAGGCCGAGGGCCGGGGCCAGCCATTCCAGGAGCCACAGGGCGTGCGGGCCCATCTGGTTCTCGATGGTCCAGCGGACGTCGTAGGTGTTGCTGCGCGGGTAGCGGGGGTGGGTCAGGCGGTCGGTCAGTCCGATGTCGGCCATGGGTGAACGGGCTCCTCCGGTTCTGCGTAGCTTCCTGTGGGAGAGCAACGAGATTGTGGAGGACGTCGGTTGGCCGCGCACCAGGTTTCTCAGGCGGAGGCGCTACGCTCGCCCGCCATGGACGGACGCGGAGATTCCGAGTTGTCCGAATCGGACGACTTCGACGACCTGGCACTGGACGCGCGGCGGGCCCGCTGGACGGCGGTCCTGACCGGCGCCGTGCTGACGCTGGCCGGGGTGGCCGCGGCGGCGCTCCGGGCCACCGGTTCCGAACCGGTGCTCGTCCCGGCCGCCTATGCGGTGGGTGCCGCGCTGTGCGCGCTCGCGTCGGTGCTCGGCTCCCGGGGCCGTACCAGACGGGCGTTGTGGCTGCTGGTCGTCGGCGCGATGGTGATGGCGCTGGGGGACCAGTTCGACTGAGGTGCCTGCCGGGGTGACAGAGTCGCCGTTACTGTCCTGTGATCTGGCTCCCACTCCGGTGCTGAAGCCCTCGAACGTCATGAACGATCACTTTCGGCTGCGAGAGTGGACCGCGTATTGCTCACGCGTTCTTTGCGGGCTGTTCATCCTTCGGACGATGTTTCCCGGTCAAAGATCCACAATTCGCCATCCCCGGGAGCACGTTCGTGGCAGCCCTTGCCCGCTGGTGTGTTCGGCACCGCCTCGCCGCCGTCCTGTTGTGGCTCCTCGCGTTCGGCGGGGTCACCGCTGCCGCCGCCGTCACCGGCTCGGCGTACTCGAACGACTACGAGGCTCCCGGCACCGAGTCGGGCCGTGCGACTCAGCTGCTCAAGGAGGCGTTTCCGGGCCTCAGCGGCGACAGCGACACCGTCGTCTGGCGCACCTCGCCCGGCTCCGTCCGCGCCGCCGACGTCGAACAGACCATGACCGGTGTCCTGGACAAGATCTCCGGCCTGCCCGGAGTCGCCTCCGTGGTCAGCCCGTACGACGGGCAGGGCACCGGCCGGATCAGCGCCGACGGGCGGACCGCCTACGCCACCGTCACCTTCGCGCACCAGGCCGAGGACATCGACAAGTCCGAGGCACAGGCGGTCGTCCGTGCCGCGAAGGCCGCCGAGACCGACGGGCTCCAGGTCGAGCTGGGCGGCAGCGCCATCGGGCTCACCGAGTCGTCGAGCGGGCACACCGCCGAGATCGTCGGGGTGGCCGTCGCCGCGCTCGTACTGTTCCTCGCCTTCGGCTCGCTCGCCGCCTCGCTGCTGCCCATCGGCACCGCCCTGGTGAGCGTCGGCACCGCGTACGCGGCGATCGTGCTGCTCGGCCACGCCATGACGGTCGCCGACTTCGCGCCCATGCTCGGCATGCTGGTCGGGCTCGGCGTCGGCATCGACTACGCCCTGTTCATCGTGACCCGGCACCGGCGCGGGCTGAAACGCGGACTGTCCGTCACGGAGGCGGTCACCAACGCGGTCGTCACCACCGGACGCGCGGTCGTCTTCGCGGGCGCCACGGTGTGCATCGCCCTCCTGGGGATGCTGATCCTGCGGCTCGGCTTCCTCAACGGGGTCGCCGTGGCAGCCTCGTTGACCGTGATACTCACCGTCGCGGCCTCCGTCACACTCCTCCCGGCCCTGCTCTCCTTCATCGGCCCCCGCGCCCTCAGCCGCCGCGAACGGCGCCGGCTCGCCGAGCACGGACCCCAGCCGGAGCTGCCCACCGGCCTCGCCGCACGCTGGTCCGCGTTCGTCGAGCGCCACCCCAAACTCCTCGGCACCCTCGCCCTGGTCGTCATCACCGTCCTCGCCCTGCCGACGCTCTCCCTCCACCTGGGCACCTCCGACCAGGGCAACGACCCGAAAACCTCGACCACCCGGCAGGCCTACGACCTCCTTGCGCACGGCTTCGGCCCCGGCGTCAACGGCCCCCTCACCCTCGTCACGAAGATCGACGGCGCCGAGGACAGGCTCGCCCTCGACAACCTCGACGCCACCCTCCGCACCACCGAGGGCATCGCCGCCGTGACACCGGTGACCTACGACGCCGGCGGCTCCACCGGGTACTTCAGCGTCGTACCGGACTCGGCACCGCAGTCCCAGCGGACCAGCGACCTCGTCGAGCGGCTCCGCACCGAGGTGCTGCCCCGGGCCGAGACGGAGACCTCGCTGGACATCCACGTCGGTGGCGTCACGGCCGGCTACGACGACTTCGCCGCCGTCATCATCGGCAAACTCCCGCTGTTCGTCGGCGTCGTCATCTCGCTCGGCTGTGTGCTGCTTCTGCTCGCCTTCCGGTCCGTCGGCATCCCGCTCAAGGCCGCCGCGATGAACGTCGCCGCCGTGGCCGCCGCCTTCGGAGTCGTCGTCGCGATCTTCCAGTGGGGCTGGGGGAGCGAGTTCCTCGGCCTGGGCCGGGCCGGACCCATCGAGCCCTTCCTCCCCGTGATCATGGTGTCGGTCCTCTTCGGGCTCTCCATGGACTACCAGGTCTTCCTGGTCAGCCGGATGTACGAGGAATGGCTGGAAACCGGCGACAACCGCCGGGCCGTCCGCGTCGGCCTCGCCGAGACCAGCCGGGTCATCAACTCGGCCGCCGTCATCATGATCTCGGTCTTCCTCGCCTTCGTGCTCAGCGGCGACCGCGTGATCGCCATGTTCGGCATCGCGCTCGCCTCCGCCGTCGCCCTGGACGCGTTCGTCCTGCGTACCCTCCTGGTGCCGGCCCTCATGCACCTGCTCGGCGGCGCCAACTGGTGGCTGCCCCGCCGCCTGGACCGCGTCCTGCCCCGCATCAGCATCGAGCCGCCCGAGTGCCGCGCCGCCCATGAGAGGCTGGCCGCTGCGACGGACGCCGAGGTGGCGGACGTACTGGCGAAGGAGCGGGAGCAGGATGTACGCGATATCCCTGGGTGACGACGGAGCCGAACTGCGTCCCCTGGAGCCGTGGCACGCAGAGGAGTTCTTCGCCCACCTGGAGCGCGGCCGGGAGTTCATCGGCCAGTACATCTCCTTCGGCTCCAAGGAGACCGACGTCGAGTCCGCGCGGGCCATGCTCCAGCGCTACGCCGACCTGCGCGCCGCCGACAGCGCGTCCCTGCACGGCATCTGGCTGGACGGCAAGCTCGTCGGCGGCGTCCTCTTCCTGAACTTCCACGCCGACCAGGGCAACTGCGAGGTCGGCTGCTGGCTGGAACCCGCCGCCGCCGGGCGGGGGTTGATCACGCGCGCGATCCGGATCCTCATCGACTTCGCGATCGAGCAGCGCGGTGTCCACCGGGTCGAGTGGCATGCCGCCGCGGGCAATGAGAAGAGCCTGAATGTTGCGCGCCGCATGGGCATGACCAGGGACGGGGTCCTGCGTCAGTCGCACCCCTTTGGGGGCGTGCGGCACGACATCGAGGTGTGGTCCGTGCTCGCCCCCGAGTGGCGCGAGGCACGCGCGCGTGCCTGACACAGCGATCTTTAAGGAACTTCTCAGAAACCACCCCTACCGTGCGCACCATGGGTACCAAGACTGTTGACGAGGCCGCGAACGAGGCCCCCGAGGTGAAGAGCGACGCGGAAACCGTCGACGTCACCAAGACCGATGTGACGAAGACCGATGTCACCAAGACCGACGAGGAAGTGACCGAGCAGGAGCCCGCCAACGCGGAGGCCGCCGAGGCCGAGGCCTCCGAGGACGAGGACGACCTCACCGAGGAGGAGTACGCGGCCGAGCTCGCGAAGCTCGGGCTTGAGGAGCCGGAAGCCTCCTCCGGCGTCGGCCAGGGTGCCGCCGCCGTGGTCTCCGCCGCGCTCGGCTTCATCTCGCTCTCCGGCGGCTGGATCGGCTCCGTCGCCGCCGCCCGTGAGACCCTCGTCGGCCAGCTCCACACCGCCTCCACCGCGAGCGTCGCGACGCAGATCAAGGAGGTCTACGGCGACGCGTGGCACACCACCGCGCTGTGGGCCGGCATCTTCGCCCTGGTGGGCCTGTTCGTCGGCGTCGGCGCCCTGGTCCGGCCCGCCTTCGGTACCCCCGGCAAGCCGCAGGCCACCTGGATCAAGTCGGTCTCCTGGGCGGGCGTAGCCCTTGGCGTCGTAGGCCTGCTCCTGGCCGTCCTGAAGTACACCGACGTCCTGCTCAGCCTGCCGTCCGCGAGCTGAGTCACCGCAGTTCATCAGGGGTCTTAGGTCCTCCGTAAGCACCTTACGGAGGACCTGAGGCCCCTTACGCACGTCTAAGGCCCGCCCGGCCCCGCAAGATGCGGAACTCTCCCGATGTGGCGGACCCCCCTTGGAGACGAAGGTTGAGGCATCGCAGAGAGCGAAGCCGAAAAACCGCCTCCACCAAGGGACTTGAGAATGTACGAGTACGAGATCCACCAGCTCCGTTCCGCCGAACTCCGCCGGCAGGCCGCCAACGAGCGGCTGGTCCGCGAGGCCGTCCGCGGCCGCCGCGCCGCCCGCCGCGAGCAGGCCAGGCAGGCCGCCGAGAGCGAGGTGCATACCGAACGCCCGCGCAGGCACCTGTTCGCCCGCGCCTCGTGACCGGCCGGGCGCGGGAGGGCGGCCGTACCGCGCCCGCCCGGCAGACCGGCGGGACGCTCCTGCCCGCGCTCGCCCTCCCGAAAACGAGTGCCGCGTTGTCAGACCCGCGTGACATCCTCGGGACCGTGGAGACCAGGTCCGTCAGTCCGGTCTTCGTCGGCCGCGCCGACGAACTGGACACGCTGAACGACGCGCTCGCCCGCGCTGCCGCGGGCGAGCCGCAGGCGTTGCTGCTGGGCGGCGAGGCCGGCGTCGGGAAGACCCGGCTCGTCGAGGAGTTCGCCACCACCGTCTGCCGCCGGGGCGCCGTCGTCGCGCTCGGCGGCTGCGTCGAGATCGGCGCGGACGGCCTGCCCTTCGCCCCGTTCTCCACCGCCCTGCGCGCCCTGCGCCGCGAACTCCCCGCCGAACTGTCCGCGGCCGCCGCCGGCCAGGAGGAGGAACTCGCCCGGCTGCTCCCCGAGTTGGCGGAGACCCCCACCGCGCACCGGGCCAGCCGCGGCGACGAGGAGGGCATGGCCCGCCTCTTCGAACTCACCGCGCGACTCCTGGAACGCGTCGCCGCCGAGCGCACGGTCGTCGTCGCCCTGGAGGACCTGCACTGGGCCGACGCCTCCACCCGCCACCTCCTCGCCTACCTCTTCCGCACCCTGCGCACCGGCCGCCTCCTCGTCCTCGCCACCTACCGCGCCGACGACATCCACCGCCGCCACCCGCTGCGCCCCCTCCTCGCCGAACTCGACCGGCTCCGCACGGTCCGCCGGATCGAACTCGGCCGCTTCAACCGGCAGGAAGTGGCCCGCCAGATCGCCGGCATCCGCGCCGCCGAACCCGACCCCGCCCAGGTCGACGAGATCTTCCGGCGCTCCGACGGCAACGCGTTCTTCGTCGAGGAACTCGCCGTCGCCGCCCAGGACGGCTGCCGCACCGGCCTCACCGACTCCCTGCGCGACCTGCTCCTCGTCCGCGTCGAGTCACTGCCCGAGAGCGCCCAGCGGGTCGCCCGGATCGTCGCCGAGGGCGGCTCCACCGTCGAGTACCGACTGCTCGCCGCCGTCGCCCGGCTCGCCGAGGACGACCTCATCGAGGCGCTGCGGGCGGCCGTCGGCGCCAACATCCTCCAGGCCGCGCCCGGCGGCGACGGCTACCGCTTCCGGCACTCCCTGGTCCGCGAGGCGGTCGGCGACGACCTGCTGCCCGGTGAGCGCTCTCGCCTCAACCGCCGCTACGCCGAAGCCCTGGAGGCGGACCCGACACTCGTCCCCGCCGACCAGCGCGTCATGCGGCTGGCCAGCTACTGGTACCACGCCCACGACCCCGCCAAGGCGCTCCCCGCCGTCCTGGACGCCTCCGTCGCGGCCCGCGGCCGGCACGCCCACTCCGAGCAACTGCGGCTCCTGGAGCGGGCGATGGAGCTGTGGGACACGGTCCCCGACGAAGTACGCGCCGGACTGCGGCCCGTCGACTACGCCGAGGTGTATCCCGCCTGCGGCTGCGACCCCGAGACCACACCCCTGCGCTACCTCGACCTGATGGCGGAGGCCGCCGTCGCCGGGCGGCTCAGCGGGGAGCGCGAGCGCGCCCTGAAGATCACCAAGCGGGCCCTGCACCTCCTGGAGGACGAGGCGGACCCGCTGCGGGCCGCCTGGTTCTGGGTGCAGCGCTCCGTCCTGGTCCGGCACCAGGGCCGCGGCGACGGCTGGCCGGAACTCGCCTCCGCGCAGGAGCTGGTGCGCGGCCTGCCGCCCTCCGAGGTGCACGCGGAGGTACTGGCCAAGGTCGCCGGCTGGTCGATGGTGCACGTCCCGGGACCGGACGCCTATGCGGCCGCCGAGCGTGCGGTGGAGTACGCGCGCATGGTGGGCGCCCGCGAGATCGAGATGGACGCCCGCCTCACCCTGGCCGGCCTCATGGTCGCCTCCGGTGACGTCGAAGCGGGCCTCGCCGAACTGACCGAGGTCAACGAACGGACGGTCGCCGAGGGCATCTCCACCGTCGCCGGCCGCAGTTACGTGAACCTTCCGTCCTCCCTCGAAACCGTCGGCCGCTCCCGCGAGGCCGTGCCGATCCTGGAGACCGGGCTCGCCTTCGCCAAGAAGTTCGGCCAGTTCGACAAAGAGGCCTGGATCTGGGGCAACCTCGCCGAATCCCTTTTCACCCTGGGCCGCTGGGACGAGGCCGCCGAGGCCGCGACCAAGGCCGAGCACGTGGGCCAGAGTTCCAAACCCCGCGGCTTCCACGCCCGCCTCCTGGCCGAACTCGCGCTCGCCCGGGGCGAGGTGACCGAGGCCCGCCGCCAACTCGCCGCCGCCCGCGAGCACTACGGCACCCATGACGTCGCACCCCAGCACCACCAGCCCCTGGAGCGGATCGAGATCCAGGTCGCCGCCGCCGAGGGCCGCCTCCTCGACGCCCGCGCCACCCTCGAAC
The DNA here is from genome assembly GCF_044457385.1 of Streptomyces sp. NPDC050548. Taxonomy (NCBI): domain Bacteria; kingdom Bacillati; phylum Actinomycetota; class Actinomycetes; order Kitasatosporales; family Streptomycetaceae; genus Streptomyces; species Streptomyces sp. NPDC050548. Next base: position 201,466 of record NZ_JBITGV010000004.1, read on the forward strand.
AGGTCCTGGACTCCGGCTTCCGGCCCGGCACCCATTTCGAGACCTGGCCCCTGCTGCTGGCCGCCGCCGTCGCCGAGGCCCAGGCCATCGGCCTGCCCGCCGCCGACCCCGGCCGCCCCAAGATCCTCGAACGCATCCGGGAGGCCGCCAAACGGGTCGCCACCAATGCGCCCGTCTGGCAGGCCCACGAGCGCTGGCTCCGCGCCGAACTGCTGCGTGCCGAGGGCCGCTGCACGCCGGACGACTGGTCCGAGGCGGTCGTCGCCTTCGAGCGCCTCGACCGTCCCTACGACCTCGCCCGCGTCCGCCACCGCCTGGCCGAAGCGCTCCTGTCCGGGACCGGCGGGGGCGACACCGGCTCCGATACCGGGACGGGCACCGACGGCGGCAGCGGTGACGACCGGCGCGACCGCGCCACCGAACTCCTCCGGCTGTCCGGCGCCGTCGCCGAGCACCTGGGCGCCCGCCCCCTCGCCGACTCCGTCGCCCTGCTCGCCCAGCGGGCCCGGCTGACGCTCACCAGGGTCCCGGCGCCGAGAGCCGTCCCCGCCGACCCCGTCGAGGCGCTCGGCCTCACCAACCGGGAGCGCGACGTCCTGCGCCTGGTCTCCGCCGGCCGCACCAACCGTCAGATCGCCGAGGAACTCTTCATCTCCCCGAAGACCGCGAGCGTCCACGTCTCGAACATCCTCGGCAAGCTGGGCGTCTCCGGCCGGGGCGAGGCGGCGGCCGTGGCCCACCGGCTGGGGCTCTTCCCGCCCGACCCGCTCACCGTGCGTTCGGCCGGATGAGTCGTACGCTGTAGGAGACCGGCCAGGGGAGGCCCCGTGTTCAACATGTTCGAGGAACTGTTCTCACCGGGCCGCAAGCACACCCAGGACGAGGCCAACCGGCTGGAGCTGACCAGGGTCGACGTCGCCGACGGCGACCCCGGACGCGGCCCGATAGACCTGGAGTCCGGGAAGGTCGTCGTACGGCTGCCGGACCCCTCCGGTGATGACTCCGATCCCTCCGCTACGACACCTGAAGCTCCAGAATCCGGTCGTCCCCCGACTTAGGCGTGCCCCGGCCGTCCGTGTTGCTGGTGACCAGCCACAGCTTGTCGTCGCCGGCCGAGACCACCGTGCGCAGGCGGCCGTACTCACCGGTGAGGAAGGCCTGCGGGGCGGCCGACGCCTTTGTGCCGTCCAGCGGGATGCGCCACAGGCGCTGTCCCTTCAGGCCCGCCATCCATATGGAGCCCTCGGCATAGGCGATGCCGCTGGGGGAGGCGTCGTCGGTGTGCCACTGCGTGATCGGGTTGTGGTACTTGGGGTCGCTGCCCTTGCCCTCCGCGTCCGGCCAGCCGTAGTCGTCGCCCGGCGTGATCGCGTTCAGCTCGTCCCAGGTGTCCTGGCCGAACTCCGAGGCGAACAGCCGTTGCTTGGAGTCCCAGGCCAGACCCTGCACATTGCGGTGGCCGTAGGTGTACACCGGCGAGTCCGGGAAGGGGTTGCCCGGCGCCGGGTCGCCCTCCGGGGTCAGCCGCAGGATCTTGCCGCCCAGGGACTTCTTGTCCTGTGCCAGACCCCGCTGACCGCTCTCGCCCGTGCCCGCGTACAGCATGCCGTCCGGGCCGAAGGCGATCCGGCCGCCGTTGTGGATATAGCCCTTGGGGATGCCCTTGAAGATCGTGTCCGGGGCGCCCAGCTGCTCACCGGCGGGCTTCTTCTCGTCGTACAGCATGCGGACGATGCGGTTGTCCGAGGCGGAGGTGAAGTAGGCGTAGATCATGTGGTCCGAGGCGTAGTCCGGGGAGAGCGCGATGCCGAGGAGGCCGCCCTCGCCCGCCGCGGAGACCCCGGAGACACTGCCCAACTCGGTCTTCCGGCCGGTCTTCTCGGTGATCCGGGTGATCGTGCCGTCGTCGCGGGAGGAGACGAGCAGGTTCCCGTCGGGCAGCGCGGCCAGACCCCAGGGGGTCTTGAGGCCCTCGGTGACCGTGCGCAGCACCTTCACGGTGCCCTTGGCGGGCGGGAGCTGCGCGGCGGGCTGTCCGGAGGACGACGACCCCGTGGCCGTACCGGCGCTGCCGAACGGTGCGGTGGTGCGGTCGCCCGGCAGGGTGCCGTCGCCGGAGGAGCAGCCGGCCGTCAGCAGGAGTGCGGTCACGGCCAGGGCGGCCGACACGACTCGACGTTGCACGATCAGGTCCCTTCGACGGGCGGGTTCTACTTGTCATACACCGCTCGCGCCGCACAGGTTCCCGATCATCGACGACCGACGCAGGATCGAGCCCTCTTCCGAACGCGGCGGTAAGACGGCGGAGGCGCTGACATCAGGGGCTCCGCCGCAGGCGAGGCCGCACGCACCGCACCCCGCTCACCGGCGCCGATCAGTCGCCGCTGCTTTCCTGCGACCTGGTTCGCCGGACAAGCCCTGTCCCCCGTACGGCAGTTAGGGCCTGCCCGGCGGAGCGGGCCGTGGGAAATCGGAGGCGCCGGAGCGGAGTCGGTGAGCGGGGCCGGGACTGGGGAAGAGTGACGGCAACGCGGCACACACCCCGCGTCTGCGACCTGGGCCGCCGGAGACGGCCTAGTCCCAGGAGCCCAGTGCCGCCGGGAGTTCCGCCACCTCCGTGAGGTCTTCCGGTGTGAGGCGGAGTTCCGCCGCCCCCGCGTTCTCCGTCACCCAGCGCTCCTGCTTGGTGCCGGGGACCGGCACCACGTGCGGGCCCTGCGTCAGCGTCCAGGCCAGAGCCACCTGTGCCGGGGTGACCTCCGGGCCGTGCCGGCGGGCCACCCTGCGGAGGCCGGCCACGATCGGCTGGTTCGCGGCGGTCATCTCGGCGGTGAAGCGGGGGTGCCGGGCCCGCACGTCGTCCGGTTCGAAGCCCTCGCCAGGGGTCAGGGTGCCGGTGAGGAAGCCGTTGCCGAGCGGCATCGCCGCGAGGAAACCGACCCCGCGCGCCGCGCACCACGGCAGCAGCGCGTCCAGTGCCTCCGTCGACCACACCGACAACTCGGCCTGTACCGCCGTGACCGGGAACACCTGTTGTACGCGCTGGAGTTGGCGGATCGTTCCGTCATGCAGCCGCGCCCCGGGCCGGCGTGCGGCGCGGGCACCGACCGCGCACACCCCCAACGCCCTTACTTTTCCGGCCTGTACGAGGTCCGCCATCGCACCCCAGGTCTCCTCGACCGGGACCTCGGGGTCGGCGCGGTGCAGTTGGTAGAGGTCGATCACCTCGGTCTGGAGGCGGCGCAGCGAGGCGTCGCAGGCGCGTTTCACATAGCCGGGGCGGCCGTTGGCCACGATGTGCTGCTCGCCGACCAGCAGACCGACCTTGGTCGACACGAACGCGTCCTGCCGCCGTTCCTTCAACACCCGCCCCAGCAGCAGCTCGTTGGTGAACGGGCCGTACATGTCGGCGGTGTCCAGGAGCGTCATGCCCAGGTCGAGCGCCCGGTGCACGGCCCTGACCGACTCGTCGCCCCGCTGCCGTGACCCGCTGTAGGCCCAGCTCATCGGCATGCAGCCGAGTCCGACGGCCCCCATCGAGAGCGCCCCCGCACCGATCGTCCTGCGCTCCACCTGCTCGTGACCCTCCCTCTCCTGGCCCACCAACCTAACCTCTACGCGCGCGTGGCCTTGCCATAGCCTCCTGACCATGACTGTCGACGTATGGCTGCCCATCCCGCCGGAGGAGATCGAAGGGCTCCCCGTGGGGCCCAACTACCTTTTCTGGGACGGAGGTGAGGACTTCCCCGCGGACCCGGCCGACTGTGCCTTCTACGTCGTGCCCTACATGAAGAGCAGCGAGATCGGTGTACGGCCGCTGCCGGCGATGGTCTCCGTGGAGGTCGTGCAGACGCTGTCGGCCGGTATCGACCATGTGCAGCCGGGGCTCAAGCACCTGCGCCCCGGTGTGCGGTTGTGCAATGCGCGCGGGGTGCACGAGGCGAGCACCGGTGAGTTGGCGCTGACCTTGATCCTCGCCTCGCTGCGGGGCGTCCCCGGCTTCGTGCGGGCGCAGGACAAGGGGCAGTGGCTCGGCGGGTTCCACCCGGCGCTCGCCGACCGGTCCGTCCTCATCGTCGGCTACGGCGCGATCGGAGCCGCTATCGAGGACCGGCTCACTCCCTTCGAGCTCGCGCGGGTGGCGCGCGTGGCGCGCTCCGGGCGCACCACGGAGCGCGGACCGGTGCATCCGTTCACCGAACTGCCCGCCCTGCTCCCGGACGCGGACGTCGTCGTCCTGTCCACGCCCCTCACGGAGACCACGCGTCACCTGGTCGACGCCGAGTTCCTGGCCCGGATGAAGGACGGGGCGCTGCTGGTCAACGTGGCCCGCGGTCCCGTCGTGGACACGAAGGCGCTGCTCGCGGAGCTGGAAAGCGGCCGTATCACCGCCGCGTTGGACGTCACCGACCCCGAACCGCTGCCCCAGGGGCACCCGTTGTGGCAGGCGCCGGGCGTGCTGATCAGTCCGCATGTCGGCGGGCCGACGTCGGCGTTCCTGCCGCGTGCCAAGCGTCTGGTGGTGGACCAGTTGGGGCGGTTCGTGAACCATGAGCCGCTGCGCAACGTGATCCTTACGACAGGACCGACGGAGTAGTCGCAACAGGCGTGCAATCCGCTTCCGGCACCCTCCGCAACCTTCCGGAAGCGGGGCGTGCACGCATCTCCGCTGGTCGTCACGGAGCGTAGAGGAACTATGTCCCTGAGTGACGAGACTGGTGTATCGTCCCGGCAGGGGCTGCGCCGCGCACCGTTCGGCGCCGGGGACGGACATTTCAGACTGTGAGGGGGGCGACGGGCGATGCACGGCCTATGGACGAGCGATCCGACGCGGCGGGGCCGCCGACGGCGACCCTGGCGCACCGCCGCGCGCAGACGCGGCCACCACGGCAATCACAGCGGTCACGGCAGCCGCGGCGGTCAGGGCGGACAGCACAGCCACTCCAGCCATCACCACCGCAGGCACAACAGCCGCCGCAGGCACGCCCATTCAGCACACCGGGGCCTGCGGGACCCGGGAGCGACGCGGACCGGGAGGGCCCGGTGAGTTCGCCACCGTCTGCGACGACCACCCTCAACGGGGCGCTCCGGGACCGGACTTCACCGGGAGCGCGGCAGCCACGACCGCCGGCCCCCGGCGGCTGGGGCCTGGTCCAGCAACTCGTCCTGGCCCTGATCTGCGCGGGATACGCCGTCGGTTCCGCGCTCGACTGGGGGTCGCACCAAGTCGCCCTGATCATGGGCGACTTCGGGCTCAGCGCGGCGGCCGGTACCGCCGCCGTCTCCTGCTTCCTCTACGCGCGAAGCCGCCGTATCCGCTTTCGACCCGCCTGGCTGCTGTTCTCGCTCTCCTCGGCGATGGCGGCACTGGGCAACGGAGTCTGGGGGTGGTACGAGGTCGTCCTGGAGCGCACCGTGCCCAGCCCCAGCTTCGCCGATCTGTTCTTCCTGTGCTTCGCTCCGCCCGCCATCGTCGGCCTCCTGGTGCTGGCCAAACGGCCCGTCACCAAGGCGGGTTGGGTCTGTCTGGCGCTCGACGCCTGGCTGATCGGCGGCTCGCTGCTCACGCTCTCCTGGAGCCTCGCGCTGGCCCAGGCCGCCAAGTTCGACGGGCCGAGCGTGGCCCACACCGCGCTCTCCCTGGCGTACCCACTGCTCGACATCGCCCTGGTCAGCATGGTGCTCGCGCTGCACTTCCGGCGCTCCTCGGTCAACCGCACCGCCGTGAACACCGCGATCGGCGCGCTGGCCCTGACCGTGATGTGCGACGCCCTGTTCACCTCGCCGCTGCTCCACAACAACTACCACTCGGGCCAGTTGCTCGACGCGGGCTGGTTCGCCGGCTCACTGCTCCTCGCCTACGCCCCCTGGGCCGCGCCCCGGCACGCCCAGCCCGAGGACGACGGGCACACGCGCGTGGTGCACGAACACCGGCCCGGACAGCGCGCCGGCGTCCAGCACCCGGCACCCGCGCCGGGCGGTGACCACGGCCGCTATCCGGCCACCCGGCCGATCGCCGGTTCCCTGGCCGCGCTCACCCCGTATCTCGCCGCCGCCGTCTGCACGCTGGGGATTCTCTACAACGTCCTCAACGGCCGCAGCCCCGACCGCGTGGTGCTCATCACCGCGGGCTGTGTGGTGCTCGCCCTCGTGGTCCGCCAGGGCATCATGCTGCTCGACAACATCACCCTCACCCAGGAGTTGGCCCAGAAGGAGAACCACTTCCGCTCCCTGGTCCAGGGCTCCAGCGACGTCATCATGATCGCCGCCCCGAACGGCATCCTGCGCTACGTCTCCCCGGCCGCCGCCGGTGTCTACGGCAAGCCCGCGGAGGAACTCGTCGGCAACGAACTGGCCTCGCTCATCCACCCCGAGGACCTGGGCTGTGTGGTGCACGAGGTGCGCCGCTTCCTCGCCGCCAGCCCCTACGAGGAGTCCAACACCCGTATCGAGTGCCGCTTCCGGTCCGGCGACGGCGGCTGGCTCAACGTCGAGTCGACCGTCAACCGCCATCACGGCGGCCTGATCTTCAACAGCCGGGACGTCACCGAACGCGTGCGCCTCCAGGCACAGTTGCAGCACAACGCCGAGCACGACCCGCTCACCGACCTGCCCAACCGCGCCCTGTTCACCAGGCGCGTCCAGCAGGCCCTGTCCGGCCGCCGCTCCACCGACCGCGGCACCGCCGTCCTCTTCATCGACCTCGACGGCTTCAAGGCCGTCAACGACACCATCGGCCACCAGGCCGGGGACGAACTCCTCATCCAGGCCGCCCGCAGGCTCGACGGTGCGGTCCGGCACGGCGACACCGCCTCCCGGCTCGGTGGCGACGAGTTCGCGGCCCTGATCGTCGGCGACGGCACCCGGGACCGGGCCGCCCGCGAGCGGCACATCATGGAACTCGCCGACCGCCTGCGCATCACCCTGTCCCAGCCGTATTTGATCGACGGCAACGATGTCCGCGTCGCCGCCTCCATCGGCGTCGCCTTCGCCGAACCGGGCCTGGGCGCGGGGGAGTTGCTGCGCAACGCCGACCTCGCGATGTACCGCGCCAAGGGGGCCGGCAAGGGCCGGGTCGAGCTGTACGCCCCGCAGATGCAGCAGGACGTCGTACGGAAGGCGGAGCTGGCGACGCGGTTGCGGGCGGCGCTGCACGACGGCGAGTTCGCGCTGCTGCACCAGCCCGTGGTGTCGCTGACGGACGGCCGGATCACGTCGGTCTCCACGCAGGCGCGCTGGCGTTCGTCGCAGGGCGTGCTGTTCACGCCGGCCGAGTTCCTGCGGGTGGCCGAGGACAGCGACAGGACCGCCGAGCTGGGGCGCTGGATGCTGGAGGAGGCCGTGGAGCAGGCCGCCGAGCGCCTCGCGGCCGGGCCCGCCGTGTCCGTGGCCGTGCGGATGAGTGCCCGGCGGCTGCTGGACAAGTCGATGCCGCTCGGCTCGATCGAGGCCCTGCTGACCCGGCACGGGCTGCCGTCCGGCTCCCTGGTCGTCGAGCTGTCCGACACCGACCCCCGCGTCTCCCTGGACGAGCTGGAGCGCCGGCTGACCGCCCTGCGCCGGCTCGGCGTCCGGATCGCCCTGGACGGCTTCGGCAGTGGTTACGCGACCATCACGACGCTACGGCGGCTCCCCGTCGACGTACTGAAACTGGACCGCAGTCTGGTCGAGGGCGTCGTCGAGTCCGCGCGGCTGCACAAGATCACCAGCGGGCTGCTGCGGATCGCCGGAGACCTCGGGCTCCAGTCCGTGGCCGACGGCGTCGACCTGCCGGAACAGGTGGTCGCCCTGCGCGCGATGGGCTGCACGCACGGGCAGGGCATGGCCTTCTCCGGGCCGCTGGACGAGTACCGGCTGCGCCGGGCCCTGTCCTGCGGCCACTATCCGGTGCCGCACGGGCCCGCGGAGCCCGCGTTCGCGGGCGGCGGCTCAGGGGTGTACACCAGTAATGTGCCCGTCGTTTTCGGGGGCGGAACGGCCCTCCGCTCACATAATGAGACTCCCGTCCCACCCACTTGACAGTCGGTGCGTGCCGGGGGGAGGGTCAGTCCCATGCGCACCCGAATTCTCGTACTTGGAAAGCGCGTCGGCTGAAGCTGGTGACGTCCGGACGGACCCGGAACTCCCAGCGACCGCACCCGGCGCGCTCCCCTCGCTTGCCTCACGGCACGAGGGGTTTTTTGTTGCACAGGATCGAGTCGTGCAGCAGCAGAACCCCGCACAAACCTCGCAAAAACCCTCAGCATCGAGAAGAGAATGACGATGACCGAGCAGGCCACCGGGGCCCATCCGCAGCCGCGGCCCCGATCCGGAGGACAGCCGTCCGCCCCCGAGCACGTCACGGGCGCGCAGTCCCTCATCCGCTCTCTTGAGGAAGTCGGGGCCGACACGGTATTCGGCATCCCCGGCGGTGCGATCCTTCCGGCGTACGACCCGCTGATGGACTCGACCCGGGTGCGTCACGTCCTGGTCCGGCACGAGCAGGGCGCGGGTCACGCGGCCACCGGCTACGCGCAGGCCACCGGCAAGGTCGGCGTCTGCATGGCGACCTCAGGGCCCGGCGCCACCAACCTGGTGACCCCGATCGCCGACGCGCACATGGACTCGGTGCCGCTCGTGGCGATCACCGGGCAGGTCGCGTCCAAGGCGATCGGTACGGACGCCTTCCAGGAGGCGGACATCGTCGGCATCACGATGCCGGTCACCAAGCACAACTTCCTGGTCACCAGGGCCGAGGACATCCCGCGCGTCATCGCGCAGGCCTTCCACATCGCCTCCACCGGCCGCCCGGGCCCGGTGCTGGTCGACATCGCCAAGGACGCCCTCCAGTCCAAGACCACCTTCTCCTGGCCGCCGGTCATGGATCTGCCCGGCTACCGCCCGGTGACCAAGCCGCACGCCAAGCAGATCCGCGAGGCCGCCAAGCTGATCACCGCCGCGAAGCGGCCCGTCCTCTACGTCGGCGGCGGCGTCATCAAGGCGCACGCCACCGCCGAGCTGAAGGTCCTCGCGGAACTCACCGGAGCGCCCGTCGTCACCACCCTGATGGCGCGCGGCGCATTCCCCGACAGTCACGAGCTGCACGTGGGAATGCCGGGCATGCACGGTTCGGTCACCGCCGTCACCGCGCTGCAGAAGAGCGACCTGATCGTCGCCCTCGGAGCCCGCTTCGACGACCGCGTCACCGGCAAGCTGGACAGCTTCGCGCCGTACGCCAAGATCGTCCACGCCGACATCGACCCCGCGGAGATCGGCAAGAACCGCGCCGCCGACGTGCCGATCGTCGGGGACGCCCGCGAGGTCATCGCCGACCTGGTCCAGGCCGTGCAGAAGGAGCACAGCGAGGGGCACAGCGGCGACTACACCGCCTGGTGGAAGGACCTCAACCGCTGGCGCGAGACCTACCCGCTCGGCTACGACCAGCCCGACGACGGCTCGCTCTCCCCGCAGCAGGTCATCGAGCGGATCGGCCAACTCGCCCCGGAGAACACGATCTTCGCGGCGGGCGTCGGCCAGCACCAGATGTGGGCCTCGCAGTTCATCAAGTACGAGAAGCCCGCGACCTGGCTCAACTCCGGCGGCGCCGGAACCATGGGCTACGCGGTCCCGGCCGCGATGGGCGCCAAGGCAGGGGCCCCCGAGCAGACGGTCTGGGCGATCGACGGCGACGGCTGCTTCCAGATGACCAACCAGGAACTCACCACCTGCGCCCTGAACAACATCCCGATCAAGGTCGCCATCATCAACAACGGCGCCCTCGGCATGGTCCGCCAGTGGCAGACCCTGTTCTACAACCAGCGCTACTCCAACACCGTGCTGCACAGCGGCCCGGAGGCGGACGGCAAGCAGCCGAGCGCGGGCACCCGCATCCCCGACTTCGTCAAGCTGTCGGAGGCGATGGGCTGTTACGCGATCCGCTGCGAGTCCCCCGACGACCTCGACAAGGTCATCGAGGAGGCGAACTCGATCAACGACCGCCCCGTCGTGATCGACTTCATCGTCCACGAGGACGCCATGGTGTGGCCGATGGTCGCCGCCGGCACCTCCAACGACGAGGTCATGTTCGCCCGGGACGTCCGCCCCGACTTCGGCGACAACGAAGACGACTGAGCGAGAGAGACCACAGAGAAATGTCCAAGCACACGCTCTCCGTCCTGGTGGAGAACAAGCCAGGTGTCCTCGCCCGGATCACCGCCCTGTTCTCCCGGCGCAGCTTCAACATCGACTCCCTCGCCGTCGGAGTCACCGAGCACCCCGACATCTCCCGCATCACGATCGTGGTGAACGTGATCGAGGCACTCCCGCTCGAACAGGTCACCAAGCAGCTCAACAAGCTCGTCAACGTGCTGAAGATCGTCGAACTGGAGCCGGGTTCCGCCGTTCAGCGCGAACTCGTTCTGGTGAAGGTGCGCGCCGACAACGAGACGCGCTCCCAGATCGTCGAGATCGTCCAGCTGTTCCGCGCCAAGACCGTCGACGTCTCCCCGGAGGCCGTCACCATCGAGGCCACCGGCTCCACCGACAAGCTGACCGCCATGCTCAAGATGCTGGAGCCGTACGGCATCAAGGAACTGGTCCAGTCCGGCACGATCGCCATCGGCCGCGGCGCCCGCTCCATCACCGACCGCTCGCTGCGCGCGCTCGACCGCTCCGCGTAGACCCGTGTGCGGGCGGCCCCGGCCGCCCGCATTCCGAGACCCCCGAACTTCGATTCCGCCCGCCGTCATACGGTGGGACGCAACACCTGCACACCAAGGAGAGAACCCAAAGTGGCCGAGCTGTTCTACGACGCCGACGCCGACCTGTCCATCATCCAGGGCCGCAAGGTCGCGGTCATCGGCTACGGCAGCCAGGGCCACGCCCACGCGCTGTCGCTCCGTGACTCCGGCGTCGACGTGCGCGTCGGTCTGCACGAGGGCTCCAAGTCCAAGGCGAAGGCCGAGGAGCAGGGCCTGCGCGTGGTGACGCCCTCCGAGGCCGCCGCCGAGGCCGACGTCATCATGATCCTCGTGCCGGACCCGATCCAGGCCCAGGTCTACGAGGAGTCCATCAAGGACAACCTCAAGGACGGCGACGCGCTGTTCTTCGGCCACGGTCTGAACATCCGCTTCGACTTCATCAAGCCGCCGGCCGGCGTCGACGTCTGCATGGTCGCCCCCAAGGGCCCGGGCCACCTCGTCCGCCGCCAGTACGAGGAGGGCCGCGGCGTTCCCTGTATCGCGGCCGTCGAGCAGGACGCGACCGGCAACGGCTTCGCGCTCGCGCTGTCGTACGCGAAGGGCATCGGCGGCACCCGCGCCGGCGTCATCAAGACGACCTTCACCGAGGAGACCGAGACCGACCTGTTCGGTGAGCAGGCCGTTCTCTGCGGTGGTACGGCCGCGCTGGTCAAGGCCGGTTTCGAGACGCTGACCGAGGCCGGTTACCAGCCCGAGATCGCGTACTTCGAGTGCCTGCACGAGCTGAAGCTCATCGTCGACCTCATGTACGAGGGCGGCCTGGAGAAGATGCGCTGGTCGATCTCCGAGACCGCGGAGTGGGGCGACTACGTCACCGGCCCGCGGATCATCACGGACGAGACCAAGGCCACGATGAAGCAGGTCCTCGCCGAGATCCAGGACGGCACCTTCGCGCGTGAGTGGATGGCCGAGTACCACGGTGGCCTGAAGAAGTACAACGAGTACAAGCAGAAGGACGCCGAGTCCCTGCTGGAGACCACCGGCAAGCAGCTCCGCAAGCTGATGAGCTGGGTCGACGAAGAGGCGTAAGGCCTGGGGCCGAGGGGCCGGAGCGAGCACTCCGGCCCCTTTGTCCAACCCGTCCGGTCACGGACGGGTGATCCTTCCGCAGAGGCGTAAGACGACTGTCGGCGCGCCACTACACTGCCGTACTAATACGCGTCAGGCCCACAGCGTCGTGCGTCTCCACGCGGCCCGTACCTCCACCGCCTGCGGCCGTCGGGACGGCCGTCCGCACGCAATGGACTTGTGAGGACTCACGTGAGCTCGAAACCTGTCGTACTCATCGCTGAAGAGCTGTCGCCCGCGACGGTGGACGCCCTCGGCCCGGACTTCGAGATCCGCCACTGCAACGGCGCGGACCGGGGCGAGCTGCTCCCCGCGATCGCCGACGTGGACGCGATCCTGATCCGTTCGGCCACCAAGGTCGACGCCGAGGCGGTCGCCGCCGCGAAGAAGCTGAAGGTCGTCGCACGAGCCGGCGTCGGCCTGGACAACGTGGACGTCTCCGCCGCCACCAAGGCCGGCGTGATGGTCGTCAACGCCCCCACCTCGAACATCGTCACCGCCGCCGAACTGGCCTGCGGTCTGCTGCTGGCGACCGCACGCCACATCCCGCAGGCCAACGCCGCGCTGAAGAACGGCGAGTGGAAGCGCAGCAAGTACACGGGCGTCGAGCTGGCCGAGAAGACTCTCGGCGTCGTCGGCCTCGGCCGCATCGGCGCGCTCGTCGCGCAGCGCATGTCCGCGTTCGGGATGAAGGTCGTCGCCTACGACCCCTACATCCAGCCCGCGCGGGCCGCCCAGATGGGCGTCAAGATCCTGTCGCTCGACGAGCTGCTCGAAGTCTCCGACTTCATCACCGTGCACCTGCCCAAGACCCCCGAGACGGTCGGTCTGATCGGCGACGAGGCGCTGCGCAAGGTCAAGCCGACCGTCCGCATCGTCAACGCCGCGCGCGGCGGGATCGTCGACGAGGAGGCGCTGTACTCCGCGCTCAAGGAGGGCCGCGTCGCCGGCGCCGGCCTCGACGTGTACGCGAAGGAGCCCTGCACGGACTCTCCGCTCTTCGAGTTCGACCAGGTCGTCTCCACCCCGCACCTCGGCGCCTCCACGGACGAGGCCCAGGAGAAGGCCGGTGTCTCGGTCGCCAAGTCGGTGCGCCTCGCGCTCGCCGGTGAACTCGTCCCCGACGCGGTCAACGTCCAGGGCGGAGTCATCGCCGAGGACGTCAAGCCCGGCCTCCCGCTCGCCGAGAAGCTCGGCCGCATCTTCACCGCGCTCGCGGGCGAGGTCGCGGTCCGCCTCGACGTCGAGGTCTACGGCGAGATCACCCAGCACGACGTCAAGGTGCTCGAACTCTCCGCGCTCAAGGGCGTGTTCGAGGACGTCGTCGACGAGACCGTGTCGTACGTCAACGCCCCGCTGTTCGCGCAGGAGCGCGGCGTCGAGGTACGGCTGACGACCAGCTCCGAGTCCGCCGACCACCGCAACGTCGTCACCGTGCGCGGCACGCTGAGCAGCGGCGAGGAGGTCGCGGTCTCCGGCACGCTGGCCGGTCCGAAGAACCTGCAGAAGATCGTCGCGGTCGGCGACTACGACGTCGACCTCGCGCTCGCCGACCACATGGTGGTGCTGCGGTACGAGGACCGTCCCGGTGTCGTCGGCACGGTCGGCCGCGTCTTCGGCGAGGCCGGCATCAACATCGCCGGTATGCAGGTGTCGCGGTCGGTCGCGGGCGGCGAGGCGCTGGCGGTTCTGACCGTCGACGACACGGTTGCCGCGGGCGTGTTGGCGGAGGTGGCCGAGGAGATCGGCGCGACGTCGGCTCGTTCGGTGAACCTCGTCTGAACCTGAACCTGAACCTGACCCTGGCCTTGGGCTGAGGTGGTGCTGGGGGCTCCGCCCCCAGACCCCCGATCGGCCCTGAAGGGGCCTCGTCCTCAAACGCCGGACGGGCTGGATTTTGCCGGCCTGCGTTGAAAGGCGCCGGGCGGGTCGAGGAGAGAATCCTCGACCCGCCCGGCGTTCCTGTGTGTTGGGCCCTCAGGCCTGCGCTTCCTGCGGCTCCGCCGCCGTCGGCTGCGGCGCCTGCACCCGCAGCCCCCGCAGGGTTCGCGCCGCAGCGAAGGCCGCGCCCAGGAGCAGTACCGCGCCCGCGATCGCCGCGCCGTGCATCCCGTCGGTGAACGCCTTCCGCGCGGTCGTGGCCAGGGCATCTCCCGTGTGCCCCGGTAGCTGCCGGGCGACGGCCAGCGCGCCGCCGAGGGTCTCGTGGGCCGGGGCGGGGGCCGAGGCCGGGATGCCGTGGCGGTAGACGGCCGTACCGATGGAGCCCAGGACCGCCATGCCGAGCGCGCCGCCGAACTCCGCGCCCGTCTCCATCAGCGAGGACGCGACGCCCGCCTTCTCCACCGGCGCGCTGCCCATCGCGAGGTCCATGATCTGGGACATCACCATGACGATCCCGGAGGCGAGGACACCGGCGGCGGCCAGGGCCAACCAGAGGGAGTCGGTGCCGGTGACGGCGAGCATGCCGTAGCCGCAGGCGGCGGTCGCGAAGCCGGCCGCGACGACGTAGGCGCGGTCGACTCCCTTCTGCACGAGGGTCGTTGCCAGCGGGGCCGCCATGCCTATCGGCACCGACGGGAGCAGCGCCCACAGGGCCGCTTCCATCGCGCTCTTGCCGAGCACCGACTGCAGGTACTGCGTGGTGAAGAAGGCCGAGCCCATCATGCCGAACGCGGAGACGAGGTTGAGGACGACGGAGGGTGCGAAGCCGCGGCCCCGGAAGAGGGCGGGGTCGATCATCGGGGAGGCGGCGGTGCGCTGGCGGTGGACGAAGAGGGCCGCGAAGAGCAGGCCGACGGTGATCGAGACGACGTACTGGACGTGCCAGCCCTCGGACGGGATCTCCTTGATGCCGTAGATCACGGGCAGGACGGCGGCCAGGGACATCGGGACGCTCGGCCAGTCGAAGCGGCCGGGGACCGGGTTCTTCGACTCGGGGAGCAGGAACGGGCCGATCACCAGCAGCAGTGCCATCGCGGGCAGGTTGATCAGGAAGACCGAGCCCCACCAGAAGTACTGGACCAGCACCCCGCTCAGCACCGAGCCGAGCGCGACACCGGCGGTCATCACACCGGACCACAGACCGATCGCCTTGGCGCGCTGGCCGGGGTCGGTGAACATCGTGCGCAGCAGCGCCATCGTCGAGGGCATCAGGGTGGCGCCGCCGATGCCGAGGACCGCGCGGGCCGCGATCAGGGTCTCGGCGCTGTCCGCGTAGGCCGCGATGAACGAGGCGCTGCCGAAGGCGGCGGCGCCGATCAGGAGGAGCCGGCGGCGGCCGATGCGGTCGCCGACCGAGCCCATCGTCATCAGCAGGCCGGCCAGGACGAAGGCGTAGATGTCGAAGATCCACAGTTGCTGGGTGCCGCTGGGCTCCAGGTCCGCGCTGATCGCCGGGATGGCGAAGTAGAGGACCGAGACGTCCATCGAGACGAGGAGCAGCGGCAGCATCAGAACGCCGAGGGCGGTCCATTCGCGGCGTCCGGCACGGGAGTTGGGGGTGCTCGCAGGGTTCGTCGAGCTCGTCGGGTTCGTCATGACAGTGAATGTACGCACGTCTTAAACGCTTGTCTATGACGCGCGTATAAATCGCTCGTGTAAATCATGCGTCTAGGACGGCTGTATGAATCGGCGCTAGGCTGGAGCGCATGGGACACCGTGAGGATCTGCTCGAAGGCGCGAAGCGCTGCCTGCTGGAGAAGGGGTTCGCGCGCACCACGGCGCGCGACATCGTGAAGGAGTCGGGCACCAACCTGGCGTCCATCGGCTACCACTACGGCTCGAAGGACGCGCTGCTCGCGCAGGCGTATCTCGCGCTGGTGGAGCAGACGTCCGACGCCTTCGAGGGAGGTGAGGGCGCGGAGCTCGGGGGCGAGCCCGGTTCGCTGGAGCGGTTCCGGGCGGTGTTCTCGAACGTGGTCGCCACCATGAGCGAGCCGGGTTCGATGTGGGGGCTCGGCATGGAGGTCATGACCATGGGCGACAAACTGCCCGAGGTGCGCGACCAGTTGGGCCGGGCGCAGCGGGAGGGCGGTCGGGCCATGGTCGCGCTGATGATGAGCACCCCCGAGGCGGAGGTCTCGGATGAGACCGCGGACTCTCTCGGCGCCCTCTACATGACCCTGACCACGGGGCTCATCGCGCAGTGGACCTTCGACCCGAAGACCGCACCCGACGCCGAGCAGCTCACCGAGGGTCTCCGCCAACTGCTGAAGGGCGAGCCGAAGGCGCCGTGACCCGTCGGTCCCGCACTGCCGGCACCACCGCCACCAGCATCAGCAGCGCGGTCAGCGCGAAGGCCCACGGATAACCGGTCAGGCCGGCCGTGATGCCGAAGCCGGCCGCGCCCACGCCCATTCCGCCGTCGTAGGCCAGGTTCCACAGCGCGCTGACCGTGCCGTACGAGACGGCGGAGGTGCGGGCGTACATCAGGGTCAGCGTGGCGTTCTGGGTGATGCCGAAGCCCGCGCCGAACAGGGCGGTGCCCGCGACGACGGCGACCGGGTTCGAGGTCGGGGCGATGGCCAGGACGCCCGCCGCCGACAGGAGCAGGCCGGGTAGTACGAGCCGCTCGCTGCCGTGCCGGTCGCCGTGGCGGCCCGCCAGCCAGCGGGTCACAGTGGCGGCCGCGGTCTGCACGAACAGTGCCGCCGCGACGACTCCGGCGGACGCCGAGGCCACGGCCAGCGGCAGGAACGTGACGAGGATGCCGGCGGCGGTGGCGGTGGCCGCGAAGACCAGAATGGGCCGTAGCAGAGCGCCGGTTCGCAGGCCTCGTACGACACCCGTCGGCTGATCGGGGCGGTCGGGTTTGCTCGTCCGGTCCGGCAGGCCGGTGACGAAGGGGATCGCGGCCAGTGCCGCGAGGCCACCGGCGACGGCGACCGGCCCGAATCCCGCGTGCCTGGCCAGCCACAGACCCAGGGGCAGTGCGACCAGCGACGGCACGCCGGACACCAGACCCACCAACGCCAGCCCCTCGCCCCGGCGTTGGTCCGGGATCAGCGACGCGGTCAGGGCGCCGCCCGCGACGATCGTCAGCGCGAAGCCGAGCCCGCGCACGAAGCACACCGCGACGACCCACGCGGTGTCGCCCGAGACGGTCAGCACCAGCGCCGGGGCGCCGAGCAGCAACAGGCCCGCCATCAGAGTCAGTCGGTACCCGAAGCGGTCGACGAGCCGGGGTGTGACCAGCTCGCCCAGCACCGTCGCGAGCATCAACGACCCGGTCGCGAGCCCCGCCGCGCCTCCGCCGCCCCGCTCGGCGGCATACGCCGGTACGACCGAGAGCAGCAGGAAGAAACTGAGGCTGGCGCCGACCACGCTGACGAAGCGGAGGAGCAGGGGGCGGGTGAGGAGCGGGGGACGACTGCCCGAAATGGCCTCGGGGGGAGGGCAGTTGGGCGTTGCGGGGGTCGGGGAGCCGGAGGTCTGGCCGGTCGTCATGGCCTCGACACTAGATTCCGGCCGGGTCGCCTGGCAGGTCCAATTCCGGGCGGGTGGACTGGCCGTTCGGCCGCGTTCCGCCGGACAGGACCTCACGGCGCGGGCCGCGTGGTCGCGCGGGCGACTGGAGGATCACCCGATGGATGTAACGACAAATCGATTCTCCGGGTGAACGCCACGGAGTTCGATCAACCGCACCGGCCGGCGCGGCGATCGTGGGGCCGGTGTCAGACCGCTCCACCGCCCAACTCATCGCCGACCAAGGAGTTTCCCTTGCGAGTTCGTCGTGTCGTGACCAGCGCCCTCGGTGCCGCAGCCCTCGTGCTCACCTCGCTCGGCACGGTGGCCGCCGCCACCCCCGCGTCCGCCAACCCCTGCGGCTTCTTCAAGACCAGCACCGACGCCTACTACCGCCACTGCACCAGGGACGGCTCGCATGTCGTCATCAAGGTCAAGGTCGCCCGGGCCCGCGACCACGAGGCATGCGTCAGGCCCGGCACGACCTGGCTGGGCTCCGCCCGCAAGATCCAGGGCGCCTACTACGTCGGGCGGGTCTGCTAGGCGGCGTCCGCGACGCCCATGACGTGGTGGATCGCCGACGCGGTGTCGGGCGTGATGTGTGTGGGGCGGAACGCCGGCTCGGTCCACGGGCGGCCGTTCGACACCCACACACTGCGCGCGTCGACGCCCGTGGCGCCCCCGATGTCGGCGTGCGCGGAGTCGCCGACGACCCAGGACGAGTGAAGGGGTTCGCCCACGCTTTCCGCCGCCGCGTGGAAGATCTCCGGTGCGGGCTTCTTGTGGCCGGCCGCCTCGGAGATCACCCAGCCGTGCACCAACGCGTCGAGCCCGGCCGTCCGGATCTTCAACTCCTGTTGAGCGGTACGGCCGTTGGTGACGATCACGCAGTTCCAGCCCGTCGCGACAGCCACCGCGAGGGCCTCGCGCGTGGGCTCGGCCAGGGTGACCCGGTCGGCGGCGCCCCGGTCGAGGAACCCCCGCACGTGCGCGTCGGTGACGGCCCCGCCGTAGCGCTCGGTCATGGCCTTCGCCAGGTCCGGCCTCGGCGTGTAGCCGCCGGCGTCGACCGACATCAGCCAGGCGACGTCCTCCTCGGGCAGGTCGTACGCGGCCAGGAACTCCGACACCGCGTCCCGGAACGCGGCGTCACGGTCGACCAGGGTGTTGTCCAGGTCGAGCAGCAACAGCGGCATGCCGGGCAGTAGATCACCCGCTGGGCCGGGCCTACAGCCGAGCCCCCTTCAACACCATGTGCAGCAACAGCCGGTCCTCCCCGTCGTCCAGGTCCAGCCCGGTGAGCTGCTCCACCCGTGACAGGCGGTAGTAGAGCGTCTGGCGGTGGATGCCCAACTCGGCTGCCGTGCGCCCCGCTTGGCCCGCGTGGTCGAGGTACACCTCGGCGGTGCGGGCGAGTTCGTGGTGGGCGGGGGAGAGGAGGGGGCCGACCGCCGGGTCGTGGGCGGAGTCCGGGGGGAGGCTGGTCAGGAGGCGGTACGGCCCGATGCGGGACCAGTCGGCGACCGGGGCGAAGCGGGGTTCCGCGAGGGCGGTGCGGGCCGCCGCCGTGGCTTCCTGCCAGGCGGTGGCGAGGTCGGTGAGGCCGACGCGGGGGCGCCCGATGCCCGCCGCGCGGTGGGCGCCGGGCGGGCCGTCCTTGAGGAGACGGGTCGCCGCCGCCTCCGCGGAACTCCCCGCGTCCGTCGACCGCAGCCGTACCAGCACCGCCAGGCACTGCTGCTCCGCCGCACCTGCGCCCGCGCCTGCGCCCGCACTCGCGCCTGCGCCCGCACCCGCCCCCCACGGGACCGTGCACAGCGCCGTCGCGTGCGGCACCGTACGGGCGGACGGGGCGTCGTCGGGATCGGCGGATGGCCAGGGGGCGACGCACACCAACGTGTACGGGCCGTCGCCGCGCGTGCCGAGGGCCGTGCGTAGGGCCGCCACCGCCATGTCGCCCTGCCAGCCGCGCTCGGCGGTCAGCACCGCCCGCAGCTCCCGGCTGAGATCCGCCCCGTGCTGCGCCTCGTCCGCGAGCAGCGCGCCGATGCGGGTCGTCACCTCCATGGCCGCGTCCAGCTGCGGGCCGGTGGGCCCGGGATCGTCGGCCAGGAGCCAGACGTAGCCGAGGACGACGCCCCGATGGCGTACGGGAAGGCAGATACGGCCTCGGTAGACACCCGCCTCGGGGGTGGGTGGGATGCGGACCGGGCCGGTCGCCCGGGTGATGCCGAAGCCCTCGAACCAGGTGCGGATCGCCGCCGTGGAGCGCCGGGTGAGGATCGAGCGGGTGCGGACGGGGTCCAGGGCGGTCGGGTCCAGGTCGCCCTCGCCGTCGTAGGCCCCGAAGGCGATCAGTTCGAAGTCGCGGTTCTCCAGGGTCGCCGGGGCGCCGAGCAGTTCGGAGATCTCGTCGACGAGCTCCTGGTAGTCGCCTCTGGAATCGGATGTCACCCGGGCATTCTCGCGCATTCCCCCGCCGAATCGATGCCGCCTTCATACATCTGTATGAGATCTGCGGCACGGATGCGTGACAGCTGTCGATGGTCGACGATCGGAGACAACCCTAGGTTTCACGGTGGTTCCCCTTATGTCCGACCGCTTGGAGGTTCCCCGTGCTGGGTCCCGTGATTCTCGCCGCCTCGCGCAGCGATCAGATGCGTCGGCTGATCTCGGCGGCGCCGGTGACCAAGCAGGTCGTGGACCGCTTCATCCCCGGCGAGACCGTCGACGAGATCGTGCCGATCGTCCAGGACCTGACCGCCAAGGGTCTGGAGCTGACGATGGACGTCGTCGGCGAGGACATCACCACCCCCGAGCAGGCCGCCGCCGCCCGTGACGCCTATCTGACCCTCGTCGACCGGCTGGCAGAGCTCGAACTGGGTACCCGGGCCGAGATGTCCATCAAGCTGTCCATGTTCGGGCAGGCACTGGAGGGCGGTCACGAACTCGCCCTCGCCAACGTCCGGCCCGTCGTCGAGGCCGCCGCCGCCATCGGTACGACCGTCACGCTCGACGCCGAGGACCACACCACCCTCGACTCGATGTTCGCGATCCACGAGGAGCTGCGGAAGGACTTCCCGCAGACCGGCTGCGTCATCCAGGCCTACCTCTTCCGCACCGAGTCCGACGCCCGCCGCCTCGCCGAGGCCGGCAGCCGCGTCCGGCTCGTGAAGGGCGCCTACAAGGAGCCCGCCGAGGTCGCCTACCAGCAGAAACACGAGATCGACAAGGCGTACGTCCGGATTCTGCGGATCCTGATGGAGGGGGAGGGGTACCCGATGGTCGGGTCCCACGACCCGCGCCTCATCTCCATCGCGCAGGAGCTGGCCCGGCGCGCGGGGCGCAAGCTCGACGAGTACGAGTTCCAGATGCTGTACGGGATCAGGAGCGACGAGCACTTGCGGCTCGCCGCCGAGGGCCACCGCATGCGCGTCTACACGGCCTACGGCACCGACTGGTACGGCTACTTCATGCGCCGCCTGGCGGAGAAGCCGGCCAACCTCCTCTTCTTCGCCCGCTCCACTCTCACCAAGGGCTGACCCCAACACCCGCTCACGTACAAGGAGTTACGGATCTCATGGACGCTGTGACCCAGGTCCCCACCCCCGTCAACGAGCCGGTGCACGGCTACGCGCCCGGCTCTCCCGAGCGCGCCCGTCTTGAGGTCAAGCTCAAGGAACTGGCCGAGAACCCGATCGACCTGCCGATGACCATCGGCGGCGAGAAGCGGATGGGCGGCGGCGAGCGCGTCGACGTCGTCCAGCCGCACAACCACAAGGCACGGCTGGGTACTTACGCCAACGCGACCCAGGACGACGCCCAGGACGCGATCGACGCGGCCCTCACCGCCGCGCCCGCCTGGCGCGCGATGTCCTTCGACGACCGCGCCGCGATCATCCTGCGCGCCGCCGAACTGCTCTCCGGCCCTTGGCGCGAGACCCTTGCCGCCTCCACCATGCTCGGCCAGTCCAAGACCGCCCAGCAGGCCGAGATCGACTGTCCCTGCGAACTGGTCGACTTCTGGCGCTTCAACGTCAAGTACGCCCGCGACCTGCTCGCCGAGCAGCCCCCGGCCAACTCCCCGGGCGTCTGGAACCGCCTCGACCACCGCCCGCTCGAAGGCTTCGTCTACGCGATCACCCCCTTCAACTTCACCGCGATCGCGGGCAACTTGCCGACGGCCCCGGCGCTCATGGGCAACGTCGTGGTCTGGAAGCCGTCGCCGACGCAGACCCACTCCGCCGTCCTCCTCATGCAGTTGCTGGAGGAGGCGGGGCTCCCCAAGGGCGTCATCAACCTCGTCACCGGCGACGGCATCGAGGTGTCGAAGGTCGCCCTTGAGCACCGCGACCTCGCCGCCATCCACTTCACCGGGTCCACCAAGACCTTCCAGTACCTGTGGAAGACGGTCGGCACCAACATCGAGAAGTACCGCTCCTACCCGCGACTCGTCGGCGAGACCGGCGGCAAGGACTTCGTCGTCGCCCACCCGAGCGCCGACCGCGCGGTGTTGAAGACGGCGCTGACCCGTGGCGCCTTCGAGTACCAGGGGCAGAAGTGCTCCGCGACCTCCCGCGCGTACATCCCGGCGTCGATCTGGAACTCCGGTTTCAAGGAGGAATTCGCCGCCGAGGTCGACTACTTGACGATGGGTGACGTCACCGACCTCGCCAACTTCATCGGCGCGGTGATCGACGAGCGCGCCTTCGCCAAGAACAAGGCGGCCATCGACCGCGCCAAGGCGGACCCCAACTGCACGATCGTCGCGGGCGGTTCGTACGACGACTCGGTCGGTTACTTCGTCCGCCCGACCGTCGTCGAGTGCAGCGACCCGGCCAACGAGGTGTTCACGACCGAGTACTTCGGCCCGTTCCTCGCCGTGCACGTCTACGAGGACGACGCCTACGACGAGATGCTGACCCAGATGGAGTCGGTGTCCGACTACGCCCTCACCGGTTCGGTCATCTCCAACGACCGTGCGGCGGCGGCGTACACGATGGAGAAGCTGCGCTACGCGGCCGGCAACTTCTACATCAACGACAAGTCCACCGGCGCGGTCGTCGGCCAGCAGCCGTTCGGCGGCGGTCGCTCCTCCGGCACCAACGACAAGGCCGGCGCCCCGCAGAACCTGATGCGTTGGACCCTGACCCGCGCCATCAAGGAGACGCTGGTCGCTCCTACCGACTACACCTACCCGCACATGGGCTGACCCACCGGCGGCCCGCAACCGGCAGACTCCCCGTCATGACCCCAACCCGTATGCAGGACACGGTGGTTACGGCGGACGACGGAGTACGGCTGTGGGCCTCCCGGTCCGGCCGTGGCACGCCCGACACCCCACCCCTGGTGCTGTGCCACGGCGGACCCGGACTCTGGGACATGTCCGAGGACGTGGCCGGGATGTTCGACTCCCGCACCACGGTGGTCCGTTGGGACCAGCGCGGCTGCGGGCGGTCCGAGGCGTGCGCGGGCCCGTGGACCACCGAACGGTTCGTGGCCGATCTCGACGCCGTACGACGGCACTTCGCGCTGGAACGGCCGGTGCTGCTCGGCCACTCCTGGGGCGCCTCGCTCGCCCTGCACTACGCCCTCGCCCACCCGGACCGGGTCGCCGCCCTCGTCTACGTCAGTGGCATCGGCATCGGGCCGGACGCCGACTGGCACGGCGCCTTCGAGGAGAACCTCCTCGCCCGGCTCGGCGAGGACCCCGGGCGGCTCGCCCGCTGGCGGGAGTTGCCCGGCGACAGCCGTGAGCGGGCGGTGCTCCAGTGGTCCGCCGAGTTCGAGGACCGGAAGCGGGCGGGCGAGTACGCGGAGCGGATGGCCGACCCGTGGTTTCCCATCAACCTCGCCTGCAACAAGGCCCTGAACGCCGAGGCGAGACGGACCGCCGGCACCCCCGCCCTGTACGCCGCCTGCGAGGCCCTCGACCTCCCCGTGCTCATCGTCGACGGGGAGCGGGACATCCGCCCCCGGTCGGCCGTCGACTCGCTGGAGCGGGCGCTGCCCCGGGTACGGCGGGTGACCCTGGCGGGCGCGGGGCACCTCCCGTGGGTCGAGGACCCGCACGGATTCCGCGAAGCGGTGCTGAGAGAGATGCGCTCATGACGTCAAACGCGGTCATGACAGCGATGCGGCGATGACGGCACGCCGTGCGCCCGTGTCTCCGATACTGACCCCGTGACCATCCGTATGCGCACCGCCCACACGGCCGACCTCACCCCGGCCGATCTCCGCGCCGCCCGCGCGCTGCTGGACGCCGCCTTCGCCGGTGACCTCACCGACCAGGACTTCGAGCACGGCCTCGGCGGCGTGCACGCCCTGCTCGCCGACGAGGACGGGCTCGTCGCGCACGGCTCGGTCGTGATGCGCCGGGTGCGGTATCGCGGGCGCTGGCTGCGGGTCGGATACGTGGAGGGCGTGGGCGTACGGCCCGACGCCCGCCGCCGGGGGCACGGCGGCCGGATCATGGCCGAACTGGAGCGGATCGTCGACCACGCCTACGACGTCGGTCTGCTCGGCGCCAGCGACGACGGCGCCCGGCTCTACACCGCGCGCGGCTGGCGGCTGTGGGGCGGCAAGATCTCCGCCCTCGGCCCGGACGGCATCGTCCATCTGCCCGAGGAGGAGGACAGCACCTACGTCCGTCCCGCGCTCGCCGGACCCCTCGACCTCGACGCCGATCTCCTCTTCGACTGGCGGGACGGAGACGTGCTCTGACGCCTTGCCGCGTTTTGTGAAACCGCAGGTCAACGCCGCGTGACTCGTTTCACCGTCTCAGATAGTAGGAAGTCCGAGTAATTGTGGAGACAGATGCGCGGTCCTGTCCTAGCTTTGTAGAAGCCGAACGTCTCGCTAGACCAAGCGAATGGCGGCCGTGAGCCGGACAGCATGCAGGCAACCCCTGTGGTCCGTGGCTCCCCGCCTCTTCCGGCGTCTCGTAACCCCCTTCAGTACTCCAGGAATTGTCGAAGGAGTCGATTCTCCATGGCCGAGACGACCGTCCGCCGCCGCGTCCGCCACGTGACCCGCACCAGCGAGTCCGAGCGCAAGAACGCCGCCGCCGCTCTCCAGCGCGCCCTCGACCGCCGGGACAACGGCGGCGAGACCGGCCACTGAGCAGCAGCAACACCCACCAGCCGGGAGCCGCGCCCGCACGGGGTGCGGCGCGGTCTCATCGACCGCGCCGCACCTCGAAGTGGTCGACGCGCTTGCCGTTCTGGTCAAGCGCCGACACCCTGAGCCTCGGCGTACTGCCGCTCTCCGCCTCCACCGAGAGGAGGGAGAAGCCCCGGTAGCGCACCCGTGACCACT
This sequence comes from Streptomyces sp. NPDC050548, assembly GCF_044457385.1. Taxonomy (NCBI): domain Bacteria; kingdom Bacillati; phylum Actinomycetota; class Actinomycetes; order Kitasatosporales; family Streptomycetaceae; genus Streptomyces; species Streptomyces sp. NPDC050548. The sequence continues at coordinate 226,056 of NZ_JBITGV010000004.1, forward strand.
CCACCGTCTCCGGCTGGCTGTGCTGGCCCTTCGCCCACTGCATGGTGTCGACCGTCCCGTGCCGGGTGACGTGCCCCTCGTAGCTCTCCTTGACGCCCGCCGGGAAGCCGTACAGATCCCGGCCGCCGCCGCCCGCCGTGACGTAGACGATCCCGTCCTTCGTCGGATCGGTGGACGCGCCGATGGGTACCGCCCGGCCGACCTGGCCCTTCTTGATGGCGTCGGTCCGCTCGTAGACGTGGTTGTGCCCGTTGATCACCAGGTCCACCTGGTGCTTCGCGAACAGCGGCAGCCACTCGCTCCGCACCCCGCCGTCCGAGGCGTGCGCGGAGGTCGAGTAGGCGCAGTGGTGGAAGAAGACGACGAGGAAGTCGACCCCCTTCGCCGCCCGCAGCTCCCGCAGCCTGCGGTCCAGCCACTTCGTCTGCTTTCCGCCCGTGTAGCCGAGGTTGGCGGTGATCTCGTACGACACGTCGTTCGCGTCGAGCGCCACGACGCCGACGTTGCCGTAGACGAACGAGTACACACCCGGCGCGTGCGACGGGTCGAAGCCGTTGTCCGGGAGTGACCAGCGGGCGAGCTGGCCGCCGTAGCCGTCGGGGGAGTACCAGGCCTCCATGTCGTGGTTGCCGGTCGTCACCATCCACGGGACAGTCCTGGAGACGCCCTCGTTCTGCTTGAGGAACAGGTCCCAGTACGTCGGGTCGTAGCCGTCCGTCGTCTTGCCCTGCCCGTTGGTGTCCGCGTAGCAGATGTCACCGGCGTGGAGGTGGAACGCGGGGTTCTCGCGCAGGATCACATGGTCGTTGGCGGCTGCCGCGTTGCTCACGCCCTGGTCGCCGAAGGCCGTGAACACGAACCTCTCCGGGCTCCCCGGCGCCGTACGGAACGAGCCGATCGTCGAGCGGTGGGCCGGGGCGGCCGGGTCGAAACCCTCGTGGCCGACGCCGTAGTAGTACGTCGTGCCGGGGTGGAGGCCGTCCAGGGCCGCGTGGACGTAGTACTGCTCCACGGCGGGGCGGACGCCGGTCAGGCCGGGGGTGTGCAGCGCGCGTATCTCGGCGGTGATCCGGCGGCTGAGGTCGTCGGGCTTCGTCCCGATGCGCACGTACGGCCTCCTGACCGCGAACGGGACCTGCCAGGAGATCCGCATCTCCGTCTTCGGGTCGGTGCCGAAGGCGAGATGGCGGCCGAAGGGGGTGACCACCGCGCCGGGCACCTTCGACGTGGCGGGGGAGGGGAGCGTGGCTTTGGCGTCGGTGGTGCTCTTGCCGGCGCACCCGGTCAGCAGGCCGCCCGCCACCATGCCCGCCGTCACCAGGGTGCGGCGCCTGGTCGGCTTGGTGCGCAGGTACTCGTACTGCTCGGCCATGCTCATCCGGACCGCGAGGTGCTCCGGGATGCCGACATCAGGTACGGGGGGTTCGGGGGGTGTCCCCCCGAAAAGCACAGTCATGTCGATGAAGCTCCCCCACAAGTCCAACGGGCGCCATACGTAAGGGTGAACGTACGTCGAACGGCCGACGCCGATGGCCGAGATGCGTCCGCATCATGGACACCCGGTGTCATCCCATGGGACGCGGAGTACGGTGTCGGGCATGTCTCGCAGCATCGATCTCGCAGTGATCCCCGGTGACGGCATCGGTCAGGAAGTCGTGGCCGAAGGTCTCAAGGTCCTCTCCGCCGTCCTTCCGCAGGACGTGAAGCTGGAGACCAAGGAGTTCGACTTCGGCGCCCGCCGCTACCACGCGACCGGTGAGACCCTCACCGACGCCGACCTGGCCGCGCTGAAGCCGCACGACGCGATTCTGCTGGGTGCGATCGGTGACCCGTCGGTCCCGTCCGGTGTGCTTGAGCGCGGCTTCCTGCTGAAGCTGCGGTTCGCCTTCGACCACCACGTCAACCTGCGGCCGAGCAAGCTGCTCCCGGGTGTGGCGACCCCGCTCGCCGGTGAGCCGGAGATCGACTTCGTCGTGGTCCGCGAGGGCACCGAGGGCCCGTACACCGGCAACGGCGGCACCATCCGCAAGGGCACCGAGCACGAGGTCGCCACCGAGGTCTCCGTCAACACGGCCTTCGGTGTCGAGCGCGTCGTCCGGGACGCCTTCGCCCGCGCCCAGGCCCGTCCGCGCAAGAAGCTCACGCTGGTCCACAAGAACAACGTGCTGACCTTCGCGGGCCACCTGTGGACGAACGTCTTCAACAAGGTCGCGGCCGAGTTCCCCGAGGTCACCACCGACTACATCCACGTCGACGCGGCGACGATCTACCTCGTCACCGACCCGGCCCGCTTCGACGTGATCGTCACCGACAACCTCTTCGGCGACATCATCACCGACCTCGCCGCGGCCGTCTCCGGCGGCATCGGCGTCGCCGCGAGCGGGAACATCAACCCGTCCGGCGAATTCCCCTCGATGTTCGAGCCCGTGCACGGCTCCGCGCCCGACATCGCGGGCCAGGGCAAGGCCGACCCCACCGCCACGGTCCTGTCCGTCGCCCTCCTGCTGCGCCACCTCGGCTACGAGGCCGAGGCCGTGCGCATCGAGGAGGCCGTCTCCGCCGACCTCGCGGAGCGCACCGGAAAGCCCGCGCGCAGCACCACCGAGATCGGCGACGCGCTCGCCGTACGAGTAGCCGGCTGACCCTGCCGCCACTCGAATTCTTTCGAAGCCGCCGGGTCGCATCCGCACCCGGCGGCTTTCGCTATGTCCCCGCCGGGTGCCACCATCATCCCTGGGTCGCATTCACGCCGTTTTCGTCCACGGTCCTCCTCGCGCGATAATCGAACGTGGGGCCGCGGAATGAGGGAATGCTCGGACGTCCTAACACTGGCCACTGGCAGTCGAGGGCGTGAGCGCGGCCCGTCACACACAACCGGTGAAGGACAACCACTCATGACGACGCCCACGATCGAGCTCAAGCCCTCGGCCTCGCCACTTTCCGCCGCCGAGCGCGACGCGATTCTGGCGAACCCCGGGTTCGGCCGCCACTTCACCGACCACATGGTGACGATCAAGTGGACCGAGGGCCGCGGCTGGCACGACGGCCAGCTCGTGCCGTACGGCCCGATCTCCCTCGACCCCTCGACGCACGTCCTGCACTACGGCCAGGAGATCTTCGAGGGCCTCAAGGCCTACCGGCAGGCCGACGGCTCGGTCGCGGTCTTCCGCCCCGAGGCCAACGCCCGCCGCTTCCGCAACTCCGCCCGCCGGATGGCCATGGCCGAGATGCCCGAGGAACTCTTCATCGAGGCCCTCGACGTGCTGCTCGGACAGGACGCCGCCTGGGTCCCGCCGCACGGTGGCGAGGCCTCCCTCTACCTGCGCCCGTTCATGTTCGCCACGGAGGCCGCGCTCGGCGTCCACCCGGCCAACGAGTACCTGTTCATGCTGATCGCCTCCCCGTCCGGCGCCTACTTCGCCGGCGGGGTCAAGCCGGTCACCATCTGGGTCTCCGAGGACTACGTCCGCGCCGTCCCCGGCGGCACCGGCGACGCCAAGACGGGCGGCAACTACGCGGCCTCCCTGCTCCCGCAGGCCGAGGCCGCCCGCAACGGCTGCGACCAGGTCGTCTACCTCGACGCGGTGACCCGCACCAAGGTCGAGGAGTCCGGCAGCATGAACATCGCCTTCGTGTACGGCGACCGCATCGTCACCCCCGCCCTGACCGGTTCGATCCTGGAGGGCATCACCCGCGACTCCCTCCTCCAGGTCGCCCGCGACCTCGGCTACACCGCCGAGGAAGGCGTGGTCACCCTCCAGCAGTGGCGCGAGGACGCCGCGTCCGGCGCCCTCACCGAGGTCTTCGCCTGCGGTACCGCGGCGGTCGTGACCCCCATCGGCCACGCCAAGACCAAGGAGTCCGCCTGGACCCACGGCGACGGCACCCCGGGCCCGGTGACCCTGCGCCTGCGCGAGGCGCTGCTGGGTATCCAGCGGGGGGCCGTGGAGGACAGGCACGGCTGGATGCACAAGCTGGGCTGAGCCCGGCCTCCCGCCGGACTCCGGTACTTCGTTCGACGCGTAACGCCTCCCCCGTACGGGTATCTCCTGAATCCACGGGGGAGGGGGTACGGGTGAACGGACGGTCGCCGCTGGCGAGGCCGCGCTGGCTGTTCCGTGCCCTGCGCACCCCGCGCCGCCCGCAGAGCCTCACCGTGCTCCTCCTGCTCGCCGCCTGCGCCGGCCTGTTGCTGTGGTTCGCCACGCGCATGGACAACTACGGCGAGAACCTCGCCCTCAACCTTGGCACCGACATCGTCGGCGTCGTCATCACCGTCTTCGTGATCGGCCCGCTGATCTCCCGTGCCCAGGAGGGCCGGGTCCGCGAGCACACCCGGCTCGACTACGAGTGGTTCAGTGCCCAGGTCTACGGCTCGACGTCGAACGTGAAGGTGCTGGACACCTTCTCCAACCTGTTCGGCCCCCAGTACTCCGAACGCCTCTTCCGCGGCATCAAGTCCGCCACCGCGCACGGCGCCCGGGTGCAGATCCTGCTGCTGGACCCCGACTCCCTCGCCGTGATCCTGCGCGGGCGCGAACTCGGCGAGCAGAGCGCCGACATCCGCCGCGACATCATGCGCAACCTGCGCACGCTCGGCCACTTCGCGCGCCGACTCGACGACACCTCACGCCAGTTCCTCGAAGTCCGGCTCTGCTCGACCTCGCCGGGCGTGACCCTCTACCGCTGGGACGAACGCTCCCTGGTCTCCTTCCTCACCGTCGGCCGCCTCTCCGGCGAGGGCGTCCAACTCGAAGTCGCCGTCCGCTCCCCGCTCGGCGCCTTCGTGGAGCAGCGCTTCGACGAACTGTGGCAGCAGAGCAAGCCGATGGAACGGTTCACCCATCTGCCGGTGACCCTGGTCGACGCGACCGACGGCCGCCGGGAGTTCACCTGCCGCTTCGTCTACGTCGACGACAGCCCGTATGTCGCCGGGCACGACCTCGTCTCCTACATGGCACGCCATCGCCTCGACCAACTCTCCGCGTACAGCGAGAACTTGACCGTGCCGGGGGCCCACGAACTGATCGTCGTGGACGACGAGAGCGACCTGCATGAGCTGCTGAGACAGCACTTCGCGGAGAAGTACGATGCGTCGGCGACCGCATTCGTCGAACTGCGGCCGGCGGTCCTGGTCACGGAATAGAGGCCCTGCACCAATGAGTTCAGCGCTCCACCTCGCTCCACCACACACGAGCACCCGATTTCGCGCCTTCACACCCCGCGACCTGGACGGCCTGCTGAAACGCGTGTCCCTGCCGGCCACCGAACGGCTCGCCCTGCGGGCCGTCTCCTCGGTGCTGCCCTTCCGTACGAACAGTTACGTCGTCGACGAGCTGATCGACTGGTCGGCGGTGCCGGACGACCCGATCTTCCGGCTGACGTTCCCACAGGCCGGGATGTTGCCCGAGCCCGACCTCAAGCAGATGGCCGACCTCCTCTCCCAGGAGGCGCCGAAGGCCGAAGTCCTGCGCACGGCCCACGAGATCAGGATGAAGCTGAACCCGCACCCCTCGGGCCAGCTCGACGCCAACGTGCCCGTGCACGAGGGCGAGCGGCTGGAGGGACTCCAGCACAAGTACCCGGAAACCGTGCTGGTCTTCCCGCGCCAGGGCCAGACCTGCCACGCCTACTGCACGTACTGCTTCCGCTGGCCGCAGTTCGTCGGCGAGTCCGAACTCCGCATCGCCACCGACGACATCGCGACCACGTCCGCGTACCTCCGCGCCCACCCCGAGGTCACCAGCACGCTGATCACCGGCGGCGACCCCTTGGTCATGAGCACGGAGGTCCTTCGCCGTTACGTCGACCCCCTCCTCGACATCGACACGATCCGCTCGATCCGCATCGGCACCAAGTCCCTGGCGTTCTGGCCGTACCGCTTCACGACCGACCGCGACGCCGACGACCTGCTCCGCCTCTTCGAGAGGGTGGTGGCGAGCGGCCGTCACCTGGCGCTGATGGCCCACTTCACCCACCCCCAGGAACTGCGCCCGCCGGTCGTACGGGAGGCGATGCGCCGGGTGCGGGGCACGGGCGCCGTGATCCGCTGCCAGGGGCCGCTGGTGGCCGGCATCAACGACAGCGCCGAGGCCTGGGCCGAACTGTGGGACGAGACGACCACGCTCGGCGCGGTGCCGTACTACCAGTTCGTCGAGCGCGACACCGGCCCCCAGGGCTACTTCGGCGTCCCGCTGGCCCGCGGCCACCAGATCTTCCGCGACGCCTACGCCCGTGTCTCCGGCCTCGCCCGCACGGTCCGCGGCCCGGTCATGTCCGCGATGCCGGGCAAGGTCTGCGTCGACGGCATCGCGGAGGTGGCCGGCGAGAAGGTCTTCGTCCTCCACCTGATCCAGGCCCGCGACCCGTCCCTGGTCGACCGCCCGTTCTTCGCGGCCTACGACGAGACCGCGACGTGGTTCACGGACCTGAGGCCGGCGTTCGGGGCGAGCGAGTTCCTGCCGGGGCTGGAGGTGGGGTGAATGGGCGCCGCATCATCCCAACCGTCGGCCGCGGTAGCTGGGCTCTCGCTGGCCCTGGCCTTCCTGATTTCGCTCGTGATCGCGCTGACCGCCGTGATCATCAACCGGAGTCCGGGCAGCCGGTTCGTGGACATCCTGCCGATGGCCGCCACCGTGTTCGCGGCCAGCATGGGGATTGCACTGGCCAGCCTTGCGGGCTTGGGACTGCTGAGGTCCTAGAACCGGCTTTCGGCGCGGGCGAGCCGCTGCCGGGCTCGGACATCTAGAGCACCGCACAAGCTGACACCGAAGGCATCGCACCACTTCAAACGGACTTGTTTCCTTTTTCCGTGACCCGAGTTTAGAGTGCTGCTCTAAATGAAGGGACGGATCCTCATGCGGCTCACCCCCACCGAACGCGACCGCCTGCTGCTCTTCGGTGCCGCCGAGCTGGCCCGCGCCCGCAAGGCGCGCGGGCTGCGGCTCAACGTGCCGGAGGCCACCGCGCTCATCGCGGACACGGTGTGCGAGGCGGCCCGGGACGGCGTCAGGCTCGCTCTCGCGATCGAGCGCGCCCGGTCGGTCCTGGGGCCCGACGACGTCCTGCCGGGCGTCGCCGACGTCGTCACCGAGGTCCACGTCGAGGCGGTCTTCGACGACGGCTCCCGGCTCGCGATCGTCTCCGACCCCATCGGCGGCGGAGCGCTCGCGGACCACGCCCCGGGCGCGCTCCTCCCCGGCCCCGCGCACGCCGAGCCCGAGGCGGTCGTCCGGCTCACCGTCACCAACACCGCGACCGTCCCCGTCTCCGTGACCTCCCACTTCCACTTCTTCGAGGCCAACCCGCGCCTCGACTTCCCGCGCGCCGAGGCCTACGGCATGCGGCTCGCCGTCCCCGCCGGATCCTCCGTCCGCTTCGGCCCCGGCGAGAGCGCCGAGGTCGGTCTGCTGCCGATCGGCGGCGAGCGCATCGCGATCGGCTTCGCCGGCCTCGTCGACGGCCCGCTGGACGCGCCGGGCGCGAAGGAAGAAGCCCTGCGCCGGGCAACTGCCTGCGGCTACCTGGGAGTTGAGCTGTGAACCCGTACGAGTACGCCGCCACCCATGGCCCCCGCGCCGGCGACCGCCTCCGCCTCGGCGACTCGGGCCTGACGATCCGCGTCGAGTCCGACTCGCAGCGCTACGGCGACGAGTTTCTCGCCGGCTTCGGCAAGACGGCCCGCGACGGACTTCACCTCAAGGCCGCCGCCGTCCGCGAGACCTGCGATGTGGTCGTCAGCAATGTCGTCGTGATCGACGCCGCGCAGGGTGTCCGGAAGGTGTCCATCGGGATCAGGGAAGGGCGCATCTGCTCGATCGGGCGGGCCGGCAACCCCGACACCCTCGACGGGGTCGATGTCGTCGTCGGCACCGGTACGTCCATCGTCTCCGGCGAGGGGCTCATCGCCACCGCCGGTGCCGTCGACGCCCATGTGCACCTGCTGTCGCCGCGCATCATGGAGGCCTCCCTCGCCTCCGGGGTCACCACGATCATCGGGCAGGAGTTCGGCCCGGTGTGGGGCGTCGGGGTCAACTCGCCCTGGGCACTGCGCCACGCCTTCAACGCCTTCGACGCCTGGCCGGTCAACATCGGCTTCCTGGGCCGGGGTTCGTCGTCCGACGCGGCCCCGCTGGTGGAGGCGCTGGCCGAGGGCGGCGCGTCCGGCTTCAAGGTGCACGAGGACATGGGCGCCCACACCCGCGCGCTGGACACCGCGTTGCGGGTCGCCGAGGAGTACGACGTCCAAGTCGCCCTGCACAGCGACGGGTTGAACGAATGTCTGTCCGTCGAGGACACCCTGCGCGTGCTCGAAGGGCGCACCATCCACGCCTTCCACATCGAGGGCTGCGGCGGCGGACACGTGCCGAATGTGTTGAAAATGGCGGGAGTTCCGAACGTCATCGGCTCCTCCACCAACCCCACCCTCCCCTTCGGCCGGGACGCGGTAGCCGAGCACTACGGCATGATCGTCTCCGTCCACGACCTGAAGACCGACCTGCCCGGCGACGCGGCGATGGCCCGCGACCGCATCCGCGCCGGGACGATGGGCGCCGAGGACGTGCTGCACGACCTGGGCGCGATCGGCATCACCTCGTCCGACGCGCAGGGCATGGGCAGGGCGGGGGAGACGGTCCGCCGTACGTTCGCGATGGCCGGGAAGATGAAGGCGGAGTTCGGCGCACCGTCCTGTGACGACGACAACGAACGCGTCCTGCGCTACATCGCCAAGCTGACCATCAACCCCGCGATCGCGCACGGACTTTCGCACGAGGTGGGGTCGCTGGAGGCCGGCAAGCTCGCCGACATCGTGCTGTGGCGGCCCGAGTACTTCGGCGCGAAACCGCAGCTGGTGCTGAAGTCCGGATTCCCGGCGTACGGCGTGGTCGGCGACCCCAACGCGGCGACCGACACCTGCGAACCCCTCGTCCTGGGACCGCAGTTCGGCGCGCACGGCAGCACGCCCGCCGACATCTCCGTGGCGTTCGTCGCACAGGCGGCCCTGGACCAGGGCGGGGACTCCATGCCGACTCGCCGCCGCCGCGTGGCAGTTCGCGGTACGCGCGGCATCGGCCCCGCCGACTTGCGCCTCAACTCCCGTACCGGAGTGGTCGACGTCGACCAGCGCACCGGCCTGGTCACCCTGGACGGCGAGCCGATCCGCTCCGAACCGGCCGAGTCCGTCGCCCTCAACCGCCTCTACTTCCTCTAGGCCCCCCCGGAGTTCCTCATGACCTATCGCATGCCCCCCGAGTGGGCCCCGCACGAGCGGACCTGGATGGCCTGGCCCGGACCCAACCCCACCTTCGCCACCGCCGAGGAACTGGCGGAGGCGCGTGCCGCGTGGGCGTCCGTGGCCCGCGCCGTGCGCCGCTTCGAACCGGTGACGATGGTGCACGGGCCCGGCCAGGGCGAGGGGGCGCGCGAGCTGCTCGGCCCGGACGTCGACCTGGTCGAGCGCGACCTCGACGACGCCTGGATGCGGGACATCGGCCCGACATTCGTCACCGACGGCTCTCAACTGGCCGCCGTGGACTGGACGTTCAACGGCTGGGGAGCCCAGGACTGGGCCCGCTGGGAGCACGACTCCAAGATCGCCCGCCATGTCGCCGACCTGACCGGAGTCCCGGTGCTCAGCAGCACGCTGGTCAACGAGGGCGGCGCGATCCACGTCGACGGCGAGGGCACGGTCCTGCTCACCGAGACCGTCCAGCTCGGCGCCGGCCGCAACCCCGGCTGGACGCGCGAGCAGGTCGAGGCGGAGATCCACGCCAGGCTCGGCACCACAAAGGCCATCTGGCTCCCGCACGGCCTCACCGGCGACTACGGCGTCTACGGCACCCAGGGCCACGTCGACATCGTCGCGGCCTTCGCCCGGCCCGGCACCGTACTGGTCCACAGCCAGCGCGACCCTGCCCACCCGGACCACGCCCGCTCCCAGGAGTACCTGGCGCTCCTGCGGGCCGAGACCGACGCGAAGGGCCGCCCGCTGGAGGTCGTGGAGGTCCCGGCGCCGACCGTCCTCAAGGACGAGGACGGCGACTGGGTCGACTACTCCTACATCAACCACTACCTCTGCAACGGCGGGGTCGTGCTCTGCGCCTTCGACGACCCGCACGACGAGGTCGCGGCCGGGATCCTCCGGGGCCTCTTCCCCGAGCGGACGGTGACGCCGGTGGACGCCCGTACGATCTTCGCGGGCGGTGGCGGTATCCACTGCGTCACGCAACAGCAGCCGAGGGTTTAGGGAGTCGGGCGATGGCCGGTGCGCGGAAGAACGCGCCGCCGCGCGAGGAGGTCCTCGCCGCAGCCATGCGGATGATCGCCGAACGCGGTCTGGAACAGCTCACCATGGCGGCGCTCGGCCGCGAGGTCGGCATGAGCAGCGGCCATCTCCTCTACTACTTCCACTCCAAGGACGAACTGCTCCTCCAGACCCTGGAGTGGAGCGAGGGCAGGCTCGGCGCGGAGCGCGGACGGCTCCTCACCCGCACGGCCTCCGCGCGCCGACGCCTGGACGCCTACGTCGACCTGTACGTCCCCGACGGCCACCGCGACCCGCACTGGACGCTCTGGCTTGAGGTCTGGAACCGCTCGCAGAGCGCTGCCGCCGATGCTGTGGCACGTGACCGGCAGGCCGCCATCGAGGGCGTCTGGCACCGCGACCTCGTCGCCCTGATCGCGGAGGGCGTCTCGCGCGGCGAGTTCCGCCGCGTCGACCCCGACCGCTTCGCGGCCCGCCTCCGTGCCCTCCTCGACGGCTTCTCCATCCACGTGGCGATCGGCCTGCGCGGCACGGACCGGGCACAAGTTCTCGGCCATGTAAGGGAGTTCGTGGAGGAAGGGCTTCTCGCGGACGCGTGACCTTCCGCCCCGGTTGTACGCAATACGGCCGATTGACCCTGTAGCGCGTGGTGCGTTTGCCTCAAAGGGAGCCCTCGGCGCAAGGGCCAGGGGGAAGACAAGGTTTCGGGGGGAACCATGTTCATGTCCGCACGCATCACAGTCGGCCTGGCCGCCGGCGTCGTGCTCGCCTGCACCGCGGTGACCGCTACCGCCGCACCGCACGCACCCCGCGTCGAGCGGATCAGCACCGGCACGCACCACACCCAGGCCGACGGCGCCTCCAGCGCACCCGCGATCAGCGCGAACGGCCGCTATGTGGCGTTCACCTCGGCCGCGACCAACCTCGTCACCGGCGACCGCAACGGCGTCGCCGACGTCTTCCTCCGCGATCTGCGCACCGGTCGTACCCAGCGCGTCGCCGAGGGCCCGGCGAGCGATCCCGCGCTGAGTGCGGACGGCCGCTACATCGTTTTCGCCACGAAGGCCGCGCTCACGAAGGGGGACCGCAACGGTGCCAGTGACATCTACCTCCGCGATCTGAAGACCCGTCGCATCGAGCGCATCAGCACGGGCCATGCGGCGATCCCGCCGCGCTACGAACTCAACTACGAGCCCAGCATCAGCGGGAACGGCCGCTACGTCGCCTACAGCACCGCCGCCGAGGACGCCGCGCCCGGTGACACCAACGGCCGGGACGACGTGATCGTCCACGACCGCAGGACCGGCCGGAACGAACTGGTCCAATTCAACACCGACGGTACCGAGGGCGACAGCGACTCCTTCCAGGCCACGTTCGGCACCGACGGCCGCTATGTGGCGTTCGTGACGGCGGCGCGGTTGGACCCGGCGCACGACTGGACCCACGGCACGAACGTGTATGTGCGCGACCGGGCCAGGGGAACCACCGAGCAGGTCAGCATCCCCACCCGCTTCGTCTACAAGAGCGGCTCCTTCGGACCGTCCATGAGCGCGAACGCCCGCCTGGTCGCCTTCTCCTCCAACGTCGACAGCCTCGTCTCCGGCGACACCAACAAGACGACCGACGTGTTCCTCTTCGACCGGACCAAGCAGACCACCGTCCGCCTCAGCACCGCGGCCGACGGCACCCAGGCCGACGGTGCGAGCCAGAGCGTCAGTCTGAGCGCCAACGGCCGCTACGCGGCGTTCAGTTCGAGGGCCGCGAACCTCGTCCCCGGCGACACCGACGGCGTCGCCGACATCTTCGTCAAGGACCTGCGCACCGGCGCGATCCAGCGGGTGACCGGTGCCGCGGACGGACCCTCGGACACCGTCGCCCTCGACGCGGACGGCGGGACCGCAGCGTTCTCCTCGACGGCCACGAACCTCGTCCCGCGCGACACCAACGGGGTCCCGGACGTGTTCATCCACCGGCAGTGAACGAACAGACCATCATCAACGGGGGGAAACAGATCATGGACATCAGAGCACGGGCCGCGTTGGCCACCGCCCTCGTCACCGCCGCGGTGACGCTGGCGGGCACGACGACGGCGAGCGCCGCACCCGAGGTGCCGTACACCGAGCGCGCGAGCGTCGCGCTGGGCGACGGGCAACTGGCCGAGGCCTCGTTCGGCGCGGCCGCGACGGACAGCGGAGTCGCGTTCACCTCGAACGGGGCCGCCTGGAGCGGTGACACCAACGGGCAGTCCGACGTGTACTACCGCGACGCGGCCGGAACCCATGTGGTCAGCAGTGCGGCACAGCCCAATACCATGGGCGACGGCCCCTCCTACGAACCGTCGGGCTGCGCGGCCGGCCGTTTCATCGCCTTCACCTCCCAGGCCGCCAACCTGACGTCGCCTCCGCGCGAGGACCACGACGGGCTGATCTACCTGCGCAATCGCAGCGTCGGCAAGATCAGTCCGCTCCCGCGCAGCTATGCGGGCGTGCCGTTCACGTCGATGGGCGATCCGGCGATCAGCTTCGACTGCCAGTGGGTCGCGTTCGTGGCCACGCTGCCCTCCACGCCCGACCACGTGGAGCAGTCCCGCATCTACCGCTACCGCGTCTACGACGGCTCGATCACACCGGTCAGCCAGATCTCCGAGGACAGCTCGCGCGCGGCGGGCCGTCCCTCGATCAGCGCCGACGGCCGCTACATCGCCTACCAGTACGCGATCCCGCACCCGGGCGGACCGGCCAACGACAGCGACATCTACGTCCGCGACATGGACACCGGGACCCTGGAGAAGGCGTCCGTCGCGTGCGACGGGGGAGACGCGAACCGCGAGTCCACCGGCCCGTCCATCAGCGCCGACGGCCGCACGGTGGCCTTCGACTCCTACGCCTCGAACCTCACCCGCGGCGACACCAACGGCAGCGCCAACGTCTTCGTCCGGAATCTGGACACGGGCCGTACCCGGCTGATCAAGGGCCAGGGCGGAGGCGCCTTCACCTACGGTGCCTCGCTCAGCGCGGACGGGCTCAAGGTCGCCTACGAGGCGGGGCGCCTGGCCGATCCGTCGGGACCGCGCCAGGTCTGGCTCGCGGACCTGTCGGACGGCACAGCCCGGCTCGTCAGCGTGAACGCGCAGGGAGCCCCGGGCGACGGCTCGTCCACGAGCCCGTCCGTGCGGCCCGACGGACTGGCGGTGTCCTTCCAGTCGTACGCCGACGACCTGGTGGCGGACGACACCAACGGCACGGTCGACGTGTTCGTACGGCACCTGGGCTGAACAGCACACTGTTCGCATCATGAGACGGACGGTGAGCGCGGGGGCGGTCTGTGCCAGACTGCCTCCGTGTTCTCGTTCGCCACGATTATTGGCAGCAGGCGCGCCGGTCCGCAGTGACCGCCTCGTACGACCAGGTACGGGCGATCACCGTCGTCACTCGACCCGCGCGCAGACCTCTCGCACCCGCGAGGGGTTTTTCGCTTTTCTGGCCCATCTTCAGCCGGGAAAGCAGTGCGAGGGATCATTGAGGGACGGTGGAGCCGGTCATTCCGGTACAGACCGAGATTCAGATCCTCAGGAGCCAGACACCATGACGGAAACCAGCGCACTCGACGATGCGTTCCACGTCTTCGACACGACCCTGCGTGACGGCGCGCAGCGGGAGGGCATCAACCTCACCGTCGCGGACAAGCTGGCCATCGCCCGGCACCTGGACGACTTCGGCGTCGGTTTCATCGAGGGCGGCTGGCCGGGCGCCAACCCGAGGGACACCGAGTTCTTCGCCCGCGCCCAGCAGGAGATCGACTTCAAGCACGCGCAGCTCGTCGCGTTCGGCGCCACCCGCCGCGCCGGCGCCAAGGCCGCCGAGGACCCGCAGGTCAAGGCGCTCCTGGACTCCGGCGCCGATGTGATCACCCTGGTCGCCAAGTCCCACGACCGGCATGTCGAACTGGCCCTGCGCACGACCCTCGACGAGAACCTGGAGATGGTCCGCGACACCGTGTCCCACCTGGTCGCCCAGGGCCGCCGCGTCTTCGTCGACTGCGAGCACTTCTTCGACGGCTACCGCGCCAACCCCGAGTACGCCAAGGCCGTCGTACGGTCCGCCGCCGAGGCCGGCGCGTCCGTCGTGATCCTCTGCGACACCAACGGCGGGATGCTCCCGGCACAGGTCCAGGCGGTCGTCGCCACCGTCCTCGCCGACACCGGCGCCCGGCTCGGCATCCACACCCAGGACGACACCGGCTGCGCGGTCGCCAACACCCTGGCCGCCGTCGACGCGGGCGCGACCCACGTCCAGTGCACGGCCAACGGCTACGGCGAGCGCGTCGGCAACGCCAACCTCTTCCCCGTGGTCGCCGCCCTGGAGCTGAAGTACGGCAAGAAGGTCCTCCCCGACGGCAAGCTCCGCGAGATGACCCGCATCTCGCACGCGATCGCCGAGGTCGTGAACCTCACCCCCTCCACGCACCAGCCCTACGTCGGCGTATCGGCCTTCGCCCACAAGGCCGGCCTGCACGCCTCCGCGATCAAGGTCGACCCGGACCTGTACCAGCACATCGACCCCGAGCAGGTCGGCAACACCATGCGGATGCTGGTCTCCGACATGGCCGGCCGCGCCTCCATCGAGCTCAAGGGCAAGGAACTCGGCGTCGACATCAGCGGCGACCGCGAACTGGTCGGCCGGGTCGTGGACCGCGTCAAGGAACGCGAACTCAAGGGCTACACCTACGAGGCGGCCGACGCCTCCTTCGAACTCCTCCTGCGCGCCGAGGCGGAGGGCAAGGCCCGCTCCTACTTCCAGGTCGAGTCCTGGCGCGCGATCGTCGAGGACCGCCCCGACGGCAGCCACGCCAACGAGGCCACGGTCAAGCTCTACGCCAAGGGCGAGCGCATCGTCGCCACCGCCGAGGGCAACGGCCCGGTCAACGCCCTGGACCGCGCCCTCCGGGTCGCCCTGGAGAAGATCTACCCCCAGCTCGCCAAGCTCGACCTCGTCGACTACAAGGTCCGCATCCTGGAAGGCGTCCACGGCACGTCCTCCACGACCCGCGTCCTGATCTCCACGTCCGACGGCTCGGGCGAGTGGTCGACGGTGGGCGTCGCGGAGAACGTCATCGCCGCGTCCTGGCAGGCGTTGGAGGACGCGTACACCTACGGCCTCCTCCGCGCCGGCGTCGAGCCCGCCAAGTAGCCGGTCCTCAGCAGGAGTTCTCGGCGAGTTTCTCGAACTCGCCGAGGCTCATGGCCTTGTCGTCGGCCCAGACCTGGCCGGGCTTGAGGGCGGTGATCTGCTCGGTCGTGAAGTCGACGATGCCGTTGTAGGAGTCGCCGGTGATGTAGTGCCCGAAGGTCATCGAGTAGTGGTATTTCGGCTGGAGTTGCTGCGCACCGCGATGCCGGGCCTTCCAGGCGGCCGGCGGCGAGAAGAGCGGGAACTCGGCGTCCCCGGTCAGCTTCTCCTTCCGCACGTCCCACCCCGTGGTGACCGGCCCGTCGTCGATCCCCCTGGCCCACCCGTCGAGCGACGGCGACTCATAACTGTCGTCCCCGCACGGCCGGATCAGCGCGTGCGGCACCCCGTCCGCCCCGAGCCGCACCCCGGCCAGCGGCAGATCGACGGCCGCGCATCCACTGAGCAGCAGACCCCCCGCCACCACACCCACGACCGCCGCCGCCCTCCGCCGGGCCCGCGCCCGGGTCAGCACTTGTCCGCCACGAGGTCGTCGAAGTCGTCCCGGCTCATCGCACGGTCGTCGGCCCAGACCTGGCCGGAGTGCAGCGACGTGAGGTCCTTCGCGGTGAAGTAGAGGTCGCCGGTGTACTGGACGCCGCCGCCGTGGAACACCTTGAACGTCAGGGAGTAGGTGCGCCCGGGCGCCAGTTTCTGAGGCCCGGTGGCCTCGGTCCGCCACGAGCGGGGCGGCTCGAAGAGTGGGAACGTCGTCGTGCCGAAGGGCTCCACCGGGGGCCCTATGAGCGGTGTCCGCCAACCGGTGTCCGAGTCCGGGCTGTCCGAGTCCGGGCTCTCCGGTGTCTCGCTCGCCCCGTCGACGGATTCCTCCTCGGTCCAACTGCCGAGGTCGATGTCCCCCGCGCGGTCGTGACCGCACGGCTTCACCAGCGCGACCGGCTGTCCGTCCGTGCCCAGCCAGGCCGCGGCCAGTGGCAGTCGCGCCGGACTGCACGCGCTGAGTAATCCCACCCCGGCCGTCACACCCACAACCGCCACTACGACACGTTTCATGTCCCGCCCCCCGTCGAGGGCGGGACACGACCCGCCCTGCCTACTGCAGATGCCACTTCTGGTTGGCGGCCCCCGTGCATGTCCAGATCTGTGCCCGCGTCCCGTTCGTCGATGAATTGCCCGTCACATCAAGGCACTTGTCGGCCGCCGTATTCACGACATCACCGGTGGAGGAGTTGTACGACCACTGTTGCGCAGCGGTTCCATTGCAGTCGTACAACTGCACCTTCGCCCCGTCGGCCGTCGAAGCCGACGTCACGTCGAGGCACTTGCCGAGCGAGCGCACCGTGCCGTCGGTGCCCACGGTCCACTGCTGCGCGGCCGAGCCGTTGCAGTCGTAGAGCTGGACGGCCGTGCCGTTGGTGGTCGAAGCACCGGCCACATCAAGGCACTTGCTCGCCAGGCCCACGAACGCACCCGTCTGGGCGCCCCCGCCGGACTGCGTCCCCGTCCAGGTGAAGGTCGCGGACGTCTTGCCAGGGAGGGAGTAAGTCGCGTGCTGGCCGCCCCAGTTGATGGTGACGGTCTTCGCGGTGGACGCGTCGTTGTAGGCGATCAGCGCCTTCGAGCCGTCCGGGTTGCGCCACGCCACGTTCGGCACGTTCGTGGACGCCGTCGAAGCGATCCGCTGCGCGCCCGGCCGGACGAACTTCGTCAGCTGGCCCATCGTGTAGTACTCGACCGTGTAGTCGACGGTCCCGCTCGCGCCGTCACCGTTGTGCACGGTGATGAGACCTGTGCAGGTGCCGCAACCTCCGTTGTGCGGGCCCATGTTCTGGTCCACGGCAAGGGACCACTTGGTGACCGACTTCGCCCAGTTGCGGGTGTAGTCGATGATGTTGTTCATGTCCTCGCGCTGCTGGTTGGCGATCCAGGTGCCGCCGGAGTGCTCGGTGCCGAAGGCGTCGAGGGTGGGGTACTGGTTGTGGACGGTGGTCTGCTTGGTGACCCCGCTGATGTCGCTGTAGCCGTGCCAGGCGATCCCGCCGAAGTTGGGGTTGGAGCGGACGGCCGCGTCGTCCACCGTCGAGGCCGCGTACGAGTCGTACACGTCCCAGTTCCAGTCGTGCGCCAGCACCTTCGTCGTCAGGCCGGACGCGTTGAGCTTCGGGAGCAGCTCGCTCTTGGTGAAGTAGGCGAGCCCGGACGCGTTCCAGCTCATCGACGGGTAGCCGGAACAGCAGGTCGGTTCGTTCTGGACGGTCACGTACGAGACCGGGACGCCCTGGTCCTTGTACGCCTGGAGGTACTTGACGAAGTAGTTGGCGTAGGCGCCGTAGTCCTCGGACTTCAGCCAGCCGCCGTTGAGCGAGCCGCTGTCCTTCATCCAGGCCGGGGCCGTCCATGGCGAGGCCATGACAGTCAGGGAGGGGTTGAGACTCAACGCCTGCTTGGTGAGCGGCACGACATCGGCCAGGTCGTGCGCGATCGAGAACGACGTGAGGTTCGGGTCGGTCGCGCCGGAGGCCACGTCGTCGTACGTGTACCCGTACCGCGCCAGGTCCGAGGCGCCCATCGGGTTGCGCAGGAACGACAGCCCGATCCCGTCCGTCGGCGAGAACAGCTTGGTCATGGTCGCGTTGCGGGTCGCCGTCGACAGCGCGCCGCTGCTGTTCATCAGCCAGGCCGCGGTGTCCGTGAAGGACGCGCCGCCGCCGGTGAAGGTCTGGTAGCGGGTGTTCTCGTCGACGGTGATGTTCTCGCCGCTGCCGCCCGTCCCGGAGGAGAAGGCGAACGGCGTCTGGGCCTGGAGGCCGCGCGTGACATGGCGTCCGGCGGCGTCGTCGGTGGTGGTGAGCCAGGCCGTGACCTGTTCACCGGCCGCGTGCGCGGGTGGTACGGCCGCGGTGAAGCCGGCCACGGAGAGCAGTCCGGCGAGCAGCAGCCGGGCCGTGCGGGGGGTTCTCCTGGACATGGATGCGTTAGCCCTTCCTGACGAGACGTCTTGACGGGTCTGCGGGCCGTTAGTTAACTCACGGCGTGATCTAAGTCATGAGTGAACTGTGCGATCCCAGAGTGAACCAGAGCTCCAGAGCCGAGGGAAGGTCCATGCCAAGAACCGCCCTGCTCGTTTCCACCGCCCTGTGCGCCGCGCTGCTGTCACCGGCCGCCGTGTCCCAGGCGGCGGCCGCCGCCGACCCCGCCCCCACCCCCGTCGACCGCTTCGAGGGCGAGGTGCCCTTCGCGAGTCAGCCCGCCGAGGGCATCTTCACCTGGGGCAGCGACAACGACGACCCGCCCCAGCTGGCCCTGACCGCGAGACCCGACGCCCCCGAGGGCGAGAAGGTACTCAGCGGCACCTACGACATCAGCGGCTACGGCGGCTTCACCCACGACTTCGCCGCGACCGAGCCCGCCCACGACTGGTCCGCCCATCAGGGCATCCGTTTCTGGTGGGACGGCCAGAACACGGGCAAGTCGAGCAACTTCGAGATCAAGGACGGCGGCGCCAACGGCGAGGCCTCCGAGCTGTGGACGACGTCCTTCACGGACGACTTCACCGGCTGGAAGCAGATCGAGATCCCGTTCACCAACTTCGTCTACCGCACGGACTACCAGCCCGTCGGCGGCATCGACCACGTCCTGGGCCTCACCCAGATGTGGGGCTACGCGGTCACCCTCCCCGTCGGCATCCACAGCCAATTCGCCATGGACGACGTCGAGTTGTACGGCAAGGCCGA
This sequence comes from Streptomyces sp. NPDC050548, assembly GCF_044457385.1. NCBI lineage: Bacteria > Bacillati > Actinomycetota > Actinomycetes > Kitasatosporales > Streptomycetaceae > Streptomyces > Streptomyces sp. NPDC050548. The sequence goes on from NZ_JBITGV010000004.1 coordinate 245,243, forward strand.
CCAGTCGCTGCGCGCGAACGTCACCACCGACTCGGCCGTCTACCCGGTCAAGGAGGGCGGTACGGCCACGGTCAAGGTCACCGTCGCCACCACCGGCTCCGCGCCGATCGACGACCCGGTGACCGTCGCCTACACCTCCGACGGCGGCACCGCCACCTCCGGCAAGGACTACACCCCGGTCTCCGGCACCCTCACCTTCCCGGCGGGCACCGCGTCCGGCACCACGCAGACCGTCACGGTCCGCACCCTCAAGGACAAGTCCGCGGAGAACGCCGAGACGATCCCGCTGAAGCTCACGGTCACCGGCGCCAAGGCCCCGACCGAGACGCCCCAGATCGTCATCGACGCGCACGGACTGCCGTACCTGGACAGCAAGTTGCCGATCAAGAAGCGCGTCGCCGACCTGGTGAAGCGCATGTCGCTGGAGGAGAAGGCCGGGCAGATGACCCAGGCCGAGCGCGGCGGCATCGGGACAGGCGGCGACATCGCCACCTACGACCTCGGCTCGCTGCTCTCCGGCGGCGGCTCGACCCCGACGCCCAACACGGCGGCGGCCTGGGCCAAGATGATCGACTCGTACCAACTCCGGGCGCAGGCAACGCGGTTCCAGATCCCGCTGATCTACGGCGTCGACGCCGTCCACGGCCACAACAACCTGGCCGGCGCCACGATCATGCCGCACAACATCGGCATCGGTGCCACCCGCGACCCCCAACTCGCCCAGAAAACAGGGTCGGTGACGGCCAGTGAGGTCCGCTCGACCGGTGTCCCGTGGGACTTCGCGCCCTGCCTCTGCGTCACCCGTGACGAACGCTGGGGCCGCTCCTACGAGTCCTTCGGCGAGGACCCGGCGCTCGTGCAGTCCATGGAGACGATGATCCAGGGTCTCCAAGGCGCCGCGAACGGCAAGCAGTTGAAGGACGACGACAAGGTCCTCGCCACCGCCAAGCACTTCGTCGGCGACGGCGGCACGGCCTACGGCTCCTCCACCACCGGCACCTACACCATCGACCAGGGCGTCACCACCGTCACCCGGCAGCAGCTGGAAGCCATCCACCTCGCGCCGTACCAGACGGCCGTCGACCGGGGCATCGGCACGGTCATGCCGTCCTACTCCTCGCTCGACATCGTCGGCGACGGCCTCGGCCCGGTGAAGATGCACGCCCGCGCCGACATGATCAACGGCGTCCTCAAGAACCGGATGGGCTTCGACGGCTTCGTCATCAGCGACTGGAACGCCATCGACCAGCTCCCCGGCGACTACGCGTCCCACGTCAGCACCTCGGTCAACGCGGGCGTCGACATGATGATGGTCCCGTACAGCTACAAGGACTTCACCTCGACCCTGATCGCCCAGGTGAAGGCCGGCGCCGTCACCGAGAAGCGCGTCGACGACGCCGTATCGCGCATCCTCACCCAGAAGTTCAAGCTCGGCCTCTTCGAGAAGCCGTACGCCGACACGAGCAACGCGGCGCAGATCGGCTCGACTTCGCACCGCGCGGTGGCGCGGCAGGCGGCGGCCGAGTCGCAGGTGCTGCTGAAGAACGCGAACGGCGTCCTGCCGCTGAAGAAGTCGCAGAAGGTCTACGTCGCCGGTTCCAACGCCGACGACCTCGGCAACCAGACCGGCGGCTGGACCATCACCTGGCAGGGCTCGTCCGGCACCAACACCACCGGCACGACGATCCTCCAGGGCATGAAGAACGCCGGCGGTGACGTCACGTACTCCAAGGACGCCTCCGCCCCGACCAGCGGCTACGACGTCGGTGTGGTCGTGGTCGGCGAGACCCCGTACGCCGAGGGCATCGGAGACGTCGGCAACGGCAACGACCTGACGTTGACCCCCGCCGACCAGGCAGCCGTGGACAAGGTGTGCGCGGCGATGAAGTGCGCGGTGCTGATCGTCTCCGGGCGCCCGCAGCTGATCGGCGACCGGCTCCCGAAGATCGACGCCGTGGTCGCCTCCTGGCTGCCCGGCACGGAGGGCGACGGCGTGGCCGACGTCCTCTACGGCAAGCGCTCCTTCACCGGTCAACTCCCGGTCACCTGGCCGAAGTCGGAGGCCCAGCTGCCGATCAACGTCGGCGACACGACGTACGATCCGCAGTTCCCGTACGGCTGGGGTCTGACGACCGTGTCGAAGGCGCCGACGGGTGGCGCGTCCACGCTGAAGGCGCTGGAGGCCTCGGCGGCGAAGGCCCGGTCGGCTGCGACGGGCAAGGCGCTCGTCACGCAGGCGCGGCTGATCGTCCAGCAGAAGGTGGGGCAGAACATCACGGCGGCGGTGTCGAAGCCGTTCGCCGACGCGGACCATCTGTTGTTGACCGGGAAGTACGCGGCGGCGGTGAAGAAGCTGGAGGAGGCGTACGGGGCGGCGTAGCCCGTTGCTGGAGGGGGCGGGGGCTGTTCGGTCGGCTGCGGCGTCGTCGTGGCCGGTCGCGCAGTTCCCCGCGCCCCTTCAGGGCGCTTCGGCTAGCGTCGGATTATGAAGGCTGTCGCTTGGGGCCGAAGCCTCCCGGGGCTGCTCGTGGCCCTGCTGCTCGCCGCGCTGACCATGGCGTCCCCGGCCGTCGCGGCGACCGGCGTGTCGGCGATCGGCCAGGCCCTGCGCGAGGGCCCGGTCTACGTCGACCCGGCGGCTTCCGGACTGCCGTCCGCCGACGCGCTCGCGCAGCGCATCAAGAAGGCCGACAAGCCGGTCTTCGTCGTGGTTCTCCCGGCCGGCTACCCGACGGCGAACCTCTTCACGGACCTGCGCACCGCCACCGGCATCACCGGCCTCTACGCGATCCGCCTCGGCGACCGTTTCGACGCCCGCGCGGACTCCTCGGTCCTGTCGAACGCGGCCGTGAAGAACCTGGTCGCCAGCGTGCAGGGCGAGGACGCGAAGACCCAGCTCGACGACTTCACCGACCGGGCCATCGCCAACATGGGCGGCTCGGCGCCCGCGTCCTGGGGCGGTTCCTCGGACAGCGGCGGGGGAGTCTCCGGTACCGCGCTGATCGTCGCGGGCGGGGTCCTGGTGGCCGGTGGCGCGGGGGCGTACACCCTCGTACGGCGTTCCCGCCGCCGCAGGCTGGAGGAGCAGCGGGCCGCCCTCGACAAGCTGCGGGTGGTGGTCGACGAGGACATCACGGCGTTCGGCGAGGAACTGGACCGGCTCGAATTCCACCCGGCGGAACCGGGCGCCGACGACGCGATGCGCGCCGACTACGAGCGTGCCCTCGACGCGTACGAGCAGGCGAAGTCGTACATGGCGGCGGCCACGAAACCCGAGGACGTCCGGTCCGTCACCCAGGCGCTGGAGGACGGCCGCTTCTCCCTCGCGCAGCTCGCCGCCCGCCGTGAGGGGCGCCCGTTGCCCGAGCGCCGCGCCCCCTGCTTCTTCGACCCGCGCCACGGCCCCTCGGTCGCCGACGCCACCTGGACCCCGGCCGGCGGCGCACCCCGCGAGGTCCCGGTCTGCGCGGCCGACCAGGCCCGGCTCGCGGACGGCCGGGACCCGATGATCCGCGAGGTCGACACGGACTACGGCCGCCGCCCGTACTGGGACGCGGGCCCGGCCTACGGCCCCTGGGCGGGCGGCTACTTCGGCGGCGGCCTCCTCCCCGGCCTGCTCGTCGGCACCCTGCTGGGCAGCATGATGTCCACGCCGTCGTACGCCTCCGACTACGGCACGGGTTACGGCGACTTCGGCAGTGGCGGCTACGACGGCGGCGATGTGTCCGGCGCGGACTTCGACCCCGGGGACTTCGGCGGCGGCTTCGGGGGAGGGGACTTCGGAGGGGGCGGAGACGGAGGAGGAGGCGGGGACTTCGGCGGGGGTTTCTGAGGCGCACGGCCACCCTGTAGGGGGCGCGGGGCTGTGACATTTGCGGCTCCGCCGCGCGGGTGCGACCAGCCCCCACCGACCCGCACCCGATCAACGACCTGCTAGCCGCTCCATAATCGCCCCCGCCAGTTCCAGCACCCCTCGCTCCGTCTCGCTCAACGACGCCAACGCCCCCGCCAACCACACATCCCGCTCAGCCATGTCCCGGTCCAACGCCTGCCGCCCCGCCGCCGTCAATGTGAGAACAGACTGCCGCCGATCCACCGCACTCGGTTCACGCGAGATCAACCCCTCCGCCTCCAGCTCGCCGAAGGCCCGCGTGAGCGACTGGGGCCGCTGCCGCTCGGCCACCGCGACCTCACCCGGCGTCGCCGAACCGTTCCGGTGCAGATGCCCGAGCACGATCAGCTGGTTCGGGGTGAGCCCGCCGTCGCCGCGCTCCTGTCGCAACCGCCGGTTCAGGCGTACGACACCGCGACGGATCCGGACGGCCTCGGAGAGATGATCCATGCCGGATATCGTACGCGCTAACTTACTATTCAGCGCTCGTAATGCCCGCTACCGTAGTGATAGTGACCGCCAAACTAATACGCAACGCGTACGAAGCGGCTCTGACGATGACCGCCATGCTGCTCTGCTGGAGCGTCGCCCTCTGGCTGGAGGGTGCCGCGGGACTGCACACCGACGTGCTGGTCCTCGCGGTCGCCCTGACCCTCACCCTGTTCCGCTCCCAGCGCACCGCCGACACCCGCCGCCGCCTCACCGCGCTCGTCCTGCTGCCGATCACGGCCGGCGCCTCGATCTTCGTGGGCCGGCTGCTCGCCTCCCACTACGTGCTCGGCGCCGCCGTCTACACGGCGGGCATGGCGCTGGCCATCTGGATCCGCCGCTACGGCCCCACCGCCACGAAGATCGGCACCCTGCTGGCCCTTCCACTCGTGGCCCTCCTCGTCGTGCCCGGCCCCGCGCTTCCGTCCAAGGCGCAGAGCGGGCTGGTCACTTGGGGCTGGTCGGCGCTGGTCGGTGCGCTGGTGTGCGGTGGGGTGTGGCTGGTGCAGGGGCTGGGGGACCGGTTCGCACCCCAGTCCTGGCGTGCTGAACCCGCCGCCGAGCAACCGCCGCGCCGCTCCCGTCTCCACCCCCGCCCGAGCACCCGTATGGCGCTGCAGATGGCGGCCGGTATCGCCGCCGCATTCGCCGTGGGTCGGCTGTTCTTCGACGACCACTGGCCGTGGGTGGTCCTCACCGCGTACGTCGCCGCGAGCGGCAACCGTGGCCGAACGGACGTACTGCGCAAGGGAATTGAGCGGCTGGCCGGAGCCACGATCGGCACCCTGCTGGCCGCGGGCGTCGCGGCGATCGGCGTCACCGGCGACACCTCCGTGGCGCTGATGTTCGCCGTCCTCGCGGTCGCGTTGTGGCTGCGTCCTCTCAACTACGCCTACTGGGCTGCCGGGATGACCTGCGCCCTGTCCCTCCTCCTCGGCTACTTCGGCCAGGACGCACTGCACCTGCTGCCCACCCGGCTCGAAGGAATCGCGGTCGGCGCGGTGCTGTCGGTGGTGTCGGCGTGGTGGCTGCTGCCGGTGCCGCGCGCCCGCCGTCAGCCCGTTCTCGGCACGACGAGCCTCGTCTCGTAGGCCATCACCACGGCCTGGGTACGGTCCCGTAGCCCCAGTTTGGACAGGATGCGGCTGACGTGGGTCTTCACGGTCTCCTCGCCGACGTGCAGGCGCTGGGCGAGTTCGGGGTTGGACAGGCCCTCCGCGAGCAGCCGCAGGACGTCGGTCTCGCGTGGGGTGAGGGCGTCAAGTGCGGTCCGTACAGGGGCGGTTCGGGGGCGCTGACGTGCGAACTCGGAGATGAGCCGTCGGGTGATCGCGGGTGCGAGCAGCGCCTCACCGGCCGCCACGACCCGTACCGCGTCGAAGAGCCGCTCCGCCGTCACGTCCTTGAGCAGGAAGCCGCTCGCCCCTGCCGTCAGCGCGTCGTAGACGTGCTCGTCGAGGTCGAAGGTGGTCAGTACGAGCACGCGTGGGGCGTCCGGGCCCTGGAGGCGGGCGGTGGCCTCGATGCCGTCCATGACCGGCATGCGTACGTCCATCAGGACCACGTCGGGGAGCTGTTCCCGGCAGACGCGTACCGCCTCGGCGCCGTCGTGGGCCGTGCCGACGACGGCGAAGTCGGCCTGAGTGGCGAGGAGTCCGGCGTATCCGACCCGGACGAGCTCGTGGTCGTCGGCGACGACGATGCGGATGGTCACGCCGGTGCCTCCTCGTCGTCGTCCGCGTTGACGGGCAGGCGGGCCTCTACGAGGAATCCGCCGCCGGGGGCGGAGCCGGTGCGCAGGGTGCCGCCCACGGTGGCGGCCCGCTCGCGCATGCCGAGCAGCCCGTGGCCGGAGTCATGGGTGGCGGGTTGCCCGGGGCCGTTGTCGCGGACGCGCACCGTCAAGTCCGCGTTCCCGTAACGGAGTTCCACGTCCACGGCGGCGCCGGGCGCGTGCCGGCGGGCATTGGTGAGGGCCTCCTGCACGATGCGGTACGCGGTGACCTCGATGCCGGGGTCGAGCGTGGTGACCGGCCCGCTGACGATGAGCCGGGTACGGGAACCGGCCGCGTCCCGTGACTCGTCGACGAGTTCCATGAGTTGACGCAGGCCGGGCTGGGGCCGTCGTTGGACCCCGGTGTGCGCGTCCTCCCGCAGTACGCCCAGCAGCCGCCGCATCTCGGTCAGCGCGGTGCGCGCGGTGTCGCCGATGGCGAGGAGGCGGGTGGCGCCCTCGGCCGGGAGTCCAGGGGTGGTGAGGCGGGCGGTCTCCGCCTGGACGGCGATCATCGAGATGTGGTGGGCGACGACATCGTGCAACTCCCGTGCGATACGCGCCCGTTCACCCCGGGCAGCGTGTTCGAGGAGGGTGTCCGCGAAGGCCTGTTCCGTGACGCTGTGGGCGAGTGCGGTGCTGCGCACATGGTGGGCGATGCCGGTGGCCGCTGCGGCGGAGGCGAGGGTCGCCACGAGGACGGCGACGATCCGGGTCGGGTCCTCGTGGCCGACGAGCGCGATGACGACGTAGGGGAGGACGAACAGGCCGCCGAGCGCGGTGGCTCCGGCCCGCCCCAGCACGTACACGCAGACGAGCTGGGCCACTACCCCGCCGACGGTGAGCATTCCGAAGGGCACGAGGGACAGCACGCAGGCCGCGCTGATCGCGACGGCCGCACCACCTCGGGCGAGCCGCCCGGTCCCGGTCCCGAGGACGAAGGGGAGGGGGACGGTGGTGGCGAGCGCGAGCAACAGCAGGGCGGCGAAGCCGCCGGCCAAGTCGCCGCCGCGCAGAAGGACTTCGGAGACCGCGAGAACGGCCAGGCCGCCGGGGACGACGAGAACCGCGCGGCGCGAGACGGCGCCGACCCCCGCCCGCCCCACGCCGACCAGCCGCTCCCGGCCCGGTCCCCGGACCGTGCCGGCGCCTCGGCCAGGGTGCCGACCCGACGTGGGGTCCTGGCTCGGGTACCGATCCGTCCCGGGGTCTCGGCCTGGCGTGGACTCCTGGCTCGGGTCCGGACCTGGCATGGAGTCCTGGCCCGGGTGCCGATCCGTTTTGGGGTCTCGGTCCGGGCTTCGAACCGCCCCGGGGCCCCGGCTTGGGTGCCGACCTGGCGTGGGGTCCGGGTCCCCAACCATCCCGGGGTCTCGGTCCAGGTGGCGAACCGGCGTGGAGTCCCCGCCCGGTCCCCGAACCGTTACCGGCCCAGGTTCCTCCGCCGCGACGGCGCTCACGCCGACGGCGTTCTCCGGTGGTGCCGAACCCTCCGCACCCGACGAATCCTCCACGCCCACCCAGCCATTGTGCCGACCCCGGTCCTGCCCGGCGTCCCCCTCGTGAGGGACCTCCCCGGCGTGACGACACCGTGTGGGGTGCGCGCCTAGCCTCCCTCACCATGAGCGACGCAAGCATCGAAGTCCGCGACTTACGGAAGCGGTTCGGCCGGACCCTCGCGGTCGACGGCCTCTCCTTCAGGGTCGAGCCCGGCACGGTGACCGGATTCGTCGGTCCCAACGGAGCGGGCAAGTCCACCACCATGCGCTCCCTGCTCGGCCTGGACACCCCCGACGAGGGCCGGGCGCTGATCGGCGGGCGGCCCTACCACGCCCTGCGTACCCCGCTGTTGGAGGTCGGCGCGCTCCTGGACGCCGCCGCGCTGCACCCCGCCCGCCGGGGCCGTGATCACCTGCGCTGGCTGGCCCACTCCCACGGGCTGCCGATGCGCCGTGTGGACGAGGTCCTCGAACAGGTCGGGATGGAGCAGGCGGCAAGGAGGCGGGCGGGGGGCTACTCCCTCGGCATGCGCCAACGGCTCGGCATAGCAGCCGCGTTGCTCGGCGACCCGCCGGTTCTGCTCCTCGACGAACCGGTCAACGGCCTGGATCCCGAGGGCATTCAGTGGATCCGCACCCTGCTCCGCCACCTCGCCACGGAGGGCCGGGCGATCCTCGTCTCCAGCCATCTGATGAGTGAACTGGAGGACACCGCCGACCACTTGGTGGTCATCGGCCGCGGTCGTCTCATCGCCGACACGGCGGTCGCCGACCTTCTCGCGGCGGCCTCCGGTGACCGGGTGCGGCTGCGCACGAGCAGTCGTACGGAAGCGATGGAACTGCTCGCCCGGGAGGGCGGCACGGTGGCCGTCGTCGACCGTGACCTGCTCACCGTCACCGGCCTGCCCGCCGAGCGGATCGTGGAGCTGCTCTCCGCGTCTCGCGTCCCCTTCGCCGAAGTGGGCGCGCATCGGGCCTCGTTGGAGGAGGCGTACATGGAACTCACCCGGGACGCGGTCGAGTTCACGTCGACGCCCGCCGAGCCGGACGAGGTGACCCGATGACGACGCCGACGAGGACGCCCGCGCCGTACCGCTCGGCGCTGCACCCCGCCCGGGCCGGTTTCGGCCGCCTGCTGCGTGCGGAGTGGACGAAGTTCTGGACGGTCAGGGCCTGGCTGCTGGTGCTGGCGATCGCCGCCGTCGTGACGGTCGTGGTCTGCCAGTTGGGCGCGAGTGGCTCCAGTGTCGGCGGTGGTCCCATGATCTCCGTCGGTCCGGGCGGCGAGGTCGTCAACGACGCCTTCCGCTTTACCCACCGTCCGCTGACGGGCGACGGCACCGTGACGGCTCGCGTCACCGGGCTGAAGAGCGCGGACGGCAGGGACCTTGAGCCCTGGGCCAAGGCCGGGATCATCGTCAAGTCGAGCCTGAAGCAGGGTTCGCCGTACGCGGCGGTGATGGCGACCCCGGCGCACGGCGTCCGCATGCAGTGGAACTTCACCCACGACACGGCGGGCCCGAGCAGCGACCTGGCGAAGGCCCCCCAGTGGCTCCGCCTGAAAAGGCTGGGGGAGAAACTAACCGGCTATGCGTCGGTAGACGGTCAGAATTGGACCCGGCTTGGGGAGGTACGGGTTGGGGGGCTGGGGGAGACGGTCCAGGTGGGCCTGTTCCTCACGGCCCCGGCTCACCAGGTCGTCCACCGCTCCTTCGGCGGCACGAGCGAGGTGCAGGGCGGCGGCGAGGCCACCGGCACCTTCGATCACCTCACCCTCCAGGGCAACTCGACCGCCACCCGCTGGACGGCCACGGACATCGGCGTCCCCGCCAACAGTCCTGGCCCGAACAGCCGACCGGGCACGACGACGGTGTCCGCGACCGGCACGTACACACTCACCGGACACGGAGACATCGCCCCCGAGGAGAACAGCCCCGACATGGTCCAGATGGGCTTCCAGGGAGTCTTCGTCGGCCTCCTCTTCATGGTCGCCCTGGGCACGCTCTTCGTGACGACCGAATACAAACGGGGCCTGATCCGTACGACGTTCACGGCGACCCCGTCCCGACTGAAGGTGCTGGCCGCGAAGACAACAGTCATCGCGGCGATCACCTTCACAACAGGCCTGCTGGCAACGGCAGTCGGCTTCACCTGGGCCCAGAAGACCCTGCGCTCCAACGGCTTCAAGCCCCCCGAGTTCCCCGACCTGTCCCTCCTGGAGAACCCGTCCCTGCGGGCGGTGGTGGGCAGCGCGGCACTCCTGTCCCTGGTGGCGGTCCTGGCCCTGTCCCTGGGAGTGGTGCTGCGCAACAGCGCCGGCGCGATAGCGACGGTCGTGGTCCTGGTGATCCTCCCGCAGATCCTCTCCTTCGCCTTCCCGCTCCCAGCCGCCCAGTGGCTGCTGCGGGCGACCCCGGCGGCGGCCTTCGCGATCCAGCAGGGCAAGACGTACTACCCCCAGGTCCAGCACAACTGCCTCCCGGAGAGCGGCTGTTACCCCCTCTCTCCGTACAACGGCCTGGCGGTCCTGGCGGCCTACACGCTGGCGGCCCTCCTGCTGGCGGCCTGGACGGTAAGGAGGCGGGACGCGTGAGGTGGCTGGGTTCTCTGCACGCCGAGTGGACCAAACTCCGCACCCTGCCCAGCACTTGGTGGCTCCTGACCGCAACGGTCGTCCTCACGGCGGCGGTCGGCGCGGCGGCGGCCTCGTCGGTCACGACCAGGATCTGCCCGGCCCCGTGCGACGCGGACACGACCAAACTGGCCCTCTCGGGCGTCCAGTTGAGCCAGGCCATATGCCTGGTCCTGGGCGCGCTGTCGATAGGCGCGGAGTACAGCACGGGCACGATCCGTACGACGCTCACCGCGATGCCGGGCAGATGGCGGGTACTGACATCGAAGGCGGCGACCCTGTCACTGCTGACGGCGATGGCGGGAGCCCTGGGGATCCTGTCCTCCCTGGGCCTGGCTCGCCTGATCCTCCAGACCCCGCCGGACGGTGCCCTGCTCCGACCGGCGACGGGCTCGATCCTGATCCTGGTCCTGGTGACGCTCATGGGCCTGTCCCTGGCGACCCTGCTCCGCGACACGGCAGGAGCGATCACGTCGGGGCTAGGCGTCCTCTACGTCGTCCCGATCCTGTCCCACATGGTCAACTCCCCAACCTGGCAACACCGTTTGCAACGCTGGGCCCCGATGCCGGCGGGCCTGTCCATCCAGGCGACGAAGAATCTGGGCACGCTGGCGATCGCTCCGTGGCCCGGGCTTGGGGTTCTGGCGGCGTACGCGGTGGGCTTGTTGGGGGCCGGGGGAGCGTGGTTCAGGCTGCGGGATGCGTGACAGTGTCGAGGAAGGCGGTCCAAGTGCCGGGGGCGACGGTGAGGATGGGCCCGGCGGCGACCTTGGAGTCCCGGACGTGAATGGCGGAGGGGTGGGCAGCGACCTCGATGCAGTCGCCGCCCTCGCTGCCGCTGTAGCTGGACTTGTGCCAGGCGTAAGCGACTTCAAGGCAATTGCCGCCTTCGCTGCCGCTGTAGCTGGACTTGAACCACTGCCGTGCTGCGGTGTTCATTACTCTCCTAGCAGTTGCTCCAGGAGGCGCACACTCTCGGCAGGAGTGAGAGCCTGAGACCGCAGCATTCCATACTTGTGGTGATAGTCGCTGACCTCGTCGGGATCATCGACGAGGAAGCTCGCCCGCTGTACCTCCAGCCAGACCAGGCGATCGTGCTCAGGCGTTTCCAGCAGCACCATCGGACCGTCGAGACAGGCGTGCGGAGTCCGATCCATAGGCATGATCTGCAAGCTCATGTTCACCGGCTCGGTGAAGTCCAGCAGTTGCTGAATCTGCGTCCGCATAACCTCCGCACTGCCGACCTGCCTCCGCAAGACGCTCTCCTCGATGATGAAGTGCCCGACCGGCGGCCGTTTGCGCTGCCAGATCAACTGCCGCTGCATCCGGTTGTCCACCCACTGCTCCGCGGTCTCGTCCCCGAGTGCCGGATAGCGGTACTCGAAGACGGCGCGGCAGTAGTCCCTGGTCTGAAGGAGACCAGGAATCACCAGACTCTGGTACGACAGGATGCTGATGGCCTCCTGCTCATTGTCGACGAGGCCCTGCGCGAACAGCGGCATCCGCTCCCGCACCGGCAACTTGTCCACCAGCGCGAACAACGCCCCACCCGTACCGAGCAGTTCATCGAACTCCACCGCGCGATAGTCCTGAAGCGCAAGCCGCCCCTGCTCGATCGACCGGATCGTGTCGACGTGCAGATTCGCAATCTCGGCGAACCGCTCCTGCGTGTACCCCGCCTTCCTCCGAAAGTGGGCGACGAGCCCCCCGACCGCTTCCCAAGTGCCGACCTTCTTAGGCCTCTTCGCCGATTGCATGCGTGTCCCTTTCCCCCGCGCACACCCGAAGACGTCGTAGTGGGGTCGTAGCAAAAAGAACTACGACCTCACTCACTGACCCACGATAGTGACTCCCTGTGACAGTGGTCCCGTGAATGAACAACTCCAACAAAGCCACACCCGCGAGGCGTTCTACCGCCGGGACCGCAGATCGGTCGCCCTGGCCCGCGACTTCACCCGGGAGTCGCTCACGTCCTGGTCGGTCACGGACCGGATGGACGACGCGCTGCTCTGCGTAAGCGAGTTGGCGACCAACGCGGTCCTCCACGGCGTACCGCCAGGCAGGGGCTTCGCCCTCCACCTGTCGCTGCACCCCGACGGTGTCCTCCGGATCGAGGTCCACGACAGCGGCACCACCGAACTCCGCAAGGTCCGCACCCCGTACCGGTCGTTGGACGCGGAGGAGGGGCGGGGCCTGATGCTGGTCGCCGTGCTGTCGGACAAGTGGGGCGTGGGGGAGCGGTCGCCGGGCACGGTGGTGTGGTGCGAGTTCGCGCTCAGGTGAGGGCCGCGGCCAGCAGAGCGAACGCGGCGATGATGATGGCGACGCGGACGTAGTGGTACCGGTCCCAGCGGTTCATCTGCTCCTTCCAGTCGGCGGGCCGGTTCTCGGGGGTCCACGTCTTGCCCCGGTTGTTGATCGGGACGAGCAGCACGAGCGACATGATCACGCTCACGATCAGCAGCGCGGCGGCGGTGACGACGAGGCCGGCGCCGGAGTGGTGCCATCCGGCGACGGCCCAGACCGCGCTCAGGACGAGCGAGCCGATGTACCAGAACGGCATCACGGCGCCGAGCATCCGGCCCCCGTGGGCGCGGCCGAGCTGGCCGCTGTCCTCGGGAAGGGCGTTGAAGATCCGGTTCATGACGAAGGCGACGGAGAACTCCACCCCGACCATCACGCCGACGACCACGGTGGTGAAGACCTCAAGCGCGGTGAGCATCACGACTCTCCCTGTTTTCTAGCGTTGCTAGCTGATGAGGCAACGCTAGTACTACTGCCGCTCGGATGTCTAGCGGTGCTAGGATCGAATCATGTCGGTACAGGAACGCAAGGAGCGCGAACGGGCGGGCCGCGAGCGCCTCATCTTGGCGACGGCCCGCGAACTCGCCGAGCAGCAGGGCTGGGACGCGGTCACCACCCGCCGGCTGGCCGAGCGCATCGAGTACAGCCAGCCCGTCCTCTACAGCCACTTCCGCGGCAAGCGCGAGATCATCGGCGCCGTAGCCCTCCAGGGCGCCACCGAGCTGGCCGCGGAGCTGCGGGCCGCGACCTCCGCGACCTCCGCCGCGGACGGCCCGCGCGCCCGGGTCTCCGCCCTCGCCCGCGCCTACCTCGACTTCGCCGAACGCAACCCGGCGGTGTACGACGCCATGTTCCAGCTCGACGGCGGCCTGGCCTTCGCGCAGGAGGACACCCCGGAGCCGCTGAAGGACGCCTTCGCCGCCCTGCTGGAAAACCTCGGAGAGGTCGCCGGGGACGGTGTCCACCCGGGGGTGTTCACCGAGCTGTTCTGGGCGGCCCTGCACGGCCTGGCCACCCTGACCCGGGCGGGACGGCTGCCGCCGGAGTACGCCGAGCGGAGGACACGGCTACTGGTGGACCGCCTCGCGGTGGTCTGACGCCGCTCGCTGCTCGCCGCTCGCGGTCCGCCCCTGGCCCAGCTACTCGGTGATACCGTATAGTGGTACTCGGTACTACGTAGTACCGAGAGTGGGAACGGGCGGAGCGGAGACCGGCGATGGACGACCTGACGGAGATGCTGAAAGGCACCCTTGAGGGCTGCGTGCTGGAAATCATCGGCGGCGAGGAGACCTACGGGTACGCCATCACGCGCCGGCTGAATGAACTCGGCTTCGCCGATGTCATCGAGGGCACGGTCTACACGATCCTGCTGCGACTCGAAAAGAACGGGCTCGTCGAGGTGACGAAGCGACCGTCGGGGGTGGGTCCGCCGCGCAAGTTCTACGCGCTCAACGAAGCGGGACGCGAAGAACTCACGCGGTTCTGGGCGAAATGGGACTACCTCTCCGCGCGCATCAACAAGCTGAAGGAGGGCGGGCGATGAACTACTGGCAGACCATCACCGGCAGCGACCTCACCCGGGAATGGAAGGGCTTCGAAGCCCGGGCCGAGGCATTGCCGGACGACCACCGGGCGGCGTGGGAGGAGATCAAGGTCCACCTCTCCCCGTACTCCGGTTTCACGGGCCGCAACCTGATGCCGATCCTCGACAGCGCCCTGGGCCTGCTCGAAGAGACCGCGGCGGACGGCCAGAGCGTTCACGACGTACTGGGCGACGACATCGCGGGCTTCTGCGCGGCGCTGGCCGGCGGAGAAGGAACCCGGAGCTATCGCGACCGGTGGCGCGAGCAGTTGAACCGGAACGTCGCCCGGAAATTGGCCCGGCTGGGAGGCTGACGTGAGCATTCAGGACATCATCAAGGGCAAGAAGCACTGGCGGGCACACATGTCGCGGGTCAAAGCGCTCCCGCCGGACTACCAGATCGTCTACAACGAAATGCAGAAGTACTACTTCAAGGTCGGACCGGTCGAACTGCCCGACCTGACCCTGCTCCCGGGAATCGTCGAATTCTTCGAGGAGGGCGCCGTGGACGGCAAGGGAGTCCTGGAACTCATCGGCACCGACGTCGCCGCCTTCGCCGACGACCTGATCAAGGACCAGCGCACCTATGGGGACATCTATCGCGAGTCCGTCAGCGGGAAGCGCGGGACGGCAGGGAAGTAGGCCCGACCGGCTCGGCCGGGGAGAGGCCGAGGCCGTTGCCCGGTGCGGTCGGTTCGGGCAGCCCCCGGAACAGCAGCCAGCTCAACACCGGCAGCACGATCAGCGGGGTCAGCGCCGTCCGCAGGGACGTCGCGTCGGCGATCGCCCCGATCAGCGGAGTGACCATGCCCCCGATGCTCACGGTCAGGCCGAGCGTGATACCGCTGGCCGTGCCGACGCGGGTGGGCAAGTAGTCCTGGCCGAGGGTGACATGGAGGGAGAAGGGGACGTAGAGCGCGAGGGACGCCAGCGCCACGAAGACGTAGAACGCGGGCCCGGGGACGAACACCGTGCCCGCGATCGCGGGGATCGTCAGCACGTACGACCAGCGGGCGACCGTCACCCGGTCCCAGCGGTTGGCAAGGTTGCCGCCCACCACGGAGCCCAGGGCGCCCCCGAGATAGAGGACGAACAGCGCCACGATCCCGGCCGCCGTACCGCCTCCCATGCGCTGCTGGGCGTAGAGCGAGATGAACGTGCTCAGACCGATGAACTCTATGGACCGCAGCACCACGGACAGCGAGAGCCGCACGAACGACGCCTTGTCGTCGGTGCCGACCGGGACCGCGCCGTGGGCGGCGCCACTCTCCCGCTTCCCCAGCGCGCGCAGCACCGGCAGGCACAGCGCGCTGCCCGCGAGGGCGGGGAGCACGAGCAGCGGTGACAGGCGCAGGCCGCCGGTGGCGAAGACGCCGCCGACCATGAGCGGCGCGGCGGCGAAGCCGAGGTTGCCGCCGACCGAGAACCAGCCCATCGCGCTGTGGCTGCCCCCGCTGACGAGCCGCGCCACACGGGCGGACTCGGGGTGGTACGCGGCGACCCCGACACCGGACACGGCCACGAACACCAGGGTGAGCGCGTAGGAACCGGTCAAGCCGCTCAGTGCGATGCCGAGTCCGCCGAGGACCGTGCTCAGCGGCAGGATCCACGGCATCGCCCAGCGGTCGGTCAGCAGACCGAACACCGGCTGCGCCACCGAGGAGAGCAGGGACGCGGCGAGCACGATGCCCGACACCGCGGCATAGCTGTAGGCGCGCTCGGCGACGAAGAACGGGATGAGCGCGGCGACCGCGCCCTGGTAGATGTCCACGCAGGCATGGCCGACAGCGAGCAGCGTGATGGCTTTCTTCTTTGACATGGCGCCATGCTCGGCGCCGGGCTGTTTGTCGCGCTTCCGATAAACTGCCAGACAATGACAGAAATCCGCCATGAGCCGGTGGCGCCGACCCGCACCCAGTGGCTGGCCCCCGGCGCCGCCATCGACGCCCACCGCCACGACGACCACCAGATCGTCTACGCGGGGCGCGGCGTGCTGGCCGTGACGACCGGTACGGGCTCGTGGATCGCACCGGGCACCCGCGCCATCTGGGTACCGGCCGGCACCGTCCACGCCCACCAGGCCCACGGCGAACTCGAACTGCGGACGGTCGGCCTGCCCGCGAGCGACAACCCGCTGGGGCTCGACCAGCCGACGATCCTGGAAGTCGGGCCGCTGCTACGGGAGTTGATCATCTCCTACACGCAGGCCCCGGAGGACGAGAGCCCCGAACGCGCGCGACTCCGCGCCGTGCTGCTCGACCAGTTGAAGGCCTCGCCCCAGCAGCCCCTGCACCTGCCCACCCCAACCGCCCCTCTCCTGCGGGCAGTCTGCGAGATCCTGCGCGAAAACCCGGCCGACGACCGCACCCTGGCCGCCCTCGGCAGACAGGTCGGCGCGAGCGACCGTACGCTCTCCCGGCTCTTCAAGTCCGATCTCGGCATGAGCTTCCCGCAGTGGCGCACTCAACTCCGCCTGTACCGCGCCCTGGTGCTGCTCGCCGAGGACACCCAGGTCACCGCCGTCGCCCACCGGTGCGGCTGGTCGTCCGCCAGCGCCTTCATCGACGTCTTCCGCCGCACCTTCGGCCACACCCCGGGAGCACATCAGCGCCATGCGTGAACTGACCCGTACCGAAGCCCGCCGCATCGCCGTCCAGGCGCAACTTCTCGACGCCCACCGCCCCACCGAACTCCACACAGTGGTACGCCAGTTGACCCTGCTCCAGATCGACCCCACGGCCGCGATCGCACCCAACGCCGACCTGGTCGCCTGGAGCCGCCTCGGCTCGTCGTACACACGGGAGGACCTCGCCGCCGCGCTCACGAACCGCACCCTCCTCGAACTCCGCGCGATGATCCGCCCGAGCGAGGACCTGGCGCTGTACCGCGCCGACATGGCCGTATGGGAGAAGGAGACCAAGCACTACCGGGAGTGGGTCGCGGCCAACGACGCGTGCAGGCGCGACATCCTCGACCGGCTGGGCGGCCAAGGTCCGCTCACCTCAAGGGAGTTGCCCGACACCTGCGCGGTGCCGTGGCAGTCGTCCGGCTGGACGCACAACCGCAACGTCACCCAGCTCCTGGAGCTGATGGTGCTCAGAGGGGAAGTCGCGATCGCGGGCAGGGCGGGACGTGAACGGCTCTGGGACCTGGCCTCCCGCGTCTACCCGGACGAACCCGCCGTCCCCGTCGCCGAGGCCCGCCGTCTCCGGAACGAACGGCGGCTCCGCGCACTCGGCATCGCCCGCGCCATCGGCACCGCGCTCCCGGTCGAACCCGCCGTCGTCGGCGAGGCCGGCGAACCGGCCGTCGTAGAAGGGGTGAAGGGGGAGTGGAGGGTCGATCCGGCGTACCTGGAGCGGCCGTTCACCGGCCGCGCCGCACTGCTCTCACCGTTCGACCGACTCGTCCACGACCGGCAGCGCACCACCGAACTCTTCGGCTACGACTACCAGTTGGAGATGTACAAACCGGCCGCGAAGCGCCGCTGGGGCTACTTCGCGCTGCCGATTCTCTACGGCGATCAGCTCGTCGGGAAGCTCGACGCCACCGCCGACCGCAAGGCAGGCGCGCTCCTGGTGAACGCCGTCCATCAGGACGTGGAGTTCAGCAGGAGCATCGCCGATGCCGTGGAGGCCGAGATCGATGATCTGGCCGCGTGGCTCAACCTCAGGCGCTCTTGATCGCCGAGATGTCGAAGTTCAGCTTGATCTTGTCGGAGACGAGGACGCCACCGGTCTCCAGCGCCGCGTTCCAGGTGAGGCCCCACTCGGAGCGCAGGATCTCGGCCTTGCCCTCGAAGCCGACGCGCTCGTTGCCGAACGGGTCCTTCGCGGCGCCGTTGAACTCCAGGTCGATGGTGAGCGGCTTGGTGGTGCCGAGGATCTCCAGGTCACCGGTGATGCGGTAGTCGTCGCCGCCCAGGGCTTCGGCGGAGGTGGAGCGGAAGGTCATCGTGGGGAACTCCTCCGTCTTGAAGAAGTCCGCGCTCTTGAGGTGACCGTCACGGTCCGGGGAGCCGGTGTCGATGCTCTCCATCTTGACGTCCAGGGAGGCGGTGGACTTGGCGGGGTCCGAGCCGTCGAGGTTCAGCGTGCCGGTGAAGTCGAGGAACTTGCCCTTGACGTTCGTGACCATGGCGTGGCGGGCGACGAAACCGAGCGTGGTGTGCGACGGGTCGATGGTGTACTCGCCGGTCAGCGCGGCCAGGTCGGGGTTGACGGCGGCGGGCGCCGAGGTGGTGTCGGTGTCGTCGCTCTTGCGGCCGAAGATGCCCATGACGTGCTCCTAAGGGGGACGGGGGTCGTGCGGGGATGAAGCTGTTGAATGTTCAACGATGCCAACACGAAGGACCGTAGACCTATTCCATTCAATTTTCAACATCATCCGCAGGGTGTTTCACCAACTACTACGAGTACGCTCTCGCGGCGGGCTCGGCAATGCGGGAATCGGGCCTGGGGTCCCTCCGGGAATCACTCTGGGGATGGCATCCTCCCCATGTGAATGTGAGGTGGCTCTCAGCTGACGCCTTTGTGTGACTCCTACAACGGGCACGCCCCCTGAGCAGTCGGAACGGCTGCATGCCCGTGAGGTTCTGTTCGGTGGTACCAGGAAAACGGGCCGGAGACTGTGCAGAGTCGACGGCGCACAATCCTTGGTGTGCTTCGTAGGGTCGGTACATGACCGTTTTGGATGAGGCGCCGGGTGAGCCGACGGACGCGCGCGGGCGAGTGGCCGAACTGCACGAGATCCGTGCCCTGGCACTGGCCGGCCCGAGCGAGAAGGCGACCGAGGCGCAGCACGCCAAGGGGAAGCTGACCGGCCGGGAGCGCATCGACCTGCTCCTCGACCCCGGGTCCTTCCGCGAGGTCGAGCAGCTGCGCAGGCACCGAGCCGTCGGCTTCGGCCTGGAGGCCAAGAAGCCGTACACCGACGGTGTCATCACCGGCTGGGGCACGGTCGAGGGCCGCACGGTCTTCGTCTACGCGCACGACTTCCGGATCTTCGGCGGCGCGCTGGGCGAGGCCCACGCCACGAAGATCCACAAGATCATGGACATGGCCATCGCGGCGGGTGCTCCGCTGGTGTCGTTGAACGACGGCGCCGGTGCCCGTATCCAGGAGGGCGTCAGCGCGCTCGCCGGCTACGGCGGCATCTTCCAGCGCAACACGAAGGCGTCCGGGGTCATCCCGCAGATCAGCGTGATGCTCGGCCCGTGCGCGGGCGGCGCGGCGTACTCGCCCGCTCTCACGGACTTCGTGTTCATGGTCCGTGAGACGTCCCAGATGTTCATCACGGGTCCGGACGTGGTGAAGGCGGTGACGGGCGAGGAGATCACGCAGAACGGCCTGGGCGGCGCCGACGTGCACGCCGAGACGAGCGGTGTCTGCCACTTCGCCTACGACGACGAGGAGACCTGCCTCGCCGAGGTGCGCTACCTCCTGTCGATGCTCCCGCAGAACAACCGCGAGAACCCGCCCCGCGCCGAGTCCTCCGACGCCGCCGACCGCCGCTCGGACATCCTGCTCGACCTGGTCCCGGCCGACGGCAACCGGCCGTACGACATGGCCAAGGTCATCGAGGAGATCGTCGACGACGGCGACTACCTGGAGATCCACGAGCGCTGGGCCCGCAACATCATCTGCGCGCTGGCCCGCCTCGACGGCCAGGTCGTCGGCATCGTCGCCAACCAGCCGCAGACCCTCGCGGGCGTCCTGGACATCGAGGCGAGCGAAAAAGCTGCGCGCTTTGTCCAGATGTGTGACGCTTTTAACATTCCGATCGTTACGCTTCTGGACGTCCCGGGATTCCTTCCCGGCGTCGACCAGGAACACGGCGGAATCATCAGGCACGGAGCGAAGCTGCTCTACGCGTACTGCAACGCCACCGTGCCGAGGATTTCGCTCATCCTGCGCAAGGCGTACGGAGGCGCCTACATCGTCATGGACAGCCAGTCCATCGGTGCGGACCTCACTTACGCCTGGCCCACCAACGAGATCGCCGTGATGGGCGCCGAAGGTGCCGCCAACGTCATCTTCCGCCGCCAGATCGCCGACGCCGAAGACCCCGAGGCCATGCGGACGCGGATGGTCAAGGAGTACAAGTCCGAGCTGATGCACCCGTACTACGCGGCCGAGCGCGGACTCGTCGACGACGTCATCGACCCGGCCGAGACCCGCGAGGTCCTCATCCAGTCGCTCGCGATGCTGCACACCAAGCACGCGGACCTGCCCTCGCGCAAGCACGGCAACCCCCCGCAGTAACCCAGCGGACCCTCCGCGCTACCCGTGCGGAAACCTCTCTCACGGAGACTGAGACCTATGACCACGCCTGACATTCGTGTCGAGAAGGGCCACGCCGAGCCCGAGGAAGTCGCCGCCATCACGGCCATCCTCCTGGCCCGCGCGGCAGCAGCCCCGACCACTGAGACCCACCGTCCCCTGCGCAAGGCCGGCTGGCGCCGACTGGAGCGCGAGGGTGGGTTCCGGGCGCCGCACAGCTGGCACTGAGCCCCCGAAGCACGCACAGGGCCCCGACCGTCCTTCACCGGGCGGCCGGGGCCTCTGCATGCCGGTGGACATCACCGACCCCGACTGGCCGGCCCGTCTGCGCGACGGGCCGGACCCGCTGGACGAGGCCGGCGTCCGCCAGGGACCACGGCGACGACACCCGGGACGAGATGGTCACCCTGAACGGCCTGTGCGAAGAGGCCCGTGAGGCGCGGGTCGACATCCGGCCGCTTCTGCTGGAAGTGGCCGAACTCTCCAGTGCCGAGGACAAGTTCGGGATGAGTCGCATCCGGGACATCCTGCGGAGAGCGGCCTGGCGTGACCCCGTCGGGCTCTGGTGAACGGAAAACGGCCCCCGCGCCTCCCTCCGGAGGTACAGGGGCCGTGTCGCGTCGGTCCTACCGCAGCCGCGCCATCAGCGCGTGCTCCACCAGCGTGATCAGTGCCGACTTCGCGTCGGCGCGGTGCCGGGCGTCCGTCGTGATGATCGGG
The DNA here is from genome assembly GCF_044457385.1 of Streptomyces sp. NPDC050548. Taxonomy (NCBI): domain Bacteria; kingdom Bacillati; phylum Actinomycetota; class Actinomycetes; order Kitasatosporales; family Streptomycetaceae; genus Streptomyces; species Streptomyces sp. NPDC050548. The sequence goes on from NZ_JBITGV010000004.1 coordinate 266,416, forward strand.
GTGTCGGGGCCGATCTGGAGGGCCTCGCGGACCTCGTCCGGGTTGTACGGCTGCTGGCCGTCGAAGCCGTTGAGGGCGATGACGAAGGGGAGGCCCGAGTTCTCGAAGTAGTCGACCGCGGGGAAGCAGTCGGCGAGACGGCGGGTGTCGACCAGGACGATCGCGCCGATCGCGCCTCGGACCAGGTCGTCCCACATGAACCAGAAGCGGTCCTGGCCGGGGGTGCCGAACAGGTACAGGATCAGGTCCTGGTCCAGGGTGATGCGTCCGAAGTCCATGGCGACCGTGGTGGTCGTCTTGTCTCCGGTGTGGGTGAGGTCGTCGATGCCCGCGGAAGCGGACGTCATGACGGCCTCGGTACGCAGCGGGTTGATCTCCGAGACGGCCCCGACGAACGTGGTCTTGCCCACGCCGAAGCCACCCGCCACCACGATCTTCGCCGAGGTGGTGGAGCGGGAAGGACCGCCGCTAGAGCTTGCGAAGTCCACTGAGCACCCTTTCGAGCAGTGTCACGTCTGGCTGGCCGCCGGCGTTCTCGTCGCCGCCGGGCTGATGAATGGCGACCAGGCCCGCCTCCGCCAAGTCGGCGACGAGGATCCTGGCCACACCGAGAGGGATCGTCAGGAGGGCCGAGATCTCGGCCACCGACTTGATCTCCCGGCAGAGGTTGCAGATCCGCTGATGCTCGGGCAACTGGCCCTGCATCTGGTGCGGCTGCGCGGTGGTGTGCACCAGCGCCTCGATGGCGAGCTGGTAGCGGGGGCGGGTCCGGCCGCCGGTCATGGCGTACGGACGCACCAGGGGATTGCTCGACGAACCCGCGGGCGCGGCCTCGGGGGAGCGTCGGTGCGGCTGCACGGGCTGGATGCGCGGCGCCGGCGGCTGGTCGTACGGCGACGGACCGGGGCCCTGCGGGTACTGAGGGTGACGCGGGGAGGGCGAGGAGGGGAAGTTGTACCGGTTCCCGGAACCGTCGTCCTGCCCCTGGCCGGGGCCGTACGACCAGTTGCCCGAAGACGAACCGCCTGGGGGTGTTGCCACTTTCTCCTCCTCCGACTGTGCCGGGCACCCATCAATGTGGAGCCGCGTCCCGAAACCTTATGGCCTCGGGACGCCAAAACGCACCGTCCGCTGGTTAGTTGAGAAGGCTCCCCTGGAGCTCTGCTCGAAGGTCAGGGGTCAGGACCGTGCCCGCGCGGTCCACCAGAAGGGCCATCTCGTACCCAATGAGGCCGATGTCCGCCTCGGGGTGTGCGAGAACCGCGAGCGAGGAACCGTCGGACACGGACATGATGAAGAGGAATCCCCGCTCCATCTCCACAACCGTCTGGTTCACGCTGCCGCCCTCGAAGATGCGCGAGGCACCGGCGGTGAGGGAGGTAAGACCCGACGCTACGGCCGCCAGCTGGTCGGCGCGGTCACGCGGGAAACCTTCGGACATCGCCAGAAGGAGTCCGTCGGCGGAGACCACCACCGTGTGGGACACACCGGGGGTGTTGTCCACGAAGTTGGTGATCAACCAGTTCAGGTTCTGCGCCGCCTGGCTCATCGGGCTCACACTAACGCTCCTGGTTGTAGGTGCTGTCAGAGCCGAAACCCTGACCGTTCGTTTCACTGCCTGCGCTGCGACCCCGCTGGACGCCACGGCGCAGGTTGCTGAGCCTGCCCCGGATGTCCTCGGGAGCGCGGGAGACCTGGGGGCCGCCCTGAGGGGTGCTCTCGGCGGTGCCCTCGACCAGGTTGGCCTTGGGCACCCGCCTCGGCAGGCCGGAGGAGGTGACCCCGCCGGCCTTCGGCTTCTTCAGCGCCGAGGCCTGCTGCCACCGCTCGTCGTTCGCCGAGCGCCAGTCCACGGTCCCGGTGCCGCCGTTGGCGCTGCCGTTTCCGTTCGCGGTGCCGTTCGCCGTACCGAAGATGTTGGTGCTGCTCTCCGGGGCGGAGGCCGTCGACTCCTGGCGCGCGGGCTGCGAACCGTTGGTGCCTTTCGCGGCCGAACCGCGGCGCGGCAGCCCGGCGTCGGTCAGCGCGTGGACAGCAGAGGGGGCCGGTCCCGGACGGTCGAAGCCTACGTGATCCCGCTCACTCACGTCAGCGGCCTGCGAAGGTTCCGGTTCCGGAGCGTACTGGTCCGGGTAGCCGTTGCGGTAACCGTCCTGCTGCGGCCAGTCGTCCTGATAGGACGGCTCTTCGAAGCCCGGATACGTCTCCGGGGCCACGGAGTGCGCCGACGCGTGCTCCTCCTGCACCGGCTCCGCATACCCGGGCTCCGGGTATCCGCCGTTGGCCGCGAAGGAGTCGGCGAAGGTGTCGTTCTGCGTCCCGTTGCCGTTCGGCGCGAAGTACTGCTCGTCGTACGCGGGCTGAAGCGGCTCGTCGTACGACGTCTGCTGCTGCTCCTCGTACGTCGGCTGCCCGTTGTACGCCGTCGGCTGCTCCTGGTACGCCTGCTGGCCGTTCTCGGCGTACGGCTGCTGCCGCGGTTCCTCGAACTCGGTGAACTCCGGGTAGGCGCCCGGCTCCAGGGCCTCCTGGCCCGGCTTCTGGGACTCCAGGGCCGCCCGGCGCTCCTCGCGCATCAGCGAGCGGCCCACCGGGTCGAGCTCGCGGATGTCGTCCGGCACCTCGGGGTAGCGGGTGTCGTCGAAGCCGAGCTCGGCGGCCGTGAGCGGGGCGCGGTTGAAGTCCTCGCCCTGGTACTGCGGCTGCTCCGGCATGATCTGCGAGACGGTGAACTCGTCGCGCTGGAGCTGCTGTTCGCCACCGCCACCGTGGGTGATCGCGTCCGGCAGCATGACCAGCGAGGTGGTGCCTGCCTGCTCGCCCGAGGGGCGGAGCTGGACGCGGATGCCGTGCCGGTCGGACAGCCGGCCGACCACGAACAGGCCCATGCGCTGGGAGATCGCTACGTCCACGGTCGGCGGGTTGGCCAGCTTGTGGTTGATGTCCGCGAAGTCCTCGGCGGTGAGGCCGATGCCCTTGTCGTGGATCTCGATCATCACGCGGCCGTCGGGGAGACGGGTCGCGGTGACGCGGACCTTGGTCTGCGGGGAGGAGAACGTCGTCGCGTTCTCCAGCAGCTCGGCCAGCAGGTGCACGAGGTCGGTCACGGCGCGGCCGTGGATCTCGGCCTCCGGGACACCCGACAGCTCGATGCGCTCGTACTGCTCCACCTCGGAGGAGGCGGCGCGCAGCACGTCGACCAGCGGGACCGGCTGGTCCCAGCGGCGGCCCGGCTCCTCGCCGGCGAGGACCAGGAGGTTCTCGCCGTTGCGGCGCATACGGGTCGCGAGGTGGTCCAGGCGGAAGAGGTTCTCCAGCTGGTCCGGGTCGGCCTCGTTGTTCTCCAGGTCGGTGATGAGGGTCAGCTGGCCCTCGATCAGGGACTGGTTGCGGCGCGAGAGGTTGGTGAAGATCGCGTTGATGTTGCCCCGCAGGAGGGCCTGCTCGGCGGCGAGTCGTACGGCCTCGCGGTGGACCTGGTCGAAGGCTCTGGCGACTTCGCCGATCTCGTCCGTCGTGGTGATGGGGATCGGCTGGACCCGGGTGTCGACGCGGCCGGGGTCGGTGCGCGAGAGCTGGTCGACCAGCATCGGCAGGCGCTGCTCGGCGATGCCGAAGGCCGCGTTGCGCAGCTGGCGCATCGCGCGGCTCATCTGGCGGGCGACCGCGCCGGCGAGGATGAAGGCGAGGAGCAGGGCGACGACGACGGCGGCACCGGTGATGATGGCGTCACGCTTGGCGTTGTCGGCGATGTCCGAGGCCTCGTTCACCGCGGTCTGGGCCTTGTCGGACTCGATCTTGCGGTAGGCGTCGTACTTCAGGGTGGTGGCGCCCCACCAGTTCGTCACGCTGACGCCCTTGGAGGCGAGGAGCTGGCGCGCGGCCGGGTCCGTGGTCTGCAGCTGCGACATGGCCTTGACCATGTCGGTCGGGTCGTCGGACGGCGGCGGTACATAGTCCTTGCTCTGGGCCGCCGCCTGCTTGACCATCGCCGTGGCGTCGGACTTGAGCTTCGTCTCGGCCGCCTGCAGCGTGGCCACGTCCTCGGCGGTGCCGCCGTACTGGTACTCCTGGATGCCGATGCCCTCCAGGTAGGCGTACGAGGTGAGGGCCGTGCGCTGCTGCTGCAGGCTCGTGGTGCTGGTGCCCGGCTTGATCAAAAGGTGGACGCCGATGGAGCGCTCCAGGGACACCGCGCCCTTGGCCAGGGCGATGGCGTAGAGCGAGCGGCCGTAACTGGTGATGTTGCCGGTACCGAGGCCGAGTTCGTTGGTGAACGAGAGGAGCGGCTGCTCGACGCTGGTGTAGGACTCTTCGGTCTGCACGCCCGTCACCTTGGAGGTGTACGCGATCGCGCGGATCTGCGTGAGTTGCGGCTCCACCTTCTTGAAGTTGGCCAGGCGGCGTTTCAGGTTGGCCCGGTCCGGCATCTTCAGGGCGGCCTTGTCGAACTCGTCCGCGGCCTGGTCCGTCGCCTTGCGGGCGGTGACGACCGTCTTGTCGTTCTTGCCCTTGCCTTCCAGCAGCGGCTCGGCGCTCACGTCGCGCTCGACGAGGATCGCGTTGCTGTACGTCAGCGCGGCCTGCACCAGGCGCGCGGTGTTCTCCGCGTCCTGGGCGTTCTGCCAGGTGTCGATGGAGTTCTTCACCTGGAAGCCGCCCATCACGAGGCCGACGGCCACGGGTATGAGCAGGATCGCGTTCAGCCGGGTCGGCACCCGCCAGTTGCGGGGCGACAAACGGCCTCCGCTGGGAGGGGGTGGTGCCGAGGGCTCCGAGCCTGGCACAGGGGCGGGCGCCGCTCCGCGCGGCGGCGGGGTGAAGTTGCCCCGGGCCGACGGCTCGGGACCGTTCTTGCTTCGCCTCACTCGACCAACAACCTTCCGGCGGTCGGCACCTATCCTCGTGCCGCAGTGTCTCAGGCCCGTCAACGAGCGCTGACTATGAGTACGTCGTTGACTATTGGGCAGTTCAGGCATTCCAGCACGTCAGCCTGCGCGATTCCAAACAGTCGGAACGGCGGATTCCGAGTGATGTAAGCCCCAGATAAAACGGTCATAAAGAGCGAGCCCCGCCAAAAGACGGGGCTTTGCTAGCGCAGTGGCACCGGATGACCGCGACGCGTTGCGGTACCACCGGATTCCTCTGCCGAAACGTTATGAACACCGGGGCCGACCGTGTCAAAGGCCACAGCCGGCTCCGGGGTGTCTACGACAACTGCCGTATGGCGCTGCCGACTTGAGAACTGCATGTCGAGGCCCGCCAACAGCTACCGGAGTCGGGCCATCAGTGCGTGCTCGACCAGCGTGATCAGCGCACTCTTGGCGTCCGAACGGTGCCGGGCGTCCGTCGTGATGATCGGCGCGTCCGGTCCGATCTGCAGGGCCTCGCGCACCTCCTCCGGGTTGTACGGCTGGTGGCCGTCGAACCCGTTGAGGGCTATGACAAAAGGCAGCCCGCTGTTCTCGAAGTAGTCGACCGCGGGGAAGCAGTCGGCGAGACGGCGGGTGTCGACCAGGACCACGGCGCCGATCGCGCCGCGCACCAGGTCGTCCCACATGAACCAGAAGCGGTCCTGACCCGGCGTACCGAAGAGGTACAGGATCAGGTCCTGGTCCAGGGTGATACGGCCGAAGTCCATGGCCACCGTGGTGGTGGTCTTGTCCCCGGTGTGGGTGAGGTCGTCGATGCCCGCCGAGGCGGACGTCATGACGGCCTCCGTGCGCAGCGGGTTGATCTCGGAGACGGCACCCACGAACGTGGTCTTGCCGACGCCGAAGCCACCCGCCACCACGATCTTCGCGGAGGTGGTCGCCCGCCCTCCGTCAGAGCTTGCGAAGTCCACTGAGCACCCTTTCGAGCAGCGTCACGTCCGGTGCGCCGCCGTTGTTCTCGTCGCCGCCCGGCTGGTGGATGGCCACCAGTCCGGCCTCGGCGAGGTCCGCGACGAGGATCCGCGCCACACCGAGGGGCATGGCGAGGAGTGCCGACACCTCCGCGACCGACTTGACCTCACGGCACAGGTGGCAGATGCGCTGGTGCTCAGGGAGCAGTCCCATCAGCGCTGCCGGGTCGGCCGTGGTGCTGATCAGTGCCTCTATGGCGAGCTGATAGCGCGGCCGGGTCCGGCCGCCGGTCATCGCGTAAGGACGTACCAGCGGCTGGTCGCCCTCGTCCCCGTACGGCTCGGCGTACGGATCATGAGAGGCGGTGGGCGGGGTCATGAATCCTCCGGGCGGGACAGCAAGTCGGTCGGGCTAGCCGTCTGACAGGGCCGGTGGGGGGATTGTGGCGGCCGGACGGTGATTTGGTGAGACGGGTGGTGCCGGGGCCGGTCAGTGAAGCAGACTGCCCTGGAGTTCGGCGCGCAGGTCCGGCGTGAGGACCGCCCCTGCACGGTCGACGAGCAGTGCCATCTCGTAGCCGACGAGGCCGATGTCGCATTCCGGATGCGCGAGCACCGCCAGCGACGAGCCGTCCGAGACGGACATGAGGAAGAGGAACCCTCGCTCCATCTCCACGACGGTCTGCGCCACGTCGCCGCCCTCGAAGATCCGGGAGGCCCCGGCCGTCAGCGAGGTCAACCCGGATGCCACGGCCGCGAGTTGATCGGCGCGGTCGCGCGGGAAGCCTTCCGACATGGCCAGAAGGAGTCCGTCGGCGGATACGACGACGGTGTGGGACACACCGGGGGTGTTGTCCACGAAGTTGGTTATCAACCAGTTGAGGTTCTGTGCCGCCTGGCTCATCTGGCTCAACTAACGCTCCTGCTGGTGAGTGGGGCTGGGGAAGCTGCCGGTCTGGCCGGTACCCGTACCGGCCTGGCGGCCCTGTGCGATGCCCCGACGGAGATTGGTCAGCCGGCCGCGTACGTCGTCAGGCGCACGCGAGACCTGCGGACCGGTTTGGTGCTGTTGCTGCTGAGCCGTGCCCGGGACGAGGTTCGCCCTGGGCACCCGGCGCGGCAGGCCGGAGGTGGTGACGCCGCCCGCGGCCGGTTGCCGTACGCGCTCCGCCTGCCGAACGAGATCGTCGTTCGGCGAGCTGCGCCAGGTACCGCCCGTGGGACGCTGAGGGGGTGTCGCCGGAGCCTGCGGTGCCTGCGGCTGCGGGGCGGGCGCGGAACCGTTGCTCTGGCTCTGCGCTTCCGCCTGCTGGCCGTGGAACCAGTTGGTCTCCAGCGTGTCGTACAGCGGCGTCCTGCCGTCACCGGGACCCGTGGCAGGCGGCAACGCCTCGGGCTCCTGGCGGGTGGGACGCTGCGGGGCGGGCGGACGCGCGGTGCCGAAGTCGGCACCGTTGCGATTCCCGTTGACCTGCGGACGGTCGAACTGCCCGGTGTTCCCGGGGTTCTGACGGCCCGGCAGATTGTGCTGACCGGCGGACCCGTTGTCAAAACCGGGTGTCGCGAACTGGCCGGTGGAGCTGCCGTCGTAGGCCTGCGGGACGGCGAACTGTCCTGTGTTGGCCGGGTTGGACGGGTTGTTGGCCGGGCTGTTCGGGGAGCCGAAGACGTCCGAGCGGACGAACTGGCCGCCGTTCTGCTGCGAGTTGGAACCGGGACGCGGGGGCTCGAAGTCCTGCCGCGGGAACTGGCCGTTGGACTGCGCCCCGTTGGCGCCCGGACGCGGGAACTGGCCCGTGTTCTGGGACCCGTTGACGTTCGGCCGGGGGAAGGAACCCGTGTCCTGCGGGCCGCCCGCACCGGGGCGCGGGAACGAGCCGGTGTCCTGCGGTCCGCTCGTGCCCGGACGCGGGAACGAACCCGTGTCCTGCGGTCCGCTGGTGCCCGGGCGCGGGAACTGCCTGCTGTCCTGCGCGTCGAGGCGCGGGATCGCCGGCATCTCCTGCGTGCCGGGGCCCTGACGGTCGTCGATGCGCGGCATCCGGGAGGTCTGCTCGGCGTCGCGCTCGTCGTGACCGCGCGGGGCGTCGAGGTTGCCGCGGCCCAGCGGGGGCTGCGCGTTCTCGTCGCTCCAGCTGGGGCGCTGGTTGTTGCCGCCCGGCAGCTCGGCCCGCGCACCACCGCGCGGCGGCAGCTGCGGCTGACGCCCACGGCGCCGGCCACCGCCACGGGGCGGCTCGGGCTCGTTGTTCGCGCGCTGCGGCGGAACCGCGCCGTTCTGCTGCTGCGGAGGGGTCCCGCCGAAGGCGTCCTGACGTCCGTCACCGAAGCCCTGCGGGGTACCCGTACCGGCCGCCTGCAGCCCCTGCGGGGCACCGGGCGCCTGGCCGAAGAGACCGGCACCGGAACCGGCCGCCGGACGGCCCTGCGGCGCCGAGGGACCCTGAGGGCCACGCGCACCGCCGGGAGCACCCGGGCCACCGGGACCACCCGGACGTCCACCGCCCGCACCGGGCAGCGCGGCCCGCGGGCCCTGACCGGAACCGACCTGGCCGCGCGGAGCGGCACCGGCACCGAGCAGTCCGCCGTTCCCCGGCGCGCCCGCGCCGACGGCGGAGCCGCCCTGACCGTTGCCCCGGCGGGCCGCACCGGCGCCGGCGGCGGCAGCCGCCGCACCGACAGAGGCCTGGCCGGGCTTGCCCGGAGCGGGCTTCTTGCCGCCCTGGGCGACATCGACCGGGAGCATGACCAGCGCGGTCGTACCACCGGAGTCGGACGGACGCAGCTGGATACGGATGCCGTGACGCTGGGACAGCCGGCCGACCACGAACAGACCCATGCGGCGGGAGACCGAGACGTCCACGGTGGGCGGCGAGGCGAGCCGCTCGTTGATCGCCGCGAGGTCCTCGGGGGAGAGGCCGATACCGGTGTCGTGGATCTCGATCAGGACGCGGCCGTCGGGCAGCGCGTGACCGGTGACCTTGACCTTGGTCTGCGGCGAGGAGAACGAGGTCGCGTTCTCCAGCAGCTCCGCGAGCAGGTGCACGAGGTCGTTGACCACGCGGCCGGCCACTTCGGTGGTCGGCACGGAGGACAGCTCGATGCGCTCGTACTGCTCCACCTCGGAGGCGGCGGCGCGGAGCACGTCGACCAGCGGGACCGGGCGGGTCCAGCGGCGGCCGGGCTCTTCACCGGCGAGAACGAGAAGGTTCTCACCGTTACGGCGCATACGGGTCGCGAGGTGGTCGAGCTTGAAGAGCGAGGACAGCTGGTCCGGGTCGGCCTCGCGGGACTCCAGCTCGGAGATGAGCGAGAGCTGACGCTGGATGAGGCCCTGGGAGCGGCGCGAGAGGTTGGTGAACATCGCGTTGACGTTGCCCCGCAGGAGGGCCTGCTCGGCGGCGAGGCGGACCGCCTCGCGGTGCACGTCGTCGAAGGCCGCGGCCACCTGGCCGATCTCGTCACGGGAGTGCACACCGACCGACTCCACGGACGTGTCGACGTCCTGCGGGTCGGACTCGGAGAGCTGCTTGACCAGCTCGGGCAGCCGGTCCTGGGCGACCTTGTTGGCGGTCTCCTGGAGCCGGCGCAGCGAGCGGATCATGGACCGGGCGATGACGAAGGCGCCGACGAGGGAGACACCGAGCACGAGCAGGATCAGCGCACCGGAGATGATCGCCTCGCGCTCGGAGGCGGAGCGCAGCTCGCGGGCCTTCTGCTCCATGTCCTCAAGGAGCGTGTGCTCGATCTTCTTCATCTGCTCGATCTTGGTCGAGCTGTCGTCTATCCAGTCCTTGTACGACCGCTTGTCCAGCGAGGCCAGGCCGTTGGTGTTGGCGAGGGCGCGCTCCGCGTACTTGTCCGCGGCGTCGATCGTGGCGTTGCCGTCCTCGATCGGCTGGATGAGCTCCTCGGCACCCTGGTCGCCGTAGATGTTGCGGAAGATCGCCAGGTCCGACTTCTCGCTCTCCAGCGCGGAGTCGGCGTACAGCCGGTCGTTGTCGGAGAGCTGGCCGGTCGTCGTGTTGTTGGCCGGCAGGGCCGCCGCGATGACGGCGCGCTGCACGGACGCGAACTCCTTGGCCGAGGAGAAGGCGGCCAGGGCGCGCGTGCGCTGGATCATCTCGGGGTTGCTGGTCGCCTCCGCCATGTCCTGCGAGAGGTCGAGCAGCTGGGTGATCAGACGGTGGTAGGCGTCGACCGTCTGCGTCGAGTTCTCCTTCGACTGGTACGCCGTCTTGCGGATCCGGTCGAGGTTGTCCAACTCGGTGGCGAGACCGACGACGGTCTCGCGGACGCCCTGCAGGTTTCCGTTCCTGCTGGCGCTGTCCACCTCTTCCGAGGAGTTGATGAAGTTGTCGCGGGCCCGGTCGGTCTTCTCCTCGTAGCCCTTGATCTGGTAGTCGGTGGCCTTGACGCCGTGCGACAGGGGGCCGGCCGACTGGTCGCGCTCCTCCTGGAGCGCGGTGGCCAGCTCGGTGGCCTGCTTGGTCATGTCCGTCAGCAGCTTCATGTTGTCGAGCTGCTGGATGTCGGTCATGGAGTCGCTGATGCGCAGGGCGCCCAGCGAGGTGGCCGCGACCACGGGGAGCGCGAGCAGCGACACCAGGCGCGTGGAGATGCGCCAGTTGCGCAGAGCGACGCGCGAGCCGGGTCCTGGGGTGCCGCTCGGCGGCTTCACCGGGGGCGTGGGGGTCGGGGCTGCGGACACACCGGGGCGCCCGGGGGCCCCGCCTTCACCTGACGGTGCCGGGCCCGGGTTCTGGGCGTGCTGGGGCGAGGAGCTGCCGGTGTTGGGGCCAGCCCCGCCATGCGGCTCCGGCTCCGCCGGAGCACTGCCATCCCTCTTGAAACGTCCCTGCACTAGCGTCGCAACCTCTGGACCAGGCGTCCCCCGCGCGAACGGAAGGACGGTGTCGGCGTCTTGGGGAGCGCCCTGAACGCGCACCCCATGTGTGGTCGTGAGTGACCGGCGCTGCTCCCCCTTCCGCCGCCCTCGGCGCTGCGTTGCGCCCCCTGCGCGCCGGGCTGATTCTGCGGCGGTCCGTGGAATTCCAGCACAGTGCCGGATCTCCAACAAGGCCCGTAGGCCAGGCTGTGACCTGTGTGACACCCCGTGAGGACAGTGTCACGAGACGTAGAAAGCTATTCACTCCAAAGCGGGCAAATCCCCACCATCCCGTGAGGCGTGGGTTGTGCCCAAGTCGCCATGATCGGGAGCGGAATGACATCTTCAGGGGGTCAATGTCCGTTTCGTTGAGGTGAGTTGCGGGTCCGAATTGGTCGGTATGCCCATGAGGTGGTGAGCAAACTCACATGGGGATCACGGGCTCTTCACGCGTTCGGCCGGGAATTGGATGTTTAGCCTGACGCTTTACATGAGGGCACAATCTGTCAACCACCCACCCACGAACTGACGAGGGTCGACTACAACAGTGAAGACGACGATGATGTTCCGCAACATTGCCAACCCGCGACGCACGACGCTGGCGCACCTCTCCGACGCCGACGAACTGCAGACGCCGGAGCAGCCGGAGCACTCTCTCGAACTGCCGGCCCAGACCGCCAACCCGCGCCGCACGATCCTCATGGAGATCCCGGTCGGCGCCGCCGCGGAGTAATTGCGCGAGCAGGGGTCCCGCCCGCCCCACGGCGTCCGGCACGCTACCCCCGCCGCCTCGGAGGTGTGGAGGCTGCCCCCGCCCGCTGCACCGGGCGAAAGCCCGAGTGCGTCCACAGCGCGGGCTTCCGCCCGGCGATTCCCGAGTCTCTGGCCGGGCCCCGGAGCACGCACCGGAGCACTGCGGGGGCAGCGCGCACCCGCCCGCGTCCAGTCGGCGCCGGTGCTCTGCCGCGACCTGATCCGCCGGAGAGGGCTTAATCGGCGAAGCAGCGCCTCCGCACCGCGTTAGCCTGGAGCGTCAGACTCCAGCCAGCTCAGTGAGGGGCGCCAGGATCCCGTGCGCATCGCCAGATTCTCCATCGACGGGAACGTCGCCTTCGGCGCGGTCGAGGGCGACAAGCCGGACGAACTCGTCCTCGACATCATCAAGGGCATCCCGTTCGCGGACTTCGAACTCTCCGGCACGAAGGTCCCGCTGAGCAAGGTCAGGCTGCTGCCGCCGGTGCTCCCGAACAAGGTCGTCGCCTACGGCCGCAACTACGCCGAGCACGCCCGCGAACTGGGCAACGAGGTGCCGGACGCCCCCTTCGCCTTCTTCAAGCCGTCCACCTCCGTGATCGGCTCCGGCGACGACATCCAGTACCCCTCCTTCACCGAGGACCTCCACCACGAGGCCGAACTGGCCGTCGTCATCGGCCGGATGTGCCGCGAGGTCCCGCGCGAGCGCGTCAAGGACGTCATCCTCGGCTACACCTGCGCCAACGACATCACCGCGCGCGACGTCCAGAAGCGCGAGAAGCAGTGGGCCCGCGCCAAGGGCTTCGACACCTCCTGCCCGCTCGGCCCCTGGGTGGAGACGGACCTCGATCCGAGCGACCTCACCATCCAGCTCACGGTCAACGGACAGCAGCGCCAGCTCGGCCGCACCAGCGAGATGATCCACTCGATCGAGGACCTGATCGTCAACATCACCGAGGCCATGACGCTGCTCCCCGGCGACGTGATCCTCACGGGCACCCCGGCAGGCGTCGGACCGCTCACCGTCGGCGACGAGGTCGCCGTCACCATCGAAGGCATCGGCACTCTCACCAACAAGGTTGTCAAGCGTGGCTAGCGCATCCGCCCCAGCAGTCCGAGTCCGTTTCTGCCCCTCGCCGACCGGCAACCCGCACGTGGGCCTGGTCCGCACCGCCCTGTTCAACTGGGCGTTCGCCAAGCACAACCAGGGCACGCTGGTCTTCCGCATCGAGGACACCGACGCGGCCCGCGACTCCGAGGAGTCCTACGGCCAACTCCTCGACGCGATGCGCTGGTTGGGCTTCGACTGGGACGAGGGCCCCGAGATCGGCGGCCCGCACGCGCCCTACCGCCAGTCGCAGCGCATGGACATCTACAAGGACGTCGCGAAGAAGCTCCAGGACGCCGGCCACGCCTACGACTGCTACTGCTCCACCGCGGAGCTGGACGCCCGCCGCGACGCCGCCCGCGCCGCCGGCAAGCCGTCCGGCTACGACGGCCACTGCCGCGCCCTCACCGCCGAGCAGGTCGAGGCCTACAAGGCCGAGGGCCGGGTGCCGATCGTCCGCTTCCGGATGCCCGACGAGACGATCACCTTCACCGACCTGGTCCGGGGCGAGCTGACGTTCACCCCGGAGAACGTCCCGGACTACGGGATCGTACGAGCCAACGGCGCCCCGCTGTACACGCTCGTCAACCCGGTCGACGACGCCCTGATGGAGATCACCCACGTCCTGCGCGGCGAGGACCTGCTCTCCTCGACGCCCCGTCAGATCGCCCTCTACAAGGCGCTGATCGAGCTGGGCGTCGCCAAGTCGGTGCCGTCCTTCGGGCACTTGCCGTACGTGATGGGCGAGGGCAACAAGAAGCTCTCCAAGCGCGACCCGGAGTCCTCGCTCAACCTCTACCGGGAGCGCGGCTTCCTGCCCGAGGGACTGCTCAACTACCTTTCCCTGCTGGGCTGGTCGCTCGCGGCCGACAGGGACGTCTTCTCGATGGACGAGATGGTCGCGGCCTTCGACATCGCGGACGTGAACCCCAACCCGGCGCGCTTCGACCTGAAGAAGTGCGAGGCGATCAACGCCGACCACATCCGGCTGCTCGACGTGAAGGACTTCACCGAGCGCTGCGCCCCGTGGCTGCGCGCCCCCTTCGCCCCCTGGGCGCCGGAGGACTTCGACGAGGCCAAGTGGCAGGCCGTCGCCCCGCACGCGCAGACCCGTCTGAAGGTGTTGTCGGAGATCACGGACAACGTCGACTTCCTGTTCCTGGCCGAGCCGGTCGAGGACGAGGCGTCCTGGACGAAGGCCATGAAGGAGGGCTCCGACGCCCTCCTCCGTACGGCCCGAGAGAAGCTTGAGTCGGCCGACTGGAACTCGGCGGAGTCCCTCAAGGAGGCCGTCCTGGCCGCCGGCGAGACCCATGGCCTCAAGCTCGGCAAGGCCCAGGCCCCGGTCCGTGTCGCCGTCACCGGCCGCACGATCGGCCTGCCGCTCTTCGAGTCCCTGGAGATCCTGGGCAAGGAGAAGACCCTGGCCAGGATCGACGCGGCGCTGGGGAAGCTGGCGGCCTGACCGTCGACCACGTGGGGCCCCGGGGCGCTGACGCGCTTCGGGGCCCCACGTTATTGTCGGATCATGAGCATTCGGGCCGTGGTCTGGGACGTCGACGACACCCTGTTCGACTACACCGGCGCGGACCGCACGGCCATGCGGGAGCACTTGGTCGCCGAGGGGCTGCTCGACGGACACGAGAGCCTGCTGGCGGCCCTGGAACGCTGGCGGGTGGCCACCGAGTTCCACTGGGCGCGGTTCGCGGCCGGAGAAGTCACCTTCGAGGGACAGCGGCTCGACCGGGTCCGGCACTTCCTGGACCAGGAGCTGACCGACGCCGAGGCCGAGGACTGGTTCCGGCGATACAAGACCCACTACGAGACGGCCTGGGCCCTCTTCCCGGACGTCCTGCCCGTCCTCGACACCCTCGCGGCCAGTCACCGCCACGCGGTCCTCTCCAACTCCAGCCTCACCGTGCAGGACCGCAAGCTGCGCGCCCTCGGGGTGCACGACCGCTTCGAGGTCATCCTGTGCGCGGCCGAGCTGGGCGTCTCCAAGCCCGAGGCCGGCGCCTTCCTCGCGGCCTGCGAGGCACTGGAACTGCCACCGCACGAGGTGGCGTACGTCGGCGATCACCCGGAGATCGACGGGCGGGGCGCCGCGGACGCCGGTCTGCTCTCCGTCTGGATCGACCGCCACGGCGGGCACGCCTCGGTCGAGGCCCTGGTGGGGCGGCACAGGATCGGTTCCCTCGCCGAACTCCCCGCTCTGCTCGGCGCCGATACCCGTTTTGGAGCCCCGTCCACCTTCAGGTAATGTTGTTCCTGCGCCGCCGGAGAGCGGGCCGAAAGGCCAAGGAACCGGAGGCGTCAACTGGAACAAGGTCCTCACAAGGACTTGCGTTTTAGTGGCCTATGGTGTAATTGGCAACACTACGGTTTCTGGTACCGTCATTCTAGGTTCGAGTCCTGGTAGGCCAGCTCGCAGAGCTCATCTGCAACGCCCCCGTTGTGTAGCGGCCTAGCACGCTGCCCTCTCACGGCAGTAGCGCCGGTTCGAATCCGGTCGGGGGTACAGATCCTTCCCAGGAAGGCGGTCCGGGTCGCACCCGCCGCCCTCCATGCAGGATCGCTAGGGCCCCCGTTGTGTAGCGGCCTAGCACGCTGCCCTCTCACGGCAGTAGCGCCGGTTCGAATCCGGTCGGGGGTACGTTTTACCTTGAAATACCTTGGTCTATGGTGTAATTGGCAACACTACGGTTTCTGGTACCGTCATTCTAGGTTCGAGTCCTGGTAGACCAGCTCTGATCTGCGGCTGTGTAGTTTTAAACGCCTGCATGATCTAGGCCCCCGTTGTGTAGCGGCCTAGCACGCTGCCCTCTCACGGCAGTAGCGCCGGTTCGAATCCGGTCGGGGGTACGCAGACGAACGGCCCTCCACTTCGGTGGGGGGCCGTTCGCATGCCCGGCTCACTCGAAGCCGTACCGCCGCGCCGACTCCTCCTCCTGCGCCAGCCGGTGCAGCGCCTGGAGCACCGGCTCGACGAAGATCGCACCCGCCACCGCCGTCTCCACCTTCTCGGCCTCCGAGGGATGCGTCTCCACGAAGTCCAGGTCGAGCACGGCCGCCCGGTGCATCAACTTGGCGTAGTTCACGACCAGTTCGGGGGGCCAGTCGTACCCGAGCCGGCGAAGTGCGGCCACCGCCACCACCAGTGAGCGGTACGACGGCGAAATGGTCACCAGCGCCTGGGAGTTGGACCAGCCCAGCGTCTCCAGGAGTTTGTCCACCTCGCGGTGCGCGGCCTGGACGTACTCGTCCTCCGCGTCCGGCTCCGGAACCTGCGGCAACGCCCAAAGTGCCGCGCCCAACCGGATCGTACGGCCCAGAGAGTCGTCGTCCACATGGCCGAGCACCTCGCGGACCGTGGCCACCGGCAGCCGGCCGACCTGGATCATCGCGCGCACCAGACGCAGTCGGCGCAGCTGCTCCTCGTTGTACTCGGCGGTGGTCGTGTTGACCTGGCGGCCGGGGCTCAACAGCCCTTCGCGCAGGTAGTACTTGATCGTCGCGATGGACACACCGCTGCGCTCGCTCAACTCGGACAGCCGCATGTCTTGCGCCCTTTCTCGGATACCGGCACTATCCAAACACGGGTCATCGGATAGTGCCGGTACCCAACAAGGGGGAGTCATGTTCGCGAAGGCTGTCAACGGCCGTACCACCGCTGCCGCCGAGGGGGAGGTGGTGGTCCTGCTGATCGGCATGCGCATCAACCGCTTCTGGGCCGTGCACCACTGGGTGCCGGTGTTCCTCGCGATGCCGCGCATGCTGCGGGAGTTGGGGAAGGACAAGAGCCGCGGACTGCTCGGACACGTACTGCTGACGGCGTCCCCGCGGACGTACTACGTCGTCCAGTACTGGGAGTCCAAGGAGAAGCTCTACAAGTACGCGAGTTCGCCCGACATGTTCCACCACAAGGCGTGGGCGATCATCAACCGCAAGGAGAAGGCGGGGAAGGTGCGCGGACACGTCGGCCTGTGGCACGAGAGCTATGTGGTGCCCGAGGGCTCGTACGAGGCGATCTACGCCGACATGCCGCCCTTCGGCCTCGCGGCGGCGCACGGACAGGTGCCGGTGGAGCGGCGGGGGAGGCGGGCGAAGGACCGGTTCGCTTACCGGTCGGGGAGTGTGGCGTCCGACTAGGTGGGCAGCGCCCCGAAGGGGCGCGGGGAACTGCGCGACCAGCCACGACGGCGCGGCACCGAAACGACGGCGAATATCGCTGGACATGACGAAGGGCCTGCCGCGGCGTTGAGGCAGGCCCTCCTTGAGGTGTTCCGGGTGGATCAGCCGGTGCGGCGCAGCGCCTCGGAGAGACGTGCGGCGGCGTCGATGACCGCCTGCGCGTGCATACGGCCCGGGTGGCGCGTCAGACGCTCGATGGGACCGGAGACGGACACCGCGGCCACCACGCGGTTCGAGGGGCCGCGCACGGGCGCGGAGACGGACGCGACGCCCGGCTCGCGCTCGCCGATGGACTGGGCCCAGCCCCGGCGCCGTACGCCCGACAGGGCCGTGGCCGTGAAGCGGGCGCCCTGGAGGCCGCGGTGCAGGCGCTCCGGCTCCTCCCAGGCCATCAGGATCTGGGCCGAGGAACCGGCTTTCATGGTGAGGGTCGAGCCGACCGGGACCGTGTCCCGGAGTCCGGACAGGCGTTCCGCCGCGGCCACGCAGATGCGCATGTCGCCCTGGCGGCGGTAGAGCTGCGCGCTCTCGCCCGTGATGTCCCGCAGATGCGTGAGCACCGGGCCCGCCGTGGCGAGCAGTCGGTCCTCGCCGGCGGCCGCGGCCAGCTCGGCGAGGCGGGGGCCGAGAATGAAACGGCCCTGCATGTCGCGCGCCACCATACGGTGGTGTTCCAAGGCCACGGCCAGCCGGTGTGCCGTGGGTCGTGCCAGCCCGGTCGCCGCGACCAGACCCGCGAGGGTGGCCGGACCGGACTCCAGAGCGCCCAGGACAAGGGCTGCCTTGTCCAGGACGCCGACGCCGCTACTGTTGTCCATGAAACGATACTCGCGTCTCACTCTGTGAAACGCAAGTTCCTTTTTTCGTGAGACGCGCAACTCTTGTAGGCACAGCGGCCCGCGTTCCAAACGGGCCAGGCGGCGGCTGCCCGTGAACCAGGGGTGCGAGCGCCGTCTCCTCAAGATCTCTAGTTGGGCCGGCGCTGTTTCGCCGGCCGGAGGGAAAGCGATGGGTAGGACACTCGCGGAGAAGGTCTGGGACGACCATGTCGTCCGGCGCGCCCAGGGCGAGCCCGACCTCCTCTTCATCGATCTGCACCTGCTGCACGAGGTGACCAGCCCGCAGGCCTTCGACGGGCTCCGCCAGGCCGGGCGTCCCGTGCGGCGCCTCGACCTCACCATCGCCACCGAGGATCACAACACCCCGACCCTCGACATCGACAAGCCCATCGCGGACCCGGTCTCCCGGGCCCAGCTGGAGACGCTGCGCAAGAACTGCGCCGACTTCGGCGTGCGCCTGCACTCCCTGGGCGATGTCGAGCAGGGTGTCGTCCACGTCGTAGGACCGCAGCTGGGTCTGACCCAGCCCGGTACGACCGTCGTGTGCGGTGACTCCCACACCTCCACCCACGGCGCCTTCGGCGCGCTGGCGTTCGGCATCGGCACCTCCCAGGTGGAGCACGTGCTGGCGACGCAGACGCTGCCGCTGGCCCGCCCGAAGACCATGGCCATCACCGTCGACGGCGAACTGCCCGACGGTGTCACCGCCAAGGACCTGATCCTCGCCATCATCGCGAAGATCGGCACCGGCGGCGGCCAGGGCTACATCCTCGAATACCGCGGCTCCGCCATCGAGAAGCTCTCGATGGAAGCCCGCATGACCATCTGCAACATGTCGATCGAGGCCGGTGCCCGCGCGGGCATGATCGCCCCCGACGAGACCACCTTCGCGTACATCAAGGGCCGCGCCCACGCCCCCGAGG
Source organism: Streptomyces sp. NPDC050548 (assembly GCF_044457385.1). NCBI lineage: Bacteria > Bacillati > Actinomycetota > Actinomycetes > Kitasatosporales > Streptomycetaceae > Streptomyces > Streptomyces sp. NPDC050548. Next base: position 284,963 of record NZ_JBITGV010000004.1, read on the forward strand.
GCGAGGACTGGGACGCCGCCGTCGCGTACTGGAAGACCCTGAAGACCGACGACGACGCCGAATTCGACGCCGAGGTCGTCATCGACGGTCCCTCGCTGGCGCCGTTCGTCACCTGGGGCACCAACCCCGGTCAGGGCGCGCCGCTTTCGGCGTCCGTCCCCGACCCGGCTTCGTACGAAGACGCTTCGGAGCGCCTCGCCGCCGAAAAGGCCCTGGAATACATGGGGTTGGAGGCCGGCCAGCCGCTGCGCGACATCAAGGTCGACACCGTCTTCGTAGGTTCCTGCACCAACGGCCGTATCGAGGACCTGCGGGCCGCCGCCGCGATCGTCGAGGGCCGCAAAGTCGCCGACGGCGTACGGATGCTGGTCGTCCCGGGCTCCGCGCGGGTCGGTCTCCAGGCCGTCTCCGAGGGCCTGGATGTCGTCTTCAAGGAGGCCGGCGCCGAATGGCGGCACGCGGGCTGCTCGATGTGTCTGGGCATGAACCCGGACCAACTGGCGCCCGGTGAGCGTTCCGCGTCCACCTCCAACCGCAACTTCGAGGGCAGGCAGGGCAAGGGCGGCCGTACGCACCTGGTCTCGCCGCAGGTCGCCGCCGCGACCGCCGTGCTGGGCCACCTGGCCTCGCCCGCCGATCTGTCCGACGCCCCTGTGTCCGCTGGAGTCTGAGAGTCATGGAAGCATTCACCACGCACACCGGCCGGGCCGTCCCGCTGCGCCGCAGCAACGTGGACACCGACCAGATCATCCCCGCCCACTGGCTCAAGAAGGTGACCAGGGACGGGTTCGAGGACGGGCTCTTCGAGGCCTGGCGCAAGGATGAGAACTTCATCCTCAACCGCCCCGAGCGCAAGGGCGCGACGGTCCTGGTGGCCGGACCCGACTTCGGCACCGGCTCCTCCCGCGAGCACGCCGTGTGGGCGCTGCAGAACTACGGCTTCAAGGCCGTCATCTCCTCCCGCTTCGCCGACATCTTCCGCGGCAACTCGCTGAAGAACGGCCTGCTCACGGTCGTTCTGGAGCAGAAGATCGTGGACGCGCTGCAGGAACTCACCGAGAACGACCCGCAGGCCGAGATCACGGTCGACCTGGAGGCCCGTGAGGTGCGCGCCGAGGGCATCACCGCCGCCTTCGAACTCGACGAGAACGCCCGCTGGCGGCTGCTGAACGGACTGGACGACATCTCCATCACCCTCCAGAACGAGGGCGACATCTCCGCGTACGAGGCCAAGCGCCCCTCGTACAAGCCGCGGACGGTCCAGGTCTGACCCCAACCCCCGCACCAGGTCGAGATCCGGCCACCGCGACACCCTCTGTACCCCCGATCGCCACGATTGGGGGTACAGCCATGTCTGCACTCGAACGGCCCCGCGCGCCGCCAACGCTTCTCTCAACTTCCCATGTTAGACAGGGTGTTGACTGGGTAGGCGCAGCTTTGAGCCAAGGCTGCCGCCGGGCTCCGTCAGGCCGTTCGAGGCACCAGTTGCGACCCCCGCAGGCGACAACTCGCCCCAGATGGCACAATCTGTGCATGGAACACGACGGCCAACTCAAGCTCTATGCGGCAGTCGCGGACCAACTCAAGGAAGCGCACACAAGGGTGCGCGCACTGCAAGTCCCGGAGGGCGTACGGATGGCGCTGGCCCGGAAGCTGCTGGTCATTACGGCCGCGGCCAAGCACGATCTCGCCGACGCGACAAGGCGACTGGACCGGTTCACGGCGGACCTCGACGCGGGTCGATTCCCCGAAGAGGAACGCTGAACAAGTCCAGGACAGTCGAGTTCGTTGCGGCGCACGGGTGATTAGCCCGTTTCGTGTTTGATTTGCGGTATATATCTGCCTAACGTGCGGAAAAGCCTGAACACTTTCGTTCCGGCAATGTCTCCGAAGGGGAAGACGTGAACAAGGCGCAGCTCGTAGAAGCGATTGCCGACAAGGTCGGTGGCCGTCAGCAGGCCGCCGAGGCGGTCGACGCGGTACTGGACGCCATCGTCCGTGCCGTCGTCAGTGGGGACCGGGTCTCGGTCACCGGCTTCGGTTCGTTCGAGAAGGTCGACCGTCCGGCCCGTTACGCCCGCAACCCCCAGACGGGCGAGCGGGTTCGGGTCAAGAAGACCTCCGTTCCGCGCTTCCGCGCGGGCCAGGGTTTCAAGGACCTGGTGAGCGGCTCGAAGAAGCTCCCGCGCGGTGGCGAGGTCGCCGTCAAGAAGGCGCCCAAGGGCAGCCTGAGCGGCACCGCTTCGGCGACGGTCAAGAAGGCCGCGGCCAAGAAGACCACCGCCAAGAGGGCGACGGCCACCGCGAAGAAGACCGTGGCCAAGAAGACCGTGGCGAAGAAGACGGCGGCCAAGACGGCCACCGCCAAGAAGACCACGGCCAAGAAGGCGACCGCCAAGAAGACCACGGCGACGGCCAAGAAGACGGCGGCCAAGAAGGCCACCGGCACCGCCAAGAAGGCCGCGGCGAAGAAGGCCCCGGCCAAGAAGTCGACCACGCGCAAGACCACCGCCAAGAAGGCCACCGCCACCCGCTAGTCGGCGGAACGCACGGCACTCACGCGCCGGGCCGGACTCCCATTGGGAGTCCGGCCCGCGGCGTGTTCACGGCCCGTGCACGGGCGTTCAGAAGGTTTGCAGCGTCACCAGTGTGACCCTGAGGCCGTCCCTCGGCCCCTCGGTCTCGATCCGCACCCGCTGTCCCGGCCGCAGCAGCCGCAGCCCGCCCGCGTCGAACGCGTCGGCGTCGAAGGGCACCGGGGTGCCGTCGTCGAGCAGCACACTGCCGGTACGGGTCCCGGCGTCGTAGGTGAAAGCGGTCGCCTGCATGGCCGCAGCCTACTGCCCGCCCGCGGCCCCCGGCCGTCCCGGAATCAGCAGTCCCGCGGCCGCCGCCGCCGTGCGCGTCCCCACGCCCAGGGTCAGCGCCGCCCGCAGATCCTCCCCGGTGTCCACGTCCTGCCGTACGGAATCCACCGCGTCCAGGGCGAGTTCGGCCGCGCCGGAGGCGCGATGGCGGGCGCGGGAATCGGTGCCGAATGCCGGGCGCAATTCACGGCCCGCGCGCGCGGTGAGCAAGGTGGTGCCGATTGCGGCGGCGTCCGGGAGAAAAGCGCGCGGGAATTCCGCCGCCGCGTCCAGGACCCGGGCCAATTCCAAGGGGCGCAGGGCCGGCAGATCGGCGTTCAGGGCCGCCACCGCGCTTTCGGGTCGGGAAACCCGCACGACCGTCGCCGCGTGCCGCAGCGCGGCGTTCAGACCGTCTCCCGGCTCGTCCGCGACGATCTGGGCGCCCAGCGCGGCCAGTTCGCGGCCGGCCAGGGCGTCGCCCGTGACGACCGCCACATCGCGGACCGCCGGGCAGGCCAGCGCCGCCGCCACGGTGTCCTGCGCGAAGGCGAGGGCGAGCCCCGGCCGCAGCCCGTCGCCGGCCGTGTCCGAGAGCCTGGTCTTGGCTCGCGCCAGAGACTTCAGGGGTATGACCAAGGTCCACTGCACGCGGGTTCCGTCCCTCTCTTGTCGCGGCCATTGTCACCCGGGGCCCCTGGCGTTGTCGGTGGCGGGGCGTACGGTGTTCTCGACAGACCGTCGGCCTGGGGCGACACTTGTGCGGCCCCCCAGGCCCTAGAGGAAGGTGTTCGCGTGCCCCGCCGCAGAATCGGGTTCTGGTACCGCTTCGCAGCGGTCCTCTGCAAACCGCCGCTGCTGGTTCTGATCAAGCGGGACTGGCGTGGAATGGAACACATTCCGGCCGAGGGCGGATTTATCACCGCGGTGAACCACAATTCACACGTGGATCCCCTCGCGTACGCTCACTTTCAGTACAACACCGGGCGCGTTCCGCGATTCCTGGCGAAGAGCGGGCTTTTCCGCAAGGGATTCGTCGGCGCCGCGATGCGCGGCACCGGACAGATCCCCGTCTATCGCGAGACCACCGACGCGCTGAGCGCCTTCCGCGCCGCGATCGACGCCGTGGATCGCGGTGAATGCGTCGCGTTCTATCCCGAGGGCACCATCACCCGGGACCCCGACCAGTGGCCCATGACCGGCAAGACCGGTGCCGCGCGCGTGGCCCTGCAGACCAAGTGCCCGGTGATTCCCGTCGCCCAGTGGGGCGCCAACGAACTGCTGCCGCCGTACGCCAAGAAGCTGCACGTCCTCCCGCGCAAGACCAGCCATGTGCTCGCGGGCCCGCCGGTGGACCTCACGCGGTTCTACGGCAAGGACATGAGCCCGGACCTCCTCAAGGAGGCGACCGAGGTCATCATGGCCGACATCACACGCCTGTTGGAGCAGATCCGCGGCGCCAAGGCACCCGAGACGCCCTACGACCCGCGCCGCGAGCGGATCGAGCAGCGGCGCCGGACGGCCGCGGAGACCGAGCAGTTGGAGTCCAGGGCCGAGTCGGCGACCGAGCCGAAGGTCGAGCAGGAAGAGGGGCAGGGCACGTGAGCAAGCCGGTCAAGGCGGCCGTTTTCAGCGCCGGTTCATGGGGCACTGCCTTCGGCATGGTGCTCGCCGACGCGGGGTGCGAGGTCACGCTGTGGGGACGTCGCGCGGAGGTCGTCGAGGCCATCAACTCCACGCGTACGAACCCCGATTACTTCCCGGGCGTCGAACTCCCGGAGAACCTGCGGGCCACCACCGACCCCGCCGAGGCCGCCGCCGACGCCGACTTCACCGTCCTGTCGGTCCCTTCGCAGACGCTGCGCGCCAACTTGGCCGACTGGGCACCCCTGTTGGCGCCCGACACGGTTCTCGTCTCGCTCATGAAAGGCGTCGAGCTCGGCTCCGTCATGCGGATGAGCGAGGTCATCGAGGACGTCGCCAAGGTGGGCCGGGACCGGATCGCGGTGGTCTCCGGGCCCAACCTCGCGCGCGAGATCGCCTCCCGGATGCCGGCCGCCGCGGTGGTCGCCTGCACCGACGAGGCCGTGGCCCGCCGGCTCCAAGCCGCCTGCCACACCCCGTACTTCAGGCCGTACACCATCACCGACGTCGTGGGCTGCGAGCTCGGCGGCGCGGTGAAGAACGTGATCGGGCTCGCCGTCGGCATCGCGGACGGCATGGGACTCGGTGACAACGCCAAGGGCTCGCTCATCACCCGCGGGCTCGTCGAGACGACCCGGCTCGGGATCGCGATGGGTGCCGACCCCCTCACCTTCTCCGGACTCGCCGGCCTCGGCGACCTGGTGGCGACCTGCTCCTCGCCGCTGTCCCGCAACCACACCTTCGGCACCAACCTCGGCAAGGGCATGACCCTCCAGGAGACCATCGCGGTCACCAAGCAGACCGCGGAGGGCGTCAAGTCCTGTGAGTCCGTACTGGACTTGGCCCGCAGGCACGGTGTCGACATGCCGATCACGGAGACGGTGTTCGAGATCGTGCACGAGGGGAAGTCGCCGGTTGTCGCGGTCAAGGAGCTGATGTCGCGCAGCGCGAAGCCGGAACGACGCTGAGAGCTTCCCCAGGGGGTGCCGCTTTGTGTCGTTGCGCGGCTGCGGCGCCGTCGTGGCTGGGCGCGCAGTTCCCCGCGCCCCTTCGGGGGCGCTGTTCGAACCGCCGCCCGTCAACGGACGCTGACTAACGGCAGGGCCACCGGGTACTCTCATCGCGATATGAGCACCGAGAACCTCTCCCAGAGCCCTGAGCAGCCGCCTCGCAAGCCGCGTGTGGCCGTCGTGTTCGGCGGTCGCAGCTCCGAACACGGGATCTCCGTGGTCACCGCCGGCGCCGTCCTCGCGGCCATCGACCGGACCAAGTACGACGTCCTGCCGATCGGCATCACCCGCGAAGGCCGCTGGGCCCTCACCGCCGACGCGCCGGAACGCATGGCGATCACGGACCGCCGTACCCCGGACGTCGACCAGCTCACCGAGTCGAGCGAGGGCGGAGTGGTGCTCCCGCTCGACCCCGGAAACCGCGAAGTCGTCATCAGCGAACCGGGATCCGTGCCCAAGGCCCTCGGCGAGGTCGACGTCGTCTTCCCCGTCCTGCATGGCCCCTACGGCGAGGACGGCACCCTCCAGGGACTCCTGGAGCTGTCCGGTGTGCCGTACGTGGGCGCGGGTGTGCTCGCCTCGGCCGTCGGCCAGGACAAGGAGTACATGAAGCGGGTGTTCACCTCGTTCGGCCTCAAGGTCGGCCCCTACGTGGTGATCCGGCCGCGCGAGTGGGCGCGGGACCAGTCCGCAGCCCGCAAGAAGATCGTCGACTTCGCCGGTGAGCACGGCTGGCCGCTGTTCGTGAAGCCCGCGCGCGCGGGTTCGTCGATCGGCATCACCAAGGTCGACGATCTGGCCGGACTCGACGAGGCGATCGAGGAGGCGCAGCGGCACGACCCGAAGATCCTCGTGGAGGCCGCGCTGCGCGGACGCGAGATCGAGTGCGGGGTGCTGGAGTTCGAGGACGGGCCGCGGGCCAGCGTGCCGGCCGAGATCCCGCCGCCCCAGGAGCACGCGTACTACGACTTCGAGGCGAAGTACATCGACTCGACCCCCGGCATCGTGCCCGCCCCGCTGACGCCCGAGGAGACCGCCGAGGTCCAGAAGCTCGCGGTGGACGCCTTCGACGCGGCCTCCTGCGAGGGGCTGGTGCGGGCGGACTTCTTCCTCACGGAGGACGGCGAGTTCGTCATCAACGAGATCAACACGATGCCCGGATTCACGCCGATCTCGATGTACCCGAAGATGTGGGAGGCCAGCGGCGTCCCCTACGGGGAGCTGGTCGACCTCCTGGTGCAGGCCGCGCTGCGCCGGTCCACGGGACTCCGCTGAGCTAGTCGGCGATCCCCGCGGGGATCGCCTTCTGCACGGACTTCGCCAGGTCGACCAGGGGCGCCAGTCCGTCCCCGGTGCGGTCCTTCGGGATGGTCACCTCGACATAGGCCTTGCGCAGCGTCGTGGTGAACCGGAACGAGCCGTCGTTCTGCTTCTGCAGCAGCCAGCCGACCCCGTTCACCTCGACGCCGTCGGCCTCCGGGTCGTTCATCTTCGCGGGTCTCACGACACCGCAGCGCAGTATGATCGCCGGGTTCCCCCAGCCCGCGGTCAGCGCGGACGCGGGCTCGGGATCCCGGCGGCCCTGGCCGTCGACCTTCGACGGCAGCACCTTGTCCAGATTCCGGCACAGCCCGGTGACCTTCGCGCCCGGTGAGGGAACCGCCGCCGACGCGCTGTCGTCTGCCGAGGAACAGCCCGCGAGGGCGATCAGCGGGGCGAGCACGGACAGCCCGATGACAGAACGGCGCCGGTGACGGAGAGAGTTCACCGGCCAAGGGTAGACGGGGGCTACAGATGCACCACCGGGCAGGTCAGGGTGCGGGTGATGCCGTCCACTTGCTGGACTTTGGCGACCACCATGCGGCCGAGATCGTCGACGGTGTCGGCCTGGGCGCGCACGATCACGTCGTACGGTCCTGTCACGTCCTCGGCCTGGATCACTCCGGGAATCTTGCTGATCGTGTCGGCGACGGTCGACGCCTTGCCGACCTCCGTCTGGATCAGGATGTACGCCTGTACCACGGAACCTCCAGGGCGGCCACGAGGATCATGTGGGGAAAAGGAACGCCACGGTATCGCGTCGCCGCTCACCACGGGGAGACCCGCGGAGCCCCGGGTCCCCGTGCCGGGGCACGGGCACGACTGAAGTTGACGGTCACCTCGACCGTACCGAGCACACCGACGGCTCGCGACCGGGCGCTGCCGTCACGAGAAGAGGACGAACGATGAAGGGCACCGTCGGTGAGTTGGGGGAGTTCGGGCTCATCAGGGAGCTGACTTCCCGGCTCACCACCACTCCCTCGGTCCGGGTCGGCCCCGGCGACGACGCCGCGGTCGTCGCCGCGCCCGACCGCAGGGTCGTGGCGAGCACCGACATCCTGCTGGAGGGGCGGCACTTCCGCCGCGACTGGTCCACCGCCTACGACGTCGGACGCAAGGCCGCCGCACAGAACCTCGCGGACATCGCCGCGATGGGCGCCGTACCGACCGCGCTGCTCCTCGGCCTGGTCGTGCCGGCCGAACTCCCGGTCACCTGGCCCATGGAGCTCATGGACGGCCTGCGCGACGAGTGCCAGGTCGCGGGCGCCTCGGTGGTCGGCGGCGATGTCGTACGAGGCGACACGATCATGGTGTCGATCACGGCGCTCGGCGATCTGCGCGGCCGGGAGCCGGTCACCCGGGCCGGCGCGCAGCCCGGTGACGTGGTGGCGGTGACCGGCTGGCTGGGCTGGTCCGCGGCCGGGTACGCGGTGCTGTCGCGGGGCTTCCGCTCGCCGCGCGCGTTCGTGGAGGCGCACCGGCGCCCCGAGCCGCCGTACCACGCGGGTCCGGCGGCGGCCGGGCTCGGGGCGACCTCGATGTGCGACGTCAGCGACGGGCTGATCGCCGACCTCGGGCACATCGCCGAGTCGAGCAAGGTCCGGATCGACATCCGCTCGGGCGCGATCGACATCCCGACCCAGATGCACGACATCGGGCAGGCCGTCGGCGTCGACCCCATCCAGTGGGTGCTCACCGGGGGAGAGGACCACGCGATCGTGGCGACCTTCGCCCCGGACGTGAAGCTGCCGGCCCGCTGGAAGGTGATCGGCGAGGTCCTCAACCCCTCGGCGCTGCCCCAGGTGACGGTCGACGGGGCACCGTGGACCAGCAAGGGCGGCTGGGACCACTTCGGGGACATCGAGTCGTGAAGCCCAACGTCCTCACGGTCGCCGGCTCCGACTCCGGTGGAGGGGCCGGAATCCAGGCCGACTTGAAGACGATGCTGGCGCTCGGCGTACACGGCATGAGCGTCGTCACCGCCGTCACCGCGCAGAACTCCCTTGGCGTGCAGGGCGCTTGGGAACTTCCGGCGGAGGCGGTGCGCGCCCAGTACCGCAGCGTCGTCGACGACATCGGCGTACAGGCCGTGAAGACCGGCATGCTGGCGTCGGCCGAACTCGTCGAGACGGTCGCGGAGTTGCTCGCGGGGACGGACGCTCCTGCCGTCGTCGACCCGGTCGGCATCTCGAAGCACGGGGACTCGCTGCTGGCGGACTCCGCGCTGGACGCCGTACGGACGAAGCTGCTTCCGGTGGCGACCGTGGCGACGCCTAACCTCGACGAGGTGGCACAGCTCACCGGTGTGCGGGTCGAGACGGAGGAGCAGTTGAGGGAGGCCGCGGCGGCCGTGCTGGCGTACGGGCCGCGGTGGGTGCTCGTCAAGGGCGGGCATCTGTCCGGCGACGCGGTGGACCTGCTTTCCGACGGCACCGAGGAGCACTGGCTGCGCGCGCCCCGCTACGACAACCGGCACACCCACGGCACGGGGTGCACGCTGGCCTCGGCGATCGCGTCCGAGCTGGCCAAGGGGCGGTCGGTGCCGGAGGCGGTGACGGCGGCGAAGGAGTACGTCACCGGGGCGATCGCGGCGGGGTTCGCGCTGGGGGGCGGGATCGGGCCGGTGGATCATGGATGGGCGCTGCGGTCGGCCGCCCTCTGACACGGCACGGCAAAAAGCCGGCCCACATGAGGTGGACCGGCTCGATGCAGCGAACCAGCAGTGGCCGCGCGCTAGCAGTACGTCAGCGCGAGACCTTGCCGGCCTTGATGCACGAGGTGCAAGCGTTCACGCGCTTCGGCGTCCCGCCGACCACGGTACGAACGCGCTGGATGTTCGGGTTCCAGCGACGCGGCGTACGGCGGTGCGAGTGCGAGATGTTGTTGCCGAAGCCCGGCCCCTTGCCGCAGACGTCGCAGTTGGCAGCCACGGGTCACTCCAAAGACTTCAGATGCACAGATGCACTTACGGATGATCCCGGCATGCCGGGATCAGGATCTAGGATCTGAAGTGGCACTGCCAGGGGGGATGGCCCGATCGGGATCGGGCAACCGGAGCAGCATACAACGACTGCGCCGGTTCAACGAAACTACCATGCCTGGTCGAGGGCCTGCTCCGGCCCTCCTCGGGCCCGGCCCCCTCCGGGGTCTACGCTGCGTGCCAGTCCAGCAGCTCAAGGAGGCGCAGGTGCCGCAGGTGCCGCAGACATTCTTCGATGCTCTCGCGGTGCGTACCTGGTGCGGTCTCGCGCTGCGCGCGCTGGGGCGTGCGCGCGAGGAGATCGACGCCATCAACGTGTATCCCGTGGCCGACGGGGACACCGGCACCAACCTCTACCTGACCATGGAGTCCGCGGTCACGGCCGTCGAGGCGGTGTTCGCCGGGCACGGCACCCTCACCGAGCAGAAGCCGCCGCTCGCCGACGCCGCCGGGGCGATGGCCCACGGGGCGCTCATAGGGGCGCGCGGCAATTCCGGGACGATCCTCGCGCAGCTGCTGCGCGGTATGGCCAAGGTGCTCGCCGCCGACGGTGAGACGGCTCACACGGACGGGGAGGGACTGCGGCTCGCGCTGCGGCACGCGGCCGACTCCGCCCGGCAGGCCGTGGCCCACCCGGTCGAGGGCACGGTCCTCTCGGTCGCCTCGGCGGCCGCCGACTCGGCCGGTGACACCGAGGGCGACTGCGGGGCGGTGGCACGGGCCGCCTACGACGGGGCGTGCGCGGCGCTGGCCGCGACCCCGCGGCAACTGGCCGTCCTGGAGCGCGCGGGAGTGGTCGACGCGGGCGGACGGGGGCTGGTGGCGGTACTGGCCGCGCTGGTGGAGACGTTCACACGGGAGGCGCCGGTCTTCGTCGGGCACGCACGCGTGGAGGACGTTTCGGCTGTCGGTGCTCCCGGGGTCGACGACGTTCTCCTCTGCGAGGACGACCCGACGGCAGCCCAGGAGGGCGGGCCCGCCTACGAGGTGATCTACCTCCTGGAGGCCGAGGACACGGCCGTGACGCGGCTGCGCGACCGGCTCGACGCCCTCGGCGACTCGCTCGTCGTGGTCGGCGGCGACGGCCTCTGGAACGTCCATGTGCACGTCGACGACGCCGGCGCCGCCGTCGAGGCGGGCGTCGAGGCCGGACGGCCGTACCGCATCCGGATCACCCACTTCGGGCTCGGCGACGTCCACACCACCGGCGCCGAACGGCCGCCCCGGGAGCGCGCCCAGCGGGCCGTCGTCGCCGTCGTCCCGGGGGAGGGCCTGGCGGGGCTCTACGGCGAGGCCGGCGCGACCACCGTGCTCGCGCGCCCGGGGGAGCCGCCCGCCAGCGGGGAGCTGGTCGCGGCTCTGCGGCGGGCACACGCGCGTGAGGTCGTGCTGCTGCCCAACGACGCCGATCTGCGGCACACGGCGGCGGCAGCGGCCGAGCAGGCCCGGGCCGAGGGCATCCGGGTCGCGCTGATCCCGACGCGCTCCGCGGTCCAGGGGATCGCCGCGCTCGCCGTGCACGAGCCCGAGCGCCGCTTCGACGAGGACGTTGTTTCGATGACCTCGGCGGCCGGCGCGACCCGCTACGCGGAGGTCGCCGTCGCCGAACGCCAGTCCTGGACCATGGCCGGCATCTGCCAGGCCGGGGACGTCCTGGGCCTCGTCGACGGCGACGTGGCGGTGATCGGCGCCGATGTCACGGCCACCGCGCGGGCCGTCCTGGACCGCATGCTCGCGGCGGGCGGCGAACTCGTCACCCTCGTCCTGGGCGACGAGGCCCCAGAGAGCGTCGCCGACGTCCTGGAGGTCCACGTCCGCGAGTCGTACCTCGCCGTCGACACGGTCGTGTACCGGGGCGGCCGGCAGGGCGCCCTGCTGCTCATCGGCGTCGAGTAGGGACTACTTGTCGTCGTTCTGCTCCTCCATCAGCTGGAGCAGCTGCTCCGCCTCGGCGCGACGGGCCCGTACCGTCTCGTCGCCGTCGTCGGCACCCTCGTAGGCCTTCAGCACGCCACGCGCGCGTGCCGCCGCGTCCGCGGGACGGCTGAGGTCCGCCTCCAGCCAGCCCGCGGCGAGTTCGGCGGCGGTACGGGTGTGCACGGCGCCCTCCCCGAGAGCCGCGAAGACGGCGACGGCCTCCGCGGTCTGCGTCAGCGCGTCCTCGAACGCGCCCTGGATCGCGGTGTCCTCGGCCTCCTCGGCGACCGAACGGGCCAGCAGCTCGCCGAACTGCCGGTGCGTGTGGCCGAGTTCACCGGTGAGCCGCTGCCGCGCCTCCTCGTCGTCCGTGACCAGCAGGGCCGCCTCGCACTCCTCGATCGCGGCCGACATCAACTCCCGCGCGCTGTCGAGCCCTTGGTCGGCGCGCAACGCCAGCCAGGCCCGGGCACGCAGCGACCGCACGAGCCCGTGCACGTTCCCCAGTGACCGCCACAGGTCGCCCGCGCGCGCGTACGCCTGGTCCGCCTCGGTGTGCAGCTCCGCGTGCCCCAGGGACTCGGCGGCGAGATGGGCGAGCGTCGCGTGGTCGTGCTGCTCGGGCCAGTGCCGGGCGATCTCGGCCGCCTGCAACCGCCGTTCGGCCGCCGCGCGGTGCTCGCCCAGCTCGCTGAGACAGTCCCCGAGCCACCACTTCGTCTGTACGACCGCGCCGTCGCCGTGCGTCTCGGCAGTCAGGTCGGGCAGCGCCGACTCCAGCACCTCCGCGGCCTCGGCCCACCGGCCCTGACGCAGCAGGAAGCCGCCCAGCTGGTGCCGGGCCCAGGCGCCCAGCGTCGGGCCCTCGCCCGCCTCGTCGGACCAGTGCGCGGCCTCCAGGGCGTGTTCAGCCGCCTCCTGGGACCGGCCCCGGCCGCCGAGCACCTCGGCGAGCTGGAGGTGCAGCTGCGCCCGCCCCGGCGCCTCCAGATACGGCCCGCCGTGCTCCAGGGCGGCCCGCAGCGCCCGCTCCGTCTCCGCGATGTCGCCGAGCTGATGGGCGAGCCCGGCCAGCCGGGCCTCGTACTCCACCGCGAACCACGGCAGCCCCGCCTCCACGAAAGCCGCCGAAGCCTTCGCGAACAGCCGGACGCCCGTCTCCAAGTCCCCGGTCCGCACCGCGAGTTCGGCCAGCATCGCCTGCCCCTCGGCGCCCCGAGCGGCCAGCCGGACATCGGCCTCGCCACCCGGGAGGGGCCGCCCGTCCACCAGGGCCAGCACCTCCCGGACGGCGGCCTCGGCGGCGGCCAGGACCTCGCCGTCGGGGGAGTCGCCCGAGGGATCCTCGTGCACGGCCCGCATCAGGACACGCGCCCGGCTCATCAGCACACCCGCCGTCTGCCGTACGCCCGTGGCGCCCTCGGCGTACAGGGCGAGCACCCCGTCGTACGGCTCGGCGATCGCCGCGAGGGCCTCGTCCAGCTCGCCCGTGAGAGCGCGTACGTACACCCCACGCGCGCGTGCCGCCCACGCCTCCCCGGGGTCGCCCGCCTCCGCGTACAGCTCGGCCGCGCGCTCGAACAGGGCGACGCCCTCGGGGCCCCGGTCCATCGCCTGGTGGTCGGCGATCTCCGCGCGGTCGAGGGCGGCCAGCTCGACGCCCTCTGCGGCCCGCGCGACCGTCAACCAGGCCTCCACGGCGTGCGGTTGCAGTGTGTCCGACAGTCGCCGCGCCTCCGCGAGCAGCGCGGGGAGGTCCTTCTCCGGGGCCGGTTCGGGGGCGGGGACGGTCACCGGTGCCGCGGTCGGCCGGCCCGCCGAACGCACTCCCAGGGGCAGCCGTTCCACCAGGGGACGCTGACCCATCCGCGCGCGGGCCCGGTCGCCGACATGGGTCGTGCCGTTGCGCTCGTCGAAGCGGGCGGCCAGCGCGAGGGTCTCCACGCGCGCGTGGGCGGCGAGTTCACGTGCCGTCCAGGGCCGGCCGACCGGTCCCGGCACCCGCTGGTCGCCGAGCCCCAGCTCCGTCAGCCGGTCCATCAGCAGCGTGACCACGGACAGGAACTCCAGCCCGCTGCGCGGGTTCCCGGAGTCCGTGAAGTACGCCGGCCGCTCCGCCAGCAGCTCCAGACCGCGTGCCTCGTTGCCGCTCAGCGCGCAGAACTCCACATGGTCCGCGTACGCGCCCCGCATGCTCTCCATGGGCCGTACGAGCCGGAAACCCCGCAGGTGGTGGGCGCGCGCCTCGTCGGTCCGCCCCAGGCGCAGCAGCGGGGCCAGGGAGGACGCGAGGACGGTGTGCGGTTCGTGGGCGCAGGTGAACTCGCCCTCCAGGACCGGACCCCACAGGTCGAGGGCCTCGGCGTCCCGCCCGCGCTCGGCCTGCCACTCGCCCTGGCTGTGCAGCTCGCACGCGTGGCAGTCGGCCATGGTGTCCCGGTCGGCGGCCAGCCACGCCGCGTATGCCCGCTCGGCCCGCGCCAGGTCCCCGACGTGCGAGGCGACGCTGAACTCCGCGCTGCGCACCGCCCGTTCGGAGTGCCCGGCCAGCCGGTAGCGGTGCTCCATCTCGGCGAGCCACTTCTCGATCGACGCGAGCGGGATGTGCGGCTGGCCGAGCATCCCGGACGACATCCACTTGAAGACCCAGTGCAGCGAGTGGATCTCGTACTCGTCGAAGTCCTCGGGCCGTTCGTCCCACATGCGCAGCAGGCGCGCGAAGGGGACGAACATCTTGTCCTTCTCGGAGCTGTAGTTGTAGACCTTCAGCTGGTGCCCGAGCGCCTCGATCACCGCGAGCGGGATGTCCAGCTTCTCGGCCTCGGCGAGCAGTTGCTCCGCGCGCGCGTTGCGGGCCGGTCCCTCCGGCTCCTCGGAGTTCTCGGCCATCGCCCGGCGCAGCGCGTCGAAGTCCGTGATCCCTGTCATCAGTGGTCGCCCTCCCCGTGTGTGGCCCACTCCAGGAGGCCGATGAACGCCCGGTTCAGCAGTGCCGAGTCGGCGGGGCGCAGTGGTCGCTGCGCCATCAGGAGTGCCTGCCCGTAGAGCGACTCCGTGGCCGTCCCGATCAGGTCCCGGTCCTTGAGCGAACTGATGCGCCGGATCAGCGGGTTGAGATGGTTGAGCACGAGCCGCGCGCGTGGAGCGCTGCCCCGCAGCGAGCCGAGAATGCCCGCCCACAGGTCGTCGGCCTGCTCCTCGGCCTCCGCGCGGGCCTGCTCGTGCCGGGCCGAGCGGTCGTCCAGGTGCAGCGCGGGCACCGACAGCGGATGGAACGCCCGGAGGACCACATCACAGCCCAGGGGGTCCAGTTTGGCCCGCGCGGCGGCCAGGAAGTCCGCCAGCGCCAGCTCCTCGGCCGGGTCGACCGAGTCCAGGTGCGCGGTCACGGTGTCCGAGTCCAGCTCGGCGACCACCGTCCCCGGGCGCACCGACGGCAGCGCCTCGACCAGCTCGCCGTCGTAGGTGTAGCCCCCGTTGATCACCCCGATGCCCTGCGCGGACGCGATCGGGGCGACCTGCCGGTACTCCTCGACCGTCCGCGTGAAGTGCACCACCGGGTGCCGCTGCGCGAACTCCTCCAGGGAGACCCGTCCGTCGGTCGTCTCGAACGGCAGCCACGGCAGCATCGTGCGCAGCATCTCCGGGTCGTGCCGCGCCAGGGACTTCACCCCCAGGTGGTGCACCGACAGGAACGCGGCCAGCCGCTCCGGATCACCGCCCGCCAGCCCGGTCAGCCAGGAGCGAATCCTTTCCCCGAGCGCCTCCCGTACGGCGGCCAGCGTCTCGTCCTCGTACAGCGACTCGCGCGAGGCCGTGGGCCGCAGACTGTCCGTGTCCAGCACACAGCGCACGAAGAATGCCCAGTCGGGCAGCAGCTGTTCGGCCCGCTCGGTCAGCAGCATGCCCTTGAGATGCACCCGGTGCGTGGCGCGCTGCGCCGGGCTCACCGCCGACGGCAGCACATAGGCGACCCCGCGGATCCCGGCGAGCGGCACGGACAGCTCGATCGAGTCCAACGGCGTGAACCCGAACAGCTCGTGACAGTGCCGGGCCAGCGCCACCCTGCGCGCGCCGGGACTCGGATACGGCCGGTCCCAGGGCGCCGGCAGATCGGTGATCGCCTCACCGTCCACCCGCACGTCGTACGGCAGCAGCGCCCCGAAGTCCCGCGCCAGCGCCAGGACCCGCTCCTTGGTGAGCCACTCGCCGGCCCCGGCGCGCGCCACCAGGTGCACGGTGGTGCCCGGTTCGGGATGCTCGGTGGCGGGCAGCGTCCGCACGGTGTAGGAGCCGTCGTCCGTCGCCGTCCACTCCACGGGCGGCGCGTGGGGCGTACGGGCGCTGCGGCTGACGACCCGGATCCGCTCGGCGACCACGAAACAGGCCAGCAGCCCGATGCCGAACTGCCCGAGAAAATCGGAGCGGACCTCCTGGAGCCCGTCGGCGCGCTTGGAGCTACGGCCGATCGTCGCGAGGAGGCTGTGCACGTCCGCCTCGGTGAGCCCGACGCCGGAGTCCTCGACGCGCAGGGTGCCCCCGTCGGCGTACAGCCGCACCAGAGCGGGGGAGTCGGGCTGCTCGGCCCGGCGGGCGGTGATCGCGTCCACGGCGTTCTGCAGCAGTTCGCGCAGATAGACCTTGGGGCTGGAGTAGAGGTGATGGGAGAGCAGGTCCACCAGACCGCGCAGGTCGACCTGGAACGTGTGAGGTGACTGTGATGCCTGGGATGACTGTGAGGTCTGGGAATCCATCGTCGCAGCGCCGAGGTGGGGGAAGGTGCGAACGGCGCGAGGGTCGGGCGGTCCCTGTGAGGTGGTGACCGCGGGGGATGGCCGGAGCGCGTCATCCTAGGCCCGAACGACCCGCCTGACCAGGGGTTTCGGGAGACGTATACGGGATTGTCAGTGGCGTGGTGTGCAATGGATCTCGTGCCCGCACTGGAAGAACCACTGAAAAAGGTGCTCGGCCCCGCCACCGCGAAGGTGATGGCCGAGCATCTCGGCCTGCACACAGTAGGCGACCTCCTGCACCACTACCCGCGCAGATACGAGGAGCGCGGCCAGCTCACGCACCTCGCCGACCTGCCGATGGACGAGCACGTGACCGTGGTCGCCCAGGTCGCCGACGCCCGGCTGCACACCTTCGCGTCCAGCAAGGCCCCCCGGGGCAAGGGCCAGCGACTCGAAGTCACGATCACGGACGGCAGCGGCCGGCTCCAACTCGTCTTCTTCGGCTCGGGAGTTCACAAACCCCACAAGGAACTCCTGCCGGGCACCCGCGCGATGTTCGCCGGCAAGGTCTCCGTCTTCAACCGCCGACTGCAACTCGCCCACCCGGCGTACGAGTTGCTGAAGGGCGACGCCGAGGAGACGGTCGAGACCTGGGCGGGCACCCTGATCCCCATCTACCCCGCCACCGCCAAACTGGAGTCCTGGAAGATCGGCAAGGCGCTCCAGACAGCCCTGCCCAGCGCCCAGGAGGCCGTCGACCCCCTCCCCGACTCCCTCCGCGAGGGCCGCGGCCTGGTCTCCCTCCCGGAAGCCCTCCTCAAGATCCACTGCCCCCACACCAAGGCGGACATCGCAGCCGCCCGGGACCGCCTCAAGTGGGACGAGGCCTTCGTTCTCCAGGTGGCCCTGGCCCGCCGCCGCCACACCGACGCCCAACTCCCGGCGGTAGCCCGCAAACCTGCCCCCGACGGCCTCCTCACCGCCTTCGACGACCGCCTCCCGTTCACCCTCACGGACGGGCAGTCGAAGGTCTCCAAGGAGATCTTCGACGACCTGGCGACCGAGCATCCGATGCATCGGTTGCTGCAGGGGGAGGTGGGATCGGGCAAGGCCCAGCCGCTCGACTCGCTCGTGCTCACGCCTGCAGGGTTCCGCCCCATGGGAGATCTGGAGGTGGGTGACGAGGTCGTCGTTCCGGACGGGGAGATCGCGCTGATCGACGGGGTCTTCCCCCAGGGAGAGCGTGAGGTCTGGCGCTTGGTCCTCTCCGACGGAAGCCATGTGGAGTGCGACGACGAGCACCTTTGGATCGTCGACACGAGCTGCGGGTGGCACCGAGGACAGGCTCCCAAAGTCATGACGACTCGGGAGATCCGGCTGGACACGTTCAAGGCGAATGGATCTTCGAAGTGGTATCTCCCGGCAGCTGCCCCGGTCGATCTCGGAGGCGACTGTGGACTGCCTCTCGATCCCTACCTGTTCGGTCTCCTTCTGGGAGACGGCTCATTCCGGCACAACCTGCGGTTTTCCACGATGGATGACGAGATCCGTGATGCCGTGGAGGCCTCTGTGGCCCCGGAGTGCCAAGTGATCCCGGTGAAGGGCTCCCGTTGCGACTTCACCATTCGACTCGCCCAACGGGCCGGAGGCGTCCGCAACCCTGTGATCCAGACCCTGCGCGGATTGAGTCTCTGGGGTGTCACATCGCACGGCAAGTTCGTTCCCGACGAGTTCAAGAACACATCGATCAAGAACCGTCTGGCTCTGCTTCAAGGGCTGATGGATACGGACGGGACCGTCCACTCGGACGGCTTGAGCATCTCGTTCTGTTCTGCCTCGCTCGCACTGGCCAACGACGTTGCCTGGCTGGTGCGTTCACTCGGCGGGCGAGCGCGTGTCCTGCCGAAGAAGGCGGCCTTCAACGTCTCCGTGGCCCTGCCTGACGAATACGCTCCGTTCAGGTTGGCCCGCAAGGCCGAACGCGTAGGGAGCAGGCCGAAATACAACACGTTCCGCCGCGGAATCCGGGCCGTTGAGTACGTGGGACGCAAGCCCGTCCAGTGCATCAGCGTCGCGCACCCCAGCCACGCATACGTCACCGACAACTTCACGGTGACGCACAACACCATGGTGGCCCTCCGAGCCATGCTCGCCGTCGTCGACGCGGGCGGGCAGGCCGCGATGCTCGCGCCCACCGAAGTGCTCGCGCAGCAGCACCACCGTTCCATCACCGAGATGATGGGGGAGCTGGCCGAGGGCGGGATGCTGGGCGGGGCCGAGCGGGCCACCAAGGTCACGCTGCTCACCGGGTCGATGGGAACGGCCGCGCGGCGGCAGGCACTGCTCGACCTCGTCACCGGCGAGGCCGGGATCGTGATCGGCACGCACGCGTTGATCGAGGACAAGGTGCAGTTCCACGACCTGGGCCTGGTCGTGGTCGACGAACAGCACCGCTTCGGTGTCGAGCAGCGCGACGCCCTGCGCGGCAAGGGCAAACAGCCCCCGCACCTCCTCGTCATGACCGCCACCCCCATCCCGCGCACGGTCGCCATGACGGTCTTCGGCGACCTGGAGACCTCGGTCCTCGACCAGCTCCCCGCCGGCCGCTCACCCATCGCCAGCCATGTCGTCCCCGCCGCCGACAAACCCCACTTCCTGGCCCGCGCCTGGGAGCGCGTGCGCGAGGAGGTGGGCAACGGCCATCAGGCCTACGTCGTCTGCCCGCGTATCGGCGACGAGGAGGACGACCCGAAGAAGGCCGGCAAGAAGAAGTCCGCCGAGGACGAGGCCGAGAAGCGCCCCCCGCTCGCCGTCCTCGACATCGCCGCCCAGCTCGCCAAGGGCCCCCTCCAGGGCCTCAGGATCGAGGTCCTGCACGGCCGTATGCACCCCGACGACAAGGACGCCGTGATGCGCCGCTTCGCCGCCGGGGACACCGACGTCCTGGTCGCCACCACGGTCATCGAGGTCGGCGTCAACGTGCCCAACGCCACGGCGATGGTGATCATGGACGCGGACCGCTTCGGTGTCTCCCAGCTCCACCAGCTGCGCGGCCGGGTGGGGCGTGGTTCGGCGGCCGGCCTCTGCCTCCTGGTCTCCGAGATGCCCGAGGCCAGCCCGGCCCGCCAGCGCCTCAACTCCGTGGCGTCCACCCTCGACGGCTTCGAACTCTCCCGCATCGACCTCGAACAGCGGAGAGAGGGCGATGTGCTGGGTCAGGCCCAGTCCGGTGCCCGCACGTCCCTGCGGGTGTTGTCGGTCATCGAGGACGAGGAGGTCATCGCGGAGGCGAGGGAGGAGGCGGCGAAGGTGGTGGAGGCCGATCCCGAGCTGACGGGGCTGCCTGGCCTCCGTACGGCTTTGGACGCCCTCCTGGACGAGGAAAGGGAGCAGTACTTGGAAAAGGGCTGAGGCTGTCTTACCCAGGGGCGCGGGGAACTGCGCGACCAGCCACACTGATACCTGAAGACGCCCACAAGCAAGGACCGAACATGACCCGCGTGATCGCCGGCGAAGCCGGCGGACGTCGACTCGCCGTGCCGCCAGGCACCGGCACCCGCCCCACCTCCGACCGCGCACGCGAGGGCCTCTTCTCCACCTGGCAGTCCCTCCTGGGCGCCCCCTTGAACGGCGAACGGGTCCTCGACCTCTACGCCGGCTCAGGCGCCGTAGGCCTCGAAGCCCTCTCCCGCGGCGCGAGCCACACCCTCCTCGTCGAGGCCGACGCCAAGGCCGCCCGGGTCATCAGGGAGAACGTCAAGAACGTCGGCCTCCCCGGCGCCGAGGTCCGGGCGGGCAAGGCCGAACAGGTCGTTCAGACGCCGGCGTCGGCAGAGCCGTACGACATCGTCTTTCTCGATCCTCCGTATGTTGTCCCAGATCACGATCTTCGGGAGATTCTCCTCACACTCCGGTCGGGGGGCTGGCTCGCGCCGGACGCTCTCGTCACCGTGGAGCGCAGCACCAGAGGCGGCGAATTCGGGTGGCCGGACGGTTTCGAGGGGATCCGGGCCCGTCGCTACGGCGAGGGGACCTTTTGGTACGGTCGCGCCGCCTCTACGTGCGAAGACGCACGATGACCGGACCGGAGAGCGAGGGAAATCAAGTGCGCCGCGCTGTTTGTCCGGGGTCCTTCGACCCCATCACCAATGGCCACCTCGACATCATCGCCCGTGCTTCCCGGCTGTACGACGTCGTGCACGTCGTCGTGATGATCAACCAGTCGAAGAAGGGCCTGTTCACCGTCGACGAGCGGATCGAACTGATCCGCGAGGTCACCGCCGAGTTCGGCAACGTGCAGGTCGAGGCCTACCACGGCCTCCTCGTCGACTACTGCAAGCAGCGCGACATCCCGGCCATCGTCAAGGGCCTGCGCGCGGTCAGCGACTTCGACTACGAGTTGCAGATGGCCCAGATGAACAACGGACTCTCGGGCGTCGAAACCCTGTTCATCCCGACCAGCCCCACGTACAGCTTCCTCTCGTCCTCGCTGGTCAAGGAGGTCGCGACCTGGGGCGGCGACATCTCCCACCTGGTGCCGCCGGTGGTCCTGGACGCGCTCAAGGGCCGGATCGGCAAGGCCTGAGGGACTGACTGTGCGTCACCCGGTGTCGGGCGGGACAGGAGTGGTCGTACAGTCGACCCGTCCGTCTCCAACACGTCGGTAGAGAGTGGCGAGCACACGGTGGACGTGCAGAAGAAGCTCGACGAGATCGTCGCCTCGGTCTCCAGCGCCCGGTCCATGCCCATGTCGGCCTCCTGCGTGGTCAACCGCGCCGAGCTGCTCGCGCTGCTCGAAGAGGTGCGCGCGGCGCTGCCCGACTCGCTGGCCGAGGCGCAGGAGCTGATCGGCGGCCGGCACGAGATGGTCGAGCAGGCCCGCCAGGAGGCCGAGCGGATCATCCAGACCGCGCACGCCGAGCGCGGCTCGCTGATCTCCGACACCGAGGTCGCCCGCCGCTCGCAGAACGAGGCGGACCGCATCCTCGCCGAGGCCCGCCAGGAGGCCGAGGAGGTCCGCGCGGAGGCCGACGACTACGTCGACTCCAAGCTCGCCAACTTCGAGGTCGTCCTCACCAAGACCCTCGGGTCGGTGGGGCGGGGCCGCGAGAAGCTGCTCGGGACGGGTCCCGGCATCGACGACCAGGGCTACGAGGACGAGGACGCCCCCGAGCGCAGCCACGATCCGGAGACCCTGCGCCGTGACGCCGACGCGTACGTGGACGTCAAGCTCGGCGCCTTCGAGGCGGTCCTCGCCAAGACCCTGGAGGCCGTGGGCAAGGGCCGGCAGAAGCTGCACGGCCGGATCGCCAGCGACGACCTCGGCGCCCTCGCCTTCGACGCCGACGGCAGCCAGGTCCAGCACACCAGCGACGCCGACTACCTCGCCGACCTCGCGACCGTCACGGACACCCCGGTCTCGAACACCCCGGTCCAGCCCGAGCAGCAGGACTACGCCCCGCAGGCGGCCTACGACTACCAGCAGCCGGGCCAGCAGCAGGACCAGTACGGCTATCAGCAGCAGTACGCCCAGCCCCAGCAGCAGGACCCCTACGGCTACCAGCAGGCCGACCCGTACGCCTATCAGGGCTACGACACCGGCCAGCAGCCCGTGTACGACCCGAACCAGATGCAGCAGGCCCAGCAGCTGGACCCACAGGGACAGCAGGGCTACGCCCTCGACGAGACCAGCCTCTTCGACACCGGCATGATCAGCGCCGAGCAGCTGCGGGCGTACGAGCAGGGCCGAGGCCTGTAAGGGACCACCGGATTGGGCCGTGAGCGAAAGGTCCAGTATCCTGGCTCTTCGGTCGCGTGTACGTCCGCGATCCACGCTGCCCGGAAGCACCGAAGGGCAGCGCTCCTTGAGCTCAGCAGACCGAAAGACAGGAATGGCTCTGAACGCCCGCCTCGACCACCGCAACCCTCTCGTGTTCGACACTCACGAGCTGGGGCGGCGTCCTGGTGCGCTGCAGCGCCTGACCCGTTCGATCGACGCTCCCAAGGATCTCGGGATCCAGGGAGTCATCGGAGTGCCGGAAGGCGCCCCGGTGAAGCTCGACCTCCGCCTTGAGTCCGTCATGGAAGGGGTGCTTGTCACAGGCACCGCCCGTGCACAGGCCAAGGGGGAGTGCGTAAGGTGTCTGGAGCCGCTTGAGCTGTCGCTCGAAGCGGAATTCCAGGAGATGTTCTCGTACCCTGACGCCGACGACCGTGGCCGTGTGAAAGCGGAACCGGTCGACGACGCCGAGGAAGACGAGGACAGGCTCTTCATCGAGGACGGCCTGTTCGACCTCGAACCCGTGCTGCGTGATGCGGTGGTGCTCGCACTGCCGATGCAGCCGGTGTGCCAGGACGACTGTCCGGGCCTGTGCTCCGAGTGTGGAGTGCGGCTCGCGGACGACCCGGACCACCACCATGACGCCGTCGACATCCGTTGGGCGGCACTGCAGGGACTCGCCGGTTCACTCGAAGACGGCGAGAAGGACGAGATCAGTGGCGAAGCGCCCCGACCGGCGCGCGCCAACGAGAAGCAGGAGAAGTAGCCGTGGCTGTTCCGAAGCGGAAGATGTCGCGCAGCAACACGCGCCACCGCCGGTCGCAGTGGAAGGCTGCGGTCACCCCTCTGGTTGCGTGCGAGCGCTGCCACGAGCCCAAGCAGCAGCACATCGCGTGCCCGTCTTGCGGCACGTACAACAAGCGCCAGGTCCTAGAGGTCTGAGCGGCTGGTGAGAGGCTCCATGTCTGACGTCAAGGCGGACTCAGTCGCCAAGAAGCAGGCGGACACGGCCTCGTCCCACACGCTGTTGGAAGGGCGGCTCGGGTATCACCTTGAGTCCGCCCTTCTGGTGCGCGCGCTGACCCACCGTTCGTACGCGTACGAGAACGGCGGTCTGCCGACGAACGAGCGGCTGGAGTTCCTCGGGGACTCCGTGCTCGGCCTCGTCGTCACGGACACGCTGTACACGACCCACCCTGACCTGCCCGAAGGCCAACTGGCCAAGCTGCGGGCCGCGGTGGTCAACTCTCGTGCGCTGGCGGAGGTCGGTCGCGGTCTGGAACTCGGCTCCTTCATCCGGCTCGGCCGGGGCGAAGAGGGCACGGGCGGCCGGGACAAGGCGTCCATCCTCGCCGACACCCTTGAAGCGGTGATCGGCGCGGTCTATCTCGACCAGGGCCTCGACGCGGCCTCCGAACTGGTGCACCGCCTGTTCGACCCGCTCATCGAGAAGTCCTCGAACCTCGGTGCCGGCCTGGACTGGAAGACCAGTCTCCAGGAGCTCACCGCGACCGAAGGACTCGGTGTTCCCGAGTACCTGGTCACGGAGACCGGCCCCGATCACGAGAAGACCTTCACTGCTGCCGCCCGCGTCGGAGGCGTCTCGTACGGCACCGGCACCGGCCGCAGCAAGAAGGAGGCGGAGCAGCAGGCCGCCGAGTCCGCCTGGCGGTCCATCCGGGCCGACGCGGACGAGCGTGCCAAGAAGGCGAAGGAGGCGGCCGAGCAGGCCGTCGAGGTCGTCGCCGAGGCCGCTGAGCAGCCTGCCGAGGAGAGCGCCGACCCGTCGTCGGCGTCCGCCTGACCGAACAGCGAGATCCGAGCGCCCGTCCCCGAGTGGGGCGGGCGCTCGGATCGTTCACGTGACCAACAGGGGATGCCAATGCCCGAGTTGCCCGAGGTCGAGGTCGTCCGGCGGGGTCTGGAGCGGTGGGTCGCCCAGCGCACCGTCACCGACACCGAGGTGCTCCATCCGCGTGCGGTACGACGTCATGTCGCCGGCGCCGACGACTTCGCGCACCGGCTCAAGGGGCATCGCATCGGCACCCCGAGCCGCCGCGGCAAGTACCTGTGGCTGCCGCTTGAGGACACCCACCAGGCGGTAGTGGCCCACCTCGGGATGAGTGGTCAACTCCTCGTCCAGCAGCACGAGTTCCCCGACGAGAAGCACCTGCGCATCCGGGTCCGGTTCGCCGACACCCTCGGTACCGAACTCCGTTTCGTCGACCAACGCACCTTCGGCGGGCTGTCGTTGCACGACACCACCCCGGACGGGCTGCCGGACGTCATCGCGCACATCGCGCGCGACCCCCTGGACCCCTTGTTCGACGACGAGTTGTTCCACCAGGCGCTGCGCCGCAAGCGCACGACCATCAAACGGGCCCTGCTCGACCAGTCGTTGATCAGCGGAGTCGGCAACATCTATGCGGACGAGACCCTTTGGCGGGCCCGCGTCCACTACGACCGCCCGACCGCGACCTTCACCCGCCCGCGCACCGCCGAACTCCTGGGCCACGCACGGGATGTGATGACCGCGGCCCTCGACGTGGGCGGCACCAGCTTCGACAGCCTGTACGTCAACGTGAACGGGGAGTCCGGCTACTTCAGCAGGGAATTGGACGTATACGGGCGCTCTGACCAGGCGTGCAACCGGTGTGGAACGAGGATCAGAAGAGCCCCGTTCATGAACCGCTCCTCCTACTTCTGCCCGAAGTGTCAGCCCATTCCGAAGAGCGGGGCCTGATTACTGGCGCGGGCTGACCACGCTCATCCGGCCGCGAGGTGCGCCCGGTACCAGGGGGCCGCCTCGGTCAACCGGTCCAGTGGACCGGGACCTGGAGCGCATCCCGCGAGCCGCCAGATCTCCTCGCTCTCGTACCAGTGGTCGCGCGCCAGCAGGGCGAACTGCCTCTCGCTGATGCGGCCGGGCACCTCCCGAAGCCGCGCCAGACACTGTTCCCAGGTCAAGTCACCGGTGACCGGTGACAGTACGTCCAGCTCCGCGAGCCTCGTCATGAGGTCGCGGTTGTGCACCGGCGTCGGATGGCTGGCGTGGAAGACCCCGGAGGGCACGGTGTCCGGTGCCGTGGCCAGGGCCGTGACGAGCCGGGCCAGGTCCTCGACGGCCACCGCGGAGACCCGCCCGCGACCGCCGTCCCAGCGGAACGGCACCCGCCGGAGCAGTTCGCCGAGCGCGGGCACGACCCAGCGGTCTCCGGTACCGAGGACGAGACCGGGCCGCAGTACGACCGCGCCCGCGTCGAGCGCGATCCGCTCGGCGGCCAGCCGGGAACGGCTGGCCGCCGACACGGGCGCGGGCGGGACCCCGTCGACGGGGATGCCGCGGTGCGGTCCGGGCCCGTACACCGCCGCCGTCGACAGGTGGAGGATGTGCCTCACCCCGGCACGCCGGGCCTCCTCGACGACCGCCCGGGTGCCACCGATGTTCGTCCGCTCGCACTCCGGCACTCCGCCGTCGACGCGGCAGGCGAGGTGGACGAGGACGTCTGCGCCGCTCGCCGCTCCGTCGAGCGACGCGGGGTCCGACAGGTCCGCGGGCATCCACTCCACACCCGCCGACTCCCGCCGGCCGGCCGGGACGGAGCGGGCGACCGCGCGCACCTCGACGGCACGCCCGTCCGCCCGTTCGCGCAGCAGCAGACGGAGCACCGCCCGGCCGACGAATCCGGTCGCACCGGTCAGCAACACCCGCATGGGTTTCATGGAGCGGCGCCCTCCGCATCATCGCCCGGCACCTCTTTGGCCCCGGATGTCCAGTGGAAATGGGTGACCTGACGCCCCGGCAGCAGAATAGTGCCGGTCGTCGGTGGTGGCTGACGGGAAGAGACTGCTCGGGCAGGCCGGTGCGGTGCGGCGCCTGGCCGAGCGATTGCCGTACATACGAGACCGATTCAGTCGCGCACGGCCGTTTCGGGTACCGGGTGCAGGGCGAACACTCTTGCCGGGAAGCCCGAGCCGCCCTGCGGCTTCGGCCAGGTCGCGACGATCAGGGCGCCCGCCTCCGGGACCCGGTCCAGGTTGGCCAGGAGTTCGATCTGCCAGCGGTCCCGCTGAAGGACGTACAGCTCAAGGCTGTGGTCGCCCGTGGAGCCGGCCGGGCCGGGGTCCGTGTCGGTCTGCTCGTGGCCGATCGCGGTGACGTCCGCGTCCTCGAACAGGTACCGCAGGACGTCCGGCGACCAGCCCGGCGTACGGCTGATGCCCGCCTCGTCGCGGTTGGCCATCGCCACCGGATCCGGCCAGCGCCGGCTCCACCCGGTGCGCAGCGCGACGAACGACCCTGCCGGTACCCGGCCGTTGCGGCGCTCCCAGCCCCGCACGTCGTCGAGGGTGGGCACGGCGTCCGGGTCGGCCTCGACCCGCCCCGTGATGTCGAGGACCACCAGCGGGAGGATCATCTCCTCCACCGGAATCAGGTCCAGGGTGCGCCCGCCGGCCACGAAGTGCGAGGGCGGGTCGACATGGGTACCCCACTGGCCCACCAACGTGTGGCGGTGCACGGTGAATCCGTCGCCGCGTCCGGTGTCGAAGAGGGTCTCGCGGCCTTCGTCGGGGAAGCCGGCGAAGTGCGGCTGGCCGGGGTGGAAGGCGTGGGTGAGGTCCGTACGGACGGTCTTGGCCGCCAGTTCGCGGTACGCAGCCCACAACCCGGGCTCGGGGAGCCCGGGTTGTGGGTCGGGAGCGGGAGGGGTCATCGTGCCGGTGCCATCACGGCGGGTGCGGATCCGGGCTCCGCAACGGCCGGCGCCGGCTTCGATGCGCCCTTGCGGCGGGTCAGGCCGACGCCGACGAGGACGACGACCATG
Organism: Streptomyces sp. NPDC050548; assembly: GCF_044457385.1. Taxonomy (NCBI): domain Bacteria; kingdom Bacillati; phylum Actinomycetota; class Actinomycetes; order Kitasatosporales; family Streptomycetaceae; genus Streptomyces; species Streptomyces sp. NPDC050548. The sequence goes on from NZ_JBITGV010000004.1 coordinate 312,018, forward strand.
CCGGCCGCGACCCGGAGGCCGACGCTCTCACCCAGGAAGACCGCGCCGAGCGCCACGGAGACCACCGGGAGCAGGTAGCCGACCACGGCGGCCTGGGTGGCGCCCTCGGACGCGATGATCCGGTAGGTGAGGTGGAAGGTGACGCCGGTGCTGCAGACCCCGAGGACCAGGACCGCGACCAGGGCCGTCGGGCTGAGGTGGATCGCGTCCAGGCCGCCGACCGGCACGGCCATGGCGCTCAGCCCGGTCGCCGCGATCAGCTGGGCGGCGGAGAGGGAGAGGGTCGGGATGCCCCGGCCGACCAGGTTGCGGCCCATGTAGACGAAGGCGACGGCGTAGCTGGCCGCGGCGCCGAGGATCGCGAGGGCGCCCCAGCCGAGCGAGCCCGACCGCTCCCAGGGCGCGAAGATGACCACGACCCCGCCGAAGCCGAGCACCAGCCCGGCCAGCCGGACCGGGCGCAGACCGCGCTCGGTGCCCAGGGCGAGCCCGAGGGCGAGGGAGAAGAACGGGGTCGTCGCGTTCAGTACGCCGGCCAGGCCCGAGTCGACGGTCTGCTGGCCGATGCTGAAGAGGGCGAACGGCAGGGCGTTGCAGAAGAAGGCGGCGATGACGATGTGCCGCCAGACCGTGCGGCCGGTCGGCAGGCGCCGCCCGGTGGCGTAGAGCGCGCCGGTGAGCACGACCGCCCCCAGCACACAGCGGGCGAGTGTGACCTGGAGCGGGGACAGCCCCCGTAGCGCCAGTTCGATCCAGAGGAAGGTCGATCCCCACAGCAGGGCGAGCACGGCCACTCGTGCCGCACCCCTCAGACTCTGCATGCTGCCACTGTTCACGATGGTGTCTCCGTATCTGTGTCTGGTCCGTGGCTGGCTCGGTCCGGCGTCCCTGCTATGAAGGTGCCCCAGCCAAGCTTTGAGGACAAGCAAATGGTTCTACACCTTTTGTTAAGCTGTGCTGCATGCTTGATGTGAGGCGCCTCCAGGTCCTGCGCGCGGTGGTCACCAGCGGCACGGTGACGGCTGCCGCGGCCCATCTCGGTTACACCCCTTCCGCCGTCAGCCAGCAGGTGGCGGCTCTGGAGAAACAGGCGGGTACGGCGCTCCTGGAGCGGGTCGGCCGGGGGGTCAGGCCCACCGCCGCGGGTCTGCTGCTCACCGAGCACGCGGGTCTGATCAGCGCGGCCGTCTCCCAGGCGGAGACGGCCCTGGCCGATCTGCGGGCCGGGCGGACCGGCCGCCTCTCGGTCCGCTACTTCGCCACGGCGGGCTCCACGCTGGTCGCGCCCGCGCTGGCCCGGCTCCGGCTCGAACACCCCGGCGTACGGATCGACCTCGAACTCGCCGACCCCGAGGACCCGTTCCACGAGGTGGTCAAGGGGCGGGCCGACCTGGCCGTGGTCGTACAGGCCCGGGACAGGACCGGCGACGGCTCCATCCGTCTCGTCCATCTCCTGGACGACCCGTACGCCGCGGTACTGCCCGCCGACCACCCGCTCGCCGAGCGGCAGGTGATCAATCTGAACGAGCTGGCCGGCGAACAGTGGGTGGGCAGCGAGCCGCCGGGCCCCTGTCTCGAACCGGTGCTCGACTCCTGTGCGGCGGCGGGCTTCAGCCCCGACTTCGTCATCCAGACCGAGGACTACGCGACCGCGCAGGGCTTCGTGGCGGCCGGCCTCGGCATCGGTCTGATGCCGAGGCTGGGGCTGCGTACCCCGCACCCGGGCGTGGTCGTGCGCGAGGTCCGCAATCCCGAGCCGGTGCGCGTCATCTCCGCCGCGGCCCGCCGCACCGCACCGGAGCAGCCCGCGCTGCGCGGCCTGGTGGACGCACTGCGTGAGGCGGCCGGCACGGTCGGCGCGGGCGGGCCGTCCGAGGTGCGGCGCGAGCCTGCCACCGCCGGTCCGGCCGATGTGTCCCGGTCGTGATGAGCGGGGGCGGCGGGCGACGGGTCGGCGGTGGCGGCGCATGTCAGACGGCCACGGGCGCGGAGGTTGCGGGTGCGGAGGCCGTGGCCGGGGTGGCGGACAGGGTGACGGTGCTGGAGAAGATCTCCCTGTCGTGCTGCCGCGCGACGACCCTGACCTGGTCGCCGTCCACGCTGCGCTCGGTCTCCAGCCAGCAGGGCGCGTCCAGTTCGGCGTACTTGACGAAGACGGAGTCCATGCCGGTCACGGCCGTCCGCCGGGGATGGGCCGCGGCCAGGGCCGCCTGGCGGGCGGCCTCCAGGAGCAGCATGCCCGGGGTGTGGTCGACGACGTGATCGAAGAGGACGGGATGTGTCGTGTCCACCCGCAGCTGCCAGCGGTCGGGCCGGTCGGTGGCGGCCAGCACCACGTCCTCGAAGCGGTCGCGGCCGAAGGCCTCCACCCCGGCCGGGGGCGGCAGGGGTACGGCACGGGCGGTGGCGGCGGCCGCGTCGGCGTAGCCGCCACGCAGCCGCTCGTATATCGCACGGTCCTGTATGGAGAAGCTCGAACGGGCGGTGGCCATGGGGCGGCCCGCGCGTTCGACGTCGACCGTCATGGATATCGCGGCGGCGCGGTCGCGGCGGTACTTCACGTCGTGGCAGCTGATGCGCAGGTCCAGCTCGACCGGACCGCCGTCGGCGTGCATGGCCTCGGGGTCGACGACCCAGCTGAAGTCCTTCCACAGCAGCTGGTGGCCGAGCGGCACCCGGTAGGCGCGGTGGGACAGCAGCGGCAGGGCCTGCCGGACGGTTTCGCTGAGCAGGAGCGGGTCGTGCAGGCCGAGGTGGATGCGGTAGAACGGATGTGTCGCGGGCCACTCGGCGGTGACGGCGAAGGCATCGGGCGCGGACCGCCGCCAGCTGCGCAGGAGCACTTCGTCCTGGTTCGTCTTGTGCGTGAAGGTGGGCTCGACCAGCTCGAAACCGGCTTCGACACGGTTTTGGGCAAGGCTGTACGACATGGCGGTTCCCCCTGATGAGGCGCTGATTTACGGGCACGCGCAGACCGATCGAAGGCGCCCCCAGTGACAGGGGGACGTCGACGTGAATAAAATAGAGGTCGTTCTTTTTGTTTGTCTAGGTGCAAGGAGAGTCCGCCGATGGCACGACAACGGCAGGAGCGCGCGAACAAGACACGAGCCGCGCTCATCCGCTCGGCGGCGGAGGTGTTCGACCAGGCCGGATACCACGGAGCAGGCCTCAACGCGATTCTGCAAAGGGCCGGAATCACCACCGGAGCCATGTACTTCCACTTCAAGTCGAAGGAGGAACTGGCCAGAGCGGTCATCGTGGAACAGGCCGCCGAGCTCCAGTGGCCCAAGGGCGAGCACGGTCTGCAGCAACTGCTGGACATGTGCGGCTACCTGGCCGTGGAGATGCGGCGCAACGTCCTGTTCCGGGCGGGGGTCCGGCTCGCGGTCGAGCAGAACGAGGTCGGGCTCCTCGACTACTCGATCTACGACTGGTGGTCCGAGCAGTTCCGCGAACACCTCGCTGAGGCGCGGGAACTCGGTCAGCTGCATCCGCACTTGGACCTGGCGGCGTTCGCACAGGTGATCGTGGCCGCGTACACGGGTACGCAGATCATGGCGCGACTCTCCAGCGGACGGGCCGATCTGCCCGAGCGCATAGAGATGATGCTGCGATGTCTGTTGCCGGCCCTCGCGCCGGCCGAGGTGATCGCGACGCTGCGCTTCACCAGAAGTGAGCAGACGGAGGACATCACCTCCTGAGTCCCCTCCGGGTGGGTGGGGTCGCCCTCCGCCGGAGGGCACCCCCCACCCCTCGACTTGCCCAAGTTGTCCTGGAGTTGCTCCTGCAAGTTATCGGCGGCCGTCCGCGGCAGTAGGTTCGCGGCACCGGTCCGTCGATAACGAGGTCAAGTCCATGGTGAAGCAGACGCGGGCACAACGCACCCGCCAGGCTCTGATCGCGGCGGCTGCCATCGAGTTCGACCGGCACGGGTACTCCGGAACCTCCCTGTCCGCCGTCCACGGCGCCTGTGGTGTGACGATGGGCGCGCTCACCTTCCACTTCCCCACCAAGGCCGACCTCGCGTCCGCCGTCTGCCGGGAGGCCGAGGCGGTCACTCGCGCGGCGCTGCCCGGCCCTGGACCGGCGCCCACCGTCCGGTCGGTGGCGGAGCTGACCCTCGTGGTCGCCGACCTGCTGGAGTGCGAGGTCGTCGTCCGTGCGGCGGCCCGGCTCAGCCAGGAGCGGATGCCGTCCGCCCAGTGGCACGGCGTGTGGCGGGCCGCCCTGCGGGATCTCGTGCCGCTGCTCCACCGGACGGCGGCCCCGGGCGCATGGCCGCGGCCCGGCGAACTGGAGCTGATGGCCGTCTACTTGACCGCCGGCGCCGAGGCGGCCCTGCGCGCAGGACAGCCCGGCGGTGAGGTACGGGCCCAGCTGGAACGCCTGTGGGGGCTCCTCCTCGACGCCGTGCCCAAGTCGGCGTCGAACCACGTTCCCGACCTCGCCCCGGACTTTCGTCCGCTCCTCCCGGAGCACCGTCCGGGTTCACTCCCTCTCACGAATGGGCTCAGTCCATGACTCGACGCTGCGCGCTCGTCACCGGCGGTTCCCGGGGAATCGGCGCCGCGATCGCGACCGAACTCGCCGTCGCCGGGCACCGGGTGGCCGTGCACTGCCGTACGGACACCACCGCCGCCGAGGCCGTACTGGACGGCCTGCCCGGCACCGGCCATGTCCTGGTCACCGGGGACCTGGGGAGCCCGGGCGCGGCCCAGGAGATCATCGACTCCGCGGTCGAGCGGCTCGGCACGGTGGACGTGCTCGTCAACAACGCCGGTGTGTACACCGAACAGCCCGTCGCCACCACCTCGTACGAGGACTGGCAGCGGGACTGGCGGCGGCTCGTCGAGGTGAACCTGTTCGGGCCCGCCGACCTGATCTGGTGCCTGGTCGACCATCTCAGGCACCGGCTCCAGGGGCCGCAGGGCGCCCGCATCATCAACGTCGGCTCGCGCGGCGCGTACCGAGGCGAGCCGAACGCCCCCGCCTACGGCGCGACCAAGGCCGCCCTGCACGCGCTGACGCAGTCGCTCGCCCAGTCGCTGGGGCCCGACGGTATCGCCGTGAGTGCCGTGGCGCCCGGATTCGTACGGACCGACCTCACCGAGCCCATGCTCGTCGGGGAGGCCGGTGCGGAGGTACTGCGGCAGAGTCCGCTGCGCCGGATCGCCGTGCCCTCCGACGTCGCGGCCGCCGTGGCCTGGCTCAGCTCCGCCGGGGCCGAGTGGTGCAGCGGCGCCGTCCTCGACGTCAACGGCGCCTCCCACCTGCGCTGACCCCACCCCAACTCCCACCTGCCAGAAGGGATTCACCATGCGCGCGGCCCTCCTCCAGATCGCCGTACGACCGGACGAGCCGGCCGGTGAGCGGCGCGCCCGCGTGGCCGCGCTCGTGCGGGAACAGCGCGGCGCCGATCTGGTGCTGCTGCCGGAACTCTGGACGTGCGGCGCGTTCGCCTTCGACGCGTTCCGTGCGCACGCCGAGCCGCCGGCCGGGCCGACGGTCCGGGCGATGAGCGAGGCCGCCGCGGCCGCGCGGGTGTGGTTGCACGCGGGGTCGATCGTCGAACTCGGGCCCGGGGACGTCCTGTTCAACACCTCCCTGCTGTTCGCGCCCGACGGCCGGCTCCACCGCACGTACCGGAAGATCCACCGCTTCGGCTTCGACAGCGGCGAGGCGGCGCTCATGGCGCCGGGCGACGAGATCGTCACCGCCGGGATCCCCATGGCCCCGGCGGGTCTTGCCACCTGCTACGACCTCCGATTCCCCGAGCAGTTCCGGCAGTTGACCGATGCCGGTGCCGAACTCCTGCTCGTCACCGCCGGCTGGCCCGCGGCACGCCGTGCGCACTGGTCGCTGCTGACCCGCGCACGGGCCGTCGAGTCGCAGGCGTACGTCCTCGCCTGCTGCACCGCGGGCACCCACGCGGGCGTCGAGCAGGCGGGGCACAGTGTCGTGGTCGATCCCTGGGGCGAGGTCGTGGCCGAGGCGGGGGCGGGTGAGGAGACGCTCGTCGCCGACCTCGATCCCGCGCTCGTGGCGAAGACGCGCGCCGAGTTCCCCGTACTGCGTGACCGTGTCCTCGGTCTGCCGCTTCCCCGGTAACCGGGCAGCCGGTCATGTCCACAGATGCCGTCCGCCCGGCCAGCCGCCGGGACGGGCGGCATCTGTCGTCTCCGGCCAACTCCCTTGTGTTGCAAGGAAGTTGGAGTTTTTCCCGCAGCCCCTTGTGCTCGACCGTCAGCCTGTGTCACGCTTCTTCGCGAGGCAGTCTGCCCTCTTCGAGGAGCCTTCGAACTGCCACCGCGTCGCCGTCGTGCGGCGCTTTTTTGTTGCCCAAGAACCGGCGTTCCCCGCAGGCCCCCTTGCCCCGAACCCGTTTTCCCGAAGGTGAGCCGACCATGGCCGACCGAACCCCCTCGCCCCGCACCTCCTCCCCTCCGACACCCGCGCCCTGCGCGTCGACCCGCTGCCGTCGGGCGGCCCGCACCGGCCGACTGGCCCGCCGGCCCGCCGCTCCCGGCGCCCGGCTCTGCGCGGCCTGCAAACGGGCCCTGGGGGCCGACCTGGCCGCGCTGCCCGGCCTGCACCGCGAGAGCGAGCAGGACCTGGCGCCGGTCTCGGGCGGTGGGCTCGTGCCCCGCGTCACCGGCAGCCGGTCGTGCCCACCGCCCGTCAGCGACAAGGCACTTGAGGTGCGGCACGACGTCGTCGTACGTCTGGCCTCCTGGACCCGGCTGGTGCTCGACGAGGCCGACGGCGCGCGGGCCCCGGCCCCGGCCCCGCCCCGCCGGACCGTCGCCGACCTGGCCGCCTTCCTCGGCCGGCACGTCGGCCTGCTGGCCGCCCACCCCGCCGCGGGCGCCGCCGCCGACGAGATCGCGGGCGCGGCGGCGGCCCTGCGGGCCCTCGCCGCGGAGCCGAAGGCCGACCTCGTGCCGCTGGGCCGCTGCGTCGAGCCGGGCTGCGACGCCGAGGTGTCGCTGCCGGGCCGGGGCGGCGACGACCTGGTCCTGCGCGGCCCGATGTGCGAGGCCGGACACATTCTGACGCCCCGTCAGTGGCTGGTGCTGAAGGAGCGTACGACCACGACGAAGGAGACGGCATGACCACCGACGGCCGCACCAGGCGCGTCCCGACCTCGTTGGCCGCACTGGCCCTCGGTGTGCAGGAGGGCACCATCCGCCAGTGGGCCAGGCGCGGCAAAGTGACCCGCTACGGCACCAAGAGGCAGGCGCTGTACGACCTTTCCGAACTCGCCGCACTTGCGGCCGGGGAGACCGGCACGCCCCGCGACTGAGCCCTCCCCGCTCTCCCTCCCCGTCACCTTTATCTCTCGACCACCCCACCGTCCGGCACCCGCCGCGCGGTGCCGACGCATGCCCGAGAACGGCCCGTCGGCAACCCACTTGAGCAATCCACTTGAGGAGACGAACCGTGGCAACCGCCCTGGAATCAACGGAATCGACGGAATCGACGGACACAGCCGCCGAGCCCCCGCAGTGGCAGCAGTACTGGGACAGCCGGCGCGCCCCCTTCATCGAGGAGTGCCGTCAGGCTCGCGAGACCCTGCTCGCCGATCTGAAGGACCCGCGCACCGCCCAGGCCCGGGTGCTCGACGACCTCATCCACATCGGCGCCGGCTCGCTGCACTGGAAGGAGCGGGGGTACACCCGGGTCGCCGTCGACCCGGACAGCTTCCGCTCGGTCCTGCCGGTCATGCGGTACGGCGACTTCGTCGACGAGATCGACCGGGAGACCCGCACCAAGGGCGGTGTCCTGTCGTGCAGCCCGGTGCTGCGCTGGCTCAAGACCAGCGGGACGACGGGCACACCCAAGCGCGTCCCGTACACGCTGCACTGGCTGTTGACCTACCGGATTCCGGCCATGAAGGCGATGTGGGGCACGTATCTGGAGCACCACCCGGAGATCCTCGCGCACCCCTTCGCCACCCTCGACACCCAGACGGTCCGGGAGGACGTGTACGACTTCGTGCACGGTGTGGAGCACCAGGCGATCAGCAACCGGCACCCGCAGATCAACAGCCGGGACTGGAGCCCGCCGTGGTACCGGTCCCCGTGGTTCGGCCCGGACACACCCGCCTCGCACGCCGGGCGGATGTACCACCGCATCCGGCACCTCGTCGGCCGCGATCTGCACTACATCTCGGCCATCAACCCGAGCACCCTGGTCTCGCTGCGTGATCTGATCGCCGACCACGGGGAGGAGCTGGTACGCGATCTGCGCGACGGCACGCTCCAGGGCCGGCCGTGGACCGAACCCGACGAGAAGGCCGCCCGGCACCTCGAACAGGCCCTGGCGCGGGACGGGTTCAGCCTGGTCGACGTATGGCCCTCGCTGACCCTGTACAGCTGCTGGCTGTCGGCCTCCGCGGAGTTGTACCGGCCGCGTCTGGACGCCGTGCTGCCGGGCGTCGACAAGCTGCCGTTCATGAGCTGCGGCACGGAGGGCGTCACCACGATCCCCGTCGACGACACGCTGGACAGCCAGCCGCTCGCCGTCAGCCAGGCCTACTTCGAGTTCGTCCCCGCCGATGTGCCGCTGGGCGCGCTGGTGGAGGCCGGCGAGCGGATCGACACCCTGCTGTTCGACGAGGTCGAGGCGGGCCGCGACTACCACCTGATCATGTCGCAGGGGAACGGGCTCTACCGGCTGTGGACCGGTGACATCTACCGCGTCGACCGGATCGTGGACGGCACGCCCTGGATCCACTTCACCCACCGCGACGGCGTCTTCCACTCCTTCACCGGCGAGAAGATCACCGAGGGCCAGGTCACCCAGGCCATCCAGCAGGGCCTGGCGGCGAGCGATCTCGACACCGGCCTCTACATGTGCGGCCCGCGCTGGGCCGAGCTGCCGTACTACGTCGTCGCCGCCGAAGTCCCGGACCCCTCGCCCGAGTTGGACCGGGAACTGTCCGCCGGGGTGGACCGCGAACTGTCCGTGATCAACATCGAGTACGCCTCGAAGCGGGACAGCGGCCGGCTCGGCGGCATGCGGGTGGTGACCGTGCCGCAGGGCGCGATCGCCGCGTATGTCGAGTCGCGGCGACAGCAGGGCAACGCCACCCAGTACAAGTACAAGCCGTTCCAGCGGGACATCGACTTCGTCGCCGCGATCACCGGCAGCTGAACACGCCCCGCCCGTCCGGCAGATGGCGGGCGATCAGGGATTCCCCGGAAGACCAAGAGAAGCGACAAGGAGTACGGGACATGATCGAGACCCTCAGGCCCCCGCAGAACACCCGTCGGGAGATCGTCCAACTGACGTCCGGTGGCACCGAGTTGGCGCTGCACGTATGGCGTCCGGAGCGGATCAAGGGAGCCGTCTTCTACTTCCACGGACTGCAGAGCCACGCCGGGTGGCTGTGGGAAGTGGGACCCCGGTTCGCCGACAACGACATCGCGCTCTTCGTGCTCGACCGGCGCGGCAGCGGCATCAGCGCGGGCCCGCGGCACGAGATACCGGACGCCGACACCATCCTCGACGACTACGCGAACGCCGTCGCCTTCGTCCGCGGGATGATCGGCGACTCCGTACCGCTCTCGCTGTTCGGGCACTGCCTGGGCGGTTCCTTCATGGCGGCCCTGATGCACCACGAGTCGTTCACCACCCGGTACGACGCGGCCGTGTTCTGCTCGTCCTGGCTGGGCCGGCTGCACGCGACCCTCGGCGCCGACGAACTCCGGGCGCTCGCCGGGGAGACCGGCGGCGCGCCCTGGGACGCCGGGCTCCGGTCCGCCGACTTCACCGACGAGGCCAAGTACCGGCACTTCATCGACCATGACGACCTGGCCGTACGGCAGTTGACGCGCCGCTCGCGGGCCGTGCTGCTGGAACTGGAGCGGCGTTACCTGGCGCCCCGGCGTGCCCTCGCGCCGGTCACGGCCACCTTCGTGTCCGGCATGACCGACCCGATCGTCGATCTGGACGCGGCGCACGGGGTGTTCCAGGACCTGATGTCCGAGCGCGGGGCGATCATCAAGTTCCCCACCGACCGGCACTACCTCTTCTACACCGACGTCAGCGACTCGCTCGTCGACTGGACGTCGACGTACACCCTGCTCCAGGGGCTGAACCGTGGCTTCTGACGGCCCGTTCACCGGCGGCGCGCGGGCCCGCCTGTACCGCGTCGAACTGCCCATGCGGACGCCGTTCGACCATCCCGCAGCCCGCCGCCGCACCTCCGACAGTCTGGTCCTCGGCCTGACGACGGACGACGGCGTGCGCGGCCTCGGCGAGTGCGCGCCGCGTCCCTACGTCACCGGCGAGACCTGCGACGGCGTACGGGCGCAGCTCGAAAAGGTCGACTTCGACGCCCTGTTCGCGCGGCTGACCGACGTACGGCCCCGGCAGTTGCTCGCACTTCTGCACCGGGACGGCTTCGCCCGTGTCTTCGGGATCGACGGCGGCAACAATCTGCGCTGTCTCATCGAGACCGCGGTCCTGGACTGGATCGGGCACCGACTGGGCCTGGACGCACGGCAGTTGCTGCCCGGCGGCGAGGCGACCGGACCCGCACCACGGTCCCTGCCCGTCTCCCAGGTGCTCGATCTCAGCCTGGGCGCCGAGGAGTTCCTGGCCACCCGGGGCCCGTTCCACTTCGTGAAGATCAAGGCGTCGGACGACACGGAACACGACGCCCGTACGGTACGGACGGTCCGCGAGCGGCTCGGGGACGACGTGCCCGTCATGGTCGACGCCAACATGAGCTGGACGCCCGACACCGCGCTGTCCCAGGCGCGTTGTCTGCGCGAGGCCGGCGCCGACTGGGTCGAGGAGCCGCTGGCCAAGGGCTCCTGGGAGGCACTGCGGGAGCTGCGCTGCCGTGGCGGTCTGCGGGTCATGCTCGACGAGTCGGTGTGCACGGACCGGGACGCGCGGAAGGCGGTCAGGTCCGGGGCGTGCGACGCGTTCAACGTGCGGGTGTCGAAGAACGGCGGTCCGCTGCCGGCCGCCGAACTCGTCGCCCATGCGCGGCGGAACGGCGTCCGGTTCCAGATCGGTGTCCAGGTCGCCGAGGTGGGCCCGCTCATCAACGCGGGCCGGGCGCTGGCCTTCCGCCACCGGGACGCCATGACGGTCGAGGCGGGACAGTCCGACCGCTTCTTCCCGCAGATGATCGTCGCCCCGCGCCCGGCCGTCGACCGGGACGCCAACGTGCTGGTCCCCGCGGGCGGCCCCGGCTGGGGCCTGAGCCTCACCCCGGCGGCGGAACGCTGGGCCGTTCGGGACCTCTGACCTGCCCTGTCTCCACATCACTCACCCCTGCGCATGTCCAGGAAGGGAACCGTCATGCCCGTACTCTTCGAGTGCACCTACCGGGGCCGCCGTCACGTCGGCCTCGAACTCCCCGCCGACGGCGCGCCGTTGCGGCTGCGACCGCTCGGCGGGAGGGACCTCCGGACGCTGGTCGTGGACGCGGGCGGCGACCCCGCCGCGCTCGCCGCGGCCCTCTCCGACCTGCCCGGGGAGGTGACCGTCCCGGCCGAGGACCGCGAGGCCGTACGGATGCGCCCCCCGCTGCTGCCCGACCACACGGGCGACGCCATGGTCAGCGGTTTCATGCAGACCCACAACGTCAAACTGGAGGCGGACACCCCGGCCCAACCCAACTGGTTCGTCAAGGGACTTGGCGACACGCTGAAGCTCCCGGGGGAGGACCTGCGCGCGCCGGCCGGTTCCGTCGCCCTGTGCGAGGAGGCGGAGATCGTCCTCGTGCACGTCACCGACGGGGACGGCGAACTCCACTACGCCGGCTACACCTTCGGCAACGATCTCACCGACATCGGGCGCTTCCGGCGGCACCGGGGACACCTCTCGTACGCCAAGCTCTGCGACGCGGCCGTGGCGCCGTGGCTGTTTCTCGACGCCCCGCCCCGGCATGTCACCGGACGCGTGACGATCCGGCGGGAGGGAGCCGAAGGGGCGGTCTGGAAGGGCGAGTTCACCACCGGGACCAAGGCCCTGCACTACGGCCTCGACGGCATGATGTCCGAGCTCTTCTCCTACGACACCCTGCGCACCCCCGGCCGCGTGCACTACGTCTACATCGGCGCCGACCGCAGCAGCTTCCACGGCGGACACGAGATGGCGGACGGGGACCGCGTCACCCTGGAGTTCACCAGCCACGGCGTCACCCTCGCGAACACCGTGCGGTGTCCTTCGCTCACGGCACCCGAGCCCGCCGCCCGCGAGGGGTCGTGAACGGCGACGAGGGTGTGCGCAGGCTCAGCGACACCGAGGCGATCTTCGCCTACACCCACGCGCTCATGGGCGGGAACACACAGCTCACCACGGAGTTCACGGTGAACGCGGCGTTCTCCCCGGAGCGGGTGGAGCGGGCGGTGGAGCTGTGGCTGCGCCGCCTCCCGCTGCTGTCCTTGCGCATCGCGGACCTGGACGGCAGCCTCTGGTTCCGCCGGGAGACCCCCGAAGCACCTTCCCCCGAGGGCCGGTTGTGGCGCCTGCGGGTCGGGCACGGTCCGGCGGCGACACGCTTCGCCTTCACCTGTCATCACGCGATCTGCGACGGATACTCGACCGGTCAGCTCGTACGGGCCTTCCTGGACGGCCTGTTCGGTGTCCCGGGCGGGGACGGGTTCCGCCCGGGCGCGGACCCCCTGCCGCCCGACATCGACGAACTCACCTACGCGAGCGGGGACATGCGTCCCCCTCGCACCCCGCAGGCCCGCCGGTCCCCGTGCTCGTACAGCGCACGTCTGACGGCATCGGCCGGCAGCCCCGTGACCTTCACCCTCACACCGCGAGAGAGCCGGCGGCTGCGGAACTGGTGCCGGGCACGGGAGTTGACGGTGGGCGGGCTGCTCGCTACCGGGCTCGCCGACGCGCTCGCCCGGGAGACCGGCCGCGAGGAGGTCACGGTGTCCACGGCGGTGTCCCTGCGCCGCCGGTACGCCGAGCGCTCACTGATCACCGAGCCGGGCTGCGTGCTGGGCCTGGTCCGGACACCGGCACGGACCGGGACCGGCGCCAACGACCAGGTGGACCGGGCCCGCGAGAACGCGGCGGCACTCCGGTCGGCCGCTTACGCCTGGCGTCCGGCGCGGCGCGCACACGCCCGGATCCGGCAGTCCGTCGAGCGCGAGGCCGCGGGCGGCGGGGCGCCGGAGATCCGGGTCACCGACATCGGCTCGGTGGACGCGGCCCTCGGCCCGCACACCGCCCGGCTCACGGAATTCCGTACGGTCGCGGCCCGCGGCGACGCTCCGCCGGGCGGCACGCTGCACCTGTCGTCGTTCATGGGCGCACTCACCGTGGCGCTCTCCACCGGCTCCAAGGGCCCGGCGCGACTGGCCGCCGCGGCGGAACGTGCGGTGCGCGAGGCCGTCCTGATGTCCGCGAGCCGGTGATTCTTTTCGCGGGCCTGTGAAGAAATAGCAGGTCGGAGCAGTACGGCCGTTCAGACTCCCCGAAGTCGTGAAGACGGGAAGGCGATCGCATTGAAAACAAAGAGTTCGTTCTCTATTTTTTTGAGGGCGGGCCCCGGACGGCGGGGCCCGCCGGGCAGGACAGTCCAGAGGAAGGAACGCGGCATGGCCACGGCGGTTTCCGCAGCGCCTGACGCACCGCTCATGACCATGAGCACATATCGGGCCCCACGGCAGTACGGTCGGCCGGGCGCCGCGACCGGCACCTTCGAAGCGGCGACCGGCGCCCTCGACGCCTTCGTCACGGAGGTCTTCGGGCCGCTGCCCCGCGCCGACCAGCGCAAATGGGCCCGGGCCTACACCCAGGGGCTGCTGATCACCCCTGGCCGCAAGACCGTACGGGCGCTGGCGGCGGCCGTGTCGGAGTCCAGTACGGCGTCGCAGGCGCTGCACCAGTTCGTCAACGCCAGTCCCTGGGACTGGGAGCCCGTCCGCGCAGGGCTGGCCCGCTGGGTCGCCCGCCGCGCCCGGTCGCACGCCCTCCTCATCAGCGCGGCGGTGCTGCCGAAGCGGGGCGACCGCTCCTGCGGGGTGCACCGGCGGTTCGATCCGCAGGCCAGACGGACCGTCAACTGCCAGGTCGGCATAGGGGCGTTCCTCGCCGCCGGCGAGGCGACCGTCCCCGTCGACTGGCGGCTGCTGCTGCCCGGGGAGTGGACCGCGGACCCGCGGGTCCGCAGCAGGGCCCGCATCCCCGGCACCACGCCCGGCGCCCAGGACTCGCCCTGCGACCAGGCGTTGAGCCTGGTGGACGATCTGGACCGCGCCCTGGCCGACTCCCCGGACGGACCTCACGGACCTCACGGACCTCACGGACCTCACGGACCTCATGGACCGGACGCACCGCCGGTCGTCGCCGACCTGACCGGGATCGCCGACCCCGCCCGGCTGATCCGCGGACTCACCGCCAGGCAGCGGCAGTTCGTGGTGGCCGTACCCGGGGATCTGCCGGTGCTGCCCGACCCGGCGGTGTCCGTCGGGTCCGTCCCCCACCCCCGTACCGCCATCGCGGTCAGCGCCCGCCACCTCATCGCCCGTCGGCACGCCCGGCAGCCCCACACGCCGGTCGTCACCGGAACCGTCCGGCTCCCCGGCATCCCCGGCGCCTTCCGTCTGCTCGCCCAGTGGCCGTCGGCCGAACCCGGCAGCGGGCGGATCTGGCTCACCGATCTCGTCGACACTCCGCCCCGTGAGGCGCTCGCGCTGGCCCGTCTGCACCCCACCGCCGCCGACACCCTGAAGCTGCTGGAGGACGATCTCGGGCTGCGCGACTTCGAGGGCCGCTCGTATCCCGGCTGGCACCACCACATGACCCTGGTCTCGGCGGCCTTCGCGTACGGCGCCCTGGGGCCCGCCGCGTTGTTCGGATCGGCGCGGGCGTCACGGGCGGTACGGGCGTCACGGGCGCCGGGTCAGGCAGCCGAGCCGCCTCTCCGCCGGGCGCGCCCCGTACCGCACCCTGTGCCGCGACCTGCACCTCGGCCCGTACGGAATACCCTCACCCCCACCCGGACAGGACGCTCCTGATGGCTCTGCCCAAAGTGTTCTGGCTGTTCTGGTGCGGGCAGACCATCGGCCGCCTCGGGACGCTCGCACCCGCTTTCCTCGTGCTCTATCTGGAGCAGGAGGGCCTGGTCTCGCCCGGTACGACTCCGCTCGTCGTAGGGCTGTTCGGCGCCGGCATCGTTCTGTCGGGGCTGGTCGGCGGGGCCGTGGCGGATCTGATCGGGCCGCGCCGCACGATCATCGCCGCCCAGCCCGTCACCGCCGTGATGGCCCTGCTGTTCGCCTACGCCCACCACGTGCTCCTGCTCTGTGTGCTCGCGCTGATCACCGGTTTCCTGTCGGCGGTCGACCGTCCCGCCGTGGCCGGACTGATCGCCGGGATCGTTCCGCAGGAGCAGTTCTCGAAGGCGTACAGCCTCTTCCTCGTGGGCTTCAACATCGGGATGTCGCTGAGCCCCGTCCTGTCCGGCTTCCTGCTCGCGGTCCGGCCGAGCGCCCTGTTCGTGGTGTGGGCGGCGGGCAGTCTGCTCTACGCGGCCCTGGTGTACGCGCTGCCCGCCGACCGGCTGCCGCCGCGCGGTCGCCGGCCCGGCGGTACGTCCGCCTTCGCGGCGGCGGCCCGTGGCATCACCGAACCGTTCCGCACCCCCGTCCTGGTCGCCTTCCTCGTCCTGACCTTCCTGCTGGCGTGCATCTACCTCCAGGTCAACTCCGCGCTGCCACTCGACATGCGCGAGAGCGGGCTGACCTCCGGGGACATCGGAGTCGTCCTCGCCGTCAACGCCGTACTGTCCGTCCTCCTGCTGCCGCTGGTACCACGGTTCGTCAAGGGCATGCGCGACCAGGTGCCCCTGGTCATCGCGAGCGGTCTGATCGCGATCGGCTTCAGCGGCAACTCCCTTGCGGGCAGCATCGTTTCGTACACCGTCGCCACCCTCGTCTGGACGCTCGGCGAGGTCTTCTGGGCTCCGATGTCGGCGACCTTCATCGCCGACCGGGCACCGGAGGGCCGCAGCGGGAGCTACCAGGGCTCGTACTTCTTCGCCTGGAACGCGGCCTTCGTGGTCGGCGGTCCCGCGGGGCTCGCCGTCGCCAACTCCCATGGTTACGAGGCCCTGTGGACGTCCGTCCTGGTCCTCGGCGCCGTCGTCACCCTCGGCTTCTGCCTGCTGCCGCGGCTCGCCGGGTTCGAGCGCGGAGACTCCAACTCCCTTGCCCGTACCGGGAAGAGCGGCGCCGGGCAGGCCGGCGCCGACAGCAACGCCACCCCGTCCGAGAAATCACTCGCCCGAGAGACAAGGTGACCCGAATGACCGTCCCTACCCCGCGCACCGCACTCCTTGTCGGCGCCGCCGGCGGCATCCTCCGCGAAGTCGCCCTGGAACTCGCCGAGGAGGGCCACACGCTCGTTCTGTTCGACCGGGACGAGGACGCGCTGAACCGGCTCGCCGAGCGGCTCGCGCCCCTCACCAAGGTCGAGACCGTCGTCGGTGACATCACCGACATCGCGGCCGCCGAGCGCCGACTCACCGACATCGTCGCGCAGTTCGCTCCCTCCATCCTGGTCAACGGAGTCGGCGGGGACACCCGGGTGATCGGCTACGCGGATCTGACGACCGATCACTTCGACCAGTCGTTCCTGGAGAACGTTGTCAGCAGCTGGATCGCGGTGAAGGTCTGCGCCCCGCGCATGGCCGCCGACGGCTACGGCCGCATCGTCAACTTCGCCTCGGCGGGCGGCCGTACGTACAGCCACTTCAACAACGCCGCGTACGTCGCCGCCAAGGCCGCCGTCATCGGCATGACCAAGCAGATGGCGTACGAGCTGGCGCCGACCGGTGTCGTCCTCAACGTCGTCGCCCACGGCCCGATCGCCACCGAGCGGGTGGCCGGCGCGTTCGAGCGGCGCGACCCGGCGCAGCGGGAGGCCGTCCTGTCCAGGCTGCCGATGGGCCGCTACGGCTCGGTCGCCGAGGCGGTCGGCAGCGTGCTGCACCTCTGCTCCGAGAGCGCCGGTTACTCGACCGGCTCCGTGATCGACATCAACGGCGGCCTCTACATGTGAGCCCCGCCCCGACCCACCGTGACCGCACGCCCAAGGAGGCTTCCATGGCGAAGTTCGTCGTCGAGTTCACGTACAACGTCGACCGTGCGGGCCGGCAGGACCTGCACCCCGCCCACACCGACTATCTGCGCACCCTCACCGAACGCGGTGTCCTGCTGCTGGCCGGTCCGCTGGAGGACCTGAACGGCGGGCTGCTGGTCTACGAGGCCGAGGACCGCGCCCGGTTGCAGGAGGTCCTCGACGCCGAGCCCTACGTCAGGGGCGGCATCGTCGCCCGCACCCGGATCCGCCAGTGGGCGCCGGGCAAGGGCACCTGGATCGCCGCACACGCCCGGCCCGTGGCCTGACCGACCCGACCCGCTCCTCTCGAACTCCCCTCCCTCCCTCGCAAGAGACTCCTCGGAAGGACCGACTGACGTGCTCGCCACACCAGTTCAGCAAGACACCGCGCTCCGCCAGGACGAACTGCACGCCGGCGTCGTGGATCCGGACATGGACTCGATGCGCCTGCTCAGCGAGACGGCGATGAAGTACCCCGACGCCCTGTCGTTCTCGTCGGGCGCGCCCCACGACGGCACGCACGACCTGGCCAAACTCTCCCGGTACGTGCACCGTTATCTGGCGCATCTGCGCGAGCGGGGCGTGCCCGAACAGCGCATCACCCGCCTGATGTTCCAGTACGGGCCCGTCAACGGCTTCATCCAGGACGAGGTCGCGCTGATGCTCGACCGGGACGAGGACATCGTCGTCCCGTCCGACGCGATCATGATCACGCACGGCTTCCAGGAGGC
The DNA here is from genome assembly GCF_044457385.1 of Streptomyces sp. NPDC050548. Taxonomy (NCBI): domain Bacteria; kingdom Bacillati; phylum Actinomycetota; class Actinomycetes; order Kitasatosporales; family Streptomycetaceae; genus Streptomyces; species Streptomyces sp. NPDC050548. Next base: position 329,855 of record NZ_JBITGV010000004.1, read on the forward strand.
CGCGCTGATCGCCCTGCGCGGTCTGTTCCACTCCCCGGACGACGTCCTGCTGTCCGTGTCGCCCGCGTACGTCGGTATCCGGGGCGCCGCCCGCATGCTGGACATCCCGGTCAGGGCCGTCACCGAGGGCCCGAACGGACTCGAACCCGAGGCCGTGGCCGCCGCGGTGCGTGCCGTGCGGGCCGAGGGCAGGCGTCCCGCCGCGCTCTATCTGGTCCCCGACTTCTCCAACCCGTCGGGCACGGTCGTCCCGGTCGACGCCCGCAGGCGATTGCTGGAGCTGGCCGCCGAGGAGGGCTTCACCATCCTGGAGGACAACCCGTACGGGCTCTTCGCCAAGGACGGCGAGCGGCTGCCGACGCTGAAGTCGCTGGACACCCGCGGCGACGTCGTCTACCTCGGTTCCTTCGCCAAGTCGGCTTTCCCCGGCGCCCGGTTGGGCTATCTGGTCGCCGACCGCGAGGTCGTCGGCGAGGACGGCACCAGGCGCACCCTCGCGGCCGAACTGTCCACGGCGAAGGCGATGTTCAGCGTCGGCTCGTCCTCGCTCTCGCAGGCCGCGATCGGCGGCGTCCTCGTCGAGGCCGACCATGATCTGCGCAGCGCCACGCGGGAGTTGACGGCCGTGTACCAGGAGCGGCTCGCGGCGACCCTCGACGCCCTCGCCGAGCACTTCCCGCCCGAGCGGTACGCCGAGCACGGGGTGCGCTGGAACCGGCCGCGCGGCGGCTTCTTCCTCGTCGTCGAGGTGCCGTTCGAGGCGGACCTGGCCGCGATGGGGCGCTCGGCGCGCGACTTCGCCGTCTCCTGGGCGCCGATGCGGATGTTCCACCTGGAGGGCGGCGGCGAGCGGGCGCTGCGCCTCGGCTTCAGCAACCTGCCGCCCGCCGCCGTGCGGGAGGGCATCGCCCGCCTGGCCCGCTTCATCGAGTCGGAGGCCCGTTCATGACCAGCAGCACCCGCCCCGTCGCCGTAGTGGTCGACGGCTACTCCGCCGGCAACTTCTACCCCGCCGCCTTCGCCGCGTACGGCGCGGACGTGGTCCATGTCCAGAGCACCCCGCGGATCAACCCGACGATGCAGGCCCCGGACCTGACCGCGTACTCCCGCAACATCATCTGCGCGGACGAGAGTGAACTCGTCGAACTGCTGCGCCCGTACGGCCCGCTGTGCGTGGTCCCCGGGCAGGAGGGTGCCGTCCGGCTCGCCGACCGGCTCAGCGAGGCGCTCGGTGTGCCGTCCAACGGCTCGGCGCTGTCCCGGGCCCGCCGCGACAAGTACGAGATGATCGAGGCGCTGCGCAGGGCCGGTGTGCGCTGCGCGGGCCAGTTCAAGAGCGCGGACCCGGCCGAGATCGTCGACTGGGCGCAGGAGCGGGGCAGTTACCCGGTGGTGGTGAAGCCGCTCAGCTCGGCGGGATCGGAGGGCGTCGTCGTCTGCGACAGCGCGGAAGCGGTGCGTACGGCGGCCGAGGCGGTGCTCGGCACCCAGGACATGTTCGGCGGCGCGAACACCGAGATCCTCGTGCAGTCCTACCTCAGGGGCACCGAGTACATCGTCGACACCGTCAGCTGCGCCGGCGAGCGCTATGTGTGCGGGGTGTGGGAGTACGAGAAGACGCTGCTGCCGTCCGGCAAGAACATCTACAACCGGGACCTCCTCGCCGACCCGGACACCGACCCCGTACCCGCCCTGACCGCGTACGTCGACGAGGTGCTCGCCACGCTCGGCGTCCAGTGGGGCCCGGCGCACGCCGAGGTCATCGTCACCGACGAGGGCCCGGTCCTGGTCGAGATCGGCACCCGGCTCAACGGCAACATCAACGCCCCGTTCCACGACGTGTGCCTGGGCCACAACCAGGCGGCGCTCACGGCCCAGGTGTACGCCCGGCCCGACGAGTTCCGGGCGGCGTACGCGGGCCGGGTCTACCGCAGGCTCCAGCCGGCGGTCGTCTACAACACCCCGACCGAGCTGGACGGCGTCGTGGCCTCGGTCGACGAGACCGCCGTCGCCGAGATCCGCGGCCTGGAGAGCGTGTTCTTCGCCGGCGTGAAACTGGCGCCCGGCGCCCGCATCCGCCCCACGGTCGACCTGATGACCAGCTCGATGAAGGTGTTCCTCACGGCCCCGGACGACCACGTCCTGGAGGCCGACTACGAGAAGGTCCGCTCACTGAAGGACGCGGTGTACCGGGTCGCGTAGCCCGCCACAACCGGCTCGCACCCCGCCCGACTTCCCGGCCACTCGCCCCCGTTCGCCCCCTGCACCTCTTCTCGCTCGTTCTCGCGCCCAACTTGCGCCCCATTCACGGTAATTCACCCATTTCGCGCTCGCTTCCCGGAGGCCCGCTGTGCACAGCCGTATCGGACTCTTCCTCTCGCCCGTCCACGAGACCGGCCAGGACCCGCATCTCGCGATACGCCGGAACCTCGACCTCGTCGAGCTGGCCGACGACCTCAACTTCGACGAGGCGTGGTTCGGCGAGCACCACACGCTCGGCTGGGGCCTCGTCGGCGCCCCCGAGACGATGATCGCCGCCGCCTCGCAGCGCACCAGCCAGATCAAGCTGGCCCACGGTGTGGTCCCGCTCTCCGGCCACCACCCCTTCCACGTGGCCAGCAGGGCCGTACACCTCGACCACCTGACCCGCGGCCGCTACATCCTGGGCGTCGGCCCGGGCGTGCCGTTCGACGCGAAGATGTTCGGTCTGGAGCAGCCGGTGCAGCGCCGCCGTCTTGAGGAGGCGCTGCCCACCGTCCTCGAACTCGTCAACGGTGAGGGCCGGATCAACCAGAAGACCGACTGGTTCGAACTCAACGAGGCCAAGCTCCAGTTGCCCCGCTTCAGCCCGCAGGGCATCGAGGTGGCCGTGGCCACCTCCGGCACCTCGAAGACCAGCCCGAGCCTGATCGGCCAGTACGGCCTGAGCATGACGTCGTTCGCGCTGCCCTTCGCCCTGCTCACACCTGGCGCCCCCGCGCACATCAACCTCGCCCACCAGTGGAAGTACGCGGAGGAGTCCGCCGCCGAGCACGGCCAGACCCTGGACCGCGACAAGTGGCGGATCGCCCTGCCGGTGCATGTCGCCGAGACCCGCGAGGAGGCGTTCGCGGACGTCCGCGAGGGCTACGACCGCTGGCTGTTCGAGTACTTCGGCAAGGCGGCCGGGCGCGAGGTGATCAGCCCGGACACCCCGCGCGAGCGCGCCCTTGAGGCCCGTGTCGAGGCCGGCGGCGCGCTGGTCGGCTCGGTCGACGACGTGGTCAGCGGCATCGAGCGGCTGCAGGAGATCACCGGCGGCTTCGGCTCGCTCCTCGTGTACGTCGCCGACTGGACGTCCTACGAGCGCACCAACCGCAGCATGGAGCTGCTCGCCCGGTATGTCGCGCCGCGCATCACGGGCTCGGCGGCGCGTCCGCAGGAGGCCGTGGACTGGGCGATCGCGAGCCGCGCGAAGTAGTTCCGGCCGGCGTGCGGAAGGCCCCGCCTTCCGATTCGCCCCCCAAGACGGGTGTCGGGCCGGGATGTTCGTTCCCCCGCCCGTTCCGGCCCGGCACCCTCCCCCGGTCGAGACCCACCCGGGCCCACCCCGGGCCCCACCCACACCTCACGCGAACGGATTCAACTCATGCTGGAGCAGCGCTCGTTCCGCGACATCCTCGGCCGGTTCACCACCGGAGTGGTGCTGGTCACCGCGCACACCGCCGAGGGCCCCAAGGGCATGGCGGTGAACTCCTTCACGTCCGTGTCCCTGGACCCGCCGCTGGTCGCCCTCTGCGCCGCGGACACCTCCACCACCTGGCCGGCCATCCGCGCGGCGGGCGGCTTCGCGGTCACCATCCTCGGTGACCAGCACGCCGAGCTGTGCCGCCTGTTCAGCGCCAGGGGTGCCGACCGGTTCGCCGTGGGCGACTGGGCGTCGACCCGGGCCGGGCATCCCATACCGGCCGACGGCCTTGGCTGGCTGGACTGCCGTATTGCCACCATCCACCCGGCGGGCGACCACGAGCTGGTCATCGCCGAGGCCGTCGAAGGAGCCCTGACCGAGCAGGCGGGCCCACTGGTCTTCCACGCCGGCCGCTTCACCGCCCTCGCAGCCGCCTGACCCGCCCGCCCCGGTCCCTCGCCCCGCCATGTTCCCGTCTGTCCTGCGGCGTCATGCACGCTCCCTCAGAGGGGGGGGAACCCCACTCGCCGCACCGGGCACGCACCTGACGCCGCAGGACCCGTCCTCCGGGCGGACGACGGGAACGTGGTGACAGGACCCAGCATCGTTGACCACCAGAAAGGCAACCTGCGTGTCCGTCACCGATTCCTCCCGCATCCTTCCTTCACCGCCGTATGCCAGGGGCGAGGCCGATCTGCGATTCGTGCGGACCGCTCCGCGCCACCTGGTCGACCGCAGCGCGATCGCCGAGGTGCTGATCACCGACTGGCTGCGGCTGGGCCCCGACACCTTCCGGCTGGGCGCGCAGTGGCCGCGCGGTCACACCTTCTACGCGCCCATCGCCGGTTCCTGGCACGACCCGCTGCTCGCCGCGGAGTCACTGCGGCAGGCGTCCGTCCTGCTCGGGCAGACGTACTACGGCGTGCCCGCGGACCATCGCTGCGACATCGCCGAGCTGGACGTCGCCATCGTCCCCGGGGCCGTCCTCCTCGGCCCCCGCCCCGCCGAGATACGCCTGGACGTCTCCGCCACGGACGTCCGGCGCCAGGCCGGCGCGCTGACCGGGCTCACGCTGGAGGCCGACCTGCTGCGCGGCGAGATCTTCGCGGGTGCGGCGCGTCTGGCGCTACGCGTGTCACCCATCGGCGACGGGCCCAACTCCCCGGTCGAACCAGGTGACTTCCCCACCCAGCCCGACCCGGTCCCACCCCCGATCGTCGGCCGCCTCGACGAACGGGACGTGGTCCTGGGCATCCCCCGCTCGGCCTCGGCCCGCCGCGGTCTCGAATGGGAGCTGCGGATCGATCCCAGTCACCCGGTCCTGTTCGACCACCCCACGGACCAGGTCCCCGGCATGCTGCTCCTTGAGGCCGCCCGCCAGGCGACCCAGGCCGCGTGCGCCCCGTACCGCGTCCTGCCCGTGGAACTGCGCAGCGCCTTCCACGCCCCGGTGGAACTGGACCTCCGCTGCCGGATCTCCGCGACCCGACTGCCCGTCGAGGACGCGGGCGAGGACGCGGTGGTACGGGTCACGGCGTCCCAGTCGGGCCGCCTGGCGTTCGACAGCCTGGTGGTGGCGAGCCTGTGCGACTGACGCCGGTGGCGGGGGACACCCGTACGCCCGACATGACCCGGCAATGACATAGCCACTGCTTCCGTCCAGGGTCCATCAGCGCGCCGGCGGGCGCCGAGGAGTCAGCGGCCGTCCCGCGTCTCGTCATAGCGCGTGCGGGCAGCGAGGACGTCGTCCATGCGGCTCTCCATGAAGTCGACGAGTCCCTTCAGGTGTTCGGCGACGTCGCGTCCGAGCGGGGTCAGCTCGTAGTCCACGCGGGGCGGGTTCGTCGGCTGGGCGTCGCGGAGGACGAGGCCGTCGCGCTCCAGCTGGTGCAGGGTCTGGGAGAGCATCTTCTCGCTCACGCCGTCGACGCGCCGCCGCAGCTCGTTGAAGCGCAGCGAGCCCTCGTGCAGCGCGCACAGGGTGAGTCCGCCCCAGCGACCCGTGATGTGCTCCAGGGTGGCTCGGGAGGGGCAGGCCTTGGCGAACACGCTGTACGGGTAGTTCTGCTCCTCCGTACGCTCCTGGGTGCTGTCCATTTCCTCAGCGTACGCGAACGCAGCGCTAACCAGAAGGGAGCGCTAACCGTTGGTTAGCGCTCCCTGCCGGTGCCTGTCGGCGTCGTACTAGTACCCGAAGTCCTGCGTCCACCAGGGACCGCCGGCGCCCAAGTGCACACCGACGCCCAGGGTCTTGAAGTCGCAGTTCAGGATGTTGGCCTTGTGGCCGGGGCTGTTCATCCAGGCCTCCATCACCGCGGCGGCGTCCGCCTGGCCGCGGGCGATGTTCTCGCCGCCGAGGTTGGTGATCCCGAGCTTCTCCGCCCGGTCCCACGGGGTGGCCCCGCTGGGGTCGGTGTGGTCGAAGAAGTCCTCGTCGGCCATCTGCTGGCTGAAGTTCTCGGCCAGCGTGGTCAGCGAGCTGTTGGCGGCCACCGGGCTGCAGCCGGCGATCGCGCGCTGCTCGTTGACGAGCTTGAGCACCTCGGCCTCGGCGGCCGCCTCCGCGGAGACCGTCACCGGAGTGTCGGCGGACTGCGTCGGCGTCGGGGTGGGCTTCGCCGAGGGAGTCGTGGTCGTCGGCTCCTCGGTCGGGGTGGCCGCCGGCTTCTTCGCCGGGGCCTTGGTGGCGGGAGCCGTGGCGGACTTGGTCGGAGCCGCCGACGGGGAGGCCGGGCGGTTCGCGTCGCGGCTCGTGGAGGAGCCGGAGTCGCGGGACTCCGCGCTGCCGGAGGTGCCGCCCTGCTCGGTCGCCGAGTTGGACGGGGAGCCCGCGGCCTGCACCTTGTCGCTGTTGTTGCCGCCGCCGAACTTGTAGTTGTCCAGCCCCGGCATGGCGCCCGCGGCAACCGCGACCGTGCCGATGGCGACGGCGGCGGAGACCCCGAGCAGGCCCGTCTTGACAGGTGTCACTGCCTTGCGCTTACGGCGGCGTCCACGGCCGTTGCCCGGGCGTGAGCCGTCGCCCCGGGAGGCGGCCGCCTCGGGGAAGACCACGGCGTAGTCCTCCTCGGTGGCGAAGAGATAGGCCTCGCTCTTCAGCCGGGAGTCGGACTTCAGCCGGCTCTCGGCCCGCAGCCGGGCCTCCGACTTCGGAGGGGCCTCGTAGCCGGCCTCGCCCCCGCGGTTCGCGCGGACCTGGCTGTCGGGGTGCATCCGGTGGTCGGTGTGGGCCTGGCGGTTCGGGTGGAACTCGGCGGGGCCCTCCGGGTGCAGATAGGGAGCCATGCCGATCGTCGAGCCGTCGGCGGCGTTCCAGCCGGAACCGTCGGCGCGGTCGTTCCAGTCGTACGAGTCGTGCGGGTCGTAGCCGCTCGTGTATGAGCCGTGCGTCTCTGTGACCCCCGTGGCGCGGCTCGTGGCGGCGCGGCCGGCGGCGGAGCGTCGGTGGCGTCCCATGTCCTTGCCTTTCGTCCTTGCGGTCAACTCGTCCGTGCGGTGACCCAGCTCACTCGATCGAGTGAGTTTCATATGAGATTCATTGGGGCGGACGGTACCGCATGGCGGGTGGGGAGCAAGTGTCCGGAGAGACATTGGCCGGTTAGGTTGCAGCCATGAGCGAGGATGCGCGGTTGGTCGCCTGGGTGCGAGGGCGTGTGCAAGGTGTGGGTTTTCGGTGGTTTACCCGTGCCAAGGCTCTGGAGATCGGGGGCCTGAGTGGTTTTGCTCTCAATTTGGGCGACGGACGTGTGCAAGTGGTCGCCGAGGGATCGCGCGAGGGCTGCGAAGGACTCCTCGACTGGCTCCAGGGGCACGACACGCCCGGGCGTGTGGACGGCGTCACCGAGATCTGGGACACACCTCGCGGCGGCTACGACGGCTTCGCGATCCGCTGAGCACATTCTCCGAAAAAGTGTAAAGCGGCCCTGGCGGAAGCGCGGGGACATGCCACCCGCACCTGCCCACAGGGGAAACGGCCTGGTGGTTGCCAAGAACGGCTCGCTCTGGCAGGCTCCGCACCTAAGGATGATCGCCAGTCCCGTCAGGCCCCGCAGGAGCCGCAGCGCCGCCCGGTCAGGGCCGCGCGCCCCCGGGTCGCCCACCAATACGGGGCGTGATCGTGTTGACCGTCAAACATTTTGGTGAGACGCTGAAAACCCCGCGCACCTTAGCTGTTTGGCATGGAAGAACAGCAGAGCAACCCTTGAGTGTGTCAAGCATCGCGGGTGCGATTCCCTCACGACCCACACCGCTTCGGTCGGTCACTCAGTGTGGAGGACCATCCATCATGGCAAAGGCGCTTCTCGGTTACGTCGGCGGCTCCGACCCGCGACTCCTCGCCGAGATGCGACGGCTCCAGCAGCGCGTCCAGGACCTGGAATCCGAGCTCGTACGGATCCAGGAAGAGAACGACGCGCTGACGGCTGCCGCAACTCACGATTCGCTTCTTGAGCTCGACGCACGCCAGGCGGAGCCCGCGCTCACCTGATCACTGCACCGCATCATGACAAGCAGTGGTTGGGCGGCCTGTATCAACCGCTAAGTTGTCAGAGTTTGCAAGGGACGCTTCGGCGTCCCTTCTTTCTTTCCCCCGCAAGCCTCCACCCTCTTTAACGTTTGGTGTGCCCTGCACGTTCAAGGGCGAAACCGCGGGGAACCGGACGTTCATGGAGAGAGCGAGCAGCGGAAGGTAGAGTCCAGCGCCGTGCACCTCAAGGCCCTGACCCTGCGGGGGTTCAAGTCGTTCGCCTCGGCGACCACGCTCCGGTTCGAGCCGGGGATCACGTGTGTCGTCGGTCCGAACGGCTCGGGCAAGTCCAATGTGGTGGACGCGCTCAGCTGGGTCATGGGCGAACAGGGCGCCAAGTCGCTGCGCGGCGGCAAGATGGAGGACGTCATCTTCGCCGGCACCACCGGCCGCCCCCCGCTGGGCCGCGCCGAGGTGTCCCTGACCATCGACAACTCCGACGGCGCGCTGCCCATCGAGTACGCCGAGGTCACCATCACGCGGATCATGTTCCGCAACGGCGGCAGCGAGTACCAGATCAACGGCGACACGTGTCGCCTCCTCGACATCCAGGAACTCCTCTCCGACTCCGGCATCGGCCGCGAGATGCACGTCATCGTCGGCCAGGGCCAGCTCGACTCCGTCCTGCACGCCGACCCCATGGGCCGCCGCGCCTTCATCGAGGAGGCGGCCGGCGTCCTCAAGCACCGCAAGCGCAAGGAGAAGGCGCTCCGCAAGCTGGACGCGATGCAGGCCAACCTCGCCCGCGTGCAGGACCTCACGGACGAACTCCGCCGCCAGCTCAAGCCCTTGGGCCGCCAGGCCGCGGTCGCCCGCAGGGCCGCCGTCATCCAGGCGGACCTCCGAGACGCCCGCCTCCGCCTGCTCGCCGACGATCTCGTACGACTCCGCCAGGCGCTGAACACCGAGATCGCCGACGAGGCCGCGCTGAAGGAACGCAAGGAAGCCGCCGAACTGGAGCTGCGCAAGGCACTCCAGCGCGAAGGGCTCCTGGAGGACGAGGTACGGCAGCTCACCCCGCGCCTCCAGCGCGCCCAGCAGACCTGGTACGAGCTGTCCCAGCTGGCCGAGCGGGTACGCGGCACGATCTCACTGGCCGACGCACGCGTGAAGAGCGCGACCTCCGCACCCCCCGAGGAACGGCGCGGCCGTGACCCCGAGGACATGGAGCGCGAGGCCGCCCGGATCCGCGAGCAGGAGGCCGAGTTGGAAGCGGCCCTGGAGGCGGCCGAGCACGCCCTGGAGGACACGGTCGCCCACCGCTCCGAACTGGAGCGTGAACTCACCGCCGAGGAACGGCGGTTGAAGGACGTGGCCCGTTCCATCGCCGACCGACGCGAGGGCCTCGCCCGGCTCAACGGCCAGGTCAACGCGGCCCGTTCACGCGCCGCCTCCGCCCAGGCCGAGATCGACCGCCTCGCCTCCGCCCGCGACGAGGCCCAGGAACGGGCGACGGCCGCACAGGAGGAGTACGAGACGCTCCAGGCCGAGGTCGACGGCCTCGACGCGGGCGACGAGGAACTCTCCGAACAGCACAAGGCGGCCCGGGCCGCACTGTCGGAGGCGGAAGCCGCCCAGTCCGCCGCCCGCGAGGCGTCCACCGCCGCGGAACGCCAGCGCGCCGCCACCCAGGCCCGCCGCGACGCCCTGGCACTGGGCCTGCGGCGCAAGGACGGGACGGGGATACTGCTCGGCGCCCAGGACCGCCTCACCGGAATCCTCGGCCCGGCAGCGGAACTGCTCACAGTGACCCCGGGCCACGAGGTCGCCCTGGCGGCAGCCTTCGGCGCGGCGGCAGACGCGATCGCGGTGACGACCCCGGCGTCGGCGGCGGACGCGATCCGCTTGCTGCGCAAGCAGGATGGAGGCAGGGCGGCTCTACTACTGGCTGCAGATTCAACTCCGCCCACTGAGGCGCCCCTTAGGGGCGCGGGGAACTGCGCGACCAGCCACAACGCACCCGCAGACAACGCACAACCGTTCGCGGCAGATCTGGTCCGCGCCCCCGCCGACCTCATGCCCGCAGTCCGCCGCCTCCTCCACAACATCGTCGTAGTGGACACCCTCGAAGCCGCCGAACAACTCGTATACACGCACCCCGAGTTGACTGCGGTAACCGCCGAAGGCGACCTCCTCGGCGCCCACTTCGCCCACGGCGGCTCCGCAGGCGCCCCGAGCCTCCTCGAAGTACAGGCCTCCGTCGACGAAGCCGCCGCCGAACTCGAAGAACTGGCCGTCCGCTGCGAGGAGTTGACCACCGCCCAGCAGTCCGCAACCGAGCGCCGCAAGGAATGCGCCGCGCTGGTCGAGGAGTTGGCGGACCGCCGCCGGACGGCGGAGCGCGAGAAGTCGGCCGTAGCACAGCAGTTGGGACGGCTGGCCGGGCAGGCGCGCGGGGCCGCAGGTGAGGCGGAACGGTCCGCCGCTGCCGCCGCACGGGCGCAGGACGCGCTCGACAAGGCCGTGGAAGAAGCCGAAGTACTCGCCGAACGGCTGGCCGTCGCCGAGGAGATGCCGGTAGAGGAGGAGCCCGACACCTCCATCCGGGACCGCCTCGCCGCCGATGGTGCCAACGCTCGCCAGACCGAGATGGAGGCCCGCCTCCAGGTCCGTACGCACGAAGAGCGGGTCAAAGGCCTCGCTGGCCGCGCCGACTCCCTCGACCGCGCCGCCCGCGCGGAGCGTGAGGCGCGGACGCGGGCCGAGCAGCGGCTCGCGCGGCTGCGGCACGAGGCGGCCGTAGCGGAGGCTGTTGCTTTTGGGGCGCGGCAGTTGCTCGCGCACGTCGAGGTGTCACTCGGCCGTGCCGACGAGGAACGTACCGCCGCCGATGTCGCCAAGGCGCGGCGGGAGCAGGAGTTGACCGCCGCCCGTAATCAGGGGCGTGACCTCAAGGGCGAGCTGGACAAGCTGACGGACTCGGTGCACCGGGGTGAGGTGCTCGGGGCCGAGAAGCGGATGCGGATCGAGCAGCTGGAGACCAAGGCGCTGGAGGAGTTGGGCGTGGAGCCGGCGGGGCTGATCGAGGAGTACGGGCCGCATCAGCTCGTGCCCCCCTCGCTCGCCGCCGAGGGCGAGGTGCTGCCGGAGGATCCGGAGGACCCGCGCAACCAGCCCCGTACGTTCCACCGCGCCGAGCAGGAGAAGCGGCTCAAGTCGGCCGAACGGGCGTACCAGCAGCTGGGGAAGGTCAACCCCCTCGCGCTGGAGGAGTTCGCGGCGCTGGAGGAGCGGCACAAGTTCCTCAGCGAGCAGCTGGAGGACCTGAAGAAGACCCGCGCCGACCTGCTTCAAGTGGTGAAGGAGGTCGACGAGCGCGTCGAGCAGGTCTTCACCGAGGCGTACCGGGACACGGCGATTCAGTTCGAGGGTGTCTTCAGCCGACTGTTTCCGGGCGGAGAGGGCAGGTTGATCCTGACCGATCCCGACAACATGCTCACCACAGGGGTGGATGTGGAGGCCCGCCCGCCCGGCAAGAAGGTCAAGCGGCTGTCCCTGCTCTCCGGCGGGGAGCGGTCCCTGACCGCCGTGGCGCTGCTGGTGTCGATCTTCAAGGCACGGCCGAGTCCGTTCTATGTGATGGACGAGGTCGAGGCGGCGCTCGACGACACCAACCTGCAGCGGCTGATCCGGATCATGCAGGAGCTGCAGGAGGCTTCGCAGCTGATCGTGATCACCCACCAGAAGCGCACGATGGAGGTCGCCGACGCGCTGTACGGCGTCTCCATGCAGGGCGACGGGGTCTCTAAGGTCATCTCTCAGCGCCTTCGTTAGACCTCCACACACCCGCCCTCTTGTGTTCAATCCTTGAATGCAATGCGGTCAATTGCGGCGCCGAATGTCACAGAGGCCCCCTGTTGACTTCGAAACTTGAAGGCATAGTCTCTTCAGCGTTGCTTTTCCCTTCAGGTGGTGGGCAGCGGGAAGCTGTGCGCCACTGGAAGGGTCGCCCCCCGCACCCCGGCAGCGACGCCGGTGGCCTCAGGAGTTACACGTGACCAGCACTGCGCAGGCATCACAGTCAGGAGCCGGGTCGGCTCATCCCGAACATCTCGGGCACGTCATCTTCATCGCGGCGGCGGCCGCGATGGGCGGCTTCCTCTTCGGCTACGACAGCTCCGTGATCAACGGGGCCGTCGAGGCGATCCGCAGTCGCTACGACATCGGCTCCGCGGCCCTCGCCCAGGTCATCGCGATCGCCCTGATCGGCTGTGCCATCGGCGCCGCGACCGCCGGCCGTATCGCCGACCGCATCGGCCGTATCCGCTGTATGCAGATCTCCGCCGTGCTGTTCACCATCTCCGCCGTCGGTTCGGCGCTGCCCTTCGCGCTCTGGGACCTCGCCTTCTGGCGGATCATCGGCGGCTTCGCCATCGGCATGGCCTCCGTCATCGGCCCCGCCTACATCGCCGAGGTCTCCCCGCCCGCCTACCGCGGTCGGCTCGGCTCCTTCCAGCAGGCCGCGATCGTCATCGGCATCGCGATCTCGCAGCTGGTCAACTGGGGTCTGCTGAACGCCGCCGACGGCGACCAGCGCGGCCAGCTGATGGGCCTGGAGGCCTGGCAGGTCATGCTCGGCGTGATGGTGATCCCGGCCGTCCTCTACGGCCTGCTCTCCTTCGCGATCCCCGAGTCCCCGCGCTTCCTGATCTCGGCCGGCAAGTTGAGCCGCGCCCACGACGTGCTGCGTGAGGTCGAGGGCGACGACATCGACCTGGACGCCCGCGTCGCCGAGATCGAGCACGCGATGAAGAGCGAGCACAAGTCGACCTTCAAGGACCTGCTCGGCGGTGGCGGCTTCTACTTCAAGCCGATCGTCTGGGTCGGCATCGGCCTCTCGGCCTTCCAGCAGCTCGTCGGCATCAACGTCGCCTTCTACTACTCCTCGACGCTGTGGCAGTCGGTCGGCGTCGACCCCACGGAGTCGTTCTTCTACTCCTTCACGACGTCGATCGTGAACATCATCGGCACCGTGATCGCCATGATCTTCGTGGACCGCATCGGCCGTAAGCCGCTGGCCCTCATCGGCTCGGTCGGCATGGTCGTCGGCCTCGGGCTGGAGGCCTGGGCCTTCTCCTACGACCTCGTCGACGGCAAGCTGCCCGCCGCGCAGGGCTGGACCGCGCTGATCGCGGCCCACGTCTTCGTCCTCTTCTTCGCCCTGTCCTGGGGTGTCGTGGTCTGGGTCTTCCTCGGCGAGATGTTCCCGAACAAGATCCGCGCCGCCGCCCTCGGTGTCGCCGCCTCCGCGCAGTGGATCGCCAACTGGGCCATCACCGCGAGCTTCCCGTCGCTGGCCGACTGGAACCTCTCCGCGACCTATGTGATCTACACGGTCTTCGCCGCGCTCTCCATCCCGTTCGTCCTGAAGTTCGTGAAGGAGACGAAGGGCAAGAAGCTGGAGGACATGGGCTGACCGGCCCTCCCACGAACCGGGCCCGCGAAGACGGGCCCCCACAAGCTCGGGGAGACGGGCTCCATCCCCCGCCGCCCGTCTCCCCGAGTCCCCGTTTCACCAGATCAGGACGCCGCCGCCGATCTTCCGGGCGCGCAGGGCGGCCGACTCGATGTTGTCCAGCCGGCTCCCGACCAGGTCGGGAGCCTCTGCCACGGCCGCGGCGACGGCTTCGAGATGCGCCCGCAGCAGCGCGACCTCGCGCAGGAAATCCGGTACGTCCGAGGCCTCGACGTACAGGTCGCTGGAGGCCAGCACGGGAAGATACGTGGCGCCGAGCGACCGTACGGCCGGCGAACCCCACACGGTCTCGCGCCAGTTCTCGAAGCCGGCCGAGTCGTTGCACCCCTCGGGAACGTCGAGCACGTTCCACTGGCCGTCCGCGTCACGCAGGAACACATCCACTGCCAAGGTCATGACCGCAGTGGACCACCGGTGGACCTGCCGGTCCACCGGTTACGGGTAAGAGTCACTCGGTGCTCACTCCCCGAGCACCGGCAGCACCCGCTCCGCGAACAGCCGCAGGCTGCGCCATCCCTCGTCGACCGGCATCCCGCCCGCCAGCGGATGCAGTACGAGATTGTCCAGGCCCAGCGCCACGCACTGGTCCGGCGTGAGGATGCGGTACACGCCCTCCGCGCGCAGCTCGGCCACGGTCGTGGCCCCCGATTTCACCGCCGAGCGGATCTCCCCGGACTGCCAGGAGGCGTAGGTCCGCGCCTCGTGCAGGAAGTGCGCGCCGTACTCGGCCCAGGCCCGGTCAGGGTCCTCGGCGATGTGCAGCAGCGGGGTCTCCACGCCCGGCATCATGGTCCAGCCCTCGGTGCCGTACTCGACGAGCCGGTCCTTGTAGTAGGCCTCCAGGTCGGGCAGATGCGCGCTGGGGAAGAACGGCAGACCGAGCCGGGCGGCCCGGCGCGCGGCGGCCTTGGAGGAGCCGCCGACCAGCAGCAGGGGGTGCGGGTCGGAGAAGGGGCGCGGGGTGACCCGTACCGTACGGCCCCGGTACTCGAACTCCTCGCCGGACCACGCCTTCAGGACCGTCTCCAGCAACTCGTCCTGGAGCCTGCCGCGTTGCTTCCACTCCACGTCGAACTGGGCGTATTCCTCCGGGCGGTAGCCGATCCCGGCCACGGTCACCAGCCGGCCGCCGCTCAACAGGTCCAGTACGGCGATGTCTTCGGCCAGCCGGAGCGGGTCGTGCAGCGGGCCGATGACCGCGGAGACGGTCACCGCGATGTGCCGGGTCGCGCCGAAGACCGCGCCCGCGAAGGCGAACGGCGACGGCATCCAGTTGTTGGCGACGCCGTGGTGCTCCTCCGTCTGCACGGTGGTGATCCCGTGCTCGTCGGCGTACGCGGTCATCTCCAGGGCGGCCCGGTAGCGGGCGCTCAGCGAGGCGGGGGTGGCGCCGGGTTCGACGAGGTTGAAGCGGACGACCGAGACGGGCATGGGAGGTCCCCCTTCCGTGTGTGGTGGGGGACGTTAGCTGACGGTATGTCAGATGGCCATGGGCATGACCGCGGCGGTTCGGGGCCGGGCGAGGGCGACGGCGACACCGACGGCGACCACCCGGCCGCGCGCCCGCGCTGGGCCCCGGCCAGGCCCATGGCTGATACTGGGTGGGTTATGGAAACCGTCATCCTTGCTGTAGTCATCGCCGTGGTCGTGCTCGGTGCGCTCGGCGGGCTCGTCGTCGGCAGCCGGCGCAAGAAGCCGCTGCCCCCGCCGCCCACCTCCGTGCCCGACATCACCGCCCCGCCGGCCGAGCCGCACATCGGCGACGAGGCCGAGACGCCGCGCGACGAAGCGCGCCGGACCATAGAGGAGGTCGATCTTCCGGACGGCTCGGCCCCGGTCGCCGTCGAGGAACCCTCGGTAGTCGAGGAACCTCTCGCACTGGAGGTCCCCGAGCCGACCGCCGGACGGCTCGTCCGGCTCCGCGCCCGGCTCTCCCGCTCACAGAACGCGCTCGGCCAGGGGCTGCTGACGCTGCTGTCCCGCGAGCACCTCGACGAGGACACCTGGGAGGAGATCGAGGACACCCTCCTCACCGCGGACGTCGGCGTCGCACCCACCCAGGAACTGGTCGACGCGCTGCGCGAGCGGGTGAAGGTGCTCGGCACCCGGACCCCGCAGGAGCTGCGCGCGCTGCTCCGTGAGGAACTGCTCAAGCTGGTCGGCACGGATGTCGACCGGACCGTGAAGACCGAGCCCGAGGACCGCAAGCCCGGCATCGTGATGGTCGTCGGGGTCAACGGCACGGGCAAGACCACGACCACCGGCAAGCTCGCCCGGGTGCTTGTCGCCGACGGCCGTACCGTCGTGCTCGGCGCCGCCGACACGTTCCGGGCCGCCGCCGCGGATCAGTTGCAGACCTGGGGTGAGCGGGTCGGTGCCCACACTGTGCGCGGGCCGGAGGCCGGGGATCCCGCCTCCGTCGCGTTCGACGCGGTGAAGGAGGGCAAGGAGATGGGGGTCGACGTCGTCCTCATCGACACGGCCGGGCGGCTGCACACGAAGACCGGGCTCATGGACGAGCTGGGCAAGGTCAAGCGGGTCGTGGAGAAGCATGCGCCGCTCGACGAGGTGCTGCTTGTGCTGGACGCGACGACCGGGCAGAACGGGTTGGTGCAGGCGCGGGTGTTCGCCGAGGTCGTGGACATCACGGGCATTGTGCTGACCAAGCTGGACGGTACGGCGAAGGGGGGCATCGTGGTTGCCGTGCAGCGGGAGCTGGGGGTGCCGGTGAAGTTGATCGGGCTTGGTGAGGGGGCGGATGATCTGGCGCCCTTTGAGCCGGAGGCGTTTGTTGATGCCCTTATTGGGGACTGATGGGTCGTTTGTTCGCTGCGGGGCGGTGGGGGCTGGTCGCGCAGTTCCCCGCGCCCCTGAAGGGCGCGCTGTAGTCGGCCTCTTTCAAAGAAGTGCCCTTCCTCAACTCGCCGTTGGGGAAGGGCACTTCGTCGTCTCTACGACCTATGCGCGCGACCTGTGTGCCACGTACGCCAGCGTGCCCAGCAGCAGGCGGGCCGCCGGGGGCCTCGTCGCCGAGTCCAGTGCGGGGGAGCGGAGCCAGTGGACCGGGCCCAGGCCGCCCCGATCGGAGGGTGGGGCCGTGATGTGGGTGCCGGGGCCCAGGCCGCGCAGGTCGAGGGACGTGGGGTCGTCCCAGCCCATGCGGTAGAGGAGGGAGGGGAGTTCGGCGGCTGCGCCGGGGGCCACGAAGAAGTGGGCGCGGTGGTCGGGGGTCGCCGCCACCGGGCCGAGGGGGAGGCCCATTCGCTCCAGGCGGGCCAGTGCGCGTCGGCCCGCGGGCTCGGCCACCTCGATGACGTCGAAGGCTCGGCCCACCGGCAGCATCACCGACGCGCCGGGCAACTCGGCCCAGGCCTCGGTGACTTCGTCGAGGGTCGCGCCGGCCCGCACCTCGGGGGCGAAAGCGAGGGGGTGCGCGCCCGGCGCGGGGCACTTGGTGTCGCCGCAGGAACACGCGCCGCCCGCGGCCCGCGCGCCCGCGACCACGTCCCAGCCCCACAGCCCGGTGAACTCGGCCACGGCCGTGCACTCCGAGGTGCGGCCGCGACGGCGCGTGCCGGACCGGATGTCGCGGATACCCCGGCTGCTGCCGATCGTGAAGCCCATGCCCCCTCCAACGGGTCCGACGCACCGGTGGTTACGAGACGGATGCGGATCGTCACTCTGCGTCCACGCCTACCCGGTGCCGCTGGGTCCGGGCGGCGTCCAGGAGCATCCCGGGTGGTGTGCCTGGCGGCGCGCGCCCCTGCGTGCACCGCTGCGCCCACCTCCGGCCGTCCTATGTCAAGTGAATCGCGCGGAGGCAACCGTAGGTTCATTCGAAGGGGTGGCGAATGGTGGCGTTTCCGGGATCGCCGTGGCTGGACGGGTGATCGTAGGATTACTTTGTGTGCACAAGCCCGCGGGGCACATGCACTCGTGGGTATGCCGGAGGCAACTCGTCATCTCGTTCGAAGGGTGACAAGTGCGGGACGGGAAGCCGTATTTACCGGCATTCTGATAGGGCTTGGCGCACAGCGGCGACAAGTGGTTCCAGGGATGGGGGCGTTCCAGTGGGCGGCAACGGCGGAGGCGGGACGACCGCGGCCAGTACGGACAAGCGCCCCAATGAGCTGCTCGGCTCGTGGTTCGTGCGCAGCGGCTGGTCCAAGGGCGAACTGGCGCGCCAAGTGAACCGCCGGGCACGCCAGTTGGGCGCCAACCACATCTCCACGGACACCTCCCGGGTACGCCGCTGGCTGGACGGCGAGAACCCGCGCGAGCCGATCCCCAGGATCCTCTCGGAGCTGTTCTCCGAGCGCTTCGGCTGTGTCGTCTCGGTCGAGGACCTGGGCCTGCGCGCCGCCCGCCAGGCACCCTCCGTGTCCGGCGTCGACCTGCCCTGGACGGCCCCGCAGACAGTGGCGCTGCTCAGCGAGTTCTCGCGCAGCGACCTCATGCTGGCGCGGCGCGGCTTCCTCGGAACCTCGCTGGCCCTGTCCGCGGGGCCGTCCCTCATCGAGCCCATGCAGCGCTGGCTGGTCCCCGGCCCCTCGGCCCTCCCGCCGGAGCCCGAGCCGGCGGGTGCCTCCCGGCACGTCGGGCGGCTCTCCAAGCCGGAGTTGGAGCTGCTGGAGTCCACCACGGCGATGTTCCGCAAGTGGGACGCGCAGTGCGGCGGCGGCCTGCGCCGCAAGGCGGTCGTGGGACAGCTGCACGAGGTGACCGACCTCCTCCAGGAGCCCCAACCCGAGGCCACCAACCGCAAGTTGTTCAAGGTCGCCGCCGAACTCGCCGAGCTGGCCGGGTGGATGTCGTACGACGTGGGGCTCCAGCCCACCGCGCAGAAGTACTTCGTCCTCGCCCTGCACGCCGCGAAGGAGGCGGGCGACAAGCCGCTCGGGTCGTACGTGCTCTCCAGCATGAGCCGCCAGATGATCCACCTCGGTCGGCCCGACGACGCGCTGGAGCTGATCCACCTCGCGCAGTACGGCAGCCGGGACTGCGCGAGCCCGCGCACCCAGTCGATGCTGTATGCGATGGAGGCCCGCGCCTACGCGAACATGGGGCAGCCCGGGAAGTGCAAGCGGGCCGTCCGGATGGCCGAGGACACCTTCGCCGACGTGCACGAGTGGGACGACCCGGACCCGGACTGGATCCGCTTCTTCTCCGAGGCCGAGCTGTACGGCGAGAACTCGCACTCCTATCGCGACCTCGCCTACGTCGCCGGCCGCAGCCCCGCCTACGCCTCGCTGGCCGAGCCCGTCATGCAGCGGGCGGTGGACCTCTTCGCCAAGGACGACGACCACAAGCGGTCGTACGCGCTCAATCTCATCGGCATGGCCACCGTGCACCTGCTGCAGCGGGAGCCGGAGCAGGGTGCGGTGCTCGCCGCCGAGGCGATGACCGTCGCCAAGAAGGTGCGCTCCGAGCGCGTCAACACTCGTATCCGAAAGACCATCGACACGGCGGTCCGCGACTTCGGCGAACTGGCGGAAGTCATCGACCTCACCGACCGGCTCGCCATCGAGCTGCCCGAGACCGCCGAGGCGGTCTGACCCACCCAGGCCCCGGCCGCGGCCGGCCTTCCCGAACCGCCCGACTCGGCTCCCCCATGCCAGGTCATCGGAAGGCCGACCGCGGCCGGTTTGTGATGGTACGGTCCCCCGTTCTTGGGGGAACCTTTTCCCTTGATCGCTTGTGGCGATTGCAAAGGCGTTGGCACAGTAATGCCCTGCCGCCGTCGATCATGGGCGGCGGTGTTTCGAACGGGGGCACGGGGCCTCCGTTCCTGACATACACGGGGATTCACATATGGCCAAGAGGCTGTTCGCGGTTGCCCTCGCAACGGGGGTCGTGTCCACCGGGCTGATCGGCGTCACCGCCACCGACGCGTCGGCGGTCGACATCAAGACGTACACAAAGCCCTACAGCAAGAGCGCGAACTTCTACTCCAAGCCGCTGGGGCGCTGTGTCAAAACGACGCTCTCCGGCAAGGTCACCTTCAAGCACTACCTCTACAAGCAGCACGGCGCGATCGCCGACGCCTTCCTGGGCGTCAAGCTCATCAACCCCACGATGCACACCGCCGTGCTCACCAAGTGCAGCGGGGGCAAGAAGGCCACCGTCACCAAGATGGCGATGACCCAGCGCTGGTACGAGAGCACCAAGTGCAAGCTGAACGTCGCGATCGCCGCCGGCTATCAGTGGACCGTCGCCGTCACCCCCACCGTGGAGTGCGGCAGGCGCAAGGCAGGCACCCGGGCCACGACGTACTCCGTCAAGGCCAACAACTACACCCAGAGCAACAGCGGCCGTCCGGTCGGCTTCAACGGCGAGGTGCACATCAAATACAACACCTCGCTCTGCCTCTCGGCGCGCACCACGGTGACCGCGTACATCAACAACAAGTCCGACTCCGGGACCAACACCATCAAGGCCTGCGTCAAGCCCTGACGTAGATCCGGGAAGCGTGGGGGCGGGCGCCGGGCGCGCGCCCCCACGTTCGTATGCGCGCGGCTCGAACTGTCCAGGTCAAACGAGCCGTATACAGCTCCGGGGGGCTCCCCTGGCGGTCACGGAGTGGTCACGGCTGCCGCGAGTGGGGCGCCGATTCATCCCTCCGTAACGTGGGCGACTCCTTCGTCACATGCCTGAAACGTCGTGCGGCATCCATAGAAACCAGGCTGGGACAACCTCATGGCGGAAAACCGGCCCAAACCTTGACCTTGCCCGCACGGGCCGTTCGGATGACGAGGAGACGCCGATGCCAGAAGGCATCCTGACGCTAGCAGCAGCCGCTCCCAAGATCGACACCGGCAACACGGCCTTCATGCTGCTGAGTGCCGCGCTGGTTCTGCTGATGACCCCCGGCCTCGCCTTTTTCTACGGCGGCATGGTCAGGGTCAAGAGCGTGCTGAACATGCTGATGATGAGCTTCGTCAGCATCGCCATAATCACCATCCTCTGGACGCTCTACGGCTTCAGCATCGCCTTCGACACCGGCAACGGCTTCCTGGGCGGTTTCGACTGGGTGGGCATGCGGCACATCGGCCTGACCGAGCCGTTCGCCACGTACAACATCCCGATCTACGCCTTCGCCGTCTTCCAGCTG
The DNA here is from genome assembly GCF_044457385.1 of Streptomyces sp. NPDC050548. Taxonomy (NCBI): domain Bacteria; kingdom Bacillati; phylum Actinomycetota; class Actinomycetes; order Kitasatosporales; family Streptomycetaceae; genus Streptomyces; species Streptomyces sp. NPDC050548. The sequence goes on from NZ_JBITGV010000004.1 coordinate 350,634, forward strand.
ATGTTCGCCATCATCACCCCGGCGCTCATCAGCGGTGCGCTGGCGGACCGCGTCAAGATCGTGGCGTGGTCGGTCTACATCGCGCTGTGGGCCACCCTCGTGTACTTCCCGGTCGCCCACTGGGTCTGGGAGCCGACCAGCGGCTGGCTGTTCAAGTACGGCGTGATCGACTTCGCCGGTGGTACCGCGGTGCACATCAACGCCGGTGCGGCGGCGCTCGGCGCGATCCTCGTCATCCGTAAGCGTGTGGGCTTCAAGAAGGACCCGTTCCGGCCGCACAACCTGCCGCTCGTCATGCTCGGCGCCGGTCTGCTGTGGTTCGGCTGGTTCGGATTCAACGCGGGCTCCTGGCTCGGTGCCGACGGCGTCTCCGCCGTCGCGTTCACCAACACCCAGGTCGCCACCGCCGCCGCCATGCTCGGCTGGCTCCTCTACGAGCGCATCAAGCACGGCGCCTTCACCACCCTCGGCGCCGCCTCCGGCGCGGTCGCCGGTCTGGTCGCCATCACCCCGGCCTGTGGCTCGGTCAGCCCGCTCGGCGCCATCGCGGTCGGCGTCATCGCCGGTGTCCTGTGCGCCGCGGCCGTCGGCCTGAAGTACCGGTTCAACTACGACGACTCGCTCGACGTGGTCGGCGTCCACCTCGTCGGCGGTATCGTCGGCTCGCTCCTCATCGGCCTCTTCGCCACCGGCGGCGTCGGCCAGACCGCCAAGGGTCTCTTCTACGGCGGCGGCCTCGCCCAGCTCGGCAAGCAGTTCGTCGGTGTCGGCTCGGTGCTCGGCTACTCGCTGGTCGTCTCCGCGATCCTCGCCTTCCTCATCGACAAGACCATCGGCTTCACGGTGGACGAGGACGTCGAGGTCGCCGGCATCGACCAGGCCGAACACGCCGAGACCGCATACGACTTCGCCGGCGCCGGCGGCGGCGTCAGCGGCGGCACCCTCGCTGCTGCTTCGCAGACGAAGAAGGTGGACGCATGAAGCTCATCACCGCCGTCGTCAAGCCCCACCGGCTCGACGAGATCAAGGAAGCACTGCAGGCCTTCGGGGTCCACGGTCTGACGGTCACCGAGGCGAGCGGCTACGGTCGTCAGCGGGGACACACCGAGGTCTACCGGGGCGCCGAGTACACGGTCGACCTGGTACCGAAGATCCGCATCGAGGTGCTGGCCGAGGACGACGACGTCGAGGGCCTGATCGACGTCATCGTCAAGGCCGCCCGCACCGGCAAGATCGGTGACGGCAAGGTCTGGTCCCTCCCGGTCGAGACGGCCGTCCGGGTCAGGACCGGCGAGCGCGGCCCGGACGCGCTCTAAAAAGAAACAGAACAGGAGTCGCTGGGTGACGAGTACGGACGTGCGCAAGGATGCAGAGGACTCCGGACCCAGCGGCTATGCGGCGGCCCGGCTGCGCCTCCTCACTGAGGGGGCGCGGTCCGGGCCGCCGCGCCGTGCCGCCCTCGCCGAACTGACCGACGACTGGCTGACCGGCCTCTTCACCGCCGGCAACGAAGCCCTCAAGGGCGTCTCCCTGGTCGCTGTCGGCGGCTACGGCCGCGGCGAGCTCTCCCCGCGCAGCGACCTCGACCTGCTCCTCCTGCACGACGGCTCCGACTCCGGCGCGGTCGCCGCGCTCGCCGACCGCATCTGGTACCCGGTCTGGGACCTCGGTCTCGCCCTGGACCACTCGGTCCGCACTCCGGCCGAGGCCCGCAAGACCGCGGGCGAGGACCTCAAGGTCCAGCTCGGCCTCCTCGACGCCCGCCACATCGCCGGCGACCTCGGCCTGACCGCCTCCCTGCGCACGGCCGTCCTCGCCGACTGGCGCAACCAGGCGCCCAAACGCCTCCCCGAACTCCAGGAACTCTGCGCCGAACGCGCTGAGCGCCAGGGCGAGTTGCAGTACCTCCTCGAACCCGACCTCAAGGAGGCCCGCGGCGGCCTGCGCGACGCGACCGCGCTGCGCGCCGTAGCCGCCTCCTGGCTCGCCGACGCCCCGCGCGAAGGCCTCGCCGACGCGCGCCGCCGCCTCCTCGACGTCCGTGACGCCCTGCACCTCACGACCGGCCGCGCGACCGACCGCCTCGCGCTCCAGGAACAGGACCAGGTCGCCGCCGAGCTGGGCCTCCTCGACGCGGACACCCTGCTGCGCCAGGTCTACGAGGCGGCACGCGTCGTGTCGTACGCCAGTGACGTCACCTGGCGTGAGGTGGGGCGTGTGCTGCGGTCCCGTGCGGTGCGGCCGAGGCTGCGCGCCATGCTGGGCGGGGGCGCCAAGCCGACCGCCGAGCGCTCCCCGCTCGCCGAAGGCGTCGTGGAGCAGGACGGCGAGGTGGTGCTCGCCCGCGCCGCCCGCCCCGAACGCGACCCGGTCCTCCCGCTGCGCGCCGCCGCTGCCGCCGCGCAGGCCGGACTTCCGCTCTCCCTGCACGCCGTACGGCGCATGGCGACCACCGTGCGCCCCCTGCCCACGCCCTGGCCCGCCGAGGCGCGCGAACAGCTGGTGACGCTGCTCGGTTCAGGGCAGCCGACGGTGGACGTGTGGGAGGCGCTGGAGGCCGAGGGGCTCATCACCCGCCTCCTCCCCGACTGGGAGCGGGTCCGCTGCCGTCCGCAGCGCAACGCCGTGCATATCTGGACCGTCGACCGGCACCTCATCGAAACCGCCGTCCGCGCCTCGGAGTTCGCCCGCCGCGTCAGCCGCCCCGACCTGCTGCTGGTCGCCGCGCTGCTGCACGACATCGGCAAGGGCTGGCCCGGCGACCACTCGGTGGCCGGCGAGATCATCGCCAAGGACGTGGCCGCCCGCATCGGCTTCGACCGCGCGGACGTCGCCGTACTCGCGACACTCGTACGCCATCACCTCCTCCTCATCGACACGGCCACCCGGCGCGACCTGGAGGACCCGGCGACGGTCCGCTCGGTCGCGGAGGCGGTCGGTACGACGGGCACGCTGGAACTGCTGCACGCCCTGACGGAGGCGGACGCGCTGGCCACAGGCCCGGCCGCCTGGTCGTCCTGGCGGGCCTCCCTCGTCGCCGACCTGGTGAAGCGGGTCGCCGCGGTCCTGTCCGGCGACGCGCCCGAGGAGCCCGAGGCGGGCGCGGCCACGGCGGAACAGGAACGCCTCGCGATCGAGGCCGTGGCGACGGGCGGTCCGGTGCTGGCGCTGCGCGCACAGACCGAATCCCCGTCCGAGGACGAGCCCTCCGGCGACCCCGAACCCCTCGGCGTGGAACTCCTGATCGCCGTACCGGACCAGCCGGGCGTACTCCCCGCGGTGGCGGGCGTCCTGGCGATGCACCGCCTGACGGTCCGTACGGCGGAGCTGCGCGCGCTCGACCTGCCGGACGGCGTAGAGGGCTCGGTACTGCTCCTGAACTGGCGGGTCGCCGCGGAGTACGGCTCCCTGCCTCAAGCCGCCCGGCTGCGCGCCGATCTCGTACGGGCCCTGGACGGGTCGTTCGACATCGCCGCCCGGCTCGCCGAACGCGACGCCGCGTACCCTCGCCGCCGGGGTGTCGTGGCACCGGCGGCCCGCGTGACGGTCGCCCCGGCCGCCTCCCGGCACGCCACGGTCATCGAGGTGCGGGCGCACGACGCACCGGGGCTGCTGCACCGGATCGGCCGGGCGCTGGACGAGGCGAAGGTGCGGGTGCGGAGCATGCACGTCAGCACGCTGGGGTCGAACGCTGTGGACGCGTTCTATGTGACCGGGGCGGAGGGCTCGCCCCTGCCGGGCGACGAGGCCACGGCGGTCGCGCGCAAACTGGAGGAAACGCTGCGCGGCTGACCCGTGACCCGGTCTTGTGCGACCGGGATACCCTGGAGGGCGATTCCCCAATAGCCACCGACCCCGAGGACCGCGAGCGCCGTGTTCGATACTCTCTCCGATCGCCTCTCAGCCACTTTCAAGAACCTGCGCGGCAAGGGACGGCTCTCCGAGGCGGACATCGACGCCACCGCGCGTGAGATCCGGATCGCGCTGCTCGAAGCGGACGTGGCGCTGCCCGTCGTCCGTACGTTCATCAAGAACGTCAAGGACCGTGCCCTCGGCGCCGATGTCAACAAGGCGCTGAACCCGGCCCAGCAGGTCCTGAAGATCGTCAACGAGGAGCTCGTGACGATCCTGGGCGGCGAGACCCGGCGTCTCCGCTTCGCCAAGAACCCGCCGACCGTGATCATGCTCGCGGGTCTCCAAGGTGCCGGTAAGACGACCCTCGCGGGCAAGCTCGGCAAGTGGCTCAAGGACCAGGGGCACTCGCCGCTGCTCGTCGCCGCCGACCTCCAGCGCCCGAACGCGGTGAACCAGCTGAGTGTCGTCGCCGAGCGCGCCGGTGTCGCGGTCTACGCGCCCGAGCCGGGCAACGGTGTCGGTGACCCGGTCAAGGTCGCCAAGGACTCCATCGAGTTCGCCAAGTCCAAGGTCCACGACATCGTGATCGTGGACACCGCCGGCCGCCTCGGCATCGACCAGGAACTGATGCAGCAGGCCGCGGACATCCGCGACGCGGTCAGCCCGGACGAGATCCTGTTCGTCGTCGACGCCATGATCGGTCAGGACGCGGTCAACACCGCCGAGTCCTTCCGTGACGGCGTCGGCTTCGACGGCGTGGTGCTCTCCAAGCTCGACGGTGACGCCCGCGGTGGTGCGGCCCTGTCGATCGCCTCGGTCACCGGCAAGCCGATCATGTTCGCGTCGAACGGCGAGAAGCTCGACGACTTCGACGCCTTCCACCCGGACCGGATGGCCTCCCGCATCCTCGACATGGGTGACCTGCTCACCCTGATCGAGCAGGCGGAGAAGACGTTCAGCCAAGAAGAGGCCGAGAAGATGGCCTCGAAGCTGGCGTCCAAGAAGGGCCAGGACTTCACCCTCGACGACTTCCTGTCCCAGATGGAGCAGGTCAGGAAGATGGGCAGCATCTCCAAGCTGCTCGGCATGCTGCCCGGGATGGGGCAGATCAAGGACCAGATCAACAACCTCGACGAGCGCGATGTCGACCGTACGGCGGCCATCATCAAGTCGATGACGCCCGCCGAGCGCGCCGAGCCGACCATCATCAACGGCTCGCGCCGCGCCCGTATCGCCAAGGGTTCCGGCGTCGAGGTCAGCGCCGTGAAGGGCCTGGTCGAGCGGTTCTTCGAGGCCCGCAAGATGATGTCCCGCATGGCGCAGGGCGGCGGGATGCCCGGCATGCCGGGGATGCCGGGCATGGGCGGCGGCCCCGGCCGCACCAAGAAGCAGCCCAAGCAGGCCAAGGGCAAGCAGCGTTCCGGCAACCCGATGAAGCGCAAGCAGCAGGAGCTGGAGGAGGCGCAGCGCCGCGAGGCCGCGGCGCAGGGCGGCAACGCGTTCGGGCTGCCCGAGCAGGGCGGCAAGGACTTCGAGCTCCCTGACGAGTTCAAGAAGTTCATGGGCTGACGGCCTGTTCGCTACGTCACCGAGGGCGCCCCTCTCCGGAAGGGCGCCCTCGGCGCATGCCGGGCGTGCCGACGCCTGGCCCGTGTCGTAACTTGCCGGTATGACCAACCCCGCGCCGCCGCGCAAGTCGCCTGATCAGCCCTGGCGAACGGAGGGCACCCCGGACGAGCCCCCGAAGCCGTCGCCGGGCGGGAAGAAGATGCGCGGCGGCTGGTGGAGTCTGATCCTCACCGCGCTGGTCGTGTACCTGATCGCCAACCTGATCCTGTCGTTCTTCAACGAGGGCGACGAGCCGACGATCTCGTACACGGAGTTCAGCAAGCAGGTCGACGCGGGCAACGTCACCAAGATCTACGCCAAGGGCAACGCGATCCAGGGCCAGCTCAAGAAGGAGCAGGAGAACCCGGGCGGCGACGGCAAGTACACCAAGTTCGACACCGAGCGGCCGACCTTCGCGGACGACCAGCTCTGGGAGGACCTGACCAAGCACAATGTCACGGTCACCGCCGAACCGGTCGTACAGCACCGTAGTTTTCTGGCCAATCTGCTGATCTCGCTGGCCCCGATGCTGCTCCTGGTCGTCCTGTGGCTCTTCATCGCGCGGCGGATGAGCTCGGGGCTCGGCGGTGCGGGCGGGATGCTGGGCCGCAAGGCACCGCCGAAACCGGTCGAACTGGAGGCGGGCAAGCCGCGCACGACCTTCGAGGACGTGGCCGGTATCGACGAGGTCGAGGGCGAGCTGAACGACGTCGTCGACTTCCTCAAGAACCCCGACGAATACCGGAAGATGGGCGCCAAGATGCCCCGGGGCGTGCTGCTCGCGGGCCCGCCCGGCACCGGCAAGACGCTGCTCGCGCGGGCGGTCGCGGGGGAGGCGGGGGTGCCGTTCTTCTCGGCCTCGGCCTCCGAGTTCATCGAGATGATCGTCGGTGTCGGGGCCTCACGCGTGCGTGAACTCTTCGCGGAGGCCCGCAAGGTGGCCCCCTCGATCATCTTCATCGACGAGATCGACACCATCGGCCGCGCGCGGGGCGGCGGTTCGGGAATGGGCGGTCACGACGAGCGCGAGCAGACCCTGAACCAGATCCTCACCGAGATGGACGGCTTCTCCGGCTCCGAGGGCGTGATCGTGATCGCGGCCACCAACCGCGCCGACGTCCTGGACCCGGCCCTGACCCGCCCCGGGCGCTTCGACCGCGTGGTCGTGGTCTCCCCGCCCGACCGCGGTGGCCGCGAGGCGATCCTGGAGATCCACACCCGGGAGATCCCGCTCGCGCAGGACGTGAACCTCGCCCAGGTCGCGCGTACGACCCCGGGCATGACCGGCGCGGAACTCGCCAACCTCGCCAACGAGGCCGCCCTCCTCGCCGTCAAGCGCAAGCAGAGCGAGGTCACCCAGTCCGACCTCTCCGAAGCCCTGGAGAAGGTCCAACTGGGCGCCGAACGCCCGCTGGTGATGCCCGAGGAGGAGCGCCGGCGCACCGCGTACCACGAGAGCGGCCACGCCCTCCTCGGCATGCTCCAGCCCGGCGCCGACCCGGTCCGCAAGATCACCATCGTCCCGCGCGGGAGGGCACTCGGCGTGACGCTCTCGACCCCGGACTCCGACAAGTACGCGTACACCGAGGAGTATCTGCGCGGCCGGATCATCGGCGCGCTCGGTGGCATGGCCGCGGAACAGGTCGTCTACGGGGTGATCACGACCGGTGCCGAGAACGACCTCGAACAGGTCACCAACATCGCGCGCGGGATGGTCGCCCGCTGGGGCATGAGCGAGCGCGTGGGCCGCCTCTCCGCCCTCCCGAACGACGCCCAGCAGGCCTACGGCCTCGCGGCGGCCCCGGGGACCCTCGACGTGATCGACCACGAGATGCGCCGCATCGTCGACGAGTGCTACGACGAGGCCTGCCGCAAACTCCGCGACCACCGCGGCCAGTTGGACGACCTCGCCGCGGCCCTCCTGGAGAACGAGACGCTGGAGGAGACGGAGGCGTACCGCATCGCGGGCGTCACGCGCCTCTTCAAGGAGGACTCCTAGGGCCGTAGTTCTCTCATCCTCAGGTCGTACGCGCGATCACATACCGGAAGACGTTCGGCATCCACACCGTGCCGTCCTGCCGCCGATACGGATGCAACGCCTCCGCCAACTCCTTCTCCACCTGCACCTGATCCGTCGTGGTGATCGCCGCGTCGAAGAGCCCCGTCGACAGCAGCCCCCGTACGGCACTCTCCACATCGGCGTACCCGAAGGGGCACGACACCCGCCCGGAGCCGTCCGGCCGCAGACCGGCGCGCTGGGCGACCTCCTCCAGGTCGTCACGTAAGGCGGGGCGCCAACTGCCCGCGCCGCGCAGCGGATCGGCCATCCTCGCGGCCACCCGCAGCACGGACGACGTGGCGCAGCGCTCCGGCGGCCCCCAGCCGGCCAGCACCACGGGCGCCCCGTGCTCGGTCGACGGCGTGGCGGACGCGAGCAGTTCACCGAGTCCCTCCGCGTCGCCCGCGAGACACCCGATGGGCTCGAAGGCGGTCACCAGGGTGTACGCGGGCGTCTCCGCGTCGGCCGCGTCCCTGGAGGAGCCGTAGACGAGCCGGGTGTGCGCACGCGCGCGTGGGGACCACGGGGCCGGCAGCAGTCGTTCCCGGGCGAGGGCCAGGCGTTCGGGGGAGGAGCGCTCGACACCGGTGACCGACGCGCCTCTGGAGGCCGCCATCAGCAGGGCGAGCCCGGAGCCGCAGCCGAGGCCGAGCAGCCGGGTGCCGGGCCCCACTTCGAGTCGCTCGTAGACGGCTTCGTAGAGCGGTACCAGCATCCGCTCCTGGATCTCGGACCAGTCACGCGCGCGTGCACCCAGGTCCACACGGGGCGCGGGCCCCGCATGAGGCAGGTAGTGCCGCACGAGCGTAGGTGTCATCGAAAGCGCCCCAATCCGCCGAGAGTTGTGGCCGTGCCCGTTTCCGAGGCCCCCGTGATGTGCGCCCGCACTTCCCCCGTATGCCAGCAAACTCCGCGCTCGCTACGGCGTCCAGGGTTTGTGGGGCCCGGCTTGTGGCTTCTCTGTGGGAGTGGCGAGAATTCACATGACGGCAACGTGGGCCCGTACCATCGCGCCATGGCGAAGGCACCCGTACTCACACCGCGGGCGGAAGATTTCCCCCGCTGGTACCAGGATCTGATCAGCAAGGCCGAGCTGGCCGACAACGGCCCGGTGCGCGGCTCCATGGTCATCCGACCGTACGGGTACGGCCTTTGGGAGCGGATGCAGGCCGAGATGGACGCCCGCATCAAAGAGACGGGCACCGAGAACGCCTACTTCCCGCTGCTGATCCCGCAGTCCTACCTCGCCCGCGAGGCCGACCACGTCGAGGGCTTCGCGCCCGAGCTGGCCGTGGTCACGCACGGCGGCGGCAAGGAGCTGGAGGAGCCCGCGGTCGTCCGGCCCACCTCCGAGATGATCATCAACGAGTACTTCTCGAAGTGGGTGCAGAGCTACCGCGACCTGCCCCTGCTGATCAACCAGTGGGCGAACGTGGTCCGTTGGGAACTGCGCCCCCGGCTCTTCCTCCGCACGAGCGAGTTCCTGTGGCAGGAGGGCCACACGGCGCACGCGACCTACGAGGAGGCGCGCGACTTCGCCGCGCACATCCACCGTGAGGTCTACGAGGACTTCATGGTCAACGTCCTCGCGATGGACGTCGTACCGGGACGCAAGACGGTCAAGGAGCGGTTCGCGGGCGCGATCAACACCCTCACCCTCGAAGGGATGATGGGCGACGGCAAGGCGCTGCAGATGGCGACCAGTCACGAGCTGGGCCAGAACTTCGCCAAGGCCTTCAACACCCAGTACCTGTCCAAGGAGGGCAAGCAGGAACTGGTGTGGCAGACCTCCTGGGGCTCCACCACCCGCATGATCGGCGCCCTGGTGATGATGCACGGCGACGACGACGGACTGAGGGTGCCGCCGCGGCTGGCGCACATCCAGGTCGTCGTTCTCGCGATCAAGGGCGACGAGGCGGTTCTGGCCAAGGTCCGCGAACTCGGGGCCCGGCTGAAGGCGGCGGGCGTCCGCGTCCGTGTCGACGACCGCACGGACGTCCCCTTCGGGCGCCGGGCCGTCGACTGGGAGCTGAAGGGCGTACCCGTACGGATCGAGATCGGGCCCCGTGACCTGGCGAACGGCACCGCGATGCTGGCCCGGCGGATCCCGGGAGGCAAGGAGCCGGTGGCGATCGACTCCCTCGTAGAGCGGCTTCCCGTCATCCTTGAGGAGGACCAGGCGCTGCTGCTGAAGCAGTCCCGCGAGCGGCGCGAGTCTCGTACCTCCGAGGTGTCCACGATCGGGGAGGCCGTCGAGGCAGCCACCGCCGGCGGCTGGGCGCGCATCCCGTGGGCGACACTGGGCGAAGAGGGCGAGGCCGAGCTGGCCGAGCACGCGGTCACCGTACGGTGTCTGGTCGCCGAGGACGGGTCGGTACCGGACGCCGACAAGGCACCCGGTAACGTCGCGGTCGTCGCGCGCGCTTACTGAAGCGACGGCCTCCGGCGGCAGAGCGACCGAAAGGCCTCTTGCGCAACGGCGGACGACAGCTCCCCCGGCGCGCGGACACCGTCTACGCGCCGGGTCGTATCTCGGACTACGCACCAGCTTGGTATGAGCTGTGAGGCTTCTCCGCAGATCAGCGCACCTGCCCTCGTCAGGACGCATCAGTGCCAACTGACGGGTACGTGCAAATTATTTGGGATGGCCCGGAATCGGAACACAGGGGCACTCCGGCTCGTTGTCATTACGTGAGCACGACACAGACACCACCTGTTCTCGCCGCAGAGCTGGCAGAGGCGTGGGCCGACATTCAGCGGTACCACCCCGAACTGCCCGATCTGGCCGCGCCCGAGTCCCTGATCGGAGAGTCGTCGTCCGCCTGCGGACACGAACTCTCCTTCGAGCGACTGCTCCATGAGGCAGTCCATGGCATCGCCGCCGCACGCGGCGTGCGCGACACGTCCCGTGCCGGCCGCTACCACAACCGCAGATTCCTCGCGATCGCCGAGGAGCTGGGCCTGGACCACCCCGACGAACCGCACCCCAGCAGCGGTTTCTCGCTGGTCCAGCTCAACCCCGAGGCCAAGCGGCGCTACCGGCCGACGATGGAGCGTCTCCAGCGCGCGCTGAAGGCACACACCGTCGCCACCTCCGCGGACACCTCCCGCACCTTCCGCGGCCCGGCCGCCCGGCACGGCTCGTCCGGTGGCGGGGTTCGCGTCAAGGCGGTGTGCGACTGCGGTCGTAACGTACGGGTCGTCCCGTCGGTGCTGGCCCAGGCGCCGATCGTGTGCGGGGGCTGCGGCAAGCCCTTCCGCATCCCGGAGGTCGTGGGCGCGGCCTGAGGGTGCGGCTGCTCGTGGCAGCCGCATCCCGCAGGGCGGGGTTGCGTACACCCGCGCCGGTCACCTCCCGGCGCCGGGTGTCGCTTCCGCATGGCCGGGAGCATGCGGGGGCATGCTCCCCGGTCGGGCGAACCGTCAGGGTGTGGCACAATGGCTAGCTGTACTCGACAGCCGCACAGGAACCCTCTCGCCTCCGGCTGACGCGTCCATCGGGCACTCGGGTACCGCAACCCCACGCGGCCATCTGCCGTGCCCAACCACGTCAAAACCAGGAGAACCCACTCCCGTGGCAGTCAAGATCAAGCTGAAGCGTCTGGGCAAGATCCGTTCGCCTCACTACCGCATCGTCGTCGCCGACTCCCGTACCCGCCGTGACGGCCGGGCCATCGAGGAGATCGGTCTGTACCACCCGGTGCAGAACCCCTCGCGCATCGAGGTCGACACCGACCGCGCGCAGTACTGGCTGGGTGTCGGCGCACAGCCGACCGAGCCCGTCCTCGCCATCCTGAAGCTCACCGGCGACTGGCAGAAGTTCAAGGGCCTGCCGGCCCCGGCTCCGCTGCTCGTGGCCGCGCCGAAGGCCGCACGCCCCGTGTTCGACGCCCTCGGTGGCGACGACGCGGGCAAGGGCGAGGCCATCACCCAGAAGAAGAAGGCTGAGAAGAAGGACGAGGCTGCGGCCGAGTCCGAGTCGACTGAGGCCTGAGCGTGCTTGAGGAGGCTCTTGAGCACCTCGTGAAGGGCATCGTCGACAACCCTGACGATGTGCAGGTCGCCTCGCGCGACCTGCGTCGCGGGCGCGTGCTGGAGGTCCGGGTGCACCCCGACGACCTCGGCAAGGTGATCGGCCGCAACGGCCGCACCGCTCGCGCTCTGCGCACCGTCGTGGGCGCAATCGGCGGCCGAGGTGTACGCGTCGACCTCGTCGACGTGGACCACGTCCGCTGACGTTTTTCGCAAACCGGCTCGGGCCGGGGAGGGCCTGCGGGCCGTCCCCGGCCCGTTGTCGTAACCAGTCCTCGTACTGGTCGTCGTACTCGTCGCAAACAGGAGAGCAAGCACAGTGCAGCTGGTAGTCGCTCGCATCGGCCGCGCCCACGGCATCAAGGGCGAGGTCACCGTCGAGGTACGCACCGACGAGCCGGAACTCAGGCTCGCCCCCGGAGCCGTCCTGGCCACCGACCCGGCCGCCACCGGCCCCCTGACCATCGAGACCGGCCGGGTCCACAGCGGCCGGCTCCTGCTGCGCTTCGAGGGCGTCGGCGACCGCACCGGCGCCGAGGCCCTGCGCAACACCCTCCTGATCGCCGAGATCGACCCGGAGGAGCTGCCGGAGGAAGAGGACGAGTACTACGACCACCAGCTGATGGACCTCGACGTCGTCACCAAGGACGGCGAGGAGGTCGGCCGGATCACCGAGATCTCGCACCTGCCCTCCCAGGACCTCTTCATCGTCGAGCGTCCCGATGGCAGCGAGGTGATGATCCCCTTCGTGGAGTCGATCGTCATCGAGATCGACCTGGAGGAGCAGCGCGCGGTCATCGACCCGCCGCCCGGCCTGATCGACGACCGCGCGGAGATCGCGTCGAGCCGGGAAGACTCCTCGGAGGACACGGACGCATGAGGCTCGACGTCGTCACGATCTTCCCCGAGTACCTCGAACCGCTGAACGTCTCCCTCGTCGGCAAGGCACGCGCGCGGGGACAGCTGAATGTGCACGTGCATGATCTGCGCTCCTGGACGTACGACCGCCACAACACGGTCGACGACACCCCCTACGGCGGCGGCCCCGGCATGGTCATGAAGACCGAGCCCTGGGGCGACGCCCTGGACTCCGTCCTGGCCGACGGCTACGAGACGGGCTCCGGTGCGCCCGCCCTCATCGTGCCCACGCCCAGCGGCCGGCCCTTCACCCAGGAACTCGCCGTGGAGCTCTCCGAGCGCCCCTGGCTGGTCTTCACACCCGCCCGCTACGAAGGCATCGACCGGCGGGTGATCGACGAGTACGCGACCCGGATGCCCGTCTACGAGGTGTCCATCGGCGACTACGTGCTCGCCGGGGGCGAGGCGGCCGTCCTGGTCGTCACAGAGGCTGTGGCACGGCTCCTGCCCGGCGTCCTGGGCAACGCCGAGTCCCACCGCGACGACTCCTTCGCGCCCGGGGCCATGGCCAACCTCCTGGAGGGGCCGATCTACACCAAGCCGCCCGTCTGGCGCGGCCGGGACATCCCGGACGTGCTGCTCAGCGGCCACCACGGCAAGATCGCCCGCTGGCGGCGCGACGAGGCGCTGAAGCGCACGGCCGCCCACCGGCCCGACCTGATCGAGCGCTGCGAGCCCAAGGCCTTCGACAAGAAGGACCGCGAGATGCTCTCGATCCTGGGCTGGGCCCCGGACCCGACGGGGGAGCCGTACGGCCGATTTTGGCGCAGGCCGGACGGCGTGGAAGAATAGACCGCTGTTGTGCGTCGTCCGGCGTGCGCCCCTGCCACAGGGGGACACGACGCCCGCCCCGACACGGACAACATCCTTCACTTCACCTATCTCCCGTCGGTGACCTGTGGCATCGATGAAGAAAGCAGACGAAATGTCCCACCTGCTCGACATCGTCGACGGCGCCTCGCTGCGCACCGACATCCCGGCCTTCCGCCCGGGTGACACCGTCAACGTCCACGTCCGCGTCATCGAGGGCAACCGCTCCCGTGTGCAGCAGTTCAAGGGCGTAGTCATCCGTCGCCAGGGTTCTGGTGTCCGCGAGACCTTCACGGTCCGCAAGGTCTCGTTCTCCGTCGGCGTGGAGCGCACCTTCCCGGTGCACACCCCGATCGTCGAGAAGATCGAGCTCGTGACCCGTGGCGACGTCCGTCGCGCGAAGCTGTACTACCTCCGTGACCTGCGCGGCAAGGCCGCGAAGATCAAGGAGAAGCGCGACAACTAGTCGCCCTGCGGAGTTCATATCGGAGCCGGATAGCATCTGGCTCCGATGGACACCGAACCACAGCCGACAGAGCGCGACCGCTCCTCCCGCCCTTCCGACTCCGAGGACATCTCGGACACCGGAGGACCGGAGGGACGGTCGCGTTTCGCGTTGCTGTCGCGTGTCGTCGAGTGGCTGCCCGGTGGCCGGATCACCCTGACTGCCCTGGTCTGTCTGGTGTTTCTGCTGCTGCTCAACATGTTCTTGGTCCAGCCTTTCCAGATTCCCAGCGGATCCATGGAATCCGGATTGAGGATCGGCGACCGCGTTCTCGTAAATAAGTTGGCGTACCGTTTTGGTGCCCATCCGAGGCGCGGCGACATCGTTGTGTTCGACGGCACCGGCTATTTCGGGGACGCCGACTACATCAAGCGCGTTGTGGGTGTGGGGGGAGACCGCGTGGTCTGCTGCGACGAGAAGGGGAGGCTCCAGGTGAACGGGCGGTCGGTCGACGAGACGGCGTTCCTGTACGCCGGTGACACCCCGTCCAGCGTGCCGTTCGACGTGGTGGTGCCCGCAGGCACCCTCTTCGTCCTCGGTGACCACCGCAGCGACTCAAGCGACTCCCGGGATCACCTGGGCGACCCGGGCGGAGGCATGATTCCCGTTGGTGACGTCATCGGACGGGCCGATTGGATCGTCTGGCCCGCCGGGCACTGGACCCACCTCGTCCGACCCGGTGCCTACGCGCGCGTACCCGCCGCGGACGGCGCCCATGGGTAACCGCGGCAAACCGCGCGGCGCGGCGCCGGGCGGCAACTTCGGGAACGAGAACCTGCTGCCGACCGGCTTCCGGCGCGCGGGCGCGCTCGCTCCGGCCGGAGGAGCCGGCCGCAGCCGGGCCGAGCGGCGCAAGCTCCAGCGCAAGGTCAAGCGGCGGCGCAGGCGCGGCGCGGTCCGGGAGATACCGCTCCTGGTGGGCGTCGCCGTCCTCATAGCGCTCGTCCTGAAGACCTTCCTCGTCCAGGCGTTCGTGATCCCGTCGGGCTCCATGGAGCAGACGATCCGTATCGGGGACCGGGTCCTGGTCGACAAGTTCACCCCGTGGTTCGGCTCCGAGCCCAAGCGCGGCGACGTCGTCGTCTTCCACGACCCGGGCGGCTGGCTCGCGGACGAGCAGACCACCAAGAAGAACGACCCCGTCGTGATCAAGCAGTTCAAGGAAGGCCTCCAGTTCATCGGCCTGCTGCCGTCCGACAACGAGAAGGACCTCATCAAGCGGGTCATCGGCGTCGGCGGCGACCACGTCAAGTGCTGCGACTCGCAAGGGCGGGTGACCGTCAACGGCGTTCCCCTGACCGAGGCCGACTACCTGTATCCCGGGAACGCGCCGTCCGAGACGGCGTTCGACATCACCGTCCCCAAGGGCCGGCTGTGGGTGATGGGCGACCACCGCGGCAACTCGGCCGACTCCCGGGCACACCAGAACACCAGTTACGGCGGCACGGTCGCGCTCTCCTCGGTGGTGGGGCGGGCCAAGGTGATCGCCTGGCCGATGGGCCACTGGACCAGCCTGAACGAACCTAAAACCTTCGCATCGGTTTCCAACTCCGTGTCCGGGACGACCGCCGGTCCCGAACTGTCGCATAGGGTTGCCCCGGTCGATCCGAACGGATCGGTCCAACTCCCGAGCCCTGCGGAACTCCCGCTCGTTATGGGAGTGGTGGGCCTGCGCCGAGGATGGGGCAGGCGGCGGCACAGAGTAAGGAGTTGGCGTGGGGGATGTGGCGGTTGGCGCACGGTCCGGACACGACGGCGAGGAGCACCAGGGACATCCCGTGGAAGCACCCGTCCCGGCCGCGGACAGCGCCGTGACCTCCGGGAGTGACGCCGGAGCGGACGAGGACGGTACGGCGCCGGGCGACGCGACCAGGACCGAGGAAGTGGGGTCGGGCGACTCGACCCCTCCGGTGAAGAAGCCGCGCTCCTTCTGGAAGGAGCTGCCGATCCTCATCGTCATCGCGCTCGTCCTGGCGCTGCTGATCAAGACGTTCCTGGTGCAGGCGTTCTCGATCCCCTCCGACTCGATGCAGAACACCCTCCAGCAGGGTGACCGCGTCCTGGTCGACAAGCTCACCCCGTGGTTCGGCTCCGAGCCCGAGCGCGGTGAGGTCGTCGTCTTCCACGACCCGGACGACTGGCTGGCGGGCGAGCCGACGGCGAACCCCAACGCCCTGCAGACGGTGCTGAGCTGGATCGGCCTGATGCCGTCGGCCCAGGAGAAGGACCTGATCAAGCGGGTCATCGGCGTCGGCGGCGACACGGTCTCCTGCAGCGGCACCGGCCCGCTGATGGTCAACGGCAAGGCGCTGAACGAGCCGTACGTCTACCCGGGCAACACCCCGTGCACCAACGACGACCAGGGCGGTCAGTTCACCGTCAAGGTCCCCAAGGGCGACATCTGGGTGATGGGCGACCACCGGCAGAACTCGCGGGACTCGCGCTACAACCAGTCCGACAAGCACCACGGCATGGTCCCGGTGAAGGAGGTCGTCGGCCGCGCGATCGTCAAGGCCTGGCCCATCAACCGCTGGGGCACTCTGCCGATCCCGGACACCTTCGACCAGACCGGCATCAACACCCAGGCCTCGGCCTCCCGGCTGCTGACGGCCGCTCCGGAGGGCCTCGCCCTCGTCGGCGTGCTGCCGCTGGCCCTGTGGCGCCGCAGGCGGTCCGCCAAGGTCGGGTAAAGGCCTTGTAGAGCTTGTGACCTTGGTCCCGGAGGAAGGGCTGACCACCCTCGGTACCGCCGGGTAGGGTGCGGACCCATGGGTGGCGAGAGCGCAACACGTACGGCCCCGCGTACCGGCGGTGGCACTGGCAAGGGCCCGGTGGGCAGCCGGACCGGACAGCGGTTGTCCGGGCTGGCCGTCGCACTGGGCCTTGTGCTGTTCCTCGGCGGATTCGGCTGGGGAGCGGTGGTCTACCGGCCGTACACGGTGCCCACCAGCTCCATGACGCCGACCATCGACATGGGCGACCGGGTGCTGGCGCAGCGCATCGACGGCAGCGAGGTGCGCCGGGGCGACGTCGTCGTCTTCACCGACAAGACCTGGGTGACGAACGCGCCCGTGGTCAAGCGCGTCGTCGCGGTCGGCGGCGACACCGTCTCCTGCTGCACGAACGGCAAGCTGGTCGTCAACGGCAAGCAGATCGACGAGGGCTACCTCAAGGGCGGCGCGGTCGAGGACAAGACGATCCCGACGGTGAAGGTCCCCAAGGGCCGCCTCTTCCTGCTCGGCGACGAGCGTCAGGGCTCCCTGGACTCCAGCGCCCACCTCACGGACGTGGCCGGCGGCACCGTCGCCAGCAGCGCCGTGAACGCCCGCGTGGACGCCGTGGTGTGGCCCATGAAGGGCATGCTGGAGCGTCCCACCGGCTTCGAGGAACTCGGCGGCCTCTCCCAGCAGGGCCCGCTGCGGACGGTCGTCGCCCTCATCGTCGCGGGCGCGGTGCTCGTCCTCGGCGGCGGCGCCTACGGCCCCGTCGCCAAGCTGCTGGCCGGCCGCCGCTCCCGCACCCGTACGGAGCCCGCCGGTGCCCGCTGAGGCCACCGAGGAGGGCGCCCACGGCGACTCGTACGAGGGCGGGCTGCGCAGGGTCGCCCGGGTGGTCCTCCTCGACCCGCAGGACCGCATCCTGCTGCTCCACGGCCACGAGCCGGACGATCCGGCCGACGACTGGTGGTTCACGCCGGGCGGCGGCCTGGAGGGCGACGAGACCCACGAGGAGGCCGCGCTGCGGGAACTCGCGGAGGAGACCGGGATCACCCAGGTGGAGCTCGGCCCGGTGCTGTGGACCCGGACGTGCTCCTTCCCGTTCGCGGGCCGCCGCTGGGACCAGGACGAGTGGTACTACCTGGCCAGGACGGCCGCCACGGCCGACGGGGTGCCCGGCGCCACGGCCCTCACCGAGCTGGAGCGGCGCAGCGTCTCCGGAGCACGTTGGTGGACGTGCCGGGAACTGGAGCGGGCGCATGAGACGGTGTATCCGACCAGACTCGCCGAGCTGCTCCGCAGGCTGATCGACGAAGGGCCCCCGGCCGGGCCGGTGACCCTTGACACGGAAATCGTCTAGGGGCGCACGGGACTGGCGCACAATGGTGGGATCGCACGGCTGAAGGGGAACATGCCATGAGCGCCGAGGACCTCGAAAAGTACGAGACCGAGATGGAGCTGAAGCTCTACCGGGAGTACCGCGATGTCGTCGGTCTGTTCAAATACGTGATCGAGACCGAACGGCGCTTCTACCTCACCAACGACTACGAGATGCAGGTGCACTCGGTCCAGGGCGAGGTTTTCTTCGAGGTGTCCATGGCGGACGCCTGGGTGTGGGACATGTATCGACCGGCTCGCTTCGTGAAGCAGGTCAGGGTGCTCACATTCAAGGACGTGAACATCGAGGAGCTGAACAAGAGCGATCTGGAGCTGCCGGGCGGCTGACGGCGGCTCTTCGCGGGGCATCCGTCGCTCGTGTGGGTGACGGAGTTCTCCACAACCACTGAACGGTCCACCAAGATCCACTCGGTGGACCGTTCTGCGTGACGGTTGGCTCCGGAGGTGGTGCCGACATGAACGCACGCAGTGCACTCGGCAAGTTCGGTGAGACGGTGGCCGCACGACGGCTGGTCGCGGCCGGTATGACGGTCCTGGAGCGCAACTGGCGCTGTGGCAGGACCGGCGAGATCGACATCGTGGCGCGGGACGGCGACGTCCTGGTGGTCTGCGAGGTCAAGACACGGCGGGTCGGTGCCTACGAGCACCCGATGGCCGCCGTGACCCCCGAGAAGGCGGAGCGCCTGCGCGGCCTCGCTGAATGCTGGATCCACGCCCACGGAGGCGCGCCACCGGGCGGTGTCCGCATCGACCTGGTGGGCGTGCTGGTGCCCGGCCGTGGCGCACCCGTCGTCGAGCACGCGCGAGGGGTGGTCTGAGATGGGGTTCGCTCGTACGTGCTCGGTGGCGCTGGTGGGCGTCGAGGGCGTCGTCGTCGAGGTCCAGGCCGACCTCGAACCCGGCGTCGCCGCGTTCACCCTGGTGGGCCTGCCCGACAAGAGCCTCACGGAG
This sequence comes from Streptomyces sp. NPDC050548, assembly GCF_044457385.1. Classification (NCBI taxonomy): domain Bacteria; kingdom Bacillati; phylum Actinomycetota; class Actinomycetes; order Kitasatosporales; family Streptomycetaceae; genus Streptomyces; species Streptomyces sp. NPDC050548. The sequence goes on from NZ_JBITGV010000004.1 coordinate 369,487, forward strand.
AGCAAGGACCGGGTGCGGGCCGCGGTCGTCAACTCGGGCGCCGCCTGGCCGCAGAAGAAACTGACGGTGGGCCTGAGCCCGGCGTCGGTGCCGAAGAGCGGCAGCGGCTTCGACATGGCCGTCGCCGCGGCGGTACTCGGCGCGGCCGAACGGATCGATCCCCGGGTGCTCGCCGACATCGTGATGATCGGCGAGCTGGGACTCGACGGGAGGGTCCGCCCGGTCCGGGGGATCCTGCCCGCAGTGCTGGCGGCCGCGGACGCGGGGTACGAGCAGGTGGTGGTGCCGGAGTGCGCCGCCGCCGAGGCGTCCCTCGTGCCCGGGGTGTCCGTGCTCGGCGTCCGCAGCCTGCGGCAACTGATCGCCGTACTCGCGGACGAGCCCGTCCCCGACGAGGAACCGGACGACCTGGGACGGCCCGATCCGCTCCTCGCCGGCCTGCGCATGCCGGGCACCGGGGCGGCCACGGGCATGCACAGCATGGGAGCGGCGCACTACGACCCCGGTCATGACCTCGCCGATGTCGTCGGGCAGGGCGCGGCGCGCACAGCGGCGGAGATCGCCGCGGCCGGCGGACACCACCTCTTCCTCGAAGGTCCGCCGGGCGCGGGCAAGACCATGCTGGCCGAGCGGATGCCCGCGATCCTGCCCCGCCTCAGCCGGCAGGACTCCCTGGAGGTCACGGCGGTCCACTCGGTGGCGGGCCTGCTGCCTCCGGGGAAACCCTTGATCGACGTCGCCCCCTACTGCGCCCCGCACCACTCGGCCACGATGCAGGCCCTCGTCGGGGGCGGACCCCACATGGCGAGGCCCGGAGCGGTGTCCCTGTCGCACCGGGGAATTCTCTTCCTCGACGAGACTCCGGAGTTCAGCGGCCAGGCACTCGACGCGCTGCGGCAGCCACTGGAGTCGGGGTACGTCGTGATCGCCCGTAGCGCGGGTGTGGTGCGGTTCCCGGCGCGGTTCCAGATGGTGCTCGCGGCCAATCCCTGCCCCTGCGGCCGCTACTCCCAGAAGAACGACTTCTGCGACTGCCCGTCCACGTCGATCCGCCGCTATCAGGCCCGGATCTCCGGACCGCTGCTCGACCGGGTGGACCTGCGGGTCACGGTGGACCGCGTCACACGGGAAGACCTCAGCGCGTGCGGCGCGCGAGGAGAGACCACCGCGACGGTCGCGGACCGGGTGCGGGCGGCCAGGGAGCGGGCGGGGGCACGCCTCGCGGACACTCCCTGGCGCACCAACAGCGAGGTGCCCGGCCGTGAGCTGCGCAGCCGCTGGCAGGCCGTGCGCGGGGCGATGGACGAGGCCGAACGCAGTCTGGAGCGGGGCGCGCTGACCGCGCGCGGGATCGACCGGGTCCTGCGGGTGGCCTGGACGGTCGCGGACCTCAAGGGCCACGACCGGCCCGACGACACGGACGTGCTCCTCGCCCTGCAACTGCGCACCGGTGTCTCACGAGGCGCGTCGATGACCCTCGGGGCGCTGGTATGACCGCGCACGAGGACCCGGGCGACGAGTTCCACGCCCGTGTCCTCCTCGCCCGGGTCCTCGAACCCGGCGACGAAGTGGCCGGTCGGTGGATTCGTGAGCTGGGAGCCGTGGAAGTGGCCCGGCGGCTGCGGGACGGAGGGCCACAGCTCACCGGGGTCACCGACAAACGGTGGGCCGGGCTGTGCGCGCGGGCCGAGTCGGTCGAGCCGGGGCGGGACCTGGAGGTGGCGCGGGAGGCCGGGGTGCGGTTCGTGTGCCCCGGCGACACCGAGTGGCCCGCCCAGCTCGACGACCTCGGGGACGCGCGGCCCGTCGGACTGTGGGTGCGCGGGCGGCCCAGCCTGCGGGTGTGGGCGCTCAAGTCGGTCGCCGTCGTCGGCGCCCGCGCCTGCACCGAGTACGGCGCCCACATGGCGGTCACCCTCGCCGCCGACCTCGCCCAGGACGGCTGGATCGTCGTGTCCGGGGGTGCCTACGGCGTCGACGGTGCCGCACATCGCGGCGCCCTCGGCGCGGGCGGTGCCACCATCGCCGTACTCGCCTGCGGAGTGGACCGGCCCTACCCGCGCGGCCACGCCCAGTTGATCGGCAGGATCGCCGAACAGGGGCTCGTGGTGGGCGAGTTGCCACCCGGCGAGCATCCGACATCGAGCAGGTTCATCCTCCGGAACAGAGTGATCGCCGCGCTCACCAGGGGCACCGTGGTGGTCGAGGCCGCGTATCGCAGCGGATCGCTCGTCACGGCCCGGGCGGCGCAGCGGCTGGGGCGCCACACCATGGGCGTGCCCGGCCCGGCCACCAGCGGGCTGTCCGCCGGTGTGCACGAACTCCTGCGCGGGGACGCGGTGCTGGTCACCGACGCCGCCGAAGTCGTCGAACTGGTCGGCGACATGGGCGAACTGGCCCCGGACCGACGCGGACCGGTGCTCCCGCGCGACCTGTTGGAACCGGCCGCCCGCCGCATCCTCGCCGCGCTCCCCGGCAACAGGGCGGCAGCGGCGCGGGAGATCGCCCGGGGTGCGCAGACCACGGAGGACGACGCGGTCGCGAGACTGTACGAACTCCGAGCACTTGGTTACGTCGAACGACACGGCGACGGCTGGAAGTTGACACGCCAGGCGATGATCTCGGTCCGGCCGGATCGGGGGCGCCGCTGACCGAGTGTGTTCGGCCGTCCGGGGGAACCCCGACACCCTTGGGAATTCCCGCAGTTGGCGCATTCCGATGATCACGCAGAGCGACTGGAGTGACCCGTTCCGGCACCCTGTCGAACGCGTCCGTGGCCGGTCCGAGCCCTTCCCTTCGCACACCGCGACACTCCAGTCACGCTACGCTCACGGGGATTCCGGCACAGACCGGCAAACAGACCGGTAACTCCCCATCACTCCGACAGCTCACCCAGGCAACCCCACTTCACGGCAGAACGGCACAAGGCGACGAATGCCCCAGCACACCTCCGGGTCCGACCGGGCGGCGATCCCCCCAGCCGCCCGTGACGGTGGCAGCGTCCGGCCGCCCGCTCCCTCGACGCTCGACGAGCTGTGGCGGTCGTACAAGACAACGGGCGACGAGCGGCTGCGCGAGCAGCTGATCCTGCACTACTCGCCGCTCGTGAAATACGTCGCGGGGCGGGTGAGCGTCGGGCTGCCGCCCAATGTCGAGCAGGCGGACTTCGTGTCGTCGGGGGTGTTCGGACTGATCGACGCCATCGAGAAGTTCGACATCGAGCGGGAGATCAAGTTCGAGACGTACGCGATCACCCGTATCCGGGGCGCGATGATCGACGAGCTGCGCGCGCTGGACTGGATCCCGCGCTCGGTGCGGCAGAAGGCGCGGAACGTGGAGCGGGCGTACGCCACGCTGGAGGCGCGGCTCAGGCGTACCCCCAGCGAGGGCGAGGTGGCCGCCGAGATGGGCATCGCGGTGGACGAACTCCACGCCGTCTTCAGCCAGTTGTCGCTGGCCAACGTGGTGGCGCTGGAGGAGCTGCTGCACGCCGGCGGCGAGGGCGGCGACCGGCTCAGCCTGATGGACACCCTGGAGGACACCGCCGCCGACAACCCGGTGGAGGTGGCGGAGGGGCGGGAGCTGCGGCGGTTCCTGGCGCGGGCGATCAACACGTTGCCCGAGCGGGAGAAGACCGTCGTCACGCTCTACTACTACGAGGGCCTGACCCTCGCCGAGATCGGCAACGTGCTCGGGGTGACCGAGAGCCGGGTCAGCCAGATCCACACCAAGTCCGTGCTGCAGCTGCGCGCCAAGCTGGCCAGTTTCGGCCGTTGAGCGAAAGCCGTACCGCCTTCTCGCCCTCGCAGAATCGTGCCTGCATGGCCCAGGTCACTCCCGTCGGGGGTGGACCGTCCGTAGAGTGGTTGACGTGCCAAGGATTCGAGCGGCCTCCGTGGCCGAGCACCGGTCGATGCAGCGAGCCGCCCTGCTGGACGCGGCTCGTTCCCTGCTGTCCGAAGGTGGGACGGAGGCGCTGACCTTCCCGGCCCTGGCCGAGCGGACGGGTCTGGCGCGGTCCTCCGTGTACGAGTACTTCCGCTCGCGGGCCGCCGTCGTCGAGGAACTCTGCGAGGTCGACTTCCCCGTCTGGGCGGCGGATGTGTCGGCGGCGATGGAGCGGGCCGGCTCCGCCGAGGGCAAGGTCGAAGCGTATGTGCGGCAGCAGCTGGCCCTGGTCGGGGACCGGCGGCATCGGGCTGTCGTCGCCATCTCCGCGAGTGAACTGGACGCCGGGGCGCGGGAGAAGATCCGCGCCGCGCACGGCGGGCTGGTCGCGATGATCGTCGAGGCGTTGGCGGAGATGGGGCATGCGGAGCCGCGGTTGGCGGCGATGTTGCTTCAGGGGGTTGTCGATGCGGCTGTGCGGCGGATCGAGCTGGGGGCTGCGGAGGATCCCTCGGTGATTACTGAGGCTGCGGTGAGTATGGCTTTGCGGGGCGTAGAAGGCTGAGTGTTGTCTGCGGGCCGGTGGGGGCTGGTCGCGCAGTTCCCCGCGCCCCTGAAAGACGGGCGTTCCCAGGACGGGCTGCAAGATGGACAAGACCCTGAAGGCTGAGCACAGGCAGCAAGAGGGGCGGGCCCCTAAGAGCTGAGCACCGGCAACAAGCGTGATGGCCCCCGATTCAGCAGCCATGGGGGCAGTAGCCCCAGTGGGTCCAAATACACCTCCCCTCTCAGTAAGCCCCAGTGCACGCACGGAGTCGCGCCGCAGTGCGAGCCCGTGAGTTCCACCGTCCCCACCGCCTCGCCCGCCTCCACCTCGTCGCCCTTCTTCACCGATGCGGTCACCGGTTCGTAGGTCGTGCGGAGGTCCGTGCCCGTCAGTTCCACCGCGACCACCCCTCTCCCCGCCACCCGGCCCGCGAACGACACCCGGCCCGCCGCCACCGCCCGTACCGGAGCGCCCGCCGCGGTCGCCAGGTCCACGCCTCGGTGGCCCCGGGCGTAGAGCGTCGCCGGGGGGTCCCAGCCTCGTAGGACCAAGGGGTGGGAACCGACGGGCCAGGTGCGGGCGATGGCCGGTACGGGAGGGGGTGGGACGCCGGCCGGTGTCGGTGGAGGGGCCTCGTCCGCACGGGCCGCGCAGGTCAGCAGGGTCAGGAAGAAGGCCAGCATCAAGGCCAGCGCCGTGTGCGGATGTCGTGGACGCCGTCGTGTTCGCATGGCACAAACCGTGCCGTACCCGCGTCGATCATGGCCGGGACCTGTGGACCGCCGGGTGCCTGTGGACAACGGCGTCACCCGGTACCTCGCGGGTCCCGTACACTTCCTTTGGCGATCCGGGTCACCGGGTCGACTTCGCACGCCCCGACATCTGGTCCTCCGTCGAGAGACGAATCCGGTGTCAGCGCTCCTCGGTCCTCTGGGCACGCGCATGTGGGCGTCAGGCGCGAGTGCCGTCCCGGTGCTCGCGGCACAACCGAGAAAACCAAGGAGAACGGCCATGGCCGTCGTCACGATGCGGGAGCTGCTGGAAAGCGGCGTCCACTTCGGTCACCAGACCCGTCGCTGGAACCCGAAGATGAAGCGCTTCATCTTCACCGAGCGCAACGGCATCTACATCATCGACCTGCTCCAGTCGCTGTCGTACATCGACCGCGCCTACGAGTTCGTCAAGGAGACCGTCGCCCACGGCGGCACGGTCATGTTCGTCGGCACGAAGAAGCAGGCGCAGGAGGCCATCGCCGAGCAGGCCACCCGCGTCGGCATGCCCTACGTCAACCAGCGCTGGCTGGGCGGCATGCTCACCAACTTCTCCACCGTCTACAAGCGTCTGCAGCGCCTCAAGGAGCTGGAGCAGATCGACTTCGAGGACGTCGCCGCGTCCGGTCTCACCAAGAAGGAGCTTCTCGTGCTCTCGCGCGAGAAGGCCAAGCTGGAGAAGACCCTCGGTGGTATCCGCGAGATGTCCAAGGTTCCCAGCGCCGTCTGGATCGTGGACACCAAGAAGGAGCACATCGCGGTCGGTGAGGCCCGGAAGCTCAACATTCCGGTCGTCGCCATCCTCGACACGAACTGCGACCCCGACGAGGTCGACTACAAGATCCCGGGCAACGACGACGCGATCCGCTCCGTCACCCTGCTCACCCGCGTGATCGCCGACGCCGTCGCCGAGGGCCTCATCAGCCGCTCCGGTGTCGCCGCCGAGGCCAAGGGTGACAAGGCCGCCGGCGAGCCGCTCGCCGCGTGGGAGCGCGACCTGCTCGAAGGCGAGAAGAAGGCCGACGAGGCCCCCGCCGCCGAGGTCCAGACCTCCGCCGAGACGGAGAAGGTCGCCGACGCCGAGCAGGCCGACGAGGTTCCCGCCCCCGAGGCCGCTGCCGAGGTCGAGGCGCCCGCCGCCGAGGTCGAGGCCGCTCCGGTCGCCGACGCCGAGCAGGCCTGACCCCTCCGGTCAACGGCCTGACCTTCCGGGCCAAGGGCTGAGCCGAAGTGACGGCGGGTGGTGCCGACCGCGCCACCCGCCGTTCACTCACAGCCCCTAGATCTTCGTAGCCCGTAGATCTTTGGCGGAAGCCCGCTCACCACGCGGCCGCCGCCGACTTCGAGACTTCGAACTCCGAGAAGAGATTTTCAGATCATGGCGAACTACACCGCCGCCGACGTCAAGAAGCTCCGTGAGCTCACCGGCGCCGGCATGATGGACTGCAAGAAGGCGCTGGACGAGGCCGACGGCAACGTCGAGAAGGCCGTCGAGGCGCTCCGCATCAAGGGCCAGAAGGGCGTCGCCAAGCGCGAGGGCCGCTCCGCCGAGAACGGCGCCGTGGTCTCCGTCATCGCCGACGACAACACCTCCGGTGTCCTGGTCGAGCTGAAGTGCGAGACAGACTTCGTCGCCAAGGGCGAGAAGTTCCAGGCCGTCGCCAACCAGATCGCGCAGCACGTCGCCGCGACCTCCCCGGCCGACATCGCGGCGCTCCTCGCGTCCGAGATCGAGTCCGGCAAGACGGTTCAGGCGTTCGTCGACGAGGCCAACGCGAACCTGGGCGAGAAGATCGTCCTGGACCGCTTCGCCCAGTACGCCGACGGCTACGTCGCCGCGTACATGCACCGCACGATGCCCGACCTGCCGCCGCAGATCGGTGTCCTCGTCGAGCTGGACAAGCCGAACGCCGAGGTCGCCCGCGGTGTCGCCCAGCACATCGCCGCCTTCGCGCCGAAGTACCTGGCCAAGGACGACGTGCCGGCCGAGGTCGTCGAGTCCGAGCGCCGTATCGCCGAGGAGACCACCCGCGCCGAGGGCAAGCCCGAGGCCGCGATCGCCAAGATCGTCGAGGGTCGCGTCAACGGCTTCTTCAAGGACGCGACGCTGCTCGGTCAGCCATACGCGCTCGACCCCAAGAAGTCCGTCCAGAAGGTTCTGGACGAGGCGGGTGTCACCCTGAAGCGCTTCACGCGCATCAAGGTCGGCATCTGAGTCCGTACCGCGATCGACGCGCGGCGCCCGGCGGAATCCCGCTAGGGTCGTCAGCAGTCGGCCCGGTACGCCGTCGCGCACGCGCGCGTGGCGGACGACAGCAGATCTGACGAGGAGGCCATTGCCGAGCATGGGATGCGACAGACACCCCACCGGCAGTGGCCTTCTTCGTATGTGCGACCACGTAAAAGAGGCGAGAACGTCATGACCACCAAGGCCCAGAAGAGCGACGACGGCAAGGTACGCGGCCGGTTCATGTTGAAGCTGTCCGGGGAAGCCTTCTCCGGCGGCGGGGGCCTGGGCGTCGACCCCGACGTGGTGCACAAGATCGCCCGTGAGATCGCGGCCGTCGTCCGGGACGGCGCGGAGGTCGCCGTCGTCATCGGCGGCGGCAACTTCTTCCGCGGCGCCGAACTCCAGCAGCGCGGCATGGACCGGGCGCGCTCCGACTACATGGGCATGCTCGGCACCGTGATGAACTGCCTCGCCCTCCAGGACTTCCTGGAGAAGGAGGGCATCGACAGCCGCGTCCAGACCGCCATCACCATGGGTCAGGTCGCCGAGCCGTACATCCCGCTGCGCGCCGTGCGCCACCTGGAGAAGGGCCGCGTGGTCATCTTCGGCGCCGGTATGGGCATGCCGTACTTCTCCACCGACACCACCGCCGCCCAGCGCGCCCTGGAGATCAACGCCGAGGCGCTGCTCATGGGCAAGAACGGTGTGGACGGGGTCTACGACTCCGACCCGAAGACGAACTCCGAGGCCGTCAAGTTCGACGCGCTCAGCTACGGCGAGGTCATCACCCAGGACCTCAAGGTCGCGGACATGACCGCCATCACCCTGTGCCGCGACAACAAGCTTCCGATCCTGGTCTTCGAGCTTCTGGCGGAGGGCAATATCGCCCGCGCCGTCAAGGGTGAGAAGATCGGCACGCTTGTGGGTGACCAAGGCAGCCAGGGCTGATGACCCTGACCGGGGGATGGACAATGTCCTGCCGGTCGGGAACCGTGCAGGAAGAAGACGCGACGCAGCCGGCCGCCGACGCCGACACAGCACAGCAGCCGGGCCTACTCAAGACACGCAGGAGCAAGTGGTGATCGAAGAGACCCTCCTCGAAGCCGAGGAGAAGATGGAGAAGGCCGTCGTGGTCGCCAAGGAGGACTTCGCCGCGATCCGCACCGGCCGTGCGCACCCGGCGATGTTCAACAAGATCGTGGCCGACTATTACGGCGCACTGACACCGATCAACCAGCTGGCTTCGTTCTCCGTGCCGGAGCCGCGCATGGCCGTGGTGACCCCGTTCGACAAGAGCGCGCTGCGCAACATCGAGCAGGCGATCCGCGACTCGGACCTCGGCGTCAACCCGAGCAACGACGGCAACATCATCCGTGTGACGTTCCCGGAGCTGACCGGGGAGCGCCGCAAGGAGTACATCAAGGTCGCCAAGACCAAGGCCGAGGACTCCAAGATCTCGATCCGTTCCATCCGCCGCAAGGCCAAGGAAGCGATCGACAAGGCGATCAAGGACGGCGACATCGGCGAGGACGAGGGCCGCCGCGCCGAGAAGGAGCTCGACGACACCACGGCGAAGTACGTCGCCCAGGTGGACGAACTCCTCAAGCACAAGGAAGCGGAGCTGCTAGAGGTCTGATGAACGACTCTTCCTGGGGGGCACCGCCACAAGCCGGGTACTGGGGGCCGTCCGACCAGGGGCCTGTCCAGGGGGCTGCCCCGGCGGGTCCCACGTACGATGCGCCTGAGGCGCAGCAGACTCGCCCCATGCCCATCGTGCCCGACGAGCCCGCATACGGCGGACACCAGGATGACGACCGGGGGGCCGCTCGGCTGAGCGGCCCCTTGTTCCGCGACGAGACGTTCCGCGACGAGACGCAGCAACCGCCGTACGACGTACGGCAGTCGCCGTCGTACGACCCGCGGACGGAGCCCTTTGACACGCCGCAGGCGCAGCCCTACGGGGCGGTGCCGCAGAATCCGGAGCCCATGCCCGACGTCCCGCCACCGGCGCCCGCCCCGCAGAAGAAGAGCGCGGGCCGGGACCTCGGTGCGGCCATAGGGGTCGGGGTCGGACTCGGCGCGGTGATCATCGCGTCCCTGTTCGTCGTCAAGGCCGTGTTCGTCGGCGTGATAGCGGTCGCCGTCGTGGTGGGCCTGTGGGAGCTGACCTCACGGTTGCAGGAGCGCAAGGGCATCAAGGCGCCCCTCGTGCCCCTCGCGGTCGGCGGTGCGGCGATGGTCGTCGCCGGTTACGTCCGGGGTCCCGAGGGCGCCTGGGTCGCCATGGCGCTCACCGCGCTGGCCGTCCTGGTCTGGCGGATGACGGAACCGCCGGAGGGCTACCTCAAGGACGTCACGGCGGGCGTCTTCGCGGCGTTCTACGTGCCGTTCCTGGCCACATTCGTCGCCCTGATGCTCACCGCGGACGACGGCGCCTGGCGGGTCATGACGTTCCTGCTGCTGACGGTCGTCAGCGACACGGGCGCCTACGCCGTCGGCTGGCGCTTCGGCACGCACAAGCTCGCCCCGCGCATCAGCCCCGGAAAGACCCGCGAGGGCCTCTTCGGAGCGGTGTCCTTCGCGATGGTGGCGGGCGCGCTGTGCATGCAGTTCCTGATCGACGACGGCAGCTGGTGGCAGGGGCTGCTGCTGGGCCTCGCGGTCGCGGCCAGCGCCACGCTGGGCGACCTCGGCGAGTCCATGATCAAGCGGGACCTCGGCATCAAGGACATGGGCACCCTGCTGCCGGGCCACGGCGGCATCATGGACCGCCTGGACTCCTTGCTGCCGACGGCGCCGGTGGTGTGGCTGCTGTTCGTGCTGTTCGTGGGTTCGGCCTGAGGTCGTCCGGTCCTACGGCATTCCGGGCGCCCCCGACCTGTACAGGACGGGGGCGCCCGGTCGTACGATTTCGGTGTAAGCCCTCACAAAAGGGGGACCGCCCTGAACGAAGGAGGGCGTCATGTCCGCCTTCCATGAAGAGTTCGACGTGGACTGCCGTCCCGAGGACGCCTGGGAGTACGTCATCGACCCCTCCCACCTCCGCGAGTGGCAGGAGAGCGCGGTGTCCGCGCAGCAGCTCGACGACCGACCTTTCGGCCTCGGTTCCCGGGTCCGCGTCACCCGGCACGTGGGTCGCCGCGACATGGCGATGACCATGGAGTGCACCGAGTTCCAGCCGCCGCACTCCTGGACCGTGCGCGGGATCGACGGCCCCATCAGGGGCACCTTCCGCGGCGAGATCTCACCCGTCGACGACGGCCGCCGTACCCGGGTGACGATGGACCTCGACTTCGAGGGACACGGCATCGGCAAGGTCCTGCTGCCCCTCGTCGTCCGCCCCCAGGTCCGACGCGAGATGCCCCACAACGAGAAGCTCCTGAAGGAGCACCTGGAGCACATCGGCTGAGACCGGGTGAAGCGGATCACCGTAAACGGATCACGTCAAACGATCTGCGACACTGGTACAGCCATGCCTAAGCCCGGAGAACTCACATTCGTCGCCCCCCGCGGAGCCCAGAAGCCGCCGCGGCACCTTGCCGATCTCACGCCCGCCGAGCGCAAGGAAGCCGTCGCCGCGATCGGGGAGAAGCCCTTTCGCGCCAAGCAGCTCTCGCAGCACTACTTCGCACGCCTCGCGCACGACCCGGCGGAGTGGACCGACATCCCCGCCGGTTCGCGCGCCAAGCTGCAGGAAGCGCTGCTCCCTGAGCTGATGACGGTCGTACGGCATCTGTCGACCGACCAGGAGACCACCCGCAAGACGCTGTGGCGGCTGTTCGACGGGACGCTCGTCGAGTCCGTGCTGATGCGGTACCCGGACCGGGTCACCATGTGCATCAGCTCGCAGGCGGGGTGTGGCATGAACTGCCCGTTCTGCGCCACCGGACAGGCCGGCCTCGATCGCAATCTGTCGACCGGTGAGATCGTGCACCAGATCGTGGACGGGATGCGCGCGCTGCGCGACGGCGAGATTCCCGGCGGTCCCGCCCGCCTCTCCAACATCGTCTTCATGGGCATGGGCGAGCCCCTCGCCAACTACAGGAGGGTCGTCCAGTCCATCCGCGCCCTCACCGACCCCGAGCCGGACGGCCTCGGGCTCTCGCAGCGCGGGATCACCGTCTCGACGGTCGGACTCGTCCCGGCGATCCACCGCTTCGCGGACGAGGGCTTCAAGTGCCGGCTCGCGATCTCGCTGCACGCGCCCGACGACGAGCTGCGCGACACCCTGGTCCCCGTGAACACCCGGTGGAAGGTGCGCGAGGTCCTCGACGCCGGCTGGGAGTACGCGGCGAAGTCGGGACGCCGGCTGTCCATCGAGTACGCGCTGATCCGTGACATCAACGACCAGGCGTGGCGCGGCGATCGGCTCGGCCGCCTCCTCAAGGGCAAGCCCGTGCACGTCAACCTGATCCCGCTCAACCCGACGCCGGGCTCGAAGTGGACGGCCTCCCGCCCCGAGGACGAGAAGGCGTTCGTCGAGGCCATCGCGGCCCATGGGGTGCCGGTCACCGTCCGGGACACCCGTGGCCAGGAGATCGACGGAGCGTGCGGTCAGCTGGCGGCCACCGAGAGGTAACCTTCACCCGTACCACCTGTACGTACACCTTCATATCCGACAGGGGAGCGCGCAGCGCTGAGAGTGCGGCAATCGGGCCGCAGACCCTCTGAACCTCGCCCAGGTCATTCTGGGTAGGAAGTTCGGTCATCACCGTGAACACCAAGAAGTACTGTGCTGTCCTCGTGGGCCTCGGCCTGGTCACGCTCTCCGCGTGCGGGTCGGGGTCGGACGGGAGCGGCGGCTCCGGATCCGACAAGACCGTCACCCTCGTCAGCCACGACTCGTGGGCCGTCTCGAAGAGCGTGCTGAAAGACTTCGAGAGCCAGTCCGGGTACACCGTCAAGGTCCTCAAGGACGGCGACGCCGGGCAGGCCGTCAACAAGGCGATCCTGACCAAGGACAACCCCCAGGGCGACGTCTTCTTCGGAGTCGACAACACCCTGCTCTCCCGCGCTCTCGACAACGGCCTCTTCCAGTCCTACGACGCGAAGGGCTCCGCCACCGTCAAGCCCGCGTACCGCGTCGACGAGACCAAGCACCGGGTCACGCCCATCGACACCGGCGACATCTGCGTCAACTACGACAAGGCGTACTTCACCAAGCACAGGCTGACCCCGCCGGCCACCTTCGCGGACCTGGTCAAGCCCGAGTACAAGAACCTCCTCGTCACCGAGAACGCGGCCACCTCCTCACCCGGCCTCGGCTTCCTGCTCGGCAGCGCCGCGCAGTACGGGGATGGAGGTTGGCAGGGCTACTGGAAGCAGCTCAAGGCCAACGGCGTGAAGGTCGTCGACGGCTGGGAGCAGGCCTACGACCAGGAGTTCTCCGGTTCCGCCGGTGGCAAGAAGGCGGGCGGCGACCGGCCCCTCGTCGTCTCGTACGCCTCCTCGCCGCCCGCCGAGGTCATATACGGCGACCCGAAGCCGACCACCGCGCCGACCGGGGTGTCGTACGGCACCTGCTTCCGGCAGACCGAGTACGCGGGACTGCTCAGCAACGCCAAGAACACCAAGGGCGGCAAGGCCTTCATCGACTTCCTGCTGACCAAGGAGTTCCAGCAGGACATGCCGCTCAACATGTTCGTCTACCCGGTGGTCGAGGGGGCGACCGTGCCGGCCGAGTTCACGAAGTACGGTCCGCAGGCCGAGGACCCCGAGACCATGGCCCCCGCGAAGATCGCCGCCGACCGGGACCAGTGGGTCAAGTCGTGGACCTCGCTCGTACTGAAGTAGCCCCCCGCAGGACCCGGAAGGGGAACGTGACGCGGCTCGGCCTCATGGCTCTGCCCGTCGCGTTCTTCGCGGTGTTCTTCGCCTACCCCGTCGTCGCGATCGTCGGGCGGGGCCTCAAGGTGGACGGCGCCTGGCAGTTGGGCCGGATCGGGGACGTGCTGGCCCAGTCCGACATGCGGCACGTCCTGTGGTTCACCACCTGGCAGGCGCTCGCCTCCACCGCGCTCACGCTGCTGATCGCGCTCCCCGGCGCGTATGTCTTCGCGCGCTTCGACTTCCCCGGCAGACATGTGCTGCGGGCCGTCGTGACGGTCCCCTTCGTGCTGCCCACGGTCGTCGTCGGTACGGCCTTCCTCGCGCTCGTCGGCCGGGGCGGACTCCTCGACGACCTGTGGGGCGTACGGCTGGACACCACCGTGTGGGCCATCCTGCTCGCGCACGTCTTCTTCAACTACGCGGTCGTCGTACGGACGGTGGGCGGCCTGTGGGCCCAGCTCGACCCGCGTCAGGAGGAGGCCGCGCGGATGCTCGGCGCCTCCCGGCTGCGAGCCTGGCGGAAGGTGACGCTGCCCGCGCTCGCGCCCGCCGTGGCCGCCGCCGCGCTGATGGTCTTCCTCTTCACCTTCACGTCCTTCGGCGTGGTGCAGATCCTCGGCGGCCCGGCCTTCTCGACCCTCGAAGTGGAGATCTACCGCCAGACCTCCGAGATCTTCGACCTCTCCACGGCGGCCGTGCTGACGATCGTCCAGTTCGTCGCGGTGGGCACGATCCTCGCCGTCCACGCCTGGACCGTACGACGACGGGAGACGGCCCTACGGCTGGTCGACCCCTCGGTGACCGCCCGCCGCCCGCGCGGAGCCGGGCAGTGGTCCCTGCTCGCCGGAGTGCTCGTCTCCGTCCTGCTGCTGCTCGTCCTGCCGCTCGCCGTGCTGGTCCAACGGTCGCTGGACTCACCGGACTTCGGCTACTACCGGGCGCTGACCCACGACGACGGCGGCACCTTCCTGGTCCCGCCGATCGCCGCGATCGGCAACTCGCTGGAGTACGCCGTCGCCGCCACCGCCATTGCCGTGGTGATCGGCGGGCTCGCCGCCGCGGCGCTGACCCGGCGCGACGCGGGCAGGTTGGTGCGAGGCTTCGACGCGCTGCTGATGCTGCCGCTCGGGGTGTCGGCGGTGACGGTCGGCTTCGGGTTTCTGATCTCGCTCGACAAACCCCCGCTGGATCTGCGGAGTTCATGGATCCTGGTGCCGCTCGCGCAGGCGTTGGTCGGCGTCCCCTTCGTCGTACGGACCATGCTGCCCGTGCTGCGGGCGGTGGACGGGCGGCTGCGGGAGGCGGCGGCCGTGCTCGGGGCCTCGCCCTGGCGGGTGTGGCGGGAGGTCGATCTGCCGCTGGTGCGGCGGGCGTTGCTGATCGCCGCCGGGTTCGCGTTCGCGGTGTCGCTGGGGGAGTTCGGGGCGACGGTGTTCATCGCGCGGCCCGACAACCCGACGCTGCCGGTCGCGGTGGCGCGGCTGCTGTCCCGGCCCGGTGATCTCAACTACGGCCAGGCGATGGCCCTTTCGACGATTCTGATGGTGGTGTGCGCGGCGGCCCTGCTGGTCCTTGAGCGGCTGCGCACCGACCGGACCGGGGAGTTCTAGATGCCGCCGAAGACTTCGCCGAACATGCTGCTCAGTCTTGCGGGCGCGACCGTACGGTTCGGCGGGCGCCCGGTGCTGGACGCCGTCGATCTCGGGGTCGCCGAGCACGAGATCGTGTGTGTGCTCGGGCCCAGCGGCAGCGGCAAGTCGACGCTGCTGCGAGTGGTGGCCGGGCTGCAACCCCTGGACTCCGGGCGGGTGTTGCTCGACGGACGTGACCAGGCCGGGGTGCCCGCGCACAAGCGGGGGGTGGGTCTGATGTTCCAGGACCATCAGCTGTTCCCGCAGCGGGACGTGGCCGGCAACGTGGCCTTCGGACTGCGGATGCACGGGACGTCGAAGGGACAACAGGACGCCCGGGTCGGCGAGTTGCTCGACCTCGTCGGACTCCCGGGTGCGGCCCACCGTGCCGTCGCGGGGCTGTCCGGCGGTGAGCAGCAACGCGTGGCGCTGGCCCGCGCCCTCGCGCCCCGCCCTCGGCTCCTCATGCTCGACGAACCGCTCGGCCAGCTCGACCGGTCACTGCGGGAGCGGCTGGTCGTCGAACTCCGGGAACTGTTCGGGGCGTTGGGCACGACCGTGCTCGCGGTCACGCACGACCAGGGCGAGGCGTTCGCGCTGGCCGACCGGGTCGTGGTGATGCGGGACGGGCGGATCGCCCAGTCCGGTACGCCACTTGAGGTCTGGCAGCGCCCCGCCGACGAGTTCGTGGCCCGCTTCCTCGGCTTCGACAACGTGGTGGGGGCCACGGTCGCCGGAGAGGCCGCCGACACCCCCTGGGGCAAGGTGCCGGTCCCCGAGAACGCTCCCCAGGGCGCCCGCACGCTCCTCGTACGCCCCGCGGGCGTACGCCTGTTGCCCGTCGAGGAGGGCCTGCGCTGCACGGTCGCCGCCCGCACCTTCCGGGGCACCCATGTCGCCGTACAACTGCAGCCGGAGGGCGCGCCGCGGCTTGAGGCGGCGTGTGCGCTGCGGGAGGCGCCGGAGGTCGGGGACACGGTCGGGGTGGAGTTCGACGCGGCCGAGGTCGTCGTGCTCGACGGCGTCTAGCGGACATGCGTGTGGCCCGTCCCCACGAACCGGACGGGCCACAACAGCAACAGCGGGTGGATCAGCGGCCGTTGGTCGCACCGCGACGGCGCATGCCGTAGTAGACGGCTCCGCCGCCCGCGACGACGAACGCGCCCGCGATACCGGCGATCATGCCGGTGTTGGAGTTGGCACCGGTCTCGGCGAGGTTCGAGCTACCGGCCGCCGGGGACGGCGCGTTGTCCGTCGTCGTGGCGGGGGCGGTGCTGCTGCTCTCCGAGGCCGACGGGGTCGGGGTGTCGGACTCGGCCGGGGTCGAGGCGGTCTCCGAGGGGGTCGGAGAAGCCTCGGTCGGAGTCGGGCTGGGCGACTCCTCGGTGTCGCAGGCCTTGGACGGGGTGGTCAGGAGTTCCTTGAGGTCCTCGTCGACCTGGTTGCCGGCCTTGACGTGCACGCGGTACTTGGCGTCCGGCTGCCAGTCCTCGGCGAAGGTGACGGTGACGCCTTCGGCCGAGCCCTTGACCTCGGTCGGCTTGCCGACCTGCTTCGCGTCGGCACCGTTGCTCTCAAGGAACACGGTGATGACAGCCGGGGTGCCGGAGGCGTCCTTGTCGGTGACGTGGATGACACCGTTGGTGCCGTCACAGACTGCCTCGGCGGAGAACTCACTGATGTTGCAGGCGAGCGCGTTGCCCGCGAATCCGAGCGCGAGCGCGGCCGAGGCGGACGCGACACCGAGGATGCGTACGGAACGTCGAGATATGGACACGTTTGCCCTTCACGGGATGTGCAACTGCGGGGGGTTTAGGGGGAGATGAGGCAGCGTTCGAGGTGAGGCACCACCACCCCCAGGAGTCTCACTGGTCTATAAGTGCTGCGTAAGCAGTGTCAATGCATATGCGGTGTGCGGCAGTTGGCTTTACCTGCACTTTAATGAGCGAGACGTTTCAGCGCCTCCGGAGCCTCCTCGATACGGTCAACGAGGGCGATACGGCTCTCCATCGACCGTTCCCGGGCAAGTGCGCACAGCAGCGGCCACGTCGGCAGCCGCTCCGTCCAGTGCTCCCGGTCCACCAGAACCATCGGCGTGGGCTCGCCCCGCGACTCGTAGTAGTTCGGCGTCGCGTTGTCGAAGATCTCCTGTACGGTCCCGGCCGCGCCCGGCAGGAACACCACACCCGCGTTCGAGCGGGCCAACAGGCCGTCCTCGCGGGTGGCGTTGGCGAAGTACTTGGCGATGTGCGAGGCGAAGGCGTTCGGCGGCTCATGGCCGTAGAACCAGGTCGGGATGCCGAATCGAGTGGTTGCCCTTGGGCCAGCGGGTGCGGACCTCGAAGGCACTCCGCGCCCAGTCGGTGATCGAGGGGCTGAACGACGGGGAGGCGGCGAGGAGTTCGCAGGCCTTCTCCAGCATCGCGTCCTCGTACGGCGCCGCGTACGCGCCCAGGTTGGCCGCCTCCATCGCGCCGGGCCCGCCGCCGGTGGCCACCGTGAATCCGGCGCGGCTCAGCTCCCGGCCCAGGCGCGCGGCACCGCCGTAGGCCTCCGTCCCGCGCGCCATCGCGTGGCCGCCCTCCCCCACTCTCGGCTTCGCTCGACCGGGAGGTGCCCCCATCGCCCACCACCCGTGCCCCGCGCAGGAGTTCGTCGAGGGCGTCGGAGATCGAGTCGTCGTGGACGGCGCGCAGCATCGAGGCGTATATGTCGCCGTCCGCCTTGGTCCGCTGGAACCAGGCGTACGCGAGCGCGTCCGGAGTCCGCTCGTACCCCTTGTCGAGCGAGGTGAACAGCTCGGCCGGCGTGTAGAGACGGCCGCGGTAGGGGTCGAAGGGGAGATGCGGGACCGGCGGGAAGACCAGGGCGCCGTCGGCGCGGAGCTTCGCGGTGGCCTCTTCGCGCATCGGGCAGCCGAGGAAGACGGCGCCCGTGGTGCTGGTGGTGAGCAACTCCTTTGTACGGTCCGTCAGATCGACGGCCTGGACGCGGTACCCGGCGAGGGTGCCGCGGGCCGAGACGGTCGCGTCGAAGTCCTCGACCGTCTCGATCTCGCGTTCGTCGTGAGGGGCCGCATGGGCCGGGCTCGTCTGCACGCGCCCATGCTAGGCATCCCGACGGTCAGCCCTGGACGGCCGCCGGGTCCATCCACATGACCTCCCAGGTGTGGCCGTCGGGGTCGTCGAAGGAACGGCCGTACATGAAGCCCTGGTCGATGGCGTCACCGCTGCCCGTGCCGCCGGACGCGATGGCCTTGTCGACCAGCTCGTCGACCTTCTCGCGGCTCTCGGCGCTCAGACACAGCAGCACCTCGCTGGTCTTCGTCGAGTCGGCGATCTCCTTCTTGGTGAAGTCGCTGTACCGCTCCTTGCCGAGCAGCATCGCGACGATCGTGTCGCTGATCACGACACAGGCGCACTCGTCGGTGCTGAACTGGGGGTTGATCGAGTAGCCAAGCTCCGTGAAGAACTTCCTCGACGCGTCGACGTCGTTCACGGCCAGGTTCACGAAGATCATCTGCTGGTACATGCGAGGTCTCTCCCATCGGGCGTGCGTGCTGTTCGGTGGGTAGACCGGCCGTCCGTACGAAACTCATCGGCCGGCCAGCGGCAGTGCCGCCAGCTCGGCCACGAACAGGGTCAGCGGGAGGAACAGGGCCAGCAGGGCGCCCGCACGCAGGGCCGCCGCGCTGCGCAGCATCGCCGCGGGGGCGCCGAGGCGGAGCAGCGCGGCCGTGGTGTCGGCGCGGGCGTGCTTGGCCTCCAGCGCGGCGGTGAGCAGGGTCGCCACCGTGCAGCCGGTGACCAGGAGCAGGCCGAGGGTGGTCAGCGGGCCGAAGGCCGGGGCGTCCGCGTCGTAGAGCGCCGTCATCGCGAAGCCGCCGGACGCCACCGCGCACACCACGCCCAGCGGGCGCCCGATCCGGGTCGCCTCCTCCATCAGCACCCGCCCGGCCAGCAGCCGCAGCGCGCCGGGGCCGACGGACTGGAGCAGCCGGCCGCAGAGATGGGTGAGTCCGGGTCCTGCCAGCGCGAGTCCGATCGCGGTCAGCACCCAGCCGGCCAGGACACTCACGGGGCCGTCGGCGAGACCGCCGGGCAGCGACAGCCCGCCGCCGTCCTTGGCCCGGCTCGCGTACGCCTCCACGGCGAGCCCGGCGGCCAGTACGGCGATGCCCCAGGGGAGACCTCGGGGGGCTTCCCGCGGAGCCGGGGGGCGCGAGGGGTCGGAAGGAGGTGCGGCTTCGCTCGGGGCCTCCAACTGCTCGGCCTGCGCGGGCTGTTCGGGCTCCTGCTCGCCGCCGCGCGCCCCCGCGCGCAGGTGCGCGCCGAAACGGCCGTACGCCCCGAAGGTCTCGCGGGAACCCGGGCGGCCCTGCGCGCCGAAGCGGCCGTACGACCTCGCCGGGCCCTTCTCCGAGGCGGGGCGGAGGTCCCGTGGGCGCAGGGCGAGGGCCACCGCGACGGAGGCGGTCACCGGTACGAGGGCGAGGAGGGTCAGTGCGGCGGGCAGGGGGAGGGGCTGGTCCGAGGCCAGGAACTCCGCCGCCGCCCCGTCGAAGGGCATGCCCGTGAGGTCGCCGCGCAGGTGGAGGAAGAAGAGGAGCGCCAGCATGGAGCCGAGGGTGCAGGCCAGCGCGGTCGTGGTCGCCGAGATGGCCATCAGGCGGGCGGGGCCGAGGCCGATCGCGGAGAGGCCGGGGCGGGGTTTCGTCGCCGGGTCGGTGCGGGCGACGGCCATCGCGAAGTACACGGTGGTGGCCAACGGGGTCGCGCACCAGCCGAGGCGGAGGGCCGCGGCGGCGGGGGAGTCGGGGTGGCCCATCGCGTAGCCGAGGGTGCAGAGCAGGAGGAAGCCCGTGCCCGCCGAGGCCACCGCGACCAGCAGGCGGCGCAGTTGGACGGCGGGCTGCGAGCCGCGGGTCAGACGGAGAGCGAGCACGCGGCCCGGCCTTCCGCCTCGGTGACCGGGGGGAGGTGGACGGTGTTCACGCGACGCCCGTCGAGGAGCGACACCGTGCGGTCCGCGAGGGCCGCCGTCTCCGCATCGTGGGTCGCGAGGACGACTGTGATGCCGTGCGAGCGGGCCGCGGTGGTGAGCGTGCGCAGGACCTGGGCGCGGTCCGCGCTGTGCAGCGGGGCCGTCGGCTCGTCGGCGAACAGGACCGTCGGCGCCGGGGCCAGCGCGCGGGCGATGGAGACGCGCTGGCGCTCGGCCTGGCGCAGTTCGTGCGGGCGTTTGCGGGCGTGGTCGCCGATGTCGAGACGGTCCAGCCACTCCAGGGCGGCGGTCTTGGCCCGGCGGCGGCTGGTGCCGCGCAGCATCAGGGGGAGGGCCGCGTTCTCCCAGACGTTCAGCTCCGGGACGAGCACGGGCGCCGGGTCGATCCAGCCGAAGCGGTCGCGGCGCAGCCGTTCGCGGGTCATCGGGCCCATGGTGTGCACGGGCACGCTGTTGAACCAGACCTCGCCGCGGTTCGGACGCTCAAGCCCGGAGAGGCAGCGCAGCAGGGTCGTCTTGCCGCTGCCGCGCGGGCCGCAGACGGCGAGGATCTCGCCCTCCCGGACGCCGAGCGAGACGCCGCCGAGCGCGGGCGTTCCGTCGTGGTGCTGGAAGTGCAGGGCACGTGCCCAGAGCACGTCGTTGTCCGGCGGGGCCACCATGCGCGTACACCTCGTTCAGATCCGTTTTCCCGTATCGCATCCCCCGTCCGGGGGAACGAAGAGGGGGCCGATCGGTCACTGGCACGCTAAGGAGGGGTCGGCGGGAGCCCGGACAGCACACGGCCCCGGGCCGCCGTTTCTCACTCGAACGGCGGCGCCGGGGCCGGTGTTGATCATCCAGAAGGAAGATCCGAACCTCGGAACGATCGAAACCTCGGAACGATCGGAACGATCAGAGCTTCGTCCAGGCCTCCGTCAGCACCTGGCGGACGATGCCCTCGATCTCGTCGAAGGTCGACTGGTCGGAGATCAGCGGCGGCGACAGCTGGATGACCGGGTCACCGCGGTCGTCGGCGCGGCAGTAGAGGCCGTACTCGAAGAGCTTCTTGGAGACGAAGCCGTAGAGCACGCGCTCCGACTCCTCGTCCGTGAAGGTCTCCTTGGTGGCCTTGTCCTTCACCAGCTCGATGCCGTAGAAGAAGCCGTTGCCGCGGACGTCGCCGACGATCGGGAGGTCGTGCAGCTTCTGGAGGGTCCCCAGGAAGTTGGCCTCGTTGTCGAGGACGTGCTGGTTGAGGCCCTCGCGCTCGAAGATGTCGAGGTTGGCGAGGCCGACCGCGGCGGAGACCGGGTGGCCGCCGAAGGTGTAGCCGTGCAGGAAGGTGTTGTCGCCCTTGTAGAACGGCTCGGCCAGGCGGTCGGAGATGATGCAGGCGCCGATCGGGGAGTAGCCCGAGGTCATGCCCTTGGCGCAGGTGATCATGTCCGGGACGTAGTCGAACTTGTCGCAGGCGAACATCGTGCCGAGGCGGCCGAAGGCGCAGATGACCTCGTCGGACACGAGCAGCACGTCGTACTGGTCGCAGATCTCGCGGACCCGCTGGAAGTAGCCGGGCGGGGGCGGGAAGCAGCCGCCGGCGTTCTGCACGGGCTCCAGGAAGACCGCGGCGACCGTCTCCGGGCCCTCGAACAGGATCTGCTGCTCGATCTGGTCGGCGGCCCAGCGGCCGAAGGCCTCCGGGTCGTCGCCGAAGAGCGGGGCGCGGTAGATGTTGGTGTTCGGGACCTTGTGCGCGCCGGGCACGAGGGGCTCGAACGGGGCCTTCAGGGCCGGGAGTCCGGTGATGGACAGGGCGCCCTGCGGGGTGCCGTGGTAGGCGACCGCGCGCGAGATGACCTTGTACTTGGTGTGCTTGCCCTGGAGCTTGAAGTACTGCTTGGCGAGCTTCCAGGCGGTCTCGACCGCCTCGCCGCCGCCGGTGGTGAAGAAGACCTTGTTCAGGTCGCCGGGCGCGTAGTGGGCGAGACGCTCAGCGAGTTCTACGGCCTTCGGGTGGGCGTACGACCAGATGGGGAAGAACGCCAGCTCCTGCGCCTGCTTGGCGGCGGTCTCGGCCAGCTCGGCGCGGCCGTGACCGGCCTGGACCACGAACAGACCCGCGAGACCGTCGAGGTAGCGCTTGCCCTTGTCGTCGTAGATGTAGGTGCCCTCACCACGGACGATCGTGGGAACGGGCGCGTTCTCGTACGAGGACATGCGGGTGAAGTGCATCCACAAGTGGTCGTACGCGGTGCGGCTGA
Organism: Streptomyces sp. NPDC050548; assembly: GCF_044457385.1. Classification (NCBI taxonomy): domain Bacteria; kingdom Bacillati; phylum Actinomycetota; class Actinomycetes; order Kitasatosporales; family Streptomycetaceae; genus Streptomyces; species Streptomyces sp. NPDC050548. The sequence goes on from NZ_JBITGV010000004.1 coordinate 391,629, forward strand.
GGTCCTTGCTCACGGTTATCGGGTTCCCCACATGTAGGTCTGCTTCTTGAGCTTCAGATAAACGAAGCTCTCGGTGGAGCGCACGCCGGGCAGTGCCCGGATGCGTTTGTTGATGACGTCCAGCAGGTGGTCGTCGTCCTCGCAGACGATCTCGGCGAGGAGGTCGTACGAGCCCGCGGTCATCACCACGTACTCCACTTCCGGCATGGCCGTCAGCGCGTCCGCCACGTTCTCGACATCGCCCTCGACGTTGACACCGACCATCGCCTGTCTGCGGAAGCCCACGGTGAGCGGGTCCGTGACGGCGACGATCTGCATGACGCCCTGGTCGAGCAGCTTCTGGACGCGCTGGCGCACGGCAGCCTCGGAGAGGCCGACGGCCTTGCCGATGGCGGCGTACGGCCGGCGGCCGTCCTCCTGGAGCTGTTCGATGATGGCGAGGGAGACGGAATCCAGATGCGGAGTCCCGTTCCTGGACTCGCGGGAGTCCCTGTGTTCTGCGCTGCGACTGGCCACGGCTTCACTGTGCACGACGTCTCGACCGTTCCGCAAGGCCGCTTCGATGAAATTCGTTGTTTACAAGGTCGAGACTTGCGGATTTCGTAGTCTTGGCGCGACCGGGGGTGTTGAAAACGTGGGCCGGGCGATTAGGGTGGGTGTCTCAGTGATTGGACACCTGAACTTGGAGGGCCGGCAGTGAGCACCGAGCTGCGTCGTCTGCGCAATTACATCGACGGTGAGTTCCGGGACGCCGCCGACGGACGGACCACCGAGGTGGTCAACCCGGCGACCGGCGAGGCGTACGCCACCGCCCCGCTGTCCGGGCCGGCGGACGTGGACGCCGCGATGGCGGCCGCCGCGGCGGCCTTCCCGGCCTGGCGGGACGAGACTCCCGCGGCGCGCCAGCGGGCCCTGCTGAAGATCGCGGACGCGTTCGAGGAGCGGGCCGAGGAACTGATCGCGGCCGAGGTGGAGAACACCGGCAAGCCGATCGGGCTGACCCGCTCCGAGGAAATCCCGCCGATGGTCGACCAGATCCGCTTCTTCGCGGGCGCCGCCCGGATGCTCGAAGGCCGCTCGGCCGGCGAGTACATGGAGGGTATGACCTCCATCATCCGGCGCGAGCCGATCGGCGTCTGCGCGCAGGTCGCCCCGTGGAACTACCCGATGATGATGGCGGTGTGGAAGTTCGCCCCGGCGCTGGCCGCCGGTAACACCGTGGTGTTGAAGCCCTCGGACACCACCCCCGCCTCCACCGTCCTGATCGCCGAGATCATCGGCTCGATCCTCCCCAAGGGCGTCTTCAACGTCGTCACCGGCGACCGCGACACCGGCCGCCTGATGGTCGAGCACCACACCCCGGCGATGGCCTCCATCACCGGCTCCGTGCGCGCCGGCATGTCGGTCGCCGAGTCCGCGTCCAAGGACCTCAAGCGGGTCCACCTGGAGCTGGGCGGCAAGGCTCCCGTCGTGGTCTTCGAGGACACCGACATCGCCAAGGCCGTCGAGGACATCTCGGTCGCGGGCTTCTTCAACGCCGGGCAGGACTGTACGGCGGCGACGCGCGTCCTCGTCCAGGAGGGCATCCACGACGAGTTCGTGGCCGCGCTCGCGAAGGCGGCGGCCGAGACGAAGACCGGCCAGCCGGACGACGAGGACGTGCTCTACGGCCCGCTGAACAACCCCAACCAGCTCAAGCAGGTCTCGGGCTTCATCGAGCGGCTGCCCGCGCACGCGAAGGTGGAGGCGGGCGGTCAACGGGTCGGTGACGTCGGTTACTTCTACGCCCCGACCGTCGTCTCCGGCCTCAAGCAGGACGACGAGATCATCCAGAACGAGGTCTTCGGACCGGTCATCACCGTCCAGTCGTTCACGGACGAGGCCCAGGCGATCGAGTGGGCCAACGGCGTCGACTACGCGCTCGCGTCGTCCGTGTGGACGAAGGACCACGCCCGTGCGATGCGCCTGTCGAAGGCGCTCGACTTCGGCTGCGTGTGGATCAACACCCACATCCCGCTGGTCGCGGAGATGCCGCACGGCGGCTTCAAGAAGTCCGGCTACGGCAAGGACCTTTCGGCCTACGGCTTCGAGGACTACACCCGGATCAAGCACGTGATGACGTCGCTGGGCGAGTAGCGGTCACTGGTACAAGTGCGCGGCCCCGGACGGGAGTTGATCTGTCCGGGGCCACGCTGTTTCCCCCTCCGGATGGTCAGGAGTTCTCGAAGACGCGGGTGAGGGAGGGCAGTTCGGAGGTGACCTTGCCGGGATCGCCCGGCTTGCGTGCCCCGCCGTGTCCTTGGCGGCGTGGAAGCCGGGGAAGACGGTCCGGCCGTGCCCACGCAGGCAGCGGGCGAAGTGACACCTTCGACGCCGTACTGGCAAGGCTGGAGGGCGCGTTCGAGGCGCAGAAGCAGTTCGTCGCCAACGCCTCGCACGAACTGCGCACCCCGCTCACGCTCCAGCAGGCGATCGTGGACGTCACGCTCGCCGACCCGGACGCCTCGGCGCAGGTGCTGCGGGCCGCGCTGGGCCGGGTGCGGGCGCCCGGGCAGGAGCAGGAGCGGCTGATCGACGCGCTGTTGACCCTCGCACGCAGTCAACGGGGGCTTGGGGCAGGGGAGTTCGTGGATCTCGCGGCGGTCGCGGGGGAGCGGTTGAAGGGCGTGGAGCTGTCCGTGCGGCACAACCTCCCGGTGGGGGAGGGGAGTTGGGATGGCAGACGGGACGGCGGACGGGTGCGGGTGCGGACCCGTCCGCAGGGTGGCCTCGTGGTGGAGGTGCCCCTGCCGCCGTACGCCCCGCTGCACGCCCCGCCGTACGCCCCGGCCGAGCACCGGAGCCCGGCCTCCGCGGCGGCCGGGATCTCGCACCCCGCGCCTCTCGTGTGAACTGGCGGTTACTTCACAGACAACCGATCGACAAGGTGTCGGGTCCGCGGGTGGCCGCTGGACGCAGCGTCCATTGATCGGACACGGGTCGGCGGGTCATGCTGCGCGGGTGCCCAAGACTCCGAAGTCGTACCCGCCGCCCTCCCGCCGCTCCCTGCTGCGCGCGCTCGGCGGTACCGCCGCGCTCGGTGCCCTCGCCGGGTGCGGTGTGCCCGCCGCCTATGTGAAGGCGGGAGACCGGGCCGGTACCGATCTGTCCGCCAAGGACAAGCGGCTGACCTGGGCGAACTGGCCGCTGTACATCGACACCGATGACGACGACGCCACCAAGCGGCCCACCCTCGACGCCTTCGAGAAGCGCACCGGGATCTCCGTCGACTACATCGAGGAGATCAACGACAACGACGAGTTCTTCGGCAAGATCAGCCCGGCCCTCATGAACCACCAGCAGACCGGCCGCGACCTGATCGTCATGAGCGACTGGATGTGCGCGCGCTTCGTCCGCCTCGGCTGGGTCCAGCGGATGGACCGGGCCGCGCAGCCCAACGTGGCGAAGTACCTCGACCCGCAGCTGAGTTCGCCCGCCTTCGACCCGGGCCGCCGCTATTCGGTGCCGTGGCAGTCGGGCATCACCGGCATCGCGTACAACCACCGCAAGCTCGGCCGCGAGATCCGGCATGTCTCCGACCTGTGGGCGAGCGACCTCAAGGGCCGGGTCACCCTGCTCTCCGGTCTCGACGAGGCGTTCGCGCTGCTGATGCAGGGCAACGGCGTCGACATCACCAAGTGGACCGCCGCGGACTTCCACAAGGTGTGCGACCAGGTCCAGACCCAGATCAGCAGGAAGCAGATACGCCGCTTCACCGGCAACGACTACACCAAGGACCTGGTCAGCGGCGATGTCCTGGCCTGTCAGGCGTACTCCGGCGACGTCATCCAGCTCCAGGCCGACAACCCGGACATCCGCTTCGTCGTTCCCGAGGAGGGCGCCGAACTCTGGGCGGACTCCCTGATGATCCCCGACCTGGCCCGCCACAAGACCAACGCCGAAAAACTCATCGACTACTACTACGACCCCGAGGTCGCCGCCGAACTCGCCGCCTGGGTCAACTACGTCTGCCCCGTCCCCGCCGCCCAGGACGTCCTCGCGTCCTCCAAGGACAAGGACACCGCGGCCCTCGCCGAAAACCCCCTGATCTTCCCGGACGCGACGATGCGCAAGCACCTCGCCATCGCCCGCGACATCACGTCGACGGAACGGGTGGAGTTCGCGAAGGAGTGGAACAAGATCGTGGGGCTGTAGGAGCACGTCCGGGGAGTTGGAACTGATGGAAAAGGCTGCCTGCGCCCACTGCGGCCAGGACCGGGTGCGCTGCTACGAGCGCAAGGACACGGGCAGGAGGTTCTTCCTGTGCCCGGAATGCGAGTCCGTCTGGGAGTTGGAGGACGATCTCCACGAGGACACGGACCTGTACCTCAGCGAGTACCTGCTGACCGGGGATCCCGCGAAGGACTGGGCGATCATCACTCCGTGCGCCTGAGCGAGCAGTGACGCCGGCGGCATTCGTCACCTCACCAGCGACTCCGTGAACGCGCGTGCCCTGCGGGTGATCTCCGCCCAGTCCCCGGCCGCCACGACCCCCGGCGGTACCACCTCCGAACCGGCGCAGACCGCGCGTGCGCCGGCCGTGAGGAAGCCGGCCGCGTTCTCGGCGTTGACGCCGCCCGAAGCCACCAGCGGTACGTCGGGGAACGGGCCCGCCAGGTCGCGGAAGTGCCTCGGGCCGAACGCGCGCGCCGGGAAGATCTTCACCGCGTCCGCGCCGAGGTCCAGGGCCTGGCCGACCTCCGTGGGGGTCAGGGCGCCCATGACGACCGGCACGCCGGCCGCGGTCGCCGCCCGCGCGACGCCTGGGCGGCAGCCGGGGGTGACCAGGTATTCGGCGCCCGCGTCGATCAGTTCCTCGGCCTGCTCGGCGGTCATCACCGTGCCCGCGCCGACACCACCGAGGCCGTCGGCGACGGCGCGGCGCAGGTGTGCGGCGAGTGAGGGGGTGGTGCGGGTGAACTCGATCCAGTGGATGCCGCCTGCGCGGAGGGCTGTGCAGAGGGCTGAGGCGTCCGGGATTTCTGGTGCGCGGACCACGGCGATCACGCGGTCCTTGGTCAGCTGCGTGAGGAAGTCTGTGGACATGGGTTCGGGGGTCCTTTGGTCGTTGGTCGGGTGCGGCTCAGTGGGGGCTTGTCGCGCAGTTCCCCGCGCCCCTAAGGGAGTTGGTGCTCGCGTTGGTTGACCCATGCCGCTTCGTCCAGGCCGAGCTGACGATCGGTTTCCGTGCGCGTAGGCATCACGGGCACGTCCCCCCTCGTCCGTAGCGCCGCCGACGCCGCCACGTGGCCGAGGCGGAGCCGGGAGCGTTCGTCGCGGTGTTCCAGTAGCGCGGCCAAGTAGCCGGCGGCGAACGCGTCGCCCGCGCCGACCGGCTCTACCACCTCGGTGGGCAGCGCGGGGACGAACGTACGGGTGCCGTCGGCGTACGAAGTCGCGCCGTGTTCGGCGTCCTTGACGACGATCAGCGGGGCGGGGGCGAGGAGTTCGGCCACGTCGTCGGGGCGGGCGGTGCCCCACAGGGCTTCGGCCTCGTCGCGGCCGACGAACACGAGGTCGGCGGCGCGGGCGAGGGTCAGCAGGGTCTTCGCCGCGTCCGGGGAGCCGTGACGCCACAGCGCGGGGCGGTGGTTGACGTCGAAGGAGATGAGCGGGGCGTTCTCGTCACGGCCGAGGGCGCGGTCGACGAGGATCGCCTCCAGGAGCGCGGCGCAGTCGTCGGAGAGTGCCGCGGCGACGCCCGAGAGATGGACGACGCGGGCCCGGCGCAGCGCGGGTGTCCGGGTCAGCAGGTCCGGGCCCATCGCGGACGCGGCCGATCCGCCGCGGTAGTAGTGGGTACGGGTGCCGGTCGGGGCCGGGTCCTTGAAGTAGACCCCCGTCGGGCGGGCCGGGTCGGTCTCGACCCCGCTCACGTCCACGCCGCGCGCGGTGAGTTCGGCCAGGACGCGGTGCGCGAAGGGATCGTCGCCCAGGCGACTGAGCCAAGCGGCGCGGTGGCCGAGGCCGGCCAGACCGCAGGCGACGTTCGACTCCGCACCGCCTACGGCCATGGTGACCGAGGGCTGTTCGGCGAGCGGGCGGCCGTCCGGCGGGGCGAGCACGACCATCGTCTCGCCGACGCACACGACGTCGGCCGGACCGGGTGGGAGCGGCAGGGGCACGGGAATCTCCTGTGATCTTCCGGGGGTACGAGGTTCAGGTGGACGGGGCGGCCAGCCGCAGCATCACCTTGCTGCTCCCGCTGCCCGGATCCGCCGCGACGGCCAGCGCCTCCTCGGCCCGTTCCAGCGGGAAGCGGTGACTGATCACCGGTGTCACGTCGAGTCCGTCCCGCAGCGCGCGCAGCGCTTCGTCGATCTCCTCGACGAAGCGGTAGGAGCCGATCCAGGTGATCTCGCGGGTCACCAGGTCGCCGAGGGCGGCGGAGACCGCCGTACCGGGGAGGTTTCCGACCTGGACGAGGGTGCCGCCGCGCGCGGTGGAGCGGAGGACCGGGCCGACGGCGGAGGGGGCGCCGGACGCCTCGAAGACCACCTCCACGTCCTCGGGGAGGGACTCGCCGCGTGAGATGTCCCGGGTCTCGTCGGCGCCCATCGCGCGGGCCACGGCCAGGGAGGCGGCGGACAGGTCGGCCGCTACGACGGTGCCGGCTCCGGCGTGCCGTGCGGCGGCGACCACCAACGAGCCGATCGGACCTGCCCCGTTGACCAGAACCGTCCGGCCGCGCAGTGCGGGGACGCGGCCCACGGCGTGCAGGGCGACGGCCAACGGCTCGGCCAGGGCGCCCTGTTGGGTGTCGACGCCGTCCGGCAGGGGGCGGATCTGGGCGGCGGGGACCGTACGGTATTCGCTGAACCCGCCGTCGGTGTGCGGGTCGAAGGCGGCCGAGCCGAAGTAGCGGATGTGCGGGTAGAGGTTGGTGCGGCCGGCGATCCGGTCGGGGAGGACGCCGTCACCCACCAACTGGGCCGGGTGGACGGTGACTTGCTGTCCCTCGTCCAGGCCGGTGACCCCGGCGCCGAGTGCCGCGATCCGGCCCGCGACCTCGTGGCCGAGGACCAGCGGGTGGGCGAGCGAGGCGGTGCCGGACGCGCCGTTCTTCCAGTAGGCGATGTCGGATCCGCAGATCCCGCCCCACTCCAGGGCCAGAAGTACCTCTCCGGCGGCGGCAGTTGGCCGCGCCCGCTCGTCGATGCGGACGTCGCCGGGCCCGTGCACCACGACCGCCCGCATCCGGCCTGTGTCGGTACGGCAGTCGCTCATACGGCGTCCTCCAGCCGGACCAGGTCGCGGCCGCGGGTCTCGGGCGCGAGGTACGCGCTGACGAAGGTGATGAGGGAGTAGACGACGAGCATCACCGCGATGGGCCACCAGCTGCCGGTGACGGCGGTGAGGGAGGCCGCGAGGACCGGGCCGATCGCGGTGGTGAGGATGCCGCCTATCTCCTTGGCGAGGGCGAGCTGGGTGAACCGGGTGCGGGAGCCGAAGAGTTCGGCCATCGTCACGCTCTCCAGGGAGAAGAGGCCGAGGACACCGACGTTGAGGCCGAGCACCATGCCGAGCAGCACCGCCGCGGGGGAGCCGGACGCGATGAGGAACATCACCGGGAAGGCGAGGACGACGGTCAGGAGGGAGAGCGCCATGTAGACGGGGCGGCGTCCGTAGCGGTCGCCGACCAGGCCCACGGCCGGCACGGTGGCGAAGCCGAGGAGGGAGCCGTAGACGATCGCGTCGGTGGGGACGGAGCGGCCGACGGCTAGGTTGGTGGCGATGTAGCCGACCAGGAAGGTCTGGATCAGCCCGGAGTTGCCCGCCTGGCCGAGGCGCAGGCCGAGGGCGAGGAAGAACGCCCTGCCCTTGCGCTGCCGGATGCCCGCCGCGAGGACGCCGCCCTCGGTCTCGGGGGCCTCGGCGACGGTGGCCTCGATCTCGCTGCGGGCCATCGCCACCCCCTCGACGACGTCGGGGCGCTTCTCGAAGACCGGGCTCTCCCTGAGGCCGCGCCGCAGCCAGACCGCGAAGAGCATCAGCGCGAAGCTCAGCAGGAACGGCAACCGCCAGCCCCAGGACAGGAGTTGGTCCTCGCTGAGCACGCCGATGAGGATGGCCCACAGCCCGGAGGCGGCCAGCGTCCCGGAGTTGGTGCCGAGCGAGACCAGCGAGGCGATCAGGCCGCGTCGGCGCACGGGGGCGTACTCGGCGAGCAGCACGGTCGCCCCGGCGATCTCGGCCCCGGCGCCGAACCCCTGCACCAGCCGCAGCAGGACGAGCAGGCTCGGCGCGAGGATGCCGATCGTGGCGTAGGTGGGCAGGGCGCCGATGAGGGTGGTGGACGCGCCCATCAGCAGGATGGTGATGACGAGGACCTTCTTGCGGCCGATCCGGTCGCCCATCCGGCCGAAGTAGACGGCGCCGGCGAGCCGGGCGACGTAGCCGACGCCGTAGGTCGCCATCGCGGCGATGAGGCCGATGGCGGGGCTGACGTCCGGGAAGAAGATCTTGTTGAAGACGATCGCGGCGGCCAGCGAGTACAGCTGGAAGTCCATGAACTCCATGGCCGTGCCGAGCCAGCCGGAGACGGCCGCCTTGGTGAGGTCGCGGGTCGTGCGCCGGGCGGAGTGAGCGGTCTCCGGGATGGTGGGGCTGTTCTGCATCATGAACTCCGTTGTTCGTGTGCCGAGTTGAGTGGGGACAGGGGACAGGGGACAGGGGACAGAGGGCGGAGGACTGGGGCTCAGATCTCGATGCGGCCCGCCTGGAGTGCGGGCAGCCGGGCGGTGACGGCGGTGGTGAGCGGGGCGTCGTCGGCCAGGTCCGGCGCGTCGACGGCGCGCAGCAGTGCGCGGACCGTGTCCACCGGGTGGCGGCTCCCGGCCCAGCAGGCGGCGAGGGCGTCGGCCGCCGGGTCGGTGACGGCGGAGGGCGGACGGGTGCTGAACACCCAGGCGGCGAGGGCGAGTTCGAGCACGGGAGTGGCGGCGCCGGTCGCCCGCAGGGTGCGCAGGGCGGGCAGCCAGCGTTCCGTGATCTTCAGCGACCCGTCGGAGCCGATCTGCCGCAGCGCGTGCCGCATCGCGGGGTTGCGGAACCGGACGACGAGATCGTCGCCGTAGACCGCCGGATCGGGGCCGCCCGCCGGGAGCGTGGGGGCGACCTCCGCGCACAGTGCGCGGACCAGCCGCTCGCCCCATTCGGCCGCCATGGTGTCGGCGATCGTGGTGTGTCCCGCGGCCAGGCCCAGGTAGGCGAGCGCCGAGTGGGAGCCGTTCAGCAGCCGGAGCTTGGTGAGCTGATACGGCGTCACATCCCGTACGAACAGGGCGCCGTCGCGCTCCCAGGGCGGCCGGGGTGCCGCGAAGGAGTCCTCCAGGATCCACTGCCGGTACGGCTCGGCCGTCACCGCGAGCGCGTCGCGCGCCCCGAGCGCGGTCTCGGCGGCGGCCCGGTCGGCCGCACTCGTCGCGGGCACGATCCGGTCGACCACCGTCGAGGGGAAGGCGACGCTCTCGGCGATCCGGTCCAGGATCCGGTCGCGGTCGGGCCGGTCGGAGGCGCCGACGAACTCCCGCACCATCCGGCTCAACACCGCACCGTTCCCTGCCATGTTGTCGCAGGACACGACAGTGATCGGCGCGGCTCCCGCCCGCATCCGGGCCGCCAGTCCGGCGGCCAGCCGTCCGATCACGGTGGTGAGCGGTCCGGCCGGGTCCGCCACCAGGTCGGCGGCGACGGCTGCCTTGTCCAACCCGCCGGTGGACGCGAGCCGTTGATAGCCCTTCTCGGTCACGGTGAGCGTCACCACCGTCACCTCCGGATCGGCCAACAGGGCGTCCACGGCCTTCGCTTCGGGCCCCATGGCCAGCGCGTCGAGCACCGAGCCGACGACCCGGGTGCGCGGTCCCTCCGGACGGCGCTCGGTGAGCGAGTACAGACAGTCCTGGTCCCGCAGGGCGCGTACGGTCTCCGCCGAGCGGGGCGCCACGGCGGTGATGCCCCAGGGTTCACCGGAGAGCGCGGCGGCGTTCTCGGTGTAGACGGCCTGGTGGGCGCGGTGGAAGGCGCCGAGGCCGAAGTGGACGACGCGGGTGCGGAGTCGGTCGGGGTCGACGGCCGGCCGTACCTGTGGGGCGAGGGGCGTCGTACGACGCAGGCGCGCGCTCACCAGTCGTGCACCGACCCGTCGAGGCGGCGCGCGACCGGGAGATAGCGCTGCTGGTAGGGGAAGCGCTCGGCTGCCTTCTCGTCGTACTCGACGCCGAGGCCCGGCTCCTCCGAGGGGTGGAGCATGCCGTCGGCGAAGGTGACGCCCGTGCGGAACACCTCGGCGGCCTCGTCGGGATGGCCCATGTGCTCCTGGATCCCGAAGTTCGGCACGGCGATGTCGAGGTGCACGGCCGCCGCCATGCTGACGGGGGAGAGGTCGGTCGCGCCGTGCGAACCGGTCCGCACCTGGTAGAGCGCGGCGAGGTCGAAGATCCGCCGCAGATGCGTGATGCCGCCGGCGTGCACGACGGTGGTGCGGACGTAGTCGATGAGCTGCTCGGTGATCAGGTGCTGGACGTCCCAGATCGAGTTCATCACCTCGCCGACCGCGATCGGGGTCGTGGTGTGCTGCCGGATCAGCCGGAACGCCTCCTGGTTCTCGGCCGGTGTCGGGTCCTCCATCCAGAACAGCCGGCACTCCTCGACGCTCTTGCCGAACCGGGCCGCCTCGATCGGCGTGAGCCGGTGATGCACGTCGTGGAGGAGATGGAAGCCGAAGCCGAACCGCTCCCGGACGGCCGCCAGATAGCTCGGCGCGAACCCCAAGTAGGCCTCGGTGTCCCAGGGTTGCTCGTCCGGCAGTTCGGTCGCGGCCGGTTCGTAGACCTTGCCCTTGCGGACGCCGTAGGTGCCGCCGACATCGGGTACGGCGGCCTGCGCGCGGACCGCCTTGTAGCCCAGTTCCAGATAGCGTTCGACGTCGTCGAGGAGCGAGGGCACGTCGGTGCCGCTGGCGTGCGAGTAGATCAGGACGCCGTCCCGGGACCGGCCGCCGAGCAGCTGGTAGACGGGCAGGCCGGCCGTCTTCCCCTTGATGTCCCACAGCGCGGTGTCGACGGCGGCGATCGCCGTCATGGTGACCGGCCCGCGCCGCCAGTACGCGCCCCGGTAGAGGTACTGCCACATGTCCTCGATGCGGGCCGGGTCCTTGCCGATCAGCAGCGGTGCCACGTGATCGCGCAGATAGCTCGCCACGGCCAGTTCACGGCCGTTGAGCGTGGCGTCGCCGAGGCCCGTCACACCGTCGTCCGTGGTGACGCGCAGCGTGACGAACGTGCGCCCGGGGGAGGCGACGAACACGTCGACGCGCTCGATCTTGCTCACGGGTGACTCTCCTCAAAAGGGTCGGTCGTTGGTCGGTCAGTACTTGTATACAAGCAGGTGTCGCGAAGTGGCAATGGTCGCGTCACGGATACGATGGCCGCATGGCTCACTCGAATCGGGACCGCACCAGTCGGCGCGCGATCTATCTGAAACTGCGTCAGATGGTCCTGACCCTCGAACTCGCCCCGGGCGCCGCCCTGTCGGAGAACGAACTCGCGGCATCCCTCGGCGTGAGCCGGACCCCGGTGCGGGAGAGCCTGATCCTGCTGTCGCAGGAGGGCCTGGTGCAGGTCTTCCCGAAGATCGGGTCCTTCGTCTCCCGGGTGGACCCGGCGCAGGTCGCCGACGCGCAGTTCCTGCGGGAGGCCGTGGAACTCGCCTCGCTCGACGACCTGCCCGCCGAACTCGACCCCGACGTCGACGGGGAACTGCGCGACAACCTCGCCCGCCAGCAGCGCGCGGACCTCGACCTGGAGGAGTTCTTCGCCCTGGACGAGGCCTTCCACCACGGCCTGATGCGACTGAGCGGTCACGGCAACGTGTGGACCAACGTCGCCGCCGCCAAGGGCCACCTCGACCGCGCCCGACGCCTCGGCCTGCACGAGAACGTCTCCCCGGCCGTCTTCGCGCTCCAGCACCGCGAGATCTACGACGCGGTCGTCGCCGGCGACATCCCGCTCGCCCGCGCCGCGATGCGCACCCATCTCCGGGCCGTCTTCAGCGACATCGAGCGCATCCACGCCCATTCACCGGAACTCTTCGCCAGCGGGCCGTCGACGGTGCCGGTGCGGCGGAACGTGGTGGTCTGGGAGTAGCGGCCCCGGCTACTCCGCGCCGCCACCCTCCAGCGCCGACGGATTCAGCGAGGCCAGCAGCTTCAGCAGCAGTGCGTGCGCCTGTTCCTGCTCGGCCGGTGTCAGGGCCTGGAGCGCCTCCGCGTGGGCCGCGTCCACCGTCTCGGCGGCCTGGGCCGCGAGGCGGACGCCGGCCTCGGTGGCGTGCAGGCGCTGGGTGCGCCGGTCGCCCGGCGTGGTCCGGCGCTCCAGCATTCCCCGCTCCACCAGCCCGTTGACCGCGGTCCCCATGGACTGCGGGGTGATCGCCGCCCGCCGTGCCGCGGTCGCGCTGGAGACCCCCGGATCGAGCACGGCCTGCATCAGGGCCCGGTGCTGGGCGAGGGTCAGCCGGAGCGGGCGCAGGGCGCGCTCCATCCGGGCCGCCATGATCTGGCCGATCTGCCAGGTGACGTAGCCGGTGCGGCGGTCGGGATGGTTCACAGGGTGGACCTCTTTTGTAAGGCAGCTGATTGTGATGTACAAATAATATCAGTTGCCTTCTCATCTAGGACCGTACCCATGTCCCAGCAATTCGCCGTCCGGCAAACTCACAAGCACGCCCTGGACGTGGCGCACCCGCCCCCCGGCCCCGGAAACACGCGCGCCGTCCTGCTCCCCGTCGCGGTCGTGCTGCTGATCGGCACCGTCTTCGTCAGCGTCTACCTCGCCGCCTTCCACGCCCCGCGCCCGCACCAACTCCGCGTCGGCACAACGGAGATAGGCACCGCACAGACCCACCTGAGCCAGGACCTGGAGCGCGTCGCGCCGGGCGGCTTCACCGTCGAGACCTACCCCGACGAGACCGCCGCCCGGAACGCCGTACAGGACAGGAAGGTCTACGCGGCCTACCTCGGCGGCGGCAAGCTCCTCTACGGCAGCGCGAACGGCGGCGCCGTCACCGCGACCGTCACCACCGCCTTCGGCTCCGTCGCCCACGCCGAGCACCACGAACTCGCCGTCGAGGACGTGGCCCCGGCGGCAGCAGGGGACACCCGCGGCCTCTCCGTCTTCTACGCCGCCTTCGGCCTGGTCCTCGCGGGCTACCTCTTCGGTATGACCACCTACCAGCTCGCGCCCCGCCTCCAGTACCGCTGGCGGATGGCCAGCCTGGCCCTGTTCGGCATCGTCGGCGGACTCCTGATCGCGACCATCGCGGGAAGCACCGGCTTCGGCGCGCTGCCCGGCTCCTTCGTGCCGCTCGTCACGGTCATCGCGCTGATGGGCGCGGCGGTCGGCGGTACGACCATGGTGCTGCTGCGGGTGTTCGGCTCGGCCGGCGTCAGCCTCGCCTCGATCCTCATGCTGATCCTCGGCAACAGCAGCAGCGGCGGCATCATGCCGGCCGCCTATCTGCCCGGCTGGCTGCGCCCGCTCTCCGAGATCCTGCCGGTCGGTGTCGGCGTCCGCGCGATGCAGGGTCTGTCCCGCTTCCAGAACGACGGCCTCACCCGCGCCCTGGTGATCCTCCCGGTGTGGATACTCGGCGCCGCCCTCGTCCTCTACCTCAAGGACGTGTACCGCCGCGGCACCCCGGCCGCCGAACGGGCCGCCGTGCCCGCGTGAAGCGGTCAACTCCCTTGCCCCGGCGCGGATCAGGGCCGATCGGCGCCGACTAGGCTCGACGCCGTACGAAGGGACCGGGCCGCCGGTGCCGTCACCGGAGTCTCGACTTGAGGGAGCCCGCCATGCCCACAGAATTCGCCGCCAGGGTCTTCGCCCTGGTCGACGGGACCGACGCCGTAGGCTTCAGCCGTCTGTTCGCCTTACAGGGCCGGATGCGCTTCGGGAACGCCGCGCCGATGACCGGGCCCGAGGAGATAGCGGCCGGCATCGGCGGCTTCTTCGGCACCGTCAAGGGGCTGCGCCACAACATCGTGCGCGAGTGGTACACCGGTGCCGACGCCATCGTCGAGGAGACGGTCGACTACTTCCGGCTGACCGGCGACACCGTCACCGTCCCCGCCGTCACCATGTGGCACGTCGACGAGACCGGCCTCATCGATGACTTCCGCGTCTACATCGACCTCGCCCCGCTCTACGCCTGAGCCGCGGGACAGCGCGGCGCGGTGGGCGAAGTCCCGTACGCCTCCAGGACTTTGCCCGCTCTTTACAACCCGCCCTCCCGCCGGCTCGTCTCTCCGCTCGATCCGTGACCCGCCCCGCCGGTGCACCACCGGCGGACCCGGCGGGCCGGCCGACGAGAGAGAGCGATTCATGCGCCGAACTGTCCTCAGCGCCATGGCACTCGCGTGCGGCGCCGTACTGGCGAGCACCGCGCCCGCGTTCGCCGACGGGGCATCCGCGTCACCCAGCCGCGCCGCGACCGCCGCACCGACCAGGGCGCCGAGCCCGGTCCCCAGCGCCACCGCCGAACCCACCCGGAGCGCGAGCAGCGCGCCCTCCGCCGAACCGACCGTCGCGCCGAGCGCCGCGCCGAGCCAGGTCGGCACCGTCCCCCGCGGCGCCCCGGACACCGGTGTCGCGCCGGAGTCGAAGTCGTCCGACCTGTCGACCACGCTGATCGGCGGGGCGGCCGCCGCGGCCGTCGTCGGTGGCGGCGCCTTCGTCGTCGTACGGCGCCGGAGGGCGACCGGGGCATGACCTCGCTCTCCAGGCGCGCCTTCGTCACGGCGTCGGCGGCGGCCCTGCTCACCGGCTGCGGCGGCGGAGACGGGACCGCCCCGGCCTCGAACTCCGCCGCGAAACAGGGGAGTTCGGAGCAGGGCAGCCCGACGCCCGCCACGCCGTCCGCCGCCGCGAAGCCGGTCCACGCCCTCGCCCGGTCCGTCCCGGTCACCCTGCGCGTCCCGGCCATCGGGGTCGACACCCCGGTCATGAAACTGGGGCTGGCCGCGGACGGCACCGTGCAGGTGCCGCCGATCACGGCGCACGACCGGGCGGGCTGGTACCGGTACTCGCCGACCCCCGGCCGGACCGGGCCGTCGGTGATCCTCGGGCATGTGACGGTCGGCGCGTACGGGGACGGGGTCTTCCGGCACCTCGCGCGGCTGCGCACGGGGAACCGGATCGACGTGGTCCTGGAGAACGGCACGACGGCCGTGTTCGCGGTCACCGAGGTGCGGACGGTCGCCAAGGCCGACTTCCCGTCCGACGAGGTGTACGGGAACGTGGACCGCCCCGAACTGCGGCTCATCACCTGCGGCGGAACCCGTACCGGTACGGGCTACCTCGACAACGTGATCGTCTTCGCGGCACTGACCGCCGCGAGCCCCTGACCCGGTCCGGATCCCGGACCGCCGGAACCCCCGCCGGCGGTCCGGGGTCTTCCCCGGTGAACCTCACCACCCCCTACGGAGCATGTTGAAACGGTCCCGCGAGAGGGCAGCGTCCGAACTGTTCGCCGCCGTCTACCCGCGCCTCGCCGGCTGGTGCCGCCGGCTCGTCGACGACGACGAGACGGCCCACGAGATCGCCTCCGAGGCCTTCACCCGGCTCTGGGCCCGCTGGACGAAGGTCGCGGAACCGCGCGGCTTCCTCTACGTCACCGCGGCCAATCTCGTCCGGGACCACTGGCGCAAACTGGAGCGCGAACGCCGGGCCGTGCGCCGCGCCACCACCGAGGAAGCGGTACGCCCGCCCACCGAACAGACCGACCCGTCCGTACGGCTGCTCGTCCAGTCGCTGCCGGAACGACTGCGCGTCCCGATCCTCCTGCACTACTACGCTGACATGCCGATCCGGGAGGTGTCCGTGCTGACCGGGCGCAAGGAAGGAACCATCAAGGCCGACCTCCACGCGGCCCGCGAACTGCTCCGAGCCCATCTGAGGAGAAGCCTTGACCACACACTTTGACGAGGAGGACGGGGGACGTGAGCCCGACTTCGCCCTCGACGACCCCCTCACGGTCATCCTGCGGCCCTCCTCCGCCGAGTACCTGGGCCCGCCCCCCGGCCGCTACGAGTCGATCCGCCGCGGCGCGCACCGCCGCCGCCTGCTCCGCGCGGCGGCCGGCGCCGGCGCGACCTGCGCGGTCCTCGTCCTCGCCGCCCTCCCCTTCCGCCTGGCCCACCACGACTCACCCGTGACCCCCACGGTCCCCCTCGCCCCACCTCCCGCGAGCAGCAGTCCTACTCCTACGACTCCGCCCGCCCCGTCCGCCACCCAGGCACCCGCCCCCAGCGCGACCCCGAGCCGCACGAGCGCCCCCACCACGGAACCGTCCAGGATCCCCACGGCATCGGCATCGGCACCCTCGTCGGCACCGGCCTCACCCACGGCCCGGACCGTCGCCCCCTCGGCCATACCGACCCGCACGCGGTAACTCCCGCGACTGCACGGGCAATTGCAGCCAATCGTGTCGCGCATCTTGCCGACAATATTGCCGAGCGGTTACACAAGTGAGTCATGGGAAGGACGACGACACTCCGCAGCAGAGTCCGCACCATCCTGGCGACCGTGAGCGTGCTCGGCCTCGGGCTTCTGTCCCCGATCGCCGTACACGCGCTGAAATCCCCTCCCGCACAAGGGAGTTCGCACCGCACCTCACTGGTGGTCCCCACCGCCTCCGGCAAGGTGAAGGGACAGGCCCGGACCGGATACGACGCCTGGCTCGGCATCCCGTACGCAGCCACCCCCGCCGCCGCCGACCGCTGGACGGCCCCACGCCCGGCCGCTTCCTGGACGGGCGTCCGCGACGCCACCCGCTTCTCCGACCGCTGCGCCCAGCCCTCCGGCTGGGACCCCGGCTACGAGAAGGCGATCACCACCGAGGACTGCCTCGCCCTCAACGTCTATGCCCCGCAAGGGAGTAGCGCCGACACCCCGGTCGTGGTCTGGATCCACGGCGGCGGCTTCTTCGGCGGCGCGGGCCAGGACACCAACCCGCGCAAGTTCGTCCAGCAGACCGGCGCGGTCGTCGTCACCGTCAACTACCGCCTGGGCCCGCTCGGTTACCTCAACCTCCCCGAACTCCGCGCCGAGAACGCCAACGGGGCAGGGAACTACGGCCTGTTGGACCAGCAGGCGGCGCTGCGCTGGGTGCGCTCCAACATCGGGCACTTCGGCGGCGACGCGGGCAACGTCACCATCGCGGGCCAGTCGGCGGGCGGCAGTTCGGTCTGCGACCAGCTCGCCTCGCCCGCTGCCAAGGGCCTGTTCGCCCGCGCGGTCATCATGAGCGGCAGCTGCGCCCTCCAGTCGGCCGCCGCCGGTGAGACGCAGAGCCGGGCCTTCGTCAAGGAGATCGGCTGCGCCACCGCCCCCGACGTCCTCGCCTGTCTGCGCGCCAAGCCCGCCACCGCGATCGTCGCCGCCCAGCTGAAGGCCCCGGTCCGCCCGTCCCTCGGCGGCACGGCCTTCCCGCTCGACCCGGCAACAGCCGTACAGACCGGGAACTTCACCAGGGTCCCGGTCATGCTGGGCCAGACCAACAGCGAACGCGGCCTGTTCACCTTCCAGAACTACGACTACCTCGGCACACCGATGACCGCCGACCAGTACACCCAGACCGTGAAGTCGACGTACGGCACCAACGCCGACAAGGTCCTCGCCGAGTACCCGCTCACCGCCTACCCCACCCCGGGCCAGGCCTGGACCGCCGTCCAGAACGGCTCGACCTCCTACGACCGTCAACAGCTGATGGCGCGGCTGTCGCGCTGGGTGCCGACGTACGCCTACGAGTTCGCCGAGAGCGACACCCCGCACTTCACCTCGATCTTCCGCCTCCAGCAACAGAGCGCCACGGCCCGGGACTTCCCCTTCGGCGGCGCCATCCACGTCGACGACCTCGGCTACCTCTGGGACTACCTGGGCCAGACTCTCCCGTACGACGACGACCAGTTGGAGCTGTCCCGCCAGATGATCACCTTCTGGGACCGCTTCACCGCGACGGGCGACCCGAACGGCTCCGGCCTCCCGAACTGGCCGAAGTACCGTACGGGGACAGGCGAGTTGATGTCCTTGAAGGCCTGCGACACGGCCCCTTCCAGCGACGCGCCTCCGGCCGCCTGCTCCACGTCCACCCGTGACTTCGCCCAGGAACACGACCTGGACTTCTGGGGGAGCCTCGCGACACCGAGCAGCTGACGCGAGTTACGGTCGCCCCGTGCGCGGCGGCTCGCCGAGTACGCGGCTCACCGCGACGGCGGCCTCCCGTACGGCGGCGCCCAGCCGGTCGTAGGGCGTGCTGGTGACGGCGGTGACCGAGACGGCCGCCACCGTGATGCCGGCCCTCAACACCGGTGCGGCCAGCGACAGTTCGCCGAGCCGGTGCTCCTCGTGCACGCTGGCCAGGCCCGTCGCCCGGACCCGGGCCAGCTGGGCGCCGAGGGGGCCCGGCGCGGTCAGGGTGTGCGGGGTATGGCGTTCGACGGAGGCGGGCGGGCCGTGGCCGTGGGCCAGCAGGACCTTGCCGGCCGCCGTCGCGTACAGCGGCAGCCGCTCGCCGCTGACCAGGCACAGCGCCGTACCGTCCGCCGGTACGGCGACGTCGGCGTGCCCGCCGGTGCGCGCGGGCAGCGCGCGGAGCGCGGGCAGCGCCGCGTCCAGCAGCCCACGGGGGCAGGGCGCCGCCGCGCCGAGCGCCCGGATGCGGGTGCCCAGGCGGTAGGAACCGTCGGCCGCGCGCTCCAGGCCGCCCCAGGCCACCAGTTCCCGCACCATCCGCAGCGCGGTGGGCACCGGGAGTCCCGTCCGCCGTGCGATGTCCGTCAGCCGCAGGGTGTCCGGGCCGCCCACGAAGGCGTCCAGCACCGAGAAGACCCGCCCGGCCACACTCTCGGCCACTTCGCACCCCACGTTTTCATCCAGTGAAAGCCGGACGTTGTCGCCGCCAGGCACGCCCCGCGAAGGTCAACGCATGACTCTCGACCTCTCTTCCGACGAGCTCCTGTCCACCACCCGGGCCGTCCGTCACCGCCTGGACCTCGCGCGCCCCGTCCCCCGTCAACTCCTCGAAGAATGCGTGGACTTGGCGGTCCAGGCCCCCACCGGCCGCAACCGCCAGCGCTGGCACTTCGTCATCGTCACCGACCCGGAGCGGCGAGCCGCCCTCGCCGACCTGTGGCGGGCCGGGGTGAGCACGCCGGGGGTCTCCGCCCCCGTCCCGCAGCGCGACATCCGCCGGGCCGACGTCGCCCACATGGACCGCGTCTTCTCCGGCGCCGCACACCTCTACGAACACCTCCACGAGGTACCGGCGCTCGTCGTCCCCTGCGTCGAGGGCCGTACCGACGACGCCCCCGTGCTCCACCAGGCGGGCACCTGGGGATCCATCCTCCCGGTGGTCTGGAGCTTCATGCTCGCCGCCCGCGCCCGAGGCCTCGGCACCTGCTGGACCACGGGCAACCTCGTCCACGAGAAGGAAACGGCCCGCTTCCTGGGCATCCCGTACACCGACGTGATGCAGACGGCCCTGATCCCCGTCGCGTACACCCTCGGCACGGACTTCCGCCCGGCCCGCAGGATCCCCCGCGAGGAGGTGCTGCACTGGGACGCGTGGTGACGGAGGAGAGGGCACCCGTCGATTGTTTTGAACGTGTTCAATTATGAATGTAGGCTGCCGCCATGAACGACAGAGCCGTCCTCCTGAAGGGCATCCGCGCCTGGCTTGCCCTGTTCGTCGTCTGTCTGGTGCTCAGCGGCGCCACCGCCTTCCCGCTGGTCCACGAACTCCGCTGGACCGAGGACGTGTTGACGTCCCTGTCCGTACCGCACTACCTGCCCGCCCTCGCGGACTGGATCGAGCGCGTACGCCAGGGACTCGACACCGCCGACACCGACTACCCCTTCCTCCTCTACGGCACGGACTGGCTGGCCTTCGCCCACCTCGTCATCGCGGTCGCCTTCTACGGCCCCTACCGCGACCCCGTCCGCAACATCTGGGTCGTCGAGTTCGGGATGATCGCCTGTGCCGGAATCATCCCGCTCGCTCTGATCTGCGGACCGATCCGCGGAATTCCCCTCTGGTGGACGGTGATCGACATGTCCTTCGGGGTCATCGGGATCGTCCCGCTGTACGTCGTCCGGAAGAAGATCAAGCGCCTGGAAGCGGCACTCGCGCCAACTCCCGCCCCCGCACCGGCTACTTGAGCGCCGCCAGCGCGATCCGCATCGCGACCGCGTTCATCGACTCGCCCTTGGCGTCCGTCGAGCCGACCGAGTAGACGAGGGTGCGGGACAGGTCGCGGGTGGCGAGGACGACGGCGCTGTAGCCGTACCGGGCACCGGACTTGAGCCAGTACACCTTCCCGCCGTACTCGAACCGCTGGAGCCCGGCGCTGTAACTGGCGCCCTCGACACCGGCCGGCACCGTGAACATCTCCTTCAGCTGCGGGCCCGGCACGATCCGCCCCCGGAACAGCGCCGTGATCAGCCGCTCCAGATCGGCGGTCGTCGAGATCATGTCGCCGGCCGCCCACCGGTCCGCCTGGTTCCAGTCGGTCACGTCGACGAACTTCGTTGCGCCGTCGGCCTGTCGGACCACCTGGTAGCCGTGGTTGTGCGGGCCGCGGATGCGCGGGTCGGTGCCGGGGAAGTACGTGTCCCGCATGCCCGCCGGGCGCAGCACGAGCCGGGTGGCCTCCGAGGCGTACGAGTGTCCCGTCACCTTCTCGATCAGCAGGCCGAGGATCGTGTAGTTGATGTTGAGGTAGTCCTGCCGCGTGCCCGGCCGGAACTCCGGCCCCTTCGCCACCGCCGACGCGACGACCTGCCGGGGCGTGAGCGTGTCGAAGCGGTGCGCGTACTGGTCCTCGAAGGCGTCCCCGAAGCCGTCACCGGCCTGGATACCACTCGTGTGGTTCAGCAACTGCCGTACGGATATGGGCTCGAAGGCCTTCGTGAGCAGCCCCGGCAGATAGCGCTGGACCGGCGTGTCCAGGTCGACCTTCCCCTGTGCCGCGAGCCGGAGCACCGTCGCCGCCGTCACCACCTTCGTCGTCGAACCGGCCCGGAAACGGGCGTCCGGATCGGCGGCGGCACCGCTCTCCAGATCGTGCACACCGGCACTCCCGCGCCAGCTCCCGTCCGTCCCTCCCACCCGCACGAGAGCCGCCGTGGCATCCGCGTCCGGCAGCCCGGCGAGCGCCGCGCGCAGCGCCTCGGCGTCCGGACCGGCCGTCCCCCGTACGGCAGTCGAGGGAGTCGGGGACGCGGCGAACGCGGGTGCGGCGAGCGGTCCGGCCGCGAGGGCGAGGACGAGGGAGGCGGTGAGGACGGTGGTGCGACGGCGGGCGCGCATCGGCTGCTCCTGGGATCTCCGGCGGGTGTCGGTGATCAGCCTCGTCCGGTACGCCCGTCCCCGGATCGTCGGCGGGGAGGGCACCCGCCCCTGGTGTCACCCGCACCAACTCCCCTACCCCACAAGGGATTTACCGGGGTTTCCCCCTACGGGATCCAACTCGGCGCCGCAAAAACTGTTATCGCCCGAGCCTTCACCCCGTCTCCCTCTGCGTCCTCCGTTTCCTCACGCACCGGAGCCACCCACATGGCAACGAACGCACCCGAGCCGACCAGCGCCCCCGAGCCGACCGGCACCCGCAAGCCCGCCAACAAGCACCGCCTCACGCGCCGGGGCCTCTTCACGCTCGGCGGCGGAATCGCGGCGGCGGGAGTCGTCGGCGGGGGGATCGCCGCGTTCTCCGGAGGCGGCGCGGACGCCGCGCAGCCCGGCACGGCCATCGGCACCGCCACCGCCCGGCCGCAGGCGCTGACCCACCCGGGCATGCTGCACAACGCCGGCGACCTGCACCGCGCCAAGGTCCGGATCGCCGCCCACAAGGACCCCTGGCTGAAGGGCTGGACGCGGCTGACCAACAACCCGCACTCCGCGAGCAGTTGGCAGCCCCGCCCGCAGGCCGTCGTCGTCCGCGGCGGCACCGGCCAGAACTACGGCATCCTCTACAACGACATCCACGCCGCCTACCAGAACGCCCTGCGCTGGCAGATCGGCGGCACCAAGGCCAACGGCGACACGGCCGTCGCCATCCTCAACGCCTGGTCGGCCACGCTCACTTCGGTCAACGGCAACGCCGACCGCTTCCTGGCCTCCGGCATCTACGGCTACCAGTTCGCCAACGCCGCCGAACTCGTCCGCGACCACCCGGACTTCGAGTTCACCCGCTTCAAGAAGATGCTGCAAACCGTCTTCACGCCGATGAACACCGATTTCCTCACCAACCACAACACCGCCAACATCACCAACTACTGGGCGAATTGGGACCTGTGCAACGTCGCCTCCCTGATGGCCACCGGCATCCTGTGCGACGACCGCGCCACCTTCGAACGCGCGGTGACGTACATGAAGACCGGTGCGGGCAACGGCTCGTTCAAGCACGCCATCCCGTTCGTCTACAGCGGCCAGAACCTCGCCCAGTGGCAGGAGAGCGGCCGCGACCAGGGCCACACCATGATGGGCATGGGCCTCATGGGCGCGATCTGCGAGATGGCCTGGAACCAGGGCATCGACCTCTACGGCTACCTCGACAACCGGTTCATGAAGGCCGCCGAGTACGTCGCCAAGTACAACCTCGGCGCGGCCGTGCCCTTCACGACGTACGCGTGGCGCAGCGGCCAGGGCGCCGGACGCTACCTGGAGCAGCCTGTGATCTCCGACATAGCGCGGGGAACCGTTCGCCCGGTTTGGGAGATTCTGCACAACCACTACGCCCGCCGACGGCGCCTGAGCACCCCGTTCATCACCCTCATGGCTGAGAAGGTGCGTGCGGAGGGCGGTGGCGGCGACTACGGGCCCAACAGCGGCGGCTACGACCAACTCGGCTTCGGGACGCTGCTGTACAGCAAGTGACGTCGGGGGAGACCGGGTGAGGTCGGGAAGGGCGGAGAACGACGTGGACGGGCGGCAGTGGCACTCCACCATCGAGGCGGCACAGGCCGGTGACCGGCGGGCGCTGGACGAACTGGTCGCGGGCTGGCTGCCGTTGGTCTACAACGTGGTCGGCCGCGCCCTCAACGGCCACGCCGACGTGGACGACGTGGTCCAGGAGACGATGCTCCGCGCCGTCGACCACCTCGGCTCGCTCCGCGACCCGGACAGCTTCCGGTCCTGGCTGGTCGCGATCGCCATGCGCCAGATCCGGGACCGGGCCCGCCGCCGCAAGTCCCCCGACCAACTCCCGGACGGACTACCTGGCGACGCCGCCGACTTCGCCGAACTCACCGTCCTGCGGCTCCAGTTGGAGGGCCAGCGGCGCGAGGTCGCGGAGGCGGTCCGCTGGCTCGACGACGAGGACCGCCAACTCCTCTCCCTGTGGTGGCTGGAGGTCGGCGGCGAACTCACCCGCCGCGAACTGGCGTCCGCCGTCGGCATCAGCCGCCAGCACGCGGCGGTCCGCGTCCAGCGCATGAAGGAACGCCTGGAGACCGCCCGCGCCATCGTCCGCGCCCTCGACGGCGCCTGCCCCGAACTGCGCGAGGTCACCGCCCGCTGGGACGGCCGCCAGGACTCGGTCTGGCGCAAACGCGTGGCCCGCCACCTGCGAGGCTGCGCCTACTGCGGCGACCCCCGCGAGTCCGTCGTACCGGCGGAACGCCTCCTCGTCGGCATCGCCCTCGTCCCCCTCCCCCTCGGCTTCACCCTGTCCCTGGCCTTCGGCGCGAAGACGGCGGCGGCCGCGACGGGGCTGGCGGCGGCGGCTTTCGCGGCGGGGGCGGGCGGGGCAGGCGGAACAGCGGGCGCGGCGGGTACGGCGGGTGCCGTGGGATCGGCGGGCTTCGCAGGTTCGGCCGGGGCTGCGGGTTTCGCCGGCTCGGCGGGTGCCTCGGGCGTCGCGGGGGCGGCAGGGACGGCAGGAGCGGCGGGCTCCATGGGTTCGGCGGGTGCGGTGCACGCAGCCGGGGCCCTGGGGTCGGCGGGGGTTGCCGGGGCTTCCGGTTCGGCGGGGGCGGCCGGAGCCGCGGGTGCTTCAAGTGTCGCGGGCTCCACGGGATTTGCCGGAGCCGCGGGTGCCGCGGGTGCCGCGGGTTCGGCGGGTGCAGTGCATGGTGCGGGTGCGGGTGCGGGTGCGGGTGCGGGTGCGGGGGCCGTGGGTTCGGCGGGCGCGGCCGGTGCCTCCGGCGCCGTAGGCTCCGCCGGAACGGCCGGAACCGCCGCCGGTGCGGCGGGAACGGTCGGCTCGGCCGGTGGGTCCGCCGGCTGGTCGGCCAAGGTGCTCGGGCTGCTGACCAAGCCCGCCGTCGCGGTGACGGCGGGCGCGACGATCGCGGCGGGCGGCGTCTACGTCGCCACCCACACCCCGAACACCCCACCCCCGAGGGCCCTGACCCCCACGGCGACGGCCGGCACGCTCCACCCCTCGTCCGACCCCGCGACCACCGCACCCCCCTCCCCGTCGACCTCCCCCTCGCCCTCCCCTTCCACCTCGAAGACGACGACCGGACCGTACGGCTCGGTCGTCGACGCCGTGGACCGGGCCCCGAACCCCGACACTCCACCCGCGGCCCTCCCGCACCGCCCGGCCTCGGGCGTCACCAGCACCGGCGGAGCGCACGCCACCATGAACCACCGCGGGGACAACGTGACGCTCAGCGGCCAGGGTTACGTCCTCGTCCGCTGGCAGGTCTCGCCGCAGTACCGCTCCGGCGCGCTGGTCATGCCGAGTTGGACCGCGCTGAAGGGCAAGCTCTTCCACGTGGCCTCGGGCGGCGGCCGTCGCATGGACGACCCGGTCAGCACCACCGACCCCACCGCCACCGGCATGGGCAACAAGACCACCGGCTACGACGTCGTGCCCACCGGCACCCAACAGATGTGGCAGAACGAGTACTTCTACGTCGACGGCAGCGTCACCCTCACCGTCAACGAACGCGGCGCCGACTACGGCCTGAACGTCTTCCCCACCACGTGGAACGCCGTGGAGCAGGACATCACCACCGGCCCCACCCAGGGCGCGACCCGCTACGGCCTGACTCGCGACACCGGAAAGGACAACGCGCCGGTACCCCAGTACGTCACCCGCACCACCCCGGCCGACCCGGCGACGGTCGCTCAGGCCTCCCGGGTCTGACCGTCCCGCGCGGAGGCGTCCCGCGCGTAGTCGTCCTGCGCGGCCATGACCTCGTCCCCGTGCTCGAAGGCCCAGGCCCCGAACGCGTCGATCGGTTCGAGCAACGTCCGCCCCAGCGCGGTGAGTTCGTACTCCACCCGAGGCGGCGAACCACCGTAGGACCGCCGCGCCACCAGCCCGTTGAACTCCAGCCGCCGCAAGGTCTCGGTCAACACCTTCTGGCTGATCCCGCCGATCCGCCCCCGCAACTGCCCCGGCCGCCGCGGACCGTGCCGCAACGCCCACAGCACCACACAGTTCCAGGTGTTGCCCAACAGGTCGAAGGCGAGCCGGGCCCGGCAGTCGGCGAGAAACACGGGTTCGGAGGTCACGCACCACATGGTGCCCGAGCCGCTTCCTACTGTCGTGCCATGCGAATCGGAATCCTCGGCACAGGCGGAATGGCGGACGCGCTCGGCGCGCAGTGGCTCCGCTCCGGACACGAAGTACGTTTCGGCGGACGGGACTTGGGCCGGGCGGAAGCTCTCGCGCGCCGCTGGGGTGGCGCCTACGGCACCCTCCACCAGGCCGCCGACTTTGGCACCGACGCCGTACTGATGGCACTGCCGTGGCGGGCGGCGATCGAGGCCGCCCGCCAACTCCCCCTCTCCGGCCGCGTGTTGATCGACTGCACGAACCCGGTAGGCGAAGGCTTTCGCCTGCTCACCGCGGGCGGCCCCTCCGCCGCCGCACAACTCGCCACCGCCGCGGGCCCCGAGACTCACGTGGTCAAGGCGTTCAACCTCTGCCACGAGGACGTCTGGCGCCTGACACCCCCGGTGTTCGACGGCCGCCCCCTGGGCGTCCCCCTGAGCGCCGACAACGAACAAGCCCTCACGGTCGTACGGCAGTTGGTACGGGACGTGGGCTGCGAACCCTTCACGGCGGGGGAGTTGGAGCAGGGGGCGGCACTACTGGAGGCGACCGCCGCGCTGCTCATCCGGTTGTGGGTGGGGGAGGGGGCGGATGCTCAATCGATCGCGCCGCCGGGGGAGTTCGCGGGCCCGCGCGCCCCAGCCGCTTCCGCCCTCACCCCTTCTTCCTGAGCCCGCACAGGACGCCGACGCGGTTGGTGGTGATCGAGTCGACGCCCAGGTCGAGGAGGCGGCGCATCGAGCGTCGGGTGTCCGGGGTCCAGACCGACAGGAGGTAGCCGTCACGGTGGACACGGGCGACGAGGTCCCGATCGACCAGTGTGAAGCGGTAGTTGAGCCAGCGCGGCCGTACCGCTTCCAGTACCGCGGGGCGCGGCGGGGCGAGCGAGGTCCAGGTCAGGGCGATCTCGGCGGACGGGTCGGCCGCGCGTACGGCGAGCATCGTGTCGGCGCCCGCGCAGTAGTAGGCACGGTCGTCCGCCCCGTACTTGCGGATCACCTCCACGATCCGGCGCGCGGCCCGCGGGTCGGCCGCGCCGGGCAGGTCGATCATCACCCGGCAGCCCTCGGTCGCGGTCAGCGCCTCCACCAGCGTCGGCACCCCGCCGTCCGTGAGCCCGCGCACCTCGTCCACCGACAGCGACTTCAGCGGCCGGTCCACTTCCCACAGCCGCTGCAGCGTCTCGTCGTGCAGCAGCACGGGCACGCCGTCACGGGTCACGCGTACGTCGAACTCGACGGCGTCCGCGCCCTGTTCGAGCGCGGAACGCAGCGAGTCGACGGTGTTCTCACGGGCACGGTAGGGGTCGCCGCGATGGCCCACGGCGGTCACGTTCTCCATGGGCTCATTGTGCTGGTTGTCGCGGGAGCGCCGACCGTCAGGGCGCGAGCCACGCCGAGGTGTAGGTGTCGATCTCGGCGTTGATACGGGCCTTGCCTGCCGCGTCCAGGAAGGAGGCCGCCACGGCGTTCTTCGCGAGGTCGGCGACACCGCGTTCGTCGAGGTCGAGGAGGCGGGCGGCGACCGCGTACTCGTTGTTGAGGTCGGTGCCGAACATCGGCGGGTCGTCGGAGTTGATCGTCACGAGGACCCCCGCCCGGGTGAACTCCTTGATGGGGTGCTCGTCGAGCGTGCGGACCGCGCGGGTGGCGATGTTGGAGGTCGGGCAGACCTCCAGCGCGATGCCGTGCTCGGCGAGATGGGCGAGCAGCTTGGGGTCCTGCGCGGAACTGGTGCCGTGCCCGATGCGCTCGGCGCGCAGGTCGTTGAGCGCGTCCCACACCGTCTCGGGTCCGGTGGTCTCACCGGCGTGCGGCACGGAGCGCAGGCCGGCCGCGATGGCCCGGTCGAAGTACGGCTTGAACTGCGGCCGGGGCACCCCGATCTCCGGCCCGCCGAGCCCGAACGACACCAGGCCCTCCGGGCGCAGCCGGTCATCGGTCGCGAGCCGCACGGTCTCCTCCGCCGCCTCCAGCCCGGCCTCACCGGGAATGTCGAAGCACCACCGCAGTACGGTCCCGAACTCCGCCTCGGCCGCCTTGCGGGCGTCCTCGATCGCGTCCATGAACGCCCGCTCGTCGATCCCGCGCCGCGTCGACGAGAACGGCGTGATGGTCAACTCGGCGTACCGCACCTGCTGGCGAGCCATGTCCCGGGCGACTTCGTAGGTCAGCAGCCGCACGTCTTCAGGCGTCCGAATAAGGTCGACCACGGACAAATACACATCGATGAAGTGCGCGAAGTCCGTGAAGCTGAAGTAGTCGACCAGGGCCTCGGGGTCGGTGGGCACCGTGGAGTCGGAGTGCCGGGCGGCCAGCTCCGAGACGATCCGCGGGGAGGCGGAGCCGACGTGATGAACATGCAGCTCGGCCTTGGGCAGCCCGGCGATAAAGGCATGCAGCTCGCGGGCCTGACCGGCGGCGGGTACGGCGCTGTGGTCGGACAAGGTTCCTCCCCGGAACGGCGCCCCGGGCAGTGCCGTACGGGACGCGGGTGATCGGCTGATCGATGACTCGGAATCATCGTAGGCCGGGGTGGGTGGGGACGGAGGTGGGGGCAGAGGTGGGTGGGGTGGGGGGGAGTGGGGTGGGTGTTGGGGCTGGTGGGGTGCCTATGGCGGTGGGCGGTGGGCGGTGCGCTGTGCTGTGCTTGGTGCGCGGCGGAGGGGGGCTGATGGCATCGGTCGCGTCCGGTGGTGCCGTTCGTAGGGTCAGGAGGCGGGAGGCGGGAGGCGGGAGGCGGGAGGCGGGAGGCGGACAGCGGACGGGCCGGCGGCTGGTCCCGCCGGTCCGGACCGATGGGTGTCGCCCGAGTCGTCCGTGGCGTCCGCCGGGCAGCGCGCGTCTGATCGCGCCGGTCAGGACCCGTGAGGCCGCCCGTGATGCCCGGCTGGGCCGCCTGCCCCCGTGGCCGCCCGCGTGGCGGAACCGTCACGGGAACGCTCTAGCATGGTCCGCCTGACAATCGACCGACGGGGACGGGGACGGGACATGGGGGACCAGACACAGCCGGACGGCGGCGCGGGAGCGAACGACGACCCGTGGGCACCGCCGGAGAGCAAGCCATCGCTGGAGAAGGGCGCACAGCCGCCCACCCCCGGGCCACAGCCCTATCCGCCCGCCCCCGGCCGGCAGCCGCACCCGCAGGACCAGCCACCCACCGCTGCCCAGCCCCACCAGCCTCCGCCGCAGTCCCTGCACTACCAGCCCACCATGACCGCCCTCCCGTCCGACGGCTTCGCCCCGCCCGCCTCCGGCGCCCCCGGAACCCCGCCCGCCTCCGGCGCGCCAGGAGTCCCGCACCCTTCCGGGGCACCCGGCTACGGCCAGCCGACTACACCGCCTCCCGGCAACCCCGGTACACCCCCCGGCCTCCCCAGCTACGGCACTCCCGGCTACGGCCCGCCCAACGCCCCCGGCGGATACGGCTACCCCGGCTACCCGCAGGGCTACGGCTGGCCCGGTATGCCGATGGCCCCGCGGAACAACATGGGCACCACGGCCCTGGTGCTGGGCATCCTCTCCTGCTGCCTGTTCTGCATCTACGGCATCGTCTCCCTGATCCTCGGTGTCATCGCCGTCGTCCTGGGCGTCAAGGGCAAGAAGCGGGCCGACAGGGGCGAGGCCACGAACCGGGGGCAGGCCCAGGCGGGTCTGGTCACGGGCATCATTGGGATCATCCTCGGCCTCGCAGTGATCGTCCTGCTGGGCATCGGCTTCGCGGTCTACCAGCACGAGAACGACCGCCAGGACTCGGACTCGACCTCGTCCTACAACTCGGCCCCCAGCCTGTCGGCACCGCTCCAACCCCAGGCCTGATCACAACAACCGAGCCCTCCGACACACCCCCGGCGCCCAGTCTCGCTGAAGCCACCCCCAGCCCTCCATCCCCACGAGCCCACCCACGGCCGAAGCACCTCCCCGACAGGCCCCCAAAGCTCGCCGCGCCGAAGCACCCCGCGACCTTGCGCCGACGCGCACCCCAGCCGCAGCCAAAGCGCCTTCGTCAACACGCCCCTGGGCTCGCCTCGGCCTTTCCCTCGACCACCCCCGCCTCCTGGCTGGCGCGAGCCCGAACCGCACCCACGGTGTGCTCCCCGATACGCCGCTCAGGCTCACCCCGCCCCCACGAACCGCAGCCGCCGCCGGACCCCGGCCAGCGTGCCCCCAACCTGGCCGAAGCGCCCGCCCGACACACCCTCGCGGCTCGCCCCACCGCCCCCTACCCCAACCGCCCCCGCGCCTCCATCAACGCGAACCCCAGCAGGTTCGGCCCCCGCCACCGCTCGGGATCCTCCGCCGCCGGGTCGTCCGCCGCGAGCCCGATCCCCCACACGCGGTCCACCGGACTCGCCTCCACCAGCACGCGCTGACCCGTGCCCAGCAGAAACCCCCGCAGTTCCTCGTCCGCGGCGAACTTGTGGACGCTCCCCTCGACGACGATTCCGAACCGCTCCCGCGTCCAGATCTCCTCGTCGAAGCCACGCACCAGCCGCCCCGCCTTCTTCGCCTCGGACGGATGACCGGCGGAAAGCACACGCGCCAGCGCCTCGGCGTCGCCGAAGAGCCGCGACTTCCCCGCCATCATCCAGTGCTCGGCGGTCGCATAGGTCACCCCGTCCACCGTGAACGGCGACGGCCACCACTGGCTCAGGCAGCTCGCGCTCACGCGGCCGTCCGGGCGTGGTCGGTGGCCCCAGAAGTGGAGGTACTTGACCCTGGTCCCGGCGCGCACTTCCCTGATCAGGGCTTCCTGCGAATCGATCTTTTGCGCGGCGCCCGCCGCGTGCTTCCCCGTGATCCCGTCCATACACGCGAGTCTGGCAGGCACCACTGACACTCCGTCCCTCCTTTTCCACACGGACTCGACACCTGGTCGAAGGATTCCGTCGCGTAACCAAAAGGCAACAACGGAATCACTTGTTGGAGTCCCTTTGCTCTGTCAGGATCGGCATTCAAATCGAGCTGGAGCTACGCCACCCGCCAGCGGACGAAGCGGGGCGAAGGCGGAGGAGAGCGACATGCACAACCCGGGCAACGCCACCCCGGAACGATTCCCCGCTCAGGAGTACTTCGCGGACGGCGCGCAGTTCATCGCGGGCCGCCTGACCAAGGGCACCTCGGGCCACACCCACGCGGTCGTCGACCCGGCCACCGGCGAGGACGTGTACACGTACGAGCTGGCCGGCACGGCCGACGTGGACGCGGCCGTAGCCGCCGCCCGCGCCGCCTTCCCGGGCTGGTCGGGCGCCACCCCCGGCGAGCGCTCCGACGCGCTGCACCGCTTCGCCGCCGTGCTCGCCGAGCGCGCGGACGACTTCGCCCGCGCCGAGTCCCTCCAGTGCGGCAAGCCGCTCAAGCTGACCCGTGAGTTCGACATCCCCGGGACCATCGACAACACGGCCTTCTTCGCCGGTGCCGCACGGCACCTCCAGGGACAGTCCGCCGGTGAGTACTCGGGCGACCACACGTCGTACGTACGCCGTGAACCCATCGGTGTCGTCGGCTCCATCGCGCCCTGGAACTATCCCCTCCAGATGGCCGCCTGGAAGATCCTCCCGGCGATCGCGGCCGGCAACACGATCGTGCTCAAGCCCGCCGAGCTGACCCCGCTCACCTCACTGATGTTCGCGCAGGCCGCCACCGAGGCCGGTATCCCGGACGGTGTCATCAACATCGTCACCGGCACCGGGAAGGTCGCCGGTGAGCATCTCGTCGGTCACCCGGACGTGGCCATGACCTCCTTCACCGGGTCCACCGCCGTCGGCAAGCGCGTCGCCGAGATCGCGACCGCCACCGTCAAGCGCATCCACCTGGAGCTGGGCGGCAAGGCGCCCTTCGTGGTCTTCGACGACGCCGACCTCGAAGCCGCCGTCAACGGAGCCGTCGCCGGTTCGCTCATCAACACCGGGCAGGACTGCACGGCCGCCACGCGCGCGTACGTGCAGAGGCCCCTCTACGAAGCGTTCGTCAAGAAGACCGCCGCCCTCATGGCGGGCGTCCGGGTCGGCGATCCCTTCGCCCCGGGCACCGACCTCGGGCCGCTGATCTCGCACGTCCAGCGCGACCGCGTGGCCGGGTTCGTCGACCGGGCGCGTGGCTACGCGCGCGTGGTGACCGGCGGCGAGGCTCCTCAGGGAGATCTCAAGAACGGCGCGTACTATCGCCCCACCCTGGTCGCGGACGCCGCCCAGGACAGCGAGATCGTGCAGTCCGAGCTGTTCGGACCGGTCCTCGTGGTGCTGCCCTTCGACAGCGACGACGAAGGCATCGCGCTCGCCAACGACACCCCGTACGGCCTCGCCGCCTCCGCGTGGACCCAGGGCGTCTACCGGGCCAATCGCGCGACCCGCGAGATCAAGGCCGGCTGTGTGTGGATCAACGACCACATCCCGATCATCAGCGAGATGCCCCACGGCGGCTACAAGGCGTCCGGCTTCGGCAAGGACATGTCCGCCTACTCGTTCGAGGAGTACACCCAGATCAAGCACGTCATGTTCGACAACACCGCGGTCGCCAGGAAGGACTGGCACCGCACGATCTTCGGGGACCGATAGCAGAACTGACGGCCGCCCAAGGCGCCGCCGTCTCCTCCCGAAAGGGCAGCACGCGCATGAAGCAGTACGAGCCCGACCGCCTGACCCCGGCCGAAGTGGCCGCCGTGCGGCGCAGTTTCCGCAAGAGCAGGTCCGCGTGGACCCGCCGTTCGGTGCTGCGCGCCTCCGCGGGCGGCGCGCTCGCGGTCGGCGGTCTCGGGGCCCTGAGCGGCTGCGGGATCCCCGCGGCAGGCAAGACACAGGGCGGTGTGTCCGCCGACGACCACTCGGCCACGGAGAAGGAGATCGACTTCTCCAACTGGCCCGAGTACATCGACACGGACGACAGCGGCAAGCACCGGCCCACCCTGGACGCGTTCACCAAGCGGACCGGCATCAAGGTCAAGTACACCGAGGACATCAACGACAACGACGAGTTCTTCGGCAAGATCCAGCCGCAGCTCGCCGCGGGCCAGCCCACCGGCCGCGACCTGATCGTCCTCACCGACTGGCTGGCCGCCCGCATGATCCGGCTGGGGTATGTGCAGAAGCTGGACGCGTCCAATCTGCCGCACGCCTACGCCAACCTGTCGGACCAGTTCCGCAGCCCCGACTGGGACCCGGGCCGAGCGTACTCGTACGTGTGGCAGGGCATCTCGACGGTCATCGCCTACAACAAGAAGGCGCTCGACGGCGTCGAGGTGAAGTCGATCTCGGACCTGCTCGACAACCCCAAGCTCAAGGGCCGCGTCGGCTTCCTCACCGAGATGCGCGACAGCGTCGGCATGACCATGCTCGACATGGGCAAGGACCCGGCGAAGTTCACCACCGACGACTACGACGCGGTCATCGCCCGCCTCCAGAAGGCCGTCGACAAGGGTCAGATCCGCCGCTTCACGGGCAACGACTACACGTCCGACCTCACGAAGGGCGACTTCGCGGCCTGTGTCGCCTGGGGCGGCGACATCGTCCAGCTCCAGTCGGACAACCCGGACGTCGGCTACGTCATCCCCGAGGCCGGCTACATGACGTCGACCGACAACCTGCTGATCCCCAACAAGGCACGGCACAAGACGAACGCCGAGCGGCTGATCGACTACTACTACGAGCCCGAACCGGCCGCCGAACTCGCCGCCTACGTCAACTACGTCAGCCCGGTCGGGGACGTGAAGCCGTATCTCGCGAAGATCGACAAGTCGGCGGCGAGCAACCCGCTGATCCTTCCCGACAAGGCCATGGCGGCCAAGTCCCACGCCTTCCGCTCCCTGAGCTCGAAGGAAGAGACGGCCTACCAGCAGAAGTTCGCAAAGCTCACAGGGGCGTGACGAGGATGAACACCAAGGACAACAGCGGCGACGTCCGCCTCTCCGGTATCAGCAAGACCTACGACAACGGCTTCACAGCAGTGCAGCCGCTGGACCTGACCGTGCCCCAGGGTTCGTTCTTCGCCCTGCTCGGTGCGTCCGGCTGCGGCAAGACGACCACTCTGCGCATGATCGCCGGTCTGGAGGAACCTTCCTCCGGCACCGTCCACCTCGGCGACCAGGAAGTCACCAATCTCCCGCCCTACAAGCGGCCGGTGAACACCGTCTTCCAGTCGTACGCCCTCTTCCCGCACCTCGACATCTTCGAGAACGTCGCCTTCGGTCTGCGCCGGCGCGGCATCAAGTCGGTGAAGCAGCAGGTCATCGACATGCTCGACCTCGTCCAGCTCGGTGAGCAGGCGCGCAAGAAGCCGCACCAGCTGTCGGGCGGCCAGCAGCAGCGTGTCGCGGTGGCCCGCGCGCTGATCAACCACCCCAAGGTGCTGCTCCTCGACGAGCCCCTCGGCGCCCTCGACCTCAAGCTGCGCCGCCAGATGCAGCTGGAGCTCAAGCGCATCCAGACCGAGGTCGGCATCACCTTCGTCCACGTCACGCACGACCAGGAAGAGGCCATGACCATGGCCGACACGGTCGCCGTGATGAACGCGGGCCGTGTCGAGCAGCTCGGCTCGCCCAGCGACCTCTACGAGAACCCGAACACCACCTTCGTCGCCAACTTCCTCGGCACCTCCAACCTCATCGAGGCCGAGGTCGACTCCAAGTCCGGCGACGACATCGTCCTCAAGGCGGGCGGCGGCAAGCTCGTCCTCCCCGAGGCGCGATGTTCCGCGCCCACCACGACCGGCGGCAAGGTCC
Source organism: Streptomyces sp. NPDC050548 (assembly GCF_044457385.1). Classification (NCBI taxonomy): domain Bacteria; kingdom Bacillati; phylum Actinomycetota; class Actinomycetes; order Kitasatosporales; family Streptomycetaceae; genus Streptomyces; species Streptomyces sp. NPDC050548. The sequence continues at coordinate 425,947 of NZ_JBITGV010000004.1, forward strand.
TGGTCGGCGTACGGCCCGAGAAGATCACCCTCACGCACGCCGACGACGCGGGCGAGATCCCGGCCGGCCGCAACCGCATCACCGGCAAGATCGCCGACTCCAGCTTCATCGGCGTCTCCACCCAGTACGTCATCGACAGCCCGGTCTGCCCCGAGTTCGAGGTCTACGCCCAGAACATCGACCGCGACTCCCGGCTGCGGCCCGGCGCCGATGTCGTCCTGCACTGGAACCCGGCCCACACCTTCGGCCTCGACGCGGCGCAGGACATCGACGCGGGCGTCGACACCGAGGAGGAGGCCGCCTGATGGCCGCTGTCACCGAGGCGCCGCCCCTGGCGCCCGCGCCGGAGAAGAAGCCTCCGCGCAAGAGGAGCCGCTGGACCCCGTACTGGCTGCTGCTGCCCGGCATTCTCTGGCTGATCGTCTTCTTCGCGCTGCCGATGATCTACCAGGGCTCCACGTCGATCCAGACGGGCTCCCTGGAGGACGGCTACAAGGTCACCTGGCACTTCTCGACCTACTGGGACGCGGTGTCCGAGTACTGGCCGCAGTTCGTGCGCTCCGGCCTCTACGCCGCCGCCGCGACCATCCTCTGTCTGCTGCTCGGCTACCCGCTCGCGTACCTCATCGCCTTCCGCGCGGGACGCTGGCGCAACCTGATCATGATCCTGGTGATCGCGCCGTTCTTCACCAGCTTCCTGATCCGCACGCTGGCCTGGAAGACGATCCTCGCGGACAGCGGCCCGGTCGTCGGCGCCCTCAACACGCTGCACGTCCTGGACGTCACCAACTGGCTCGGCTGGACCTCCGGCGACCGCGTGCTGGCCACGCCACTCGCGGTGGTCTGCGGACTGACGTACAACTTCCTGCCGTTCATGGTCCTCCCGCTCTACACCTCCCTGGAACGCATCGACGGGCGGCTGCACGAAGCGGCAGGCGACCTGTACGCCAAGCCGTTCACCACCTTCCGCAAGGTCACCTTCCCGCTGTCGATGCCCGGCGTCGTCTCCGGCACCCTGCTGACCTTCATCCCGGCGGCCGGTGACTACGTCAACGCCGAACTCCTCGGCTCCACCGACACCCGCATGATCGGAAACGTCATCCAGACGCAGTTCCTGCGCATTCTGGACTATCCGACAGCGGCGGCACTCTCCTTCGTCCTCATGGCCGCCATTCTCGCCATGGTGACCATCTACATTCGCAAGTCCGGGACGGAGGATCTGGTCTAAATGGCAGTCGTACGCTGGTTCAAGCGCCATTTCGTAGTCATCGCCGGCCTGTTGACGCTCGGATATCTCCTCCTCCCGAACGTCATCGTCACGGTGTTCTCCTTCAACAAGCCGAAGGGGCGCTTCAATTACGAGTGGCAGCAGTTCTCGCTGGACGCCTGGAAGCAGCCGTGCGGTGTCGCCGACATGTGCGGCTCGCTGAGCATCAGCCTCCAGATCGCCGTCTGGGCGACCATCGGCGCCACCGTCCTCGGCACGATGATCGCCTTCGCGCTGGTCCGCTACCGCTTCCGCGCCCGCGGCGCCGTCAACTCGCTGATCTTCCTGCCGATGGCGATGCCCGAGGTCGTCATGGCGGCCTCGCTGCTCACCCTGTTCCTCAACATGGGCGCCCAACTGGGCTTCTACACCATCCTGATCGCCCACATCATGTTCTGCCTCAGCTTCGTCGTCACCGCCGTCAAAGCCCGCGTGATGTCGATGGATCCGCGACTGGAGGAGGCGGCCCGGGACCTCTACGCCGGACCGGTGCAGACGTTCGTCCGGGTCACCCTCCCCATCGCGGCCCCCGGAATCGCGGCGGGCGCGCTGCTCTCCTTCGCGCTCTCCTTCGACGATTTCATCATCACCAATTTCAACGCGGGTTCGACCGTCACGTTCCCCATGTTCGTCTGGGGTTCGGCACAGCGCGGGACACCCGTTCAGATCAATGTCATCGGTACGGCCATGTTCCTCGTCGCCGTATTGTTGGTGCTCGTCTCCATGGTGATCACCAACCGCCGCAACAAGGTAAAGGCATAACCGCTAGCGCCCTGTAGGGAGTTGAAATCATGGCCCCAAGCGCCATGAGCCGTAGCAGCAATTGGACCAAGTCTCTTTCCGAAGCCCGGCCGGTCCCGTACTGGCTGGACGACCCCGGCAAGCCCCACCCCGAGCCCGCGCTCACCGGCGCCGAGACCTGCGATCTGCTGGTCGTCGGCGGCGGTTACAGCGGACTGTGGACCGCGCTCATCGCGAAAGAGCGCGACCCGCAACGGGATGTCGTCCTACTGGAAGGCCGCGAGGCGGGCTGGGCCGCCTCGGGCCGCAACGGCGGCTTCTGCGCCGCCTCCCTCACCCACGGCCTGTCCAACGGCCTCACCCGCTGGCCGGACGAGATCCACAAGTTGGAGGAGCTGGGCGCCCGCAACCTCGACGCGATCGAGAGCGCGGTCGCCCGCTACTCCCTGGACTGCGAGTTCGAGCGCACCGGCGAGATCGACGTCGCCACCGAGCCGCACCAGGCCGAGGAACTCCACGACTGGCACGCCGAGTTGGCGAGCAAGGGCCTGGCCGACGGCACCGAGTTCCTCGACGCGGACGCCGTCCGCGAACAGGTCGACTCGCCGACCTTCCTCGCCGGCCTGCACGACAGCCGGGGCGTCGCGATGCTCAACCCGGCCAAACTGGCCTGGGGGTTGAAGCGCGCCTGCCTCCAACTCGGCGTCCGTATCTACGAACACACCCCCGCCCTCGCCCTCAAGCCCTACGGCGCCGGCATGGCCGTACGCACCCCGTACGGCTCGGTCCGCGCCCGCCGGGTCGCGCTCGGCACCAACATCTTCCCGAACCTGATCAAGCGCGTCCGCCCGTACACCGTCCCGGTCTACGACTACGCCCTGATGACCGAGCCGCTCTCCGCCGACCAGTTGGCGTCGATCGGCTGGAAGAACCGCCAGGGGCTGGGCGATTCGGCGAACCAGTTCCACTACTTCCGCCTCTCCGCCGACAACCGCATCCTGTGGGGCGGTTACGACGCGATCTATCCGTACGGCGGCCGGGTGCGCGCCGAGTACGACGACCGGCCGGAGACGTACGCGAAGCTCGCCGAGCACTTCTTCACCTGCTTCCCGCAGTTGGAGGGGCTCAACTTCAGCCACGCGTGGGGCGGCGCGATCGACACCTGCTCGCGCTTCTCGGCGTTCTTCGGCACCGCTCACCAGGGCAAGGTGGCGTACGCGGCGGGCTTCACCGGCCTCGGTGTCGGCGCCACCCGCTTCGGCGCGGACGTGATGCTCGACCTGCTCGCGGGGGAGCGCACCGAGCGCACGGAGCTGGAGATGGTCCGCAAGAAGCCGCTGCCCTTCCCGCCCGAGCCCTTCGCCTGGACCGGCATCGCGCTCACCAAGTGGTCGCTGGCCCGCGCGGACGACCACGGCGGCCGGCGCAACCTGTGGCTGAAGACGATGGACAAGCTGGGCCTGGGCTTCGACAGTTGAGCCCCGCCGCTCGACGGGTGTGATCCGGTTCACTCCATCGGGGTGCCGAAACCCGCGTAATGCGGTGAGCCGACCTCCCTCTCTCCTGTGACGCGACCAGCGTCGACATGAGAAAGGGAGGTCTCCTCATGACTGGGGCGAAGACGGCCGTCGAGTGGCTGGCATCCGTGGCTCCGGATCCGGAGGCCTGCCGCTGGGAATGGGAGCGCAACCCCATGGGGATCGCGCTGCTGCCCGCCGGCAAGGCCTGGGACGTACTCATCCTGCCGGGTGAGCTCGGTTATCCCACGCTCGATGTGCTGACCCGGGTCATCGATCAACTGGGCCCGGTACTCGTCGACTTCGGCGACGCACGGATGGGTTTCCTGGTACCGCCCGGCACCGCGGCCCGCTGGCTCGGCACCGGGATCCGTACGGCGGGACCCGGCACCTGGATCGTCGTGCCGTACCCCGGCCGGTCGACCGGTGGAGTCCGCTGGCTGGTACCGCCGGACGGCTCCGGCACCCTCACCGATCCGGCACTCCTCGAACTCGCCATGCACGAGGCGGCGGCGGGGCTGGCCAGGGAAGAGGGGCAGTGATGGACGGGTAGTCGCCGGATGTCCTGGCAGCGCATGTCTTGACAGCGGCAATTGGTCTGGACCAAATTGGGCGCGCTCCACCCCTCCAATTCCCCCATGCCCGGAGGTACTTGTGGAACGCTCCAGAGCCGTCCTCGCCATGCTCACGGCCGCCCTGCTGGCCGTACCCGGCATCACCGCACTCTCGTCGGCCGCCCGTGCGGCCGACGCGGATCTCGCGAAGAACGGAGGCTTCGAGTCCGGCCTCGACAACTGGTCGTGCTCCGCGAGCAGCGGTACGACCGTCAAGTCGCCCGTGCACGGCGGCAGTTCGGCGTTGCAGGCGACCCCGGCCGGCAACGACTACGCCCAGTGCGCGCAGACGGTGACCGTGAAACCGAACTCCTCCTACTCGCTCGCCGGTTACGTCCGCGGCAGCTACGTCTACCTCGGCGCGAGCGGCACCGGCACCACGGACGTCTCCACCTGGACCCAATCGGCCCCCGACTGGCAGCGGTTGACGACCAGCTTCACCACCGGCGCGTCCACCACCAAGGTCACGATCTACACCCACGGCTGGTACGCCACCGGCGCCTACTACGCCGACGACATCTCCCTCACCGGCCCGGCGGTCGACCCGGGCCAACCGCCAACCACCCCCACAGGCCTCGCCGTTGGCACCGTCACCTCCTCCTCCGTAGCCCTCTCCTGGTCCGCCGTCACCGGCGCGACGAGCTACGCGATCTACCGCGACGGGGTGAAAGTCCAGACGGCGAGCGGCACTTCGGCCACCGTGAGCGGTCTGACGGCCGCGACGGCGTACAGCTTCCAGGTCACGGCGGTCAACGACGCGGGTGAGTCCGCGAAGTCGACAGCGGTCACCGCGACGACGTCCACCGGCTCGGGCCCCTCCACCGGCCTGCCCACCCACGCCCTCGTCGGCTACCTGCACGCGAGCTTCGCCAACGGCTCCGGCTACACCCGCCTGGCCGACGTCCCCGACAGCTGGGACGTCATCGACCTGGCCTTCGGTGAACCCACCTCCGCCACTTCCGGCGACATCCGCTTCAACCGCTGCCCGGATGGGGGCCCCTCCCGCTCGAGCGAAGCCGAGAGTGGGGGAGAGTGCGCGAACGTCGAGAGCGACGCCGACTTCAAGGCCGCGATCAAGGCCAAACAGGCGGCTGGCAAGAAGGTGCTGATCTCCATAGGCGGCGCCAACGGCCAGGTCCAACTCACCACGACGGCGGCGAGGGACACCTTCGTTTCATCCGTCTCGAACATCATCGACACCTACGGCCTCGACGGCCTGGACATCGACTTCGAGGGCCACTCGCTGTCGCTGGACGCGAGCGACACGAACTTCAAGAGCCCCACAACTCCCGTGGTGGTCAACCTGATTGCCGCCCTGAAGACCCTGAAGGCCAAGTACGGCTCGAAGTTCGTGCTGAGCATGGCGCCCGAGACCTTCTTCGTGCAGATGGGCTACCAGTTCTACGGCACCGGCAAGTTCGGCGGCCAGGACCCGAGGTGCGGGGCGTATCTGCCCGTCATCTACGCCCTGCGCGACGACCTCACCCTGCTGCACGTCCAGGACTACAACTCGGGCCCGATCATGGGCCTCGACAACCAGTACCACACCATGGGCGGCGCCGACTTCCACATAGCGATGACCGACATGCTGCTCACCGGCTTCCCGGTCGCGGGCGACACCACCAACATGTTCCCGGCCCTGCGCCCCGACCAGATCGCCATCGGCATGCCGGCATCGGTCAACGCGGGCAACGGCTATGTGGCCCCCGCCGAGGTCACGAAGACCCTGGACTGCCTGACGAAGAAGGTGAGTTGCGGCTCGTACACGACCCACGGCACCTGGCCGACCCTGCGCGGCCTGATGACCTGGTCGATCAACTGGGACCGCTACTCGAACTGGGAGTTCCAGAAGACGTTCGACGGCTACTTCGGCTGAGGCTCGCTCCGAAAGCGGTCGAGAAACAGGCACAGCGAGGCGAGCAGCACGGTCCCGAGGCACCAACTGGCCACCACGTCCAGCGGCCAGTGGTAGCCCCGCCGGACCAGCCCGAAGCTCACGCAGGCGACGAGGAGGACGCAGATCGCGACGGCTCCGCGACGGGCGTACGACGTCCGGAGCCAAGGAAGGAGGACGAGCGTCGAGGCGCCGTACGCGATCATCGCGGTGGCCGTGTGGCCGGAGGGGTAGTAGCCGGTGCCGGGCGGGACGGCCGGGGTGCCGCCGCGGGCGATCAGTTCCTTGACGGGGACGATCAGCGCCGGGACCAGGGCCATCAGCACGGCCGCCGCGAGGGGTGCCGCCCACCAGCGGTCCGTACCTCTGACACGGCCGCGCCAGGCGACGTAGACAAGCACCACGACGAGAACGGGTACCGCGACCTGGACGTTGCCGAGGTCGGCGAGGAGTTCGGAGAAGCGGTCCGGGTGGACGAGTGCGCGGCTCAGGCGCTCGTCCAGGCGGAGGAGCGGGCCGTCGGCGGCGACCTGCCAGGTGATCACCGCGAAGAGCAGCGCGGGCAGGGCGAGAAGAAGCCAGAAAAAGGAGGTCGGCCGACCTGGAACAGGGGGGGTAGTTCCAGGCCGGCCGTCCGGATCGGCGGGCCGGCCGCCCCGGGGGGTTTGGGGCGGGCGACTGTCCGATCGGTGAGGAGATTCGGAGCCAGAGGCTCCTGTTGTGTGCGCGAGGGCACGACCAGGGCGAAGCTGGGGAGGCCTCGTCCTGAAGTCGCCCACAGTCCCCTGTGGGCGGGGTGTATCTCTCATCTGGGTAGAACCTACGGCAGTGACTGGAGGGAAGACAGGCGGATTCGCGTCCCGTCATGCACCCCGCACACCTTCTTCACACGGCCTGACGCCCGCCGCCCCAGCCTGTGAATCATCGGGGACGAAAGGGCTGGGGCGGGTGGGGCGCATGAGGCGCGGCCCCTGTGCGGGAGCTGAGGGTTCCGTGTGGCCGGGAAGTGCGGGAGAGGGTGGCTCAGATGCGTGCGAACGCCTGCTCGATGATGTCGAGGCCCTCGCTCAGCAGGTCGTCCCCGATGACCAGCGGGGGCAGGAAACGGAGGACGTTGCCGTAGGTGCCACAGGTCAGGACCAGCAGCCCCTCCTGGTGGCAGGCCTTGGCGAGCGCGGCCGTGGCCTCCGGGTTCGGCTCCTTGGTCGTACGGTCCTTGACCAGCTCGATGGCGATCATCGCGCCGCGCCCGCGCACATCGCCGACGATGTCGAACTTCTCCGCCATGGCACCGAGCCGGGCCTTCATCACGGCCTCGATGTTCTTGGCCTTGGCGTTGAGGTCCAGCTCCTTCATGGTCTCGATGGCACCGAGCGCACCGGCGCAGGCGACGGGGTTGCCGCCGTAGGTCCCCCCGAGGCCCCCGGCGTGCGCGGCGTCCATGATCTCGGCGCGCCCGGTGACGGCGGCGAGCGGCAGCCCGCCCGCGATCCCCTTCGCGGTCGTGATGAGATCCGGGACGACACCCTCGTCCTCGCACGCGAACCACTGACCCGTACGGCAGAACCCCGACTGGATCTCATCCGCTACGAACACGATCCCGTTGGCCTTGGCGAACGCGCTCAGCGCGGGCAGGAAGCCCTTCGCCGGCTCGATGAAACCGCCCTCGCCGAGGACCGGCTCGATGATGATCGCGGCGACGTTGTCGGCCCCGATCTGCTTGTTGATCATGTCGATGGCCTGCGCGGAAGCCTCGGCACCGGCGTTCTCCGGACCGGTCAACCAGCGGTAGCCGTAGGCCACCGGCACGCGGTACACCTCGGGCGCGAACGGCCCGAACCCGTTCTTGTACGGCATGTTCTTCGAGGTCAGCGCCATGGTGAGGTTGGTCCGGCCGTGGTACCCGTGGTCGAACACGACGACGGCCTGCCGCTTGGTGTAAGCCCGCGCGATCTTCACGGCATTCTCGACAGCCTCGGCCCCGGAGTTGAACAGCGCGGACTTCTTGGCGTGGTCGCCGGGTGTCAGCTCGGCGAGCGCCTCGGCGACCTCCACATACCCCTCGTACGGGGTGACCATGAAACAGGTGTGGGTGAAGTCGGCGAGCTGGGCGGTGGCACGGCGTACGACGGCCTCGGCGGAGGCGCCGACGCTCGTCACCGCGATACCGGAACCGAAGTCGATGAACCGGTTCCCGTCGACATCCTCGATGATCCCACCGCCCGCGCGCGCGGTGAACACGGGCAGCACGGAACCCACACCGGCCGCGACCGCCGCGGTACGGCGGGCCTGCAGCTCCTGGGACTTCGGGCCGGGGATCGCGGTGACGACGCGGCGCTCCTGCGGAAGTGCGGTCATGAGGGGCTCCTGGGGTGGTGCGGACGCTTACGCGCTTTCCTGTTTCTTTTTCTTCCTTTCTCGCAGGCTAGGACCGGGGGCGAGGGGTGGGCATGCTCCATGTGGGCGGTGTCGGCGCCGCGGGTTGTCCGCCGTGGACAGTGCCGGGTTCGCGTCGCTTGTCGTGGACCCGGCCGCGTAAACGGTGAACTCCCCTTGCTGGCGCGTTAGATTGACTCGCTGACGGTGCACGGAACGGCTGGTCAAGGGGCGAGGGCGAGGACGATGGACAGCGACGGGACGCGGGACGCACGGGGTACGCATGCGAATCCTGTGCCGCGCCCGGCGGGGCCTGCGGAGGTGCCGGGAGTGCCGCCGCGGCCGGCACGGGCGCCGATGGTGCCGCCGCTCCCGGACGGCTCGACCTTCCTCACCTGGCTGCGGACACCACGACCGGAGGCCCCACTCGGAGTGTGGCGCTTCGGGCATCGGCCGCGGGCCGGGCAGGAGCCCGAACGCATCCCGACACGCCAGCTGTTCAGTGGTGCCGTGATCGCCTTCCTGGTCGGCTGGCTGATCTGGTCGCTGCTGTGGAACGGCTACCTCGGCCGCTGGTGGATGCTGCCCCTCTGGGCGATGACCCCTGACTCCTGGGCCAAGCCGCACACTTTCGGCGCCGTCGTGGCCACCTACATCTACTACGTGATCGTCGCCCTGATCATCATGGTCGGCGTCGGTCGGCTCGGCCGCTGGGGCGAGATCTGGCGCCGATACGGTCTCCCCGCCTGGCGGCAGACCGCTCCCGTCCGGGAGCGTCCGCCCGCTCCCGAGCAGGACCCCGCCGAGTGGCCGGTGCTGCGTGCCGCAGGGGCCGTCGACGCCGCCGAGCGGCTGGCCGCAGAGGCCCGTGCCGGGCTGATGCGGGACGTGGACCACGCCCGGATCACCCGCGCCTGGCAGGGCGTACGCAGCGGTCGGCACAGCCTCGCCACCTTCACCGGCGCCGTGCTCAACGACGGCGCCGCCGCCTGTCTGCACCCCTCCGGCGAACGCGACCTGCCGACCCGGCTGGCCCGGCACGACCTGGTCACCGGACAGGTCCGACTCGGCACCACCGCCGACGACCCGCGCAACCCGTACACCTATCGCGGCGCCGGCCTCGCCCTCGGCCCCGAGCTGCTGGGCACCTCCCTGCTCGCCGTCGGCCCGGTCGGTGCGGGAAAGACCGGCAGTGTTGTCCAGCCGCTCGCCGAGTCGCTGTGCCTGCACGCACTCGCCGGGCGGGCCGCCGTCGTCGTGATCGGCGCGGCCGGCTCGGGGCTCGGCCCGGCCGACGCCTACGACGTCGTCGTACGCATCGGGAATCCGGAATCCGTCTACGACCTCGATCTGTACGGCGGGACCAACGACCCGGACGAGGCCGCGGCCGTGCTTGCCGAGGCCCTCGTCGGGGACCTCGCCGATCCGAACCCGGGCAGCGACAGCCGCCGTTCCACGACGGTGCTCGCTCAGCTCCTGGGACCGTTCCGGGCGGTGTACGGCCGCTTCCCGTCCGTTCCCGAACTGCGGCAGCTGCTCGACGGGGCACCCGGACCGCTGGCCGCGCTCCGCAAGGCCCTGGAGGACACCGGGCAGGACTCACTGCTGCGGGAACTCGACGCGCGGGAACGGCAGTTGGGGAATCCCGGCGATGTGGCGGCGGTGCTCGCGGACCGGGTGGCGCTGCTCGACCGGCCGGCCTTCGCAGGGTTCTTCGACACGTCCGGGCAGACGAGGCCCTTCTCGCTCACGGCCCTCGACCACCCCGTCCGAGTCCGCATCGACCTCCCCGCCCGCGGTCACGCCGACGCCTCGCGGATGCTCGCCCGGCTGGTGCTCGCGCAGTTCACGGCGAGTGTGGCGGTGCGGGAGGACCGGTCGTTGTTCGCGTGTCTGGTGATCGACGACGCGAGTGGAGTGGTGACACCCGAGTCCGTGCGCGGGATTCAGCGGCTACGGACCGCCAACGCCGGCGTGGTCCTCACCCTCCGCACCCTTGACGACGCCCCCCGCCCCCTCCGCGGCCCGCTCCTTGGTGCCACCGGATGCCGTATGGCACTGTCCGGACTGACCCCCTGGGACGGGCAGGACTTCGCCGAGGTGTGGGGCAAGGAGTGGACCGAGACACGGGACGTCACCGACCGGCAGATCATCGCGGAGACCCCGGCCGGCAAGGCCGTGCACATGCTGCGCCGGGTGATCACCGGCAAGGCGCCGACCGCCCGGGCCGTCACCGTCCGCCAGGTCGAGCGCGAACGCTGGTCCGCGTCCGAGCTGGCGCACGGCGTTCCGGCCGGACACGCGGTGCTGTCGCTGACCAGCGTGAAGGGGGAGCACGCGCCTCCGCTGCTGGTGGATCTGCGCGGCCCGGGGCACTGAACCGGACATACGGGGGCGTCGCGACCGTACGGTGAGGCAGAATCGGAGCGGGCCGTTCATACGCGGCGGCCAAAAGACCGCCGTGACCGCCCCTCCTCCGTCCGCCTGCCGCACTACCTGAAGGCCCCATGCCCCCCACGCTCGCCTCGCTCGTCCACCACTCCGCGCTCAAACTCACCGTGCGCGCCGGCGAGGACCGCCTGGACGTGCCCGTGCGCTGGGCCCATGTCAGCGAGCTGGCCGACCCGGTGCCGTACATGGAGGGCGGGGAACTGCTGCTGATCACCGCGTTGAAGCTGGACGCGGAGGACCCCAAGGCCATGCGGCGGTATGTGAGGCGGCTGGTGGGGGCGGGGGTCGTGGGGCTCGGGTTCGCCGTCGGGGTCAACTACGACGAGATCCCGAAGGCGCTGGTCGACACCGCGGCGGAGGAGGGGCTGCCGCTGCTCGAAGTGCCCCGGCGGACCCCGTTCATCGCGATCAGCAAGGCCGTCTCCGCCGCCATCGCCGCCGACCAGTACCGGGCCGTCACGGCAGGGTTCGCCGCGCAGCGCGAGCTGACCAGGCAGGCGCTCGCCGACGGTCCGCAAGGGCTGCTCACCGTGCTCGCCGCGCAGGTCGACGGGTGGGCCGCGCTCTACGACACGTCCGGCGCCGTCGTCGCCACCGCACCGGAGTGGGCCGGCCGCCGGGCCGCCCGGCTCACGGCGGACGTGGAACGGCTGCGGGATCGCCCCGCGCCCGCGTCCTCCGTGGTGGGCGGCCCGGACAACGAGGACCGCGTCGAACTGCACTCCCTCGGCACCGGACGACGGCCGAAGGCCGCCCTCGCGGTGGGCACCGCCGCTGCGCTCGGGACGGCGGAACGGTACGCCGTCCACTCGGCGATCGCGCTCCTGACCCTCACCACCGAACGCTCACGGTCCCTCCAGGCCGCCGAGCAGCGGATCGGCGCGGCGGTGCTGCGGATGCTGCTCGCCGGGCAGCCGGACCACGCGCGGGCGGTCGCCGGGGAGCTGTTCGGGGGGCTCCTCGACGCGCCGTTCCGGGTGATCGTGGGGGAGGGCACCGGTGCGGACCGCGATCCGCTGGGCGGGCTCGCCGAGGTCATGGAGTCGGCGGCGGCCCGCTCCGGGGAGGCCGTGCTCGTCGTACCCGAAGGGCCACAAGAGGCGGAGCGGCTCGTCGTGCTCGCCGTCGACGGTGGCGCGGCCGTCGACGCCTGCCGTGAGTACGCGGCGGCGCTGGAGGCCGAGCGCGCGTCCGCCGACGTACGGGAGCAGGGCGGCGGCGAGGACGACGAACCGGTCGTCGGGCTCTCCGCACCGGCCGGGCCCATCGCCGCCGCTGCCGCCTACAAGCAGGCCGAGCAGGCGCTGTCGGTGGCCCGGCGGCGCGGGCGGGTGTTCGTCGAGCATGAGCAGCTGGCCGCCGGGTCGGTGCTGCCGTTGCTCGCGGACGACGCGGTACGGGCCTTCGCGGACGGGCTGCTGCGGCCGCTCTCCGAGCACGACGCGACCGGGCGCGGGGACCTGGTCGCCTCGCTGCGGGCGTGGCTGTCCCGGCACGGCCAGTGGGACGCGGCGGCGGCCGACCTCGGGGTGCACCGGCACACCCTTCGGTACCGGATGCGGCGGGTCGAGGAGATCCTCGGGCGGTCGCTGGACGATCCGGACGTGCGCATGGAGCTGTGGCTCGCGCTGAAGGCGACGGCCGCCGCGGAGTGACGGGCGGGCCCTGCCGAACTGTAGTGTTCCCGTCCGGTACCACTACGACTCGGCTAAACGCACCGCGGCCTCCCCGCACCTACGGTTGACGGAGAAGCCCCAAGACCACCCCCAACGCGGAAGGGCCGGGACATGACTTCCACCCACGCCTTCTGGCTCGCCGGCCGTCAGGCCACGGGCGAGGACACCTTCGACGTCACCTCCCCGTGGGACGGACGCCTCGTCGGCAAGGTCAGCGTGCCGACCGACGCCCAGGTCGAGGAGGCGGTGGCCGCCGCGTACGCCGTACGGGACGAGTTCGCCGCGACCCCCGCCCACGTCCGCGCCGCCGCCCTCGACCACGTCAGCCGGCGGCTGGCCGAGCGCACGGAGGAGATCGCGCAGCTGATCTCCGCCGAGAACGGCAAGCCGATCAAGTGGGCGCGCGGCGAGGTCGGCCGGGCCGTGTCCGTGTTCCGGTTCGCCGCCGAGGAGGCCCGGCGCTTCAACGGCGGCGAGGCCCAGCGCCTCGACACCGACGCCGGCGGCCAGGGCCGGCTCGCCCTCACCCGGCGCTTCCCGAAGGGCGTCGTCCTCGGCATCGCGCCCTTCAACTTCCCGCTGAACCTGTGCGCCCACAAGATCGCCCCCGCGATCGCGGCCGGCGTGCCGATCATCCTCAAGCCGGCCCCGGCCACCCCGCTCTCCGGCCTGATCATCGGCGACCTGCTCGCCGAGTCCGAACTGCCCGCCGGCGCCTGGAGCATCCTGCCGGTCGCCAACGACCACATGCCCGCCCTCGTCCAGGACGAGCGGCTGCCGGTGATCTCCTTCACCGGTTCGGAGAAGGTCGGCTACGCGATCATGGACTCGGTGCCGCGCAAGCACTGCACCCTGGAACTGGGCGGCAACGGCGCGGCCGTGGTCCTCGGAGACTACTCCTCCGACGCCGACCTCGACTGGGCCGCGACCCGTATCGCGACCTTCTCCAACTACCAGGGCGGCCAGTCCTGCATCTCCGTGCAGCGGGTCATCGTGGACGCCTCCGTCTACGACCGGCTGCTCCCGCGCATCGTCGCGGCGGTGGAAGCCCAGGTCACCGGTGACCCCTCCGACGCCAAGACCGACGTCGGCCCGCTGGTCAGCGAGGCCGCCGCGCAGCGCGTCGAGTCATGGGTCCAGGAGGCCGTCGACGCCGGCGCCACTCTCCTCACGGGCGGCAAGCGCGACGGCGCCTCGTACGCGCCGACCGTGCTCACGGACGTACCGGCCGACGTGACGATCTCCTGCGAGGAGGTCTTCGGGCCGGTCCTGACGGTGACGAAGGTGGACGGCGAGGCCGCCGCCTTCGCCGCCGCCAACGACTCCAAGTACGGCCTCCAGGCAGGGGTGTTCACCCACGACGTGCAGGTGGCGTTCCGCGCCCACCGAGCCCTTGAGGTCGGCGGTGTCGTGATCGGCGACGTCCCGTCCTACCGCGCCGACCAGATGCCCTACGGCGGTGCCAAGCAGTCGGGTGTCGGCCGCGAGGGCGTGAAGTTCGCGATGGACGACTACACCTACGAGCGGGTGCTGGTGCTGACCGGGCTCGCGCTCTAGCGAACCAACTCTAGTAAACGGTAACCATTTTCATATAGTCTCCCTGTAGGGGCCCGGCACCGATGCCTTCCGGTGCCGGGCCCCTATTTTCCGTCGGCCTGCTTCCGGACCCTCAGCCGGAGAAGCCGACGCGCGCGAGCCGCAATGGGCCGCGCAGCCTGATGTGCACGTCGTGCACGCCCTCGACGACGATCCCGGCGCCGAGAGTGGTGTAGTCGTACGGCCCGGATGTGGGTGCGGGCAGGGCGAGTCGGGCGAGTGTCGGGCCGCCGTCCAGGGACAGTTCTACGGTCCCCTCGCCCGCCACCTCCACGGTCACCTCCGTGACCCCGGCGCCGAAGTCGCAGTTCCGGTAGGTCAGTTGAGCCGTGCCGCCGCCCGCCGGTGTCACCGCGTCGCCCGCCGTCTTCGTCCGGTCGACGATCTCACCGCCCGACTGCTCGTCGAAGTCGGCGGCGGCCAGGCCGTGTTGGAGGACGGCGCGGGGCGCCGCGGGCTCGCCGGCGAGCGTCACCGTCGCACGCACGCGGATGTCCTCGCTGGAGGCGCCGACGAGGAGGTCGTAGGGACCCGGTTCGAGGCGGTGGTCGCCCCGGGCCACGTCCCAGAACTCGAAGGCGGACAGCGGGAGTTCGAAGGCGAGGTCCGCCGTCTCGCCCGGGGCGAGGGTCACGCGCCGGTGTGCGGCCAGTTCGCGGCGCGGGCGCGGGACCGACGGGTCGGCGGCGCGGGTGTACAGCTGCGCGACCTCGTCGGCCGTCACGTCCCCGGTGTTGGTGACCGTGAACGACACGTGCACCGCGCCGAGTTCGGCCCGGGCGCTCAGGTCGCCGTAGGAGAAGGACGCGTACGACAGGCCGTGGCCGAAGGGGAACAGGGGCGTGCCCTCGAAGTAGAGGTAGGTCTGGCGGCCGCCGATCACGTCGTAGTCGAGGAGGTCGGGCAGGTCGGTGTCGTCGGCGTACCAGGTCTGGGGGAGGCGGCCGGCGGGGGAGACGTCGCCGGCGAGGACGCGGGCCAGGGCGGTGCCCGCCGCCTGGCCGCCGTGGGCGGTCCACAGGATCGCGGGGAGGCCGGGGAGGTCGGAGGGGTCGACCGTGTACGGGTACGCCGAGACCAGGGCCAGGACCGTGTTCGGGTTCGCGGTGCGGGCCGCGCGCAGCAAGCGCTGCTGCTGGGGCGGGAGTTCGAGCGTCGTACGGTCCTCGGTCTCGCGGCCGTTGATGTGCGGGTCGTTGCCGGCGACGACGAGCACCACGTCGGCCGCCTCGGCGACCCGGGCCACCGCGTCCTCGCCGCGCTCGACGATCAGCAATTCGAAAACTTCCGCGCCTTCTTCGGCAACCTTCACGCCGTCGGCGGCGACAGAGACGTGGCGACCCGTACCGATGTGCAGCAGGAGGTGACCGTTCTCGTGGGGTTCCAGGCGGAATGTCTCCTGGACGACCCAGCCGCCGGGCTGGTCGGCGGAGGCGCGCACGTAGCCGTCCTCGGCGACCGAGAGGTAACGGCCGTCCGGGGCGCGGAGGGTGAGGACGCCCCCGCCCCAGTCGACGAGCGCGAGTTCGGTGCCGGTGGCGTCGGTGGTGAGCGGGGGGAGGTCGGTGCGGCCCGCGAGGAGGGCCGGGTCCAATGCGCCCTCGGCGCCACGCACTTCGTCGGGCACGTCCGCCAACGGGACGTGAAGGTAGGCGCCTTGGGAGGTTTTCAGCCGGACCCGGTCCACGCCCTCCGCGAACTCGACGCGCTCGGCGCCGAACCGCTCGTACAGGCCCTCCAGCGGGGTGGAGCGGTGGATCAACGTGCCGCTGTACCAGTCGAGTTTGCACTCGTCGGCGAGCAGTCCGACCACGGCGAGGCGGGTGTCGTGGGCGAGGGGCAGCAGGTCGTCGGCGTTCTTGAGGAGGACGACCGCTTGTTCGGCGGCCTCCTGGGCGAGGGCCCGGTGCGCCGGGGTGTCGAAGTCCTCGGTGCCGGTGTGCGGGTCGTGCGCCGGGTCGAACTCGCCGAGCCGGAACCGGACGGAGAGCTGTCGGCGCACCGCCGCGTCGAGGTCCGCCTCCGTCAACAGGCCCTGATCCAGGGCGCCTTGGATCCGCGCCACAATCGTCGAGCTGTCCGTGCCGTGGTCGGTGAAGCTGTCCACGCCGGCGAGCAGCGAGGCCGCCGTGGCCTCCTCGTGGGTGTCGAAGTAGTGCTCGGAGTCGACCAGGTTGGAGGGCGCGCCCGCGTCCGAGCAGACCAGGAGGTCCTCGTCGGTCCAGGTGCGCAACTGCTCGCGCAGATACGGCGAGACGTGGTTGGGGCGGCCGTTGACCAGGTTGTACGCGGGCATCACCCCGGCCACCGCGCCCGCCTCGACCGTCTCGCGGAACGCGCGCAGGTCGTACTCGTGCAGCACGCGCGGGCGGACGGAGGACGACGTGACGTCGCGGCCGGTCTCGTTGTTGTGGGCCAGCCAGTGCTTGAGAACGGGGGCCGTGCGCCAGTACGTCGGGTGGTCGCCGCGCAGGCCGCGCGTGTACGAGGTGGCGATCGCCGAGGTCAGCTTCGGGTCCTCCGAGTAGCCCTCCTCATTGCGGCCCCAGAGCGGGTGGCGCAGCAGGTTCACCGTGGGGGCCCACACGTTGAGGCCGACGCGGTCGTCGCGGGCGCGCATCGCGCGGACCTCCTTGGACACCGCGTCGCCGACCCGGCGTACGAGGTCCTCGTTCCAGGTCGCGCCCAGGCCCACCGCCTGCGGGAAGACCGTCGCCGGGCCCATCCAGGCCACCCCGTGCAGGGCCTCCTGGCCGGTGCGGAACGCGGCGACGCCCAGGCGCTCCACGGCGGGCGCGTACTGGTGCAGAAATCCGATCTTCTCGTCGGGGGACAGCCGTGCCAGCAGATCGTCGATGCGCTTCGCGAACGGCAGCTGCGGGTCGCGGAAAGGCGGCGTAGGCGGCGTTTGTGCGGTCACGTGGGGTTCCCCTTGCGATGGAGCGGCGCGGCTCTTTCGAAGCGCTTCGATGCTGATTCGATGCGGAGCGGGTGTCAAGAGACCTTCACCGTTATTTCAAGCAGCACATACGGACAGGTCACCCCGCACACCTCGGAGGAATCTTGGAAGCGACCCTTGTGCACCCAAGGGCGTTCACTTAACCTCGCAGCAACATCGAAGCGCTTCGACTAAGTGCTCTGTTCCACTCAAGACACCGCAGCCGACGGCTCCACCGCCGGGTGTCCTGGTGCGCCATGAAGGGTTGACGCAATGACGCCGAACGCCTCCGCCGCCTCCGCTCCCAGCCGGAGAAGTTTCCTCGCCTCCACGGCGGTCGTCGCCGCAGCGGTGGCGGGAGGGGTACCGCTGCTCTCCGCCTGCGGCGCCTCGGACAGCGGCTCGGGCGGGGGGAGTTCGCAGGGCAAGGGTGTCAAGAAGGTGCTGCCGGCCTTCGTCGCGAACAACGTGGTGACCCCGGACATCCCGGCGAAGAACGGTTCCGCGCTCGGCTTCACCAGCAAGCTCGACCTCGCGACCCTGAAGACCTCGGTGCCCAAGAAGCTCGGCAAGGGCGGCAAGGTCTCCATCATGTCGCCGTTCTGGGGCTCCCCGCCGAAGAGCGACAACGCCTACTACAAGGCGATGAACGCGCTGATCGGCGTCGACGTGGCCTGGCAGAACCAGGACGGCAACACCTACGACCAGAAGCTCGGCGCGGTTCTCGCCTCCAGCGACATCCCCGATGTCGTGGTCATCCCGGGCTGGAACATGGGCGGCAAGATACCCAGCGCCATCATCAACAAGTTCGCCGACCTCGGCCCCTACCTCTCCGGGGACGCGATCAAGGAGTACCCGAACCTCGCGGCGATCCCGACGGACGCCTGGCAACGCTCCGTCTTCGGCGGCAAGTTGCGCGGCCTGCCCCAGCCGTCCCCGTACGTCACCGGCATCGTGCCCCTGTACCGCAAGGACATCTTCGACAAGGAGGGGTACGAAATCCCCACCTCCGCCGACGAGTTCATGGCGCTGTGCAAGGAGATCACCAACGCCAAGGCCAAGCGGTGGGCCTGCCTCGACATGAAGTGGACCGCCTTCCAGGCGTTCGGCGTGCTCTCGGGCAGCGAGAAGCCGCTCGGCTGGAACCTCGTCGACGGCAAGCTGATCAACCGCATCGAGACCCCCGAGTACCTCGAAGCACTGGAGTGGACCCGCAAGCTCTTCGCCGCCGGATACGTCCACCCCGACGCCAAGTTGGGCAAGAGCGCGGCCACCGACCCGGGCCCCAAGTTCGCGGCCGGCGAGTTCCTCATCTACGCCAACAACATCTCGCAGTGGTGGAGCCGCACCGCCGAACAGGCCACCCAGAACCCGGCCTACAAGATCTGGGGCATGGACATCTTCGGCCACGACGGCGGCAACCCGAACCTCTGGGCCGAACAGCCCGCCGGAATCTTCGCCTTCATCAGCAAGAAGGCCTCCGAGTCCGTGATCCGCGACGCGCTGGCCGTCGCCAACGTCACCGCCGCGCCATACGGCACCAAGGAGTACATGCTCACCAACTACGGCGTGGAGGGCACCCATTACACCGTCAAGAACGGTGTGCCCACCAAGACCGACCAGGGCAACAACGAGGTCATCAACGCCTACGTCATGGTCGCCAGCCCCGCCGCCACCATCGCCCACCCCGACTTCCCCGAGGTCGCCAAGGCACAGGTCGAATGGCAGCAGCGGATGGGCGCGTTCACCAAGAAGTCCAGCTTCTACGGGCAGATGATCACCGAACCCTCCCGCTACACCAACCTCGGCAACGACTTCGAGCAGCTGGAGGACGACATCACCCGCGGCCGCAAGAAGATCAGCGACATGCAGCAGGCCGTGTCGGACTGGAAGAGCAAGGGTGGCGACCAACTCCGTGCCTGGTACCAGAAGTTGCTCGACGACAACGGCACCGCGACGAGCTGACCCGGTACCGAGGCAAGGAGAACGGCCGTGTCCCACAGCACGGTGCCTCGGAGCAGGACCGAGGCCGACACGACGGGCAAGTCCCCGGTGGCGTCCGGCGGCGCCACCGGCACCCGGCCCAACCGCCCCAAGGGAAAGCTGAGTTGGCGCCTCAGGTTCAGACGTGACCGCGTCCTGCTCCTGATGACCATGCCGGCCGTCCTGCTCATCCTGGTCTTCAACTACCTGCCGATCCTGGGCAACATCGTCGCCTTCGAGGACTACGACCCCTACGCCAGTGACAACGGCATCGTCTCGATGCTGCACAGCCCCTGGGTCGGCCTGGAGAACTTCCAGCAGATCTTCGCGGACTCCGCGTTCTGGAGCGCCGTACAGAACACACTCGTCCTGTTCTTCCTCCAGCTGATCCTGTTCTTCCCGATCCCGATCCTGCTCGCGCTGCTCATCAACAGCGTGGTCAGGCCCCGGGTCCGGGCGCTCTCCCAGGCCATCCTCTACCTCCCGCACTTCTTCTCCTGGGTGCTGGTCATCGCCGTCTTCCAGCAACTCCTGGGCGGAGCAGGGCTGTTCTCGCAACTGCTGCGGCAGCACGGCTTCGACGGCCTCGACGTGATGACCGACCCCGACACGTTCAAGTTCCTGGTCACCGCGCAGAGCGTGTGGAAGGACGCGGGCTGGGGGATCATCGTCTTCCTCGCCGCGCTGTCCTCGGTCAGTCCCGACCTCTACGAGGCCGCCGCGATGGACGGCGCCGGCCGCTGGCGCCGCATGTGGCACGTCACGCTGCCCGCGCTTCGCCCGGTCATCGCGCTGCTGCTGGTGCTCCGCGTGGGCGATGCGCTGACCGTCGGCTTCGAACAGATCCTGCTCCAGCGCGACGCCGTGGGACCGGGAGCGGCGGAGGTCCTCGACACCTTCGTCTGGTGGAACGGCGTCCGCAACCAGGACTTCGGCTACGCGGCGGCAGCCGGACTCGTCAAGGGCGTGATCAGCCTCGGCCTGGTCCTCGCCGCGAACAAAGTGGCCCACCTCATGGGTGAGCAGGGGGTGTACAAGAAATGACCGCCGTCATCGACAAACCTGTCGAGCCCGCCAAGTCCGTACGACAGCCGGGCCGTTGGGCCGCGCCGCCCCGCCCGACCTGGGAGGAGGAACCGAGCAAGGCCGGGCTCGCCGGCAAAGGACTCGTCCTCACCCTCGCCTGCCTCGGCATCCTCTTCCCGCTCTGGATCGTCCTCGTCACCAGCCTCTCCTCCCGCAAGACCATCGACCAGGCGGGCGGCCTGGTCATGGTGCCCAAGGGCATCACCTTCGTCGCGTACAAGGAACTCCTCAGCGGCGGCCAGGTCACTCGCGCGGCGGTCATCAGCATCCTCATCACGGTCGTCGGCACGGCGTTCTCGATGACGGTTTCCGTGCTGTGTGCCTACGGCCTCTCGCGTATCGGCTCGCTCGGGCACCGGTGGATCCTGATGCTGCTGCTCGCCACGATGTTCTTCAGCGCCGGGCTCATCCCGACGTACCTGCTGGTGCAGTCGCTGGGCCTGACCGACAGCTATCTGGCGTTGATCCTGCCGAGTGCGCTGAGTGTCTTCAACATCCTTGTGCTGCGCGGGTTCTTCATGGGTATTCCGCAGGAACTCGTCGACAGCGCACGGATCGACGGCGCCAGTGACTTCCGGATTCTCTGGCAGGTCGTCATGCCCTTGTCGCGTGCGGTGCTGGCCGTCATCACGCTGTTCTACGCCGTGGGTTATTGGAGCGCCTGGTTCAACGCGTCTCTGTATCTCAACGACCAGGACATGATGCCGCTGCAGAACGTCATGATCCAGCTGGTGCAGAAGCAGGAGGCGCCGGTGGGCCTGGGCCAGGCGATCAAGACGGGGGAGTTGTCGGGGCTGGCTGTGCAGATGGCGGTCATGGTGATGGCTTTGTTGCCGGTGGCTGTGCTGTCGCCGTTTGTGCAGCGGCATTTCAAGAAGGGGATGTTGACGGGAGCGGTCAAGGGCTGAATCGGTTGTGTTTTGGCTGCGGGTGGGTGGGGGCTGGTCGCGCAGTTCCCCGCGCCCCTCAAAAGCAAGTCTCCTCACCCCATCTCATACAGCGAGGTATGTGCATGCTTGCGTCCCGACTGAGCCGCCGGGCCGTTCTTGCCGGGACCGCGGCAGCCGCCGCGCTCACCACCGTGCCGGGCGTCACCACCACGGCGCACGCAGCGGCAGCCACCCCTTCCTACCGCTGGCGCAACGCCGCCATCGGCGGCACCGGCTTCGTCACCGGTGTTCTCTTCCACCCCTCCGTGCGCGGCCTCGCCTACGCCCGTACCGACATCGGTGGCGCCTACCGCTGGGACGACCGGACCGCCCGCTGGATCCCCCTCACCGATCAACTCGGCTGGGACGACTGGAATCTCCTCGGGGTGGAAGCCCTCGCCGTCGATCCGGCGCATCCGAATCGGCTGTACCTCGCCGTCGGCACCTACGCCCAGTCCTGGGCGAGCAACGGAGCGATCCTGCGCTCCGAGGACCGCGGTGCCACCTGGACCCGTACCGACCTCGCCGTGAAGCTCGGTGGCAACGAGGACGGGCGCGGGGCCGGGGAGCGGCTGCTCGTCGACCCGCGTGACAGTGACACCCTGTGGCTCGGCACTCGGCACGACGGACTGCTCAAGTCGGCCGACCGGGGCGCCACTTGGGCGGCCGTGACCGGCTTCCCGGCGACCGTCAGTCAGAGTGGCCAGGGCGTGACCTTCCTCGTCGCCGTCGGTCGTGCCGTCTACGCAGGGTGGGGTGACGGCGACGGGAGCGCGACCGCCGTCAACCTCTACCGCACCACGGACGGCAGCAAGTGGGAGGCCGTCCCCGGGCAGCCCACCGGCACCTCCGCCAAGGTCCCGATCCGTGCCGCGTACGACGCCCGCGCCCGCGAGCTGTACGTGACGTACGCCGACGCCGCCGGGCCCAACGGGCAGTCCGCAGGCAGTGTGCACAGGCTCGCGCCCGCCACCGGGCGCTGGGCGGACGTCACCCCCGTCCAGCCCGGCGGCAGCGACACCTTCGGCTACGGCGGGGTCGCCGTCGACGCCCGTCGTGCGGGGACAGTCGTCGTCTCCACCAACAACCGCTGGGCGGCCGTCGACACCCTGTACCGGACCACCGACGGTGGCCTCACCTGGACGTCCCTCAAGGACTCCGCTGTCTTCGACGTGTCCGAGACTCCTTTCCTCAAGTGGGGTGCTGACCAGCCGAAGTTCGGCTGGTGGATCCAGGCCGTCGCCGTCGACCCGTACGACTCGAAGCACGTCGTCTACGGCACCGGCGCCACGCTCTACGGCACCCGCGACCTCACGCACTGGGCACCGCGGATCCGTGGCCTGGAGGAGACGTCCGTGATCCAGCTGATCTCGCCCCCGGTCGGGGAGGCACACCTGATCAGCGCCTCGCGGGACATCGGCGTGATGTACCACGAGCGGCTCACGGCGTCTCCATCGCGCGGCATGGCGACGAACCCCGTGTTCGGGTCGGCGACGGGGATCGCGCAGGCCGCGGGCAGGCCGGCGTATGTCGTCCGCACGGGCTGGGGCGACAACGGCAACGGTGCCCACTCGGGCGACGGCGGCCGGACCTGGGCGCCCTTCGCTGCCCAGCCCTCCATCGCCCACGACGCACCGGGGCCGATCGCCGCCGGCGCCGACGGCGGTACGCTGCTGTGGTCCTTCGTGCACTGGGACGGCACGAAGTACCCGGCTCACCGCTCGGCGGACAACGGCGCGACCTGGACCGAGATCTCCTCCTTCCCGAAGGGCGCCACGCCGGTCGCCGACCCGGCCGACCCGACGCTCTTCTACGCATACGACACCGACACAGGAACGCTATACGCCAGCACTGACAGTGGCCTCTCGTTCACTGCGCGTGCGGGCGGACTGCCCGCCGGGGACAGCCAGTTCCAGCTGGTCGCGGCCCCCGGCAGGTCCGGTGACCTGTGGCTGAGCGTGAAGTGGAACGGTCTCTACCGGTCCGTCGACGGTGGCGCGAGCTTCAGCAAGGTCGCCAGCTGCTGGGCCTCCTACACCCTCGGCTTCGGCAGACCCGCCCCCGGCGCCGACTACCCGGCGATCTACCAGGTCGGCTCCACCGAGGCCATCACCGCCGTCTACCGCTCCGACGACGAGGCCAAGACCTGGGTGCGGATCAACGACGACCAGCACCAGTGGGGTTGGACCGGGCAGTGCATCGTCGGTGACCCGCGCGTGTACGGCCGCGTATACCTCGCCACCAACGGGCGCGGCATCCAGTACGGGGAGCGGATCTGATGCCTCAGCTCGGTGACGCCACCCGTGGCCGCGTCCTCTTCGGCGGCGACTACAACCCCGAACAGTGGCCCGAGGAGACCTGGCAGGACGACGTCCGGTTGATGAAGGAGGCCGGCGTCAACTCCGTCACCCTCGGAGTCTTCTCCTGGGCCAAGCTCGAACCCGAGCCGGGGGCAAGGGAGTTCGGCTGGCTGGACCGGCTGATGGATCTGATGCACGACAACGGGATCGGGGTCGTGCTCGCCACGCCCACCTCGTCCCCGCCGCCGTGGCTCGGCCGCCTCCACCCGGAGACCCTGCCCCGGGATGCCGACGGCCGTATCGAATGGTGGGGCGGACGCCAGCACTTCTCCCACTCCAGCGCCGTCTACCGCCACCACGCCGCCGCCATCACCGAGGCCCTGGCCGCCCGTTACGCCGGCCACCCCGCCCTCACGATGTGGCACATCAACAACGAGTACTGCACCTTCGACTACGGCGACGAGGCCGCCGTCGCCTTCCGCCGCTGGCTGCGCGCGCGGTACGGCACGCTCGACGCCCTCAACTCGGCCTGGGGCACGGCATTCTGGAGCCAGGGTTACGACACCTGGGACGGCGTCCTGCCCCCGCGCCACGCCCACTACCTCAACAACCCCACCCATGTGCTCGACTTCCGGCGCTTCACCTCAGACATGCTGCTGGAGTGCTACACCGCCGAGCGCGACATCGTCCGCCGGCACACCCCGCACATCCCGGTCACCACCAACTTCATGCCGCTGTGGGTCGGCCAGGACGCCTGGCGTTGGGCCGAGGAGGAGGACGTCGTCTCGGTCGACCTCTATCCCGATCCGCGTGATCCGCTTGGCGCCCAAAGTGCCGCCCTGATCCAGGACTTGACCCGCTCCCAGGCGCGCGGCCCCTGGATGCTCATGGAACAGGCGGCCGGACCGGTCAACTGGCGCGGGGTGAACCACCCGAAGCCGCGCGGCCTCAACCGCCTCTGGTCCCTCCAGGCCGTGGCCCGTGGCGCCGACGCCGTCTGCTACTTCCAGTGGCGCCAATCCCGGCAGGGCGCCGAGAAGTTCCACTCCGGGATGCTCAGTCACGCGGGGGAGCGGGGCCGTACCTTCCAGGAGGTCAAGCAGCTCGGCGCCGAACTCGTCCGCATCGGCTCCGAGGTGACGGACACTCACATCACCTCTGACATCGCGATCCTGCACGACTGGCACGCCTGGTGGGCCGGTACCCAGGACGGCCGACTCTCCACCGAGGTCGACCACCCCGAGGTCGTCCGCGCCTGGCACCGCGCCCTCTGGGAGTCCCACCTCACCACCGACTTCGCCCACCCCGAACACGACCTGTCCGCCTACGAGTTGGTCGTCGTCCCGCAGCTCTACCTCCTTACCGACACCGCGATCGACAACCTCCTCGCCTACGTCCGCGGCGGCGGCACCCTCGTCTGCGGCTTCCTCACCGGCATCGCCGACGAGGACGACCGCGTCCGTCCCGGCGGCATGGACGCCCGCCTCCGCGGCCTCTTCGGCATCCGCACCCTGCACGAGTGGTGGCCGCTGGACCCGGGGGAGACCGTCGAGTGCGAGGGCTTCCGCGGGACGCTCTGGTCGGAGGAGATCGAGCCCGAGGACGGCGCCGCCGACGAGGCGATCCCTTACAAGGGCGGGGAGTTGGACGGCCTGCCGGCCGTGCTGCGCAAGGGCAGCGCCTGGTACGTCTCCACACTCCCCGAGCCGTACGCGCTCCGCGCCCTGCTCGCCCGGGTCGCCGCCGAGGCGGGCGTCCGCCCGGTACTCGAAGGCCTTCCGGCGGGCGTCGAGGCCGTACGCCGCGGCGAGCTGCTGTTCCTGCTCAACCACGGACGCGAACCGGTGACCGTACAAGTCCCCGGCACACACGCCGACTTGCTCACCGGCACGACCGTCGAGGACGAACTCGTCCTCGGCCGCTACGGCGTAGCGGTGCTACGGCCATGACGGGCGGAGCCGGGTCTGGTGGAGGCGTGCCCGAGGCGCCGGGCGGGTCTGGTGGAGCGGTGGCCGGGGCGCGTGGGTCTGGTGGAGCGGTGGCCGGGGCACGCACGTCCGGTGCAGCCGGGTCCGGGGCGCCCGGGTCCGGCGGAGCCGCGCCCGAGGGACACAGGCCCGGTGGAGCGCTGCCCGAGGTGCGCGGGTCCGGTGGAGCGGTGCCCGAGGCGCGCGGGTTCGGTGAGGCCGGGTCCGGGGCGCGCGGGTCCGGTGGTGTGGTGGCCGGGGCACACACGTCCTGTGTGGCCGTGCCCGAGACATGCAGATCCGGCAGACCCACGCCCGAGGGACACAGGCCCGGTGGGGCGGTGCCCGAGGCACGCGGATTCGGTGGGGCGGTGCCCGAGGTGCGCGGGTCCGTTGGAGCGGTGCCCGAGGCGCGCGGGTTCGGTGAGGCCGGGTCCGGGGCGCGCGGGTCCGGTGGTGTGGTGGCCGGGGCACACACGTCCTGTGTGGC
>NZ_JBITGV010000004.1:451865-542936 GCF_044457385.1 Streptomyces sp. NPDC050548
CGTGCCCGAGACATGCAGATCCGGCAGACCCACGCCCGAGGGACACAGGCCCGGTGGGGCGGTGCCCGAGGCACGCGGATTCGGTGGGGCGGTGCCCGAGACGCGCGGGTCCGTTGGAGCGGTGCCCGAGGCGCGCGGGTTCGGTGAGGCCGGGTCCGGGGCGCGCGGATCCGGTGGAGCGGCGGCCGGAGCGCGCACGTCCAGTGCAGCCGCGCCCGAGACGCGCAGACCGGGCGGAGCCACGCCCGAGGCGCGCGGATCCGGCGGAGCCGCGCCCGAAGGGCACGCGTCCAGCGGAGCCGTGCCCGAGACACGCGAGTCCGCCGACCCCACACCCACCACCACCCCCCGCCACGGCACCTGGGAACCCGTCCCCGCCGCCCGCTGGGAGGACGCCTACCTCAGTGGTAACGGTCGGCACGGCGTCCTCGTGTTCGGTGATCCGGATGATGACCGGGTCATCGTCACTCATCACACCCTCGTCCGCCCGAACGGCGCCGAGCACGCCCGGCCCCCGCGTCTCGCCGCCCAACTCCCCGCGCTCCAGGACCGGTTGCTCGCCGGTGATCTCACCGCCGCCGAGGACTTCACGGACGGGCGTCCGCTCCAGTGGGTCCAGCCCTTCCACCCGGCCTTTCAGACCCGACTGCGCGGACGGCCGACTACCGCCGGCGCGGAACGCGACTACCGCCGCTCCGTCGACTTCACCACCGGTGAGGTCACCGCCCATCGCGGCGACCGGCGCAGCCGCGTCTTCGTCTCCCGCGCCGACGATGTGATCGTCCAGCACGTCACCGCGGCCGACCTCACCCTCGACCTCGCCCAGGAGCACGAACTCCCCGGCGCACCGGCGGGGTTGGTCGTCGGCCACGGTACGTTCCTCACCTCCGACGGCGTCCTGCTCAACCTGCGTGTCCGCTATCCCGACAGCGACCGCGCCTACACCGGGGTGACCCTGGCCGTGGTCACCGGCGGCACAACTCGACTCGCGCCGACCGGAGTTCGTATCACCGGCGCCACCGAGGTCCTGCTCCTCACCCGCGTACGACGCCACACCGGCGAACTGGACGTCGCGGCGGAGACCCGCGCCCTACGCGCCCTGCTGCCCGACGAACGGCAGGTCGACGAAGGGCAGCCCTACGACACCCTCCTCGACCGGCACCTCACCCTCCACCGCACGGCCTACGCCCGCGTCACCCTCGACCTCCGCGCCGACACCACCGAACGCGCCCTCCCCGGCTCCGAGTTGCTCAAGCGGCCCACCAGCTCCGCCCTCCTGGAACGCCTCTTCGCCGCCGGCCGCTACCACCTCCTCTCATCCAGCGGCCTGCTGCCGCCCCGCCTCACCGGACTGTGGACCGGCGACTGGAACACGGCATGGTCCGGGGCGTTCACCAACGACGCGAACCTCAACCTCCAGACCGCCTCCGCCGCCAGCGCCGCCCTCCCCGAAGTCACCGACGCCCTCGCCTCCCTGATCCACCGTCAGCTCGACGACTGGCGGGAGAACGCCCGCGCCGTCTTCGGCGCCCGGGGAGTCGTCGCGCCCGCGCACACCGACGGCGAGTCCGGGCTGTCGTACCACTTCAGCCGTGAGTACCCGCTGCACCTGTGGACCGCGGGCGCCGACTGGCTGCTCAAGCCGCTCGTCGACCACGACGAGACCCGCGGTGAACGAGACCCGCGCACCGCCGCCACACTCGCCGAAGTCGCCCTGTTCTACGAGGACTTCCTCACGAGCAAGCGCACCGAACGCACCGAACGCACCGAACGCACCGACCCCCACGGTCAACTGGTCCTCGTCCCCTCCTACTCGCCCGAGAACCGTCCCGCGAACGGCAGTTGGGGTGCCATCAACGCGGCGATGGACCTCTCCGCCGCCCGGCACGCGCTGCGCACCGCCGCCGACTACCATCCGGGCACCCCGGAGGCCGACCGCTGGCGTGCCCTCGCCGACCGGCTCCCGCCGCACCGCGTCAACTCCGAAGGCGCGCTGGCCGAATGGGCCTGGCCCGGTCTCGACGACACCTACGACCACCGCCACCTCAGCCACCTCTACGGCGTCTGGCCCCTCGACGAGATCAACCCCTACGACACCCCGCGCCTCGCGGCCGCAGCCCACCGTGCCCTCCAACTCCGGGGCGCCGAGAACGACTCGGCGCACGGACATCTCCACCACGCGCTCGTCGCCGCCCGCCTCCGCGACGGCGAACGGGTCGCGCACGCCCTCGGCCAGGTCCTCGACGGTGACTTCTTCCACGTCTCGCTGATGAGCGCGCACTACCCGAACCGCGATGTCTACAACGCGGACGCCGCACACACCCTGCCCGGTGTGCTGATCGAGACGCTGGTGCAGTCGACGCCGGACCGGCTGGTCCTGCTGCCCGCGCTGCCGGCGGCGTATCCGCAGGGCCAACTCACCGGCGTACGTACGAGGTTCGGGGCGGTGCTGGATCTGACCTGGACGCCGGACTCGGCCGTCGCGGTCCTCCGCCCCTCCCGCACCCACCGCGTCGAACTGCGGACTTCCTCCGGCACTCAGCCGCTCGAACTCGTCGCCGGAGAAGACCGCGTCCTCACCCTGGGGGCGCGGTAGCCACACGCAACTCCCCCCACCCATGGAAGGGACACCATGGCAACACGCACCCGCAGCAGGCTGGTTATGGCCCTGCTGGCCCCCGCACTCGCGCTCGGCGCCACCGTCGGCCTCGCCTCGGCCCCCGCCTCCGCCGCCGTCTGGAGCTCCTGCGACCAGTGGGGCAGCACGACCCTGAACGGCTACACGCTCTACAACGACATCTGGGGCTCCGGCGCCGGCACCCAGTGCATCTGGGCCAACTCCGGTACCAACTGGGGAGTTACCGCCAACCACCCCAACACCGGCGGCATCAAGGCCTATCCCAACGCCAAGAAGGTGATCGGCAAGTCGATCACCTCGCTCGCTTCGCTCAAGAGCAGCTACAACGTCACGGTCCCGTCGTCGGGCGCGTACAACACGTCGTACGACATCTGGGACACCAACTACGCCTACGAGATCATGCTCTGGGTCAACAAGACCGGCGCGGTCGGTCCGCTCGGCACCTCACAGGGCAGTCTGACGCTGGGCGGTTCCACCTGGACCGTCTACAAGGGCAACAACGGCAGCAACGACGTGTTCTCGTTCGTGCGCAGCTCCAACTCCTCGTCCGGCACGATCGACATCCTGCCGATCCTCAAGTGGATCAAGGACACCAAGGGCTGGTTCGGCAATGTGACCATCGGGGACCTGCAGTTCGGCTTCGAGATCACGTCCTCGTCCGGCGGCCTCGCCTTCACCACCAACAGCGAGAGCGTCACCAGCAGTTGACCCACCCCGGCACCGCGCTCAGCCGCCCGGTCCCCGCACACCGCGGGGGCCGGGCGGCTCCGCGACGACGAGCGCGGCGACCCAGCAGCCGAGAGCCGTGAGCACGAGGCCGCCCACGGCCGGGTTGACGTATCCGGGAACCGTGCGGGTGACATAGCTTCCCCCGCCCGTCGTCTCGCAGACGAACCTGAGCGGGACGAAGTCCACGGAGTAGTCCACGACTTGGGCGGCCCTGGGGTCCTCCGGCCCGCCCTCCTGTCCGTTGGTCGTACGACAGGGCAGTATCGGCGAGGAATCGGCGCCGCCGTCCCCGGCCTGCAGGAGTGCGCCCAGCACGTAGAGCAGACCCCACAGATACAGGGCGAACGCGGCCAGGCCCGCCGCCCCGGCGAGCTTGCGCAAGACCATCCCAGGAGTCCACCAGAACAAGATCGGCACGGCTGTGACGGAGCCCACAGTTCCGCACTACGGAAGCGTCACGGCCGGCGGGGCCGCCCGGAGGAGAGGCCCAACTCCCCTCCGGAGGAGACCACTTCGCTACTCCGCGATCGGCAGCGTCGCCCCGTCCCGCAGGAACAGCGGGATACGGTCCAGCGGGGCGTCGACCGTCACGGCCGTGCCGCCCTCGTACGTCTCGCCCGTCCACGCGTCCGTCCACCAGGCGCCCGCCGGTAGATAGGCCGTACGGGCCGTCGCGCCCGCCGTCAGGACCGGGGCGACCAGCAGGTCGGGGCCGAAGAGATACGCGTCGTCCACCGACCAGGCCGCCGGGTCCGCGGGGAACTCCAGGAACAGCGGCCGCATCACCGGCAGCCCCTCCTCGTGCGCGGCCCGCATCACATCGAGGACGTAGGGCCGCAGACGTTCGCGCAGCCGCAGGTACTTCTCCAGAACGGGGAGGGCCCGATCGCCGTACGACCAGACCTCGTTGGGGCCGCCCGTCATGTCGGGGCCGAGCGGCATGCCCGGGTCGCGGAAGCCGTGCAGGCGCATCAGCGGGGACAGTGCGCCGAACTGAAACCAGCGGACCATGACTTCCTGGTACGCCGGGTCGTCAGGGTCGCCGCCGTGGAAGCCGCCGATGTCCGTGTTCCACCAAGGGATGCCGGACAGTGCGGTGTTGAGGCCCGCCGCTATCTGACGGCGCAGGGTCGGGAAGTCGGTGCCGATGTCACCCGACCACAGCGCGGCGCCGTAGCGCTGACTGCCCGCCCACGCCGAGCGGTTGAGGGTGATGATCTCCGATTCCCCCTCGGACAGCAGTCCTTCGTGGAACGTGCGGGAGTTCTCGGCCGGATAGCTGTTGCCGACCTCCAGGCCGGGGCCCGCCCAGTAGCGCAGGTTCTCCTGGAAGCCCGGCTTCAGCTCCGGCTCGCAGGCGTCCAGCCAGAAAGCCGTGATGCCGTACGGCACAAGGTAGTTGTCGCGGATTTTCGACCACAGGAACTCGCGGGCCCCGGGGTTGGTGGCGTCGTAGAAGGCGACCTGGACGGTCGACGCGACGCCCTTGTCCGGCCAGTCGGCGTGGGCCATCGGCCCGTACTGCGTGCCGATCAGGAACCCGCGCTGCTCCAGCACCGAGTGGTTCTCGCTCAGCGGCGACACCGACGGCCAGACGCTCACCACCAACTTCACGCCCAGCTCGTCGAGTTCACGCACCATGGCCGCCGGGTCGGGCCACTCCGCCGGGTCGAACTTCCAGTCGCCCAGGTGCGTCCAGTGGAAGAAGTCGCAGACGATTGCCGACAACGGCAACTCTCGGCGCTTGTACTCCCGTGCCACGGCGAGGAGTTCGGCCTGGGTGCGGTAGCGCAGCTTGCACTGCCAGAAGCCCGCCGCCCACTTCGGCAGCATCGGCGTACGGCCCGTCACCGCGCTGTAGCGGCGCTGGCCGTCGGCCGGATCGCCGGCGGTGATCCAGTAGTCGATCTGCCGGGCCGAATCGGCCACCCAGCGTGTGCCGTTGCCGGCCAGCTCCACCCGGCCGATCGCCGGGTTGTTCCACAGCAGCGTGTAGCCACGGCTGGAGACGAGCACCGGGATGCCGACCTCGGCGTTGCGCTGGACCAGGTCGAGGACCAGCCCCTTCTGGTCCAACTGCCCGTGCTGGTGCTGCCCGAGGCCGTACAGCTTCTCGTCCTCGTAGGCGGCGAAGCGCTGCTCCAGGCGGTGGTGGCCGTTGCCGACCGCCGTGTAGAGCCGCGAGCCGGGCCACCAGAAGTGGGCGCGGGCCTCCGCGAGGAGTTCGGCGGAGTCCTCGGTACGCAGAAAGCGGATCAGGCCCTCGGCGTCGATGAGGACGGTCAACTCGCCGACGGTCAGCTGCGCTTCACCGTCGCCGATCTTGACCGAGCCGTCCGCGGCTGGAGGTTCGTCGAGAAGAGCACCGGGGAGCCCGTCGAGGATCGGTCCGCCGAGCCGGGCCCGGACCCGGACCGCGTCCGGACCCCAGGGCTCGATCCGCACGGTCTCCTGACGCCCGCTCCACTCCAGCGCGCCGTCCCTCTCACGGAACGTTCCGACGGTGGGGGAGGACTGCGCGAGACTGACCTCGGACTGGATTACGGCAGGCTGATTCACGAGGAGTGCTCCTGGAGGAAAGCAGGCAGGGGGTAACCGCACAAACACGTGGAGCGTGGCTGGTCAAGAAGCTGACGGCGCCGGCCCCGTACTCGCCCGCACCGTCAACTCCGGTGCGATCAGCACGACTTCGTCACTGCCGCGGCCGTCCAGTTTGGCCACCAGGTGCTCCACGGCGTAACGGCCCATCTCCTGCGCGGGGATGGCGACGGACGTCAGCCGCACCGAGGCCTGGGTGGCGACCTGGTCGGGGCAGACCGCGACCACCGACACGTCCTCCGGCACGGCCCGGCCCTGCTGGCGCAGCAGCGCGAGCAGCGGCTCGACCGCCGACTCGTTCTGCACGACGAAGCCCGTGGTGCCGGGGCGCTCGTCGAAGATCCGGGCCAGTGTCACCGCCATCGCGTCGTACCCGCCCTCGCACGGCCGGTGCAGCACCCGGAGGTCCAACTCCCGTGCGCGGGACCGGAGTCCGTCGAGGGTGCGCTCGGCGAAACCGGTGTGCCGCTCATAGACCGCGGGCGCCTCGCCGATGACAGCGATGTCGTGGTGACCGAGCTTCGCGAGGTGCTCGACGCACAGCGCGCCGGTCGCCCCGAAGTCGAGGTCGACACAGGTCAGTCCGGTGGTGTCGGCGGGAAGGCCGATGAGTACGGAGGGCTGGTCGGTGCCGCGCAGCAACGGCAGCCGCTCGTCGGCGAGTTCGACGTCCATCAGGATCATCGCGTCGGCGAGCCCGCTGCCGGTGACCCGGCGGACCGCGTCGGGGCCCTCCTCGCCGGTGAGCAGCAGCACGTCGTAGCCGTGCAGCCGGGCGGTGGTCGCCACGGCGATGGCGATCTCCATCATCACCGGTACGTACATGTCCGTGCGCAGCGGCACCATCAGCGCGATGATGTTCGACCTGCTGCTGGCCAGGGCGCGGGCGCCCGCGTTCGGGTGGTAGCCCAGCTCGCGGATGCTCTGCTCGACCCGCTGCCGGGTGGCTCCGGAGATGGACCGCTTGCCGCTGAGGACATAGCTCACCGTGCTCGCCGAGACTCCGGCGTGCTGGGCGACCTCGGCGAGGGTGACCATCCAGCTCTCCAAGCTTTGTGAAGCGCTTCGACAGTGCGCGTTGCTGACAAGGGCGAGTGAGGGTGGTTCGACATTAGCTTCAGGCGGTGTGGGTGTCCATAGGTTGTCGAAGCGCTTCGACACTTTCTGCGAACATCGGACTGCAAGAGATTCCCCGCGCGCGGAAGGCAACCTCCGGGCAGCCCGGCGGCCACTGAGAGGTCGTAGCGGCCGCTGACGGGCCGTAGACGAACCGTCCCCCGGAAGGACCCCCGATGCAACACCGCAGACCCCGTCTCTCGAAGAAGGCGAAGGTGCTGGCCGCCGCCTCGGTCGCGCTCACGGCGCTCGCCGGTGTGACCGTCGCGCAGGCGGGCGAGACGAGCAAGAAGTGCGGGGCCTTCGACACCGTCACGCTCGGCAAGTACTACGTGAACAACAACCTCTGGGGCCAGGACAAGGCCACCGGAAGCCAGTGCGTCTGGGACAACTCCCAGGCGGGGTCCACCATTTCGTGGGGCACGTCCTTCAGCTGGGCCAACAACGGCAAGGGCACCGACGCGGACGTGAAGTCGTACGCGAGTACCGTCCTCGGCTGGCACTGGGGCTGGAAGGTCGACAAGGCGACCACCGGCCTCCCGATCCGGGTCGGCGACCGCAAGCCGGTGAAGACGACCTGGGACTTCTCGCTCAGCAGCAACCCCGGCACGCTCGACGTCGCCTACGACCTGTGGCTGCACTCCAAGAACACCGCCGACTGGGCCGACCAGCCCACCGACGAGATCATGATCTGGCTCAACCGGCAGGGCGGGGCCGGCCCGCTCGGCACCAAGTACGGCAGCGTCAGCCTCGACGGCGCGATGTGGGACATCTACCAGGGCAACATCGGCTGGAACGTGTACTCCTTCGTCCGCCGCACCAATACCACCAAGGCGAGCCTCAACATCGACGACTTCACCCAGGCCCTGGTCCGGCGCAAGCTGCTGAGCAACGACAAGTACCTCTCCGGCATCGAGTCCGGCACCGAGGTCTTCAAGGGCTCGGGGCGCCTTGACACAAAGGCGTACTCCGTCGACATCGGCTGAACGGACGCGCGAAGGGTGGCCGCTTCGCGGCGGATCGGGTAGATACGAACGGGTAGCACCCATCGGTAACCACCGAGGGCCGAGGGTCCGATTCGCGGCGAGGTGAGCCTCATGTCCGCTCCACCCAGCAAACCCACCGTCACCGAGCGAGAAGCCCGGCAGGTGGCGGAGGCCGCCCGGGAACAGGACTGGCGCAAGCCCAGCTTCGCCAAGGAACTGTTCCTCGGCCGCTTCCGGCTCGACCTCATCCACCCCCACCCGCTCCCGCCCGACGAGGACGTGCGGCGCGGCGAGGAGTTCCTCGCCAAACTGCGCGTCTTCTGCGAGACGGAGATCGACGCCGCCCGCATCGAGCGCGAGGCCCGCATCCCCGACGAGGTCATCGCCGGCCTCAAGGAGCTCGGCGCCCTCGGCATGAAGATCGACCCCAAGTACGGCGGCCTCGGCCTCACCCAGGTGTACTACAACAAGGCGCTGGCCCTCGCGGGCTCGGCCAGCCCGGCGGTCGGCGTGCTGCTCTCGGCGCATCAGTCG
Organism: Streptomyces sp. NPDC050548; assembly: GCF_044457385.1. NCBI lineage: Bacteria > Bacillati > Actinomycetota > Actinomycetes > Kitasatosporales > Streptomycetaceae > Streptomyces > Streptomyces sp. NPDC050548. Next base: position 460,467 of record NZ_JBITGV010000004.1, read on the forward strand.
ATCGGCGTACCGCAGCCGCTGAAGTTGTTCGGCACGGACGAGCAGAAGGCCGAGTTCCTGCCGCGCTGCGCCCGCACCGACATCAGCGCCTTCCTGCTCACCGAGCCGGACGTGGGCTCCGACCCGGCGCGGCTCGCGACCAGCGCGGTGCGGGACGGGGACGCGTACGTCCTCGACGGGGTGAAGCTCTGGACCACCAACGGCGTGGTCGCCGATCTGCTGGTCGTGATGGCCCGGGTGCCGAAGACCGAGGACAGCAGGGGCGGCATCACGGCGTTCGTCGTGGAGGCCGACTCGCCCGGCATCACCGTCGAGAACCGCAACGCCTTCATGGGCCTGCGCGGCATCGAGAACGGCGTCACCCGCTTCCACCAGGTCCGGGTTCCCGCCGCCAACCGCATCGGCCCCGAGGGCGCGGGCCTCAAGATCGCCCTCACCACCCTCAACACCGGCCGCCTCTCGCTCCCCGCGTCCTGTGTCGCGGCCGGCAAGTGGTGTCTGAAGATCGCCCGTGAGTGGTCGGCGGCCCGTGAGCAGTGGGGCAGGCCGATCGCCGAGCACGAGGCCGTGGGCAAGAAGATCTCGTTCATCGCGGCGACGACCTTCGCCCTGGAGGCCGTACTCGACCTATCCAGCCAGATGGCCGACGAGGACCGCAACGACATCCGCATCGAGGGCGCGCTCGCCAAGCTCTTCGCCTCCGAGATGGGCTGGCTGATGGCCGACGAGCTGGTCCAGATCCGCGGCGGCCGCGGCTTCGAGACCGCCGAGTCGCTCGCGGCCCGCGGCGAGAGGGCGGTCCCCGCCGAACAAGTACTGCGCGACCTCCGGATCAACCGCATCTTCGAGGGCTCGACCGAGATCATGCATCTCCTCATCGCCCGCGAGGCCGTCGACGCCCACCTCACGGTCGCCGGCGACCTCATCGACCCGGACAAGTCCCTTTCCGACAAGGCGAAAGCGGGCGCCAACGCGGGTGTCTTCTACGCCAAGTGGCTCCCGAAACTGGTCGCGGGCAACGGCCAACTCCCGGGCACCTACGGCGAGTTCCGCCACGGCATCGACCTCTCCAAGCACCTGCGCTACGTCGAGCGCAACGCCCGCAAGCTGGCCCGCTCCACCTTCTACGCCATGTCCCGCTGGCAGGGCCGGATGGAGACCAAGCAGGGCTTCCTGGGCCGGATCGTCGACATCGGCGCGGAACTCTTCGCGATGAGCGCGGTCTGCGTACGGGCCGAACTCCTGCGCACCCAGGGCGAACACGGCCGCGAGGCCTACCAACTCGCCGACGCCTTCTGCCAGCAGTCCCGCATCCGCGTCGAGGAACTCTTCGGCCGGCTGTGGACCAACACCGACGACCTCGACCGCAAGGTGGTCAAGGGAGTCATGGGCGGCGCGTACACCTGGCTGGAGGAGGGCATCGTCGACCCGTCGGGCGAGGGCCCGTGGATCGCCGACGCCTCCGCCGGTCCGAGCAAGGTGGACAACGTGCACCGAACCGTCAACTAGCCCCGGATCAGCAGTACTTGTCGCTCGGATCCCGCGTCGTCCACGAACAGGTGTCGACCTTGCTGCCGGTCGCTCTGGTCAGCGTCGCCGTGTCGCTGGTGTTGTTCCAGACGTACGCACCGCGGTTCTGGTACGTGTTCGACGCGGTGTCCGTGCCCTTGCCGGTGTGCACCTTGATGTACTTGCCGGCGCCGATCTTGATGTTCTTGAAGACGTAGCGGTGGTTCGAGACGTCCTTGAGGACCCACCCCTTGAGCGAGATCGCCGACCGGCTGGTGTTCTTGATCTGCACCCACTCGCCGTTCAGGCTGGTGTTGGACCGGTTGTCCGAGCCCGGGCTGTCGAACCAGACGTGGTAGATCGTGACCCCGCCGGCGGCCTCGGCCGGGGTGCTCAGCAAGGTGCCGGTGAGTATCGCGGCGCCCGCGAGCGCGGGCAGAGCGGCGCGTATCCGCATGGAGAATCCCCCAGGATGTCGTCCACTGGCCGGTCGTCCACCGGCGCAGGACTGAAGTGTTATCACATGACCTTCACGCCGTATTCACAAAGGGGGATTTCCCTTCAATCACCGACGAGAGCCGATAAGCCACCCGCCCGAGGGAACCGCTGTCCACCTGGCCACCCGTTGCGGCAACAATGGAGGGATGAGCGACAGTCCAGCACCCCTCGCCGACCCACATCTCGTCTACGACCCCGTCGTGGGCGACGGTCCCAAGGCCCTGGTGATCCTCGGCTCCACCGGGTCCATCGGCACCCAGGCCATCGACCTGGTGCTGCGCAACCCGGACCGTTTCCGGGTCACCGCACTCTCCGCCAACGGCGGCCGGGTCGGACTCCTCGCCGAGCAGGCGTACCGGCTCGGGGTGCGGACGGTCGCGGTCGCCCGCGAGGACGCCGTACCGGCGCTGCGTGAAGCGCTCGCGGCGCAGTACGGCACCGGGGAACCGCTCCCCGAGATCCTCGCCGGACCGGACGCGGCCACGCAGGTCGCCGCCTCCGACTGCCACACCGTGCTGAACGGCATCACCGGATCCATCGGCCTCGCGCCCACCCTCGCCGCCCTGGAGGCGGGCCGCGTCCTCGCGCTCGCCAACAAGGAGTCGCTCATCGTCGGCGGCCCGCTGGTGAAGGCCCTCGCGAAGCCCGGCCAGATCATCCCGGTGGACTCCGAGCACGCGGCCCTCTTCCAGGCCCTCGCGGCCGGTACCCGCGCCGATGTCCGCAAGCTCGTCGTCACCGCGTCCGGCGGCCCCTTCCGCGGCCGTACGAAGGCGGAATTGGCGAATGTGACCGTCGAGGACGCCCTCGCGCACCCCACCTGGGCGATGGGCCCGGTGATCACGATCAACTCGGCGACCTTGGTGAACAAGGGGCTGGAGGTGATCGAGGCGCACCTGCTGTACGACATTCCCTTCGATCGCATTGAGGTGGTCGTGCACCCGCAGTCGTATGTCCACTCGATGGTGGAATTCAACGACGGATCTACGATTGCCCAGGCGACGCCCCCCGACATGCGCGGGCCCATCGCCATCGGGCTCGGCTGGCCCGAGCGGGTCCCGGACGCGGCGCCCGCGTTCGACTGGAGCAAGGCCTCGACCTGGGAGTTCTTCCCGCTCGACACCGAGGCGTTCCCCTCCGTCGGCCTCGCCCGGCATGTGGGACAGCTCGCGGGCACGGCCCCGGCGGTGTTCAATGCGGCGAACGAGGAGTGCGTGGAGGCGTTCCGCGCGGGCGCGCTGCCGTTCAACGGAATCATGGAGACGGTGACAAGGGTGGTCGAGGAACACGGGACACCGGCCACGGGAACCTCGCTCACCGTGCCGGACGTCCTCGAAGCGGAGACCTGGGCACGCGCCCGGGCCCGCGAACTGACAGCGCAGACGACCACGGCGAACGCGGAGGCGCGTGCATGACAGCCCTGATGATGATCCTCGGCATAGTCGTCTTCGCGGTCGGCCTGCTGGTCTCGATCGCCTGGCACGAGCTGGGGCATCTCTCGACGGCGAAGCTCTTCGGCATCCGGGTGCCCCAGTACATGGTCGGCTTCGGCCCGACCATCTGGTCCCGGAAGAAGGGCGACACCGAGTACGGGTTCAAGGCGATCCCGTTCGGCGGCTACATCCGCATGATCGGCATGTTCCCGCCCGGCGACGACGGCCGGATCACCGCCCGCTCCACCTCGCCCTGGCGCAGCATGATCGAGGACGCCCGCTCGGCGGCCTTCGAGGAACTCCAGCCCGGCGACGAGACCCGCCTCTTCTACACCCGCAAACCCTGGAAACGGGTCATCGTGATGTTCGCGGGCCCCTTCATGAACCTCATCCTGGCGGTGGCGCTCTTCCTCACCGTCCTGATGGGCTTCGGGATCTCGCAGCAGACCAACACGGTCAGCTCGGTCTCCCAGTGCGTGATCGCACAGAGCCAGAACCGCGACACCTGCAGGTCGACCGACCCGGCCTCCCCGGCCGCCGCCGCCGGCCTCAAGGCGGGCGACAAGATCCTCAGCTTCAACGGCGTCAAGACGACCGACTGGAACAAACTCTCCGACCTGATCCGAGCGGCCCCCGGCAAGACGGTCCCGATCGTCGTCGAGCGCAAGGGCCAGGAGATCACCCTGCACGCGAAGATCGCGAGCAACCAGGTCGCCCGGAAGGACTCCAGCGGCCAGATCGTCCAGGGCAAGTACGTCACCGCCGGCTTCCTCGGCTTCAGCGCGGCCACCGGCATCGTCCGCCAGGACTTCGGCGACTCGGTCACCTGGATGACCGACCGCATGGGCGAGGCCGTCGACTCCATCGCGGCACTCCCCGGCAAGATCCCGGCCCTGTGGAACGCGGCCTTCGACGGCGCCCCCCGCCAGGCCGACTCCCCGATGGGCGTGGTCGGCGCGGCCCGCGTAGGCGGCGAGATCTTCACCCTCGACATCCCGCCCACCCAGCAGCTGGCCATGGCCCTCATGCTGGTCGCGGGCTTCAACCTCTCCCTGTTCCTCTTCAACATGCTCCCGCTGCTCCCGCTCGACGGCGGCCATGTCGCGGGCGCGCTGTGGGAGGCGCTGCGCCGGAACCTGGCGAAGGTGCTCAAGCGCCCGGACCCGGGCCCGTTCGACGTGGCGAAGCTGATGCCGGTCGCGTATGTCGTGGCGGGGATCTTCGTCTGCTTCACCCTGCTCGTCCTCGTGGCGGACGTGGTTAACCCGGTGAAAATCTCCTAGTCACCCGTGGTTTGTGGCGGCCTCACATCCTTGATGTGGGGCCGCCCTCCATTGGGTGGGTTTACGGGCGATGGGGGTCCCCCCGCCGAGTGCATTCGAGGTGGGGGAGTGCTCGGGCCCGCACGCTTGACGTAATCTCGAAGCCTGGAGCCCGTTGTTCCGGGACCGGGGCCTTGATCCACGACTTGGGGTTGCACAGCAGATGACTGCGATTTCTCTCGGCATTCCGTCCGTTCCGACCCGGCTCGCCGAGCGCCGCAAGAGCCGGCAGATCCAGGTCGGATCCGTGGCGGTCGGCGGCGACGCGCCGGTGTCCGTGCAGTCCATGACGACCACCCGTACGTCGGACATCGGAGCCACGCTCCAGCAGATCGCCGAGCTGACCGCGTCCGGCTGCCAGATCGTCCGCGTGGCCTGCCCCACGCAGGACGACGCCGACGCCCTCGCGACGATCGCGCGCAAGTCGCAGATCCCGGTGATCGCGGACATCCACTTCCAGCCGAAGTACGTCTTCGCCGCGATCGAGGCCGGCTGCGCGGCGGTCCGCGTGAACCCCGGCAACATCAAGCAGTTCGACGACAAGGTCAAGGAGATCGCGCGGGCCGCGAAGGACCACGGCACCCCGATCCGCATCGGCGTGAACGCGGGCTCGCTGGACAGCCGACTGCTGAAGAAGTACGGCAAGGCGACCCCCGAGGCGCTGGCCGAGTCCGCCCTCTGGGAAGCGTCCCTCTTCGAGGAGCACGGCTTCCAGGACATCAAGATCTCGGTGAAGCACAACGACCCGGTCGTGATGGTCGAGGCGTACCGCCAGCTCGCCGCCCAGTGCGACTACCCGCTGCACCTCGGCGTGACGGAGGCCGGCCCGGCGTTCCAGGGCACGATCAAGTCGGCGGTCGCGTTCGGCGCCCTCCTCTCGCAGGGCATCGGCGACACCATCCGCGTCTCGCTCTCCGCCCCGCCGGTGGAGGAGATCAAGGTCGGCCTCCAGATCCTGGAGTCCCTGAACCTCAAGCCCCGCCGCCTGGAGATCGTCTCCTGCCCCTCCTGCGGTCGCGCCCAGGTCGACGTCTACAAGCTGGCCGAGGAGGTCACGGCGGGCCTGGAGGGCATGGAGGTCCCGCTCCGCGTGGCCGTCATGGGCTGCGTGGTGAACGGTCCGGGCGAGGCCCGCGAGGCCGACCTCGGCGTCGCCTCCGGCAACGGCAAGGGCCAGATCTTCGTCAAGGGCGAGGTCATCAAGACCGTCCCCGAGTCGAAGATCGTCGAGACCCTCATCGAGGAAGCGATGAAGATCGCCGAGCAGATGGAGGCGGACGGGGTGGCTTCGGGGGAGCCGACGGTCGCGGTGGCGGGCTGAACCGGTTCGCTTTGTAGCGCGCCTTGGCACTGACAGCCCGTCCGGCGCTTGAGGACGAGGCCGTCCAGGCCGATGGCGGGGGCCTGGGGGCGGCAGCCCCCAGACACCCACTTTCCCCACCCCCACTGAGAAGCGAGCCCCGACACAAGGCGGCACCGCTCAGCTTCCGCAGGTACAGTGCGGAGATCAGCAGACCCTCAGGGTGAGGTCCCGTACGTGTTGACCCAGACCACCTCTCGGGTGCTCGAACCGAGCGACCTGGACGCCGCGCTCGCCGTACTGGACCGCGAGCCGGTCACGAACGCCTTCGTGACCTCGCGCGTGCAGGTCGCGGGCCTGGACCCGTGGCGCCTCGGCGGTGAGATGTGGGGCTGGTACGAGGACGGCATGCTGACGTCCCTCTGCTACGCGGGCGCCAACCTCGTCCCGATCTGCGCCACCCCTCGGGCGATCCGCGCGTTCGCGGACCGGGCCCGCCGGGCGGGCCGCCGCTGCTCCTCGATCGTCGGCCCCGCGGAGGCCACCGCTCAGTTGTGGCGCCTGCTGGAACCGAGTTGGGGCCCGGCCCGCGAGGTCCGCGCCCACCAGCCCCTGATGGTCGCCGACCGCATGCCCACCGACATCGCTCCCGATCCCTACGTCCGTCGCATCCGCAAGGACGAGATGGAGACGATCATGCCGGCGTGCGTGGCGATGTTCACCGAGGAGGTCGGCGTCTCCCCGCTGGCAGGCGACGGCGGCCTCCTGTACCAGGCCCGAGTGGCCGAACTCGTGGGCTCCGGCCGCTCGTTCGCCCGCCTCGACGAGTACGGCAAGGTCGTCTTCAAGGCCGAGATCGGCGCGGCGACACCGCAGGCATGCCAGATCCAGGGCGTATGGGTGGCCCCCGAGTACCGGGGGATGGGTGTGGCGGCCCCGGCGATGGCATCGGTACTGCGCTACGCCCTCGCGGACGTGGCCCCGATCGTCAGCCTCTACGTCAACGACTTCAACACCCCAGCGAGAAGGGCGTACTTGAGGGTGGGTTTCCAAGAGGTCGGCGCCTTCATGAGCGTCCTGTTCTGAGGCGCTTTCAGGGGCGCGGGGCTGTATTCGATGTGCGGCTCCGCCGCGTGGGCGCGCTCAGCCACACACGGCCCGCACCCGAACGACAACAGCCACCCCCCTGTACTCTCCCCACATGCGATTTCCCGGTCACGGCCACCGCCACCCCGAAGACGTCGTGATCGGCCCCCTGGACCTTTCCGCCCGCGTGGACGAGGCCCTCGCAGTCCAAGCCATCGCCTTCGGTCTCGGTGCGGACGAGGTGGCAGTACGTCGCCAGATCGTCCTGCGCCACATGACCTACCCAGGTGCAAGAGCTTTCGGTGCCACCTCAGCGGAGCGCCTCGTAGGCTTCGTCTACGGCATGCCGAACAACCGCACCCACTGGTGGTCCACGGTCGTGGAGCCGTACCTCCGCTCCGGCGGCCACGACACCTGGCTCGACGACTCCTTCGTGATCACCGAGCTGCACGTCCACCCGCACTTCCAGAACCGCGGTGTCGGCCGTTCCCTGATCACCACGATCACGGACACCGCGGCCGAACCCCGCTCGATCCTCTCCGCGATCGACACCGACAGCCCGGCCCGCGGCCTCTACCGCTCCCTCGGCTACGAGGACCTCGCCCGACAGGTCCTGTTCCCCAGCGCCCCGAAGCCGTACGCAGTGATGGGCGCCCCACTCCCGCTCCGCCGTCGTTAACCGATTTCCACCGGCACAGCGAGCCCGGCTAACCTCCTAGCCATCACCCTTTCCCGGCAGGAGTACAGGAACCATGGCGAACGCACCGGTCCAGCGCATGTCCCAGTTGATGGCGAAGACGCTGCGCGACGACCCGGCGGACGCCGAGGTCCTCAGTCACAAGCTGCTCGTGCGGGCCGGTTACGTCCGCCGTACGGCGGCCGGTATCTGGTCCTGGCTGCCCCTGGGCAAGAAGGTGCTGTCCAACGTCGAGCGGATCGTCCGTGAGGAGATGGACGCGATCGGCGCCCAGGAGGTGCTGCTTCCCGCGATCCTGCCCCGGGAGCCGTACGAGGCGACCGGCCGCTGGGACGAGTACGGCCCCGAGCTGTTCCGTCTCAAGGACCGCAAGGGCGGCGACTACCTCCTCGGCCCCACCCACGAGGAGATCTTCACGCTGATCGTGAAGGACCAGGCGTCCTCCTACAAGGACCTGCCGGTCATCCTCTACCAGATCCAGCACAAGTACCGCGACGAGGCCCGCCCCCGGGCCGGCATCCTGCGCGGCCGTGAGTTCCTGATGAAGGACTCGTACTCCTTCGACACCGAGGACGAGGGCCTGGCCCACTCCTACGCCCTGCACCGCCAGGCGTACCAGAAGGTGTTCGCGCGACTGGGCCTCGACTACCGCATCTGCGCCGCGACCGCGGGCGCGATGGGCGGTTCCAAGTCGGAGGAGTTCCTCGCCCCGGCCGAGGCCGGCGAGGACACCTTCGCGGACTGCCCGAACTGCGACTTCGCCGCCAACACCGAAGCGATCACGTATGAGTTGACGTCCGTGGACGCGACCGACGTGCCCGCGCTCGAAGAGATCCCCACCCCCGACACCCCCACCATCGAGACCCTCGCCGCCCACCTCGGCGTAGCGGCCTCCGAGACCCTCAAGAACCTCCTCGTGAAGGTCGACGGCGAGATCGTGGCCGTAGGAGTGCCCGGTGACCGTGAGGTCGACATGGACAAGGTGGAGGCCCATTTCGCCCCCGCCGCAGTGGAGTTGGTGACGGCGGAGGACTTCACCGGCCGTCCCGACCTGGTGCGCGGCTACGTCGGTCCGCAGGGCCTCGGCGAGAAGGTCACGTACATCGCCGACCCGCGCGTGGCTCCCGGCACGAGCTGGATCACGGGCGCCAACAAGGAGGGCACGCACGCGAAGAACGTCGTCGCGGGCCGTGACTTCGAGGTCGACGCGTACGTCGACGTCGTGGTCGTCAACGAGGGCGACCCCTGCCCCAAGTGCGGAACCGGCCTCAAGCTCGACCGCGCCATCGAGATCGGCCACATCTTCCAGCTCGGCCGCAAGTACGCCGATGCCCTCAAGCTCGACGTCCTCGGCCAGCACGGCAAGCCGGTCCGCGTGACCATGGGCTCCTACGGCATCGGTGTCTCCCGCGCGGTCGCCGCCCTCGCCGAGCAGACCGCCGACGACAAGGGCCTGTGCTGGCCCGCCGAGGTCGCCCCGGCCGACGTCCATGTGGTCGCCGCGGGCAAGGCCCTCCAGACCGAACTCGCCCTGGACGTCTCGGAGAAGCTGCGCGCGGCCGGTCTGCGCGTCCTGGTCGACGACCGCGCCGGGGTCTCCCCGGGCGTCAAGTTCACCGACTCCGAGCTGATCGGCGTACCGAAGATCCTGGTCGCGGGCCGCCGTTCCGCCGAGGGCGTCCTGGAGCTGAAGGACCGCCGGACCGGCGAGCGTGAAGAGCTGACTGTCGACGAGGCGATCGCGCGCCTGACCGCGCAGCCCGCTCTGTAAGAGATCTCTCAGGGAGTTCTGCGCAGGCGTATGGGCGCCTCACAGACTTCTCTCAGGCTGGTCCCCGACCGTAGTACGTGACAGAGCGTCACTGCGGAGGGGAACGGTCATGACAGTCAAGGAGAGTGGGGCCGCTGCGGCGGTCCGCAGAGGCAAGCGGCGCATCGCGGCCGCCACGGCAGCGGTCACGCTGGCGGCGGCGGCCGGGGTGTTCGCCCTGGTCGGCACGTTGCAGTCGGAGACGACGGCGAGCACGGACACCGGTTCGTCCTCGTCCTCCTCGTCCTCCACTTCCTCGGGGGACTCGACGAGCAGCTCCTCCTCGGACAACTCGTCGTCCTCGTCGTCCTCGTCGTCCTCGGACCTCCAGGCGTCCTCCAGCGGAGTCTCGTCCTCCTCCGGCGGCTCCACCGACTCCACGTCGGGAGCGTCGTGATGACCACAACGACCCTGCGTACGACGGCCGCCGCCGACTGGCGCGCCCTCGGCACCGGCGTCCGGCTGGTCGTCACCGACCCGGCCCTGCTGGACTCCTGCAACCTGCTCCTCGCCCGGCACCTCGCCGAGGTCGACGCGGCCTGCAGCCGGTTCCGTACCGACTCCGAACTGGCCGCCCTGGACGCCTCGTCGGGCCGCCCGGTCACCGTCAGCCCCCTGCTCGCCGAGGCCCTCGCCGTCGCCCTGCGCGCCGCCGAGGCGACGGACGGCGCGGTCGACCCGACCGTCGGCTCGGCGATGAACGCCATCGGCTACGACCGCGACTTCACCCTCGTCCGCGAGGACGACCGCCCGGTCCGGCTCACCGTGAAACGGGCCCCGGGCTGGCGCATGATCGACCTCGACCGTACGACGGGCACCGTCACCGTCCCGGCCGGCGTCCGCCTCGACCTCGGCGCCACGGCGAAGGCCTGGGCCGCCGACAAGGCCGCCGCGATGCTCGCCCAAGTGGCGGGCTGCGGAGTCCTGGTGAGCCTCGGCGGCGACACGGCCGTCGCGGGGGAGCCCCCGGCCGGCGGCTGGAACATCCGCGTCCAGGACATCACCGGCTCCGTCGACGAGACGCCCACGCACGGCACGTACGCCACGATCGGCCTGCGCTCCGGCGGCCTCGCCACCTCGGGCACGTCCGCCCGCAACTGGCGCCGCAGCGGCCACGAACTGCACCACATCGTCGACCCGCGCACCGGCCTGCCCGTCCGCAGCCCCTGGCGCACGGTCTCGGTGGCGGCCGCCACCTGCGCCGACGCCAACGCGGCCAGCACGGCCTGCCTGGTCAAGGGCGCGGGCGCCGAACGCTGGCTGACCCGCCTCGGCCTCCCGGCCCGCCTCGTCGCCCAGGACGGCACGGTCGTCACGACCCCGGGCTGGCCCACCTCCCTGGCGGCCGCCGCATGAGCTCCGAAACCCTCTGGTACGCCAACCGCGCCACCGGAGCCGTCTGCCTGGTCCTGTTCACGGTCGTCGTCCTGCTCGGCATCGCCGTCCGCCTGCGCACCCGGCTCCCCGGCCTGCCCCGCTTCGGCACGGTGAATCTCCACCGCACCCTCTCCCTCTCCGCGACCGCGTTCCTGGCCCTGCACATCGCGGTGGCGGTGATCGACGGCTACGTGAACATCACCGTCCTGGACGCGGTGATCCCCTTCGTCTCCGACTACCAGCCGCTCTGGCTGGGCCTCGGCACGGTCGCCCTCGACCTGATGCTCGCGGTCCTGATCACCAGCCTCCTGCGCGAACGCATCGGCCACCGCACCTGGCGGGCGGTCCACTGGCTGGCCTACGCCTCCTGGCCCATCGCCCTGATCCACGGCATCGGCATCGGCACGGACACCGGCGCCGACTGGATGACCTGGCTGACGGTCTCCTGCGTGGCCACGGTGGTCGCCGCCTTCGCCGTCCGCACGGCCCACTCCGCCCGCGCCGCCCGCCGCACCCCCGCGGCCCTGCTCCGCACAGCCGAAGGAGCCCGCTGATGACCACGACCACGAACACGGCCTTCGCCGACGTCTACATGTCCCCCCGCCTCCTCGCCCCCGGCGGCACCGCGGCCGACCTCGCCACCCACGAACAGCGCTACGGCCCACTGTCGTACGGCGATCCCGACGCCCTCCTGAGAACCGTCGCCGAATCCGGCCTCACCGGACGCGGAGGCGCCGCGTTCCCGACGTACCGCAAGCTCGTCGCGGTGGCCGACGCGAGCCGCCGCACGGGCCGCGCCCCCGTGGTCGTGGCGAACGGCGCGGAGGGCGAACCGGCCAGCCGCAAGGACAAGACCCTGCTCCGCCTGTCACCCCATCTGGTCCTGGACGGGCTGCAGTTGGCGGCCAAGGCGGTCGGCGCGGGGGAGGCCCACCTGGCGGTGGAGGACGGCGCGTCCTACCTGGAGTCGGCCCTGTCCCGGCGAAACGACCCGCTGGACGTGAAGGTGATCCGCCTCCCCAAACGCTTCCTCTCCGGCCAGGCCTCGGCCCTCGCGCAGTACGTCTCCGGGAACGCCCCGCTGCCCCGCCACCAGCGTCCACCGGTCCGCGAACGCGGGGTGCGCAAGGCCCCCACACTCGTCCAGAACGTCGAGACCCTGGCCCACCTCGCCCTGGTCGCCCGCTACGGCGCCGACTGGTTCCGCAGCGCGGGCACCCCCACCCAGCCCGGCAGCACGCTCTGCACCCTGCATGTGCCGGGCCGCGAAGTCCGGGTCGTGGAAGCCCCGTTCGGCCTCCCGCTGGACCGGCTGCTCCCCCTCCAAGGCATGTCGGCGGTCCTGGTCGGTGGCTACCACGGCACGTGGATCCCGGCCGCCGAAGCAGCCCAACTCACCCTGGATGCAACGTACTTGGGGGCGGGCGTCCTGGCCGCACTCCCCGCAGACCGCTGCGGAGTGGCCGAAACCGCCCGCGTCCTGCGCTACTTGGCGCTCCAGTCGGCCGGCCAGTGCGGCCCCTGCCTCAACGGCCTCCCGCGCATAGCCTCCGCGTTCCGCACCCTGGCCGCCCCCGGCCCTCAGTTCGACACCCGCCAGGACGTGGCCCGTTGGTCCGGCCTGGTCGAGGGCCGAGGCGCCTGCCACCACCCCGACGGCACGGTCCGCCTGGTCCGCAGCGCGTTGACCACGTTCGCGGCCGAACTCGACGCCCACGCAAGGGGTTTGTGCACGGCGAGCGACCGCACCCCCTTCCTCCCGATCCCGAACGAGGCCCGCTGACATGGACCAACAGCTCGACATCGACTGGACGGCGTGCCAGGGCCACGGCCTGTGCGCGGAGCTGCTGCCGGACCACCTCACCATGGACGAGTGGGGCTATCCCCTGGCCGGGGACACCCGCATCCCCGCCCGTACGGTCAGGCGCGCCCGCAGAGCCGCCGCCGACTGCCCCGTCCTCGCCCTCAAACTCACGCCGGTTCCGGCGGGCTGACGTCCGTCGGAACCGGTGGCCGTGACAGCCTGGGGCCGCCGGCGCCGGTTCAGACGCCGACAGGCTGACGGGAAATCAGCAGACCTCGGCGGTGACCAGCTCGCGCAGGAGCAGCTCGCGCGGGAGTTCCACCCGCATGCCGCAGAAGCATCGCAGGAGGCTGCCGTGCGATGCGGGGGCACCCAGGTCGATCATCAGGATGTCCCGTACTTCCCGGAGCACGTCACTCGGCTGGAAGCCCTTGGCGACACGGATGATGACCTCGTCCGGGTCCCAGGCCGCAATTTCGGACAGATTGTCCGCTAATGAAATGTGGATGCACACAACTGTCTCCCCAGGGATGCACGATGACGCAAGTGATCCGCTCCGGGAGGTCAGCGGTTGACCGATGGTATCCATGGCGGTCGGTGGCTGGGAGAGTTTCGGTCATATTCACTCGTGAGGGGTGTATCGCCTTGCCGTGTCCGCCGGGCGCCGGCATCGCCGCGAGGCGCCGGGGCGGACGGCGCTGACCTCATGTGATGCGACTGACCTGGAGCATCGCCTCGGCGTCCTTGATGAGTGCGCGCTGACGTGCCTCCGGCAGTTGCCGGTACAGCTTGAGGAGTCGCGCCTCCCGCTCGTCAGCGCTGGGCCCGGGCGCGGGGCGGCCCACCGCTTCGAAGAACTCGCGCGGCGTCGTCCGCACGCCCCAGCCGCGGAACACCTCGACCATGGCCCGCAGCTTCTCCGGGTCGATGCGAGAGGTGCCGCGGGTCCGGTTCATCCACGCGTTGAGTGTCGGGTACGAGATGCCCGCTGCCGACGCCAGGTCCTTCTGGGTCTTTCCCGGGGCCTGCGCCAGGAGGCGTTCGAGCAGAGCCGTCAGGTCTACGTCCTGACGGGTCGGATCGTTGCCGGGTTCTTCGTCTCCTCGGCGGCTTTGCTGGTTTGTCACGCAACAGAGGATCCGGCATCGCTATCTACAAGCGCAAGTAGATCGCAGACCGGCAATTCGGGCTTCTGGTGCACGCCGGAGCGCTATTGCGGTTGTTCCACCGTAAATGTGCGGGTGTGCGCCCGCGCGCTCCTGCCGCGAGGGTGAGCCCTCTCCTTGCGGTCCGTGCATAACTTGACACTGTATGCATCTACGTGAAGACTGTAGATATCTCCGGAGGCGGACCCCGATGCTCGGCGGTGGGGTCGTGCAGCGGTGTCCATGCCGCACGACCGTCGAGATAATCTACATCTACATGAATATTGAAGATGTGGGGTGCCGTCGCTCCACACCCCGAAAGACGTCGACGGGAGTACCCATCGTGTTCGCACCGAACAACGGCACGTCCGCACCGGACGGTCCGGAGCCCGAGCTGGTCGCCCGGGCCCGAGCCGGCGACCGGGAGGCGTTCGCCACCCTCTACTTCGAGCACTACCACCTGGTGTACGGCTTTCTGCTCATCCGTACGCGCAACAGACACCTGGCCGAGGACCTGACCCAGGAGGTGTTCATCCGCGCACTGCGCCGCATCGACGTCTTCACCTGGCAGGGCACGGCGTTCGCAGCCTGGCTGATGACCATCGCCAAAAACCTCTACCTGGACGAACTCGGCCGCGGCTGCACCCGGCTGGAGACCCCGGTCGCGGAATTCCCGGAGGTGCAGACACCCGGCCGCAGACAGGAGTCGCCCGCCCTGCGCGAGCTGGAGGCGGTCGAGGCCCACGAGACGGTGCGTACCGCCCTGCACACCCTCAACGACCAGCAGCGGCACTGTGTGCAACTGCGCTTCCTCCACGAGCTGACACCGCAGGAGACCGCCCTGGAGATGGGGCGGAGCGTCGGCGCGGTCAAGGCGCTGACCCACCGGGCGCTGCGCAAGCTGCGCTGGACGGCGGTGGGCGCGTGAACAGGAGCCTTCCCCACGCCGCCCGCGTGATCCGCACGGCGCTGCCGACCGTCCGCACCGAACAGGCGGTGGCCCTCGCGCACGCGCTGGACTCGGCCCGCCTCCTCGTCGACCCGGAACGCTCCTTCGGTGTGGTGCTGAGCCGGACGCCGGACGGTGGCTGGGCCCGCGCCGCGCGTCCGGTCACCGAACTGGAGCGGCAGGCCATGAGCTGGGACGCCTCCTGCGCGCGGGCACGTCATGCCGCCCGCACCATCGAGCGGTACCTGGACAGCCACCCCGGTCCGCACGCCGTCCGCGTCGAGGGCGACCGGGTGCGGGTGCTGCTCCGCATCGACGACCTCGCCCAATGGGCCCGCTGGCGTTCGTACTTCGGCATCACGGTGGTCGGCGAGCGGACCGAGCCCCACACGCTGACCGGCGAGGGAGAACTCGACGGCGTCCGGGTGACGGTGATGGTCCTCGGCGCCCCCACGGCACCACCGGAGCCGGCGGCGGGCGCGCAGCAGCGTCCGTTCCGGATCGGCGAGACCCTCTATGACCTGGCCCTGCCGCAGTGCGACGGACACGGGGACGTCTGGTACTTCCAGGGCTACCGGACCGGCGACGGCATGCCCCTGATGTCTCTCGACGGCCGGCCCGAGCGCTGCTCCCTCGCCAATGTGGCCGCATACCTGGGGCCGTTGTCGCCGGAGCGGGCCGACGGCGAAGGCCCGGCCGCCGGCCCGGTGCGGACCTCGGCGGCACTGCCCGAACCGGCCGTACCGCGGATGCTGCCGGAGCAGGGGCACCGGCCGGCCTGGGCGCAACGGCCCGTACCGCTCGTGCCGTCGGGACGTGCGGCGGGCCCGGAGGGGCCGGACCGATGAGCGCCGGTCGGTCGAGGGGGCCGACCGGCGCCGGGGGAGGGGCGGAGGAGGGCACCCGGGCGTGGGAGGCGAGAGCCGCCTGCCGTCACCAGGACGCGGAGCTCTGGTTCTCCCGCCGGTCCTCGTCCATGGCCGTGTCCATCTGCGCGGCCTGCCCCGTACTGGCCCAGTGCCGGGCCGCCGTGCTCAAACGCGAGAAGGGACTGCCGAAATGCCATCGCGACGGTGTCATCGCCGGTCTGACCGGAGCTCAGCGCTACGCCCTGGAGCGTCAGGCGGATCCGTTGCCGCCCGCCGAGCCCGCGGCACCCCGCGTCCCGGCCGGTGTGCCGCGAGGGCAGCTCGCCCCGTGCGGCACCCGGGCGGCATATCAACGGCATCTGCGCCTGCGGGAGCCCCCCGACGAGGCCTGTCTCCTCGCCAACGCGCGGAGCGCCAGCGCATACCGACGCACCGGCTCCACCCGCGGCCGTACCGAGGACTCCCGAGCCCGCGACCACCTGTGGGACGCGGCCGGGACGAGCAGCGGTCCGCCCCGGGAGTGATTCCTCGTTCACCGCCACCGGAGTACCTCATGCCCGCACCTTTGACGATGCCCCTGCCCGAAGAGCCCGTGTCCGGCGGCTCGGAGGCTCGCGGCACCCGGCCCGTCGGCCGCACGGCCGCCCTGCTCCGCCTGCTCAGGCCGCGCGGGCGTGCCCTGCGGCAGGAGGCCGCCCTGAGCCACCGTCTCTCCGTGGACCTCGACGGCTGCCGGAAGGAACTGGCCCGCTGGCAGCGCCACACCGACTCCTTCGAACGGGAGCTGACCCGTGTCTCCTTCGAGCGCGCGCACCTCCTCGCCTGGCTGGCCGCGCTGCACCCGTCGAGCGCGGCCATCAGCCCGGCCGTCGGCGGCAGGCACCTGCTGAGCCTCGTGGCCGGGGACCGGCAGTTGTCCTGGTGGCTGCTGCCGAGGGACCTTCCGCTGTTCGGGCACGTCCGACGGGTGGATCACACCGTCCACCACCTGCGACGGGACGGCCCCGCCGCCCTGGAGCAGGCCGCCCACATCCGCAGTCACACCCGCCTGCTGGCCATGGAGGGAGCCCTGTTCGCCGCCCCCGTCCGACAACAGCCGCAGGCGCGGCCCCCGACCGAGCGCTGACACGGCACGGGACGGCCTCCCGGCCGCCCCGCGAAGCTCCGGTTGGCAGGCTCGGGAGGCACGTCGGCCGGACCCACGGCGCTCCCCTGCGAGGACCTCCCGCAGGGGAGCGCCGCCCCGCCCGCGGCATGCCACGGGGATCGCCCGGGCCCCGCCCGCGATGCGGCTACAGCCAGCCCGCGAACTCCAGCAGCAATTCGGCGTCCGACGTCCGTCCCACGCGGCGCGCCCGTACCCCCGACTCCACCGCCCGGAACAGCGTCCAGCCACGCAGCCGTTCCTGATCCACCTCCAGCGACTCCGCGAGCCGCTTGATCCGCCGTCGGGTGGTGGCGGCTCCCGAAGGCGTGGCGATCAGGTCCTCCACCCGGTCCCGCACCAACCGAGCCAGATCGAACGCACACTCACCGACCACCGGGTCCGGCCCCACGGCCAGCCACGGCACCCGGTCACCGGCCAGCACCTTGCTCTGCCGGAACGTCCCGTGCAGCAACCGCACCTCGGGCGGCGCGGCCAGTAGCTCCTCACGCGCTGCGAGAGCCGCGTTCACCAAGGGCGCCACCTCCGCGGACGCGCCCTGCATCGCCGCCGCCTGCCGACCGGTCCGCTCGGCCACGGTCTCGAAAACATGATCCGCAGGCGGCTCCACCCACAGCCGCCGCAACGCCCCCGCCGCCTCCAGCAACGCCTTCGCCTCCGGCAACGACCGCACCGACACATCCGGATGCAACCGCTCCAGCAGAAGCACACCCTCACCGGCAGCCGACTCGACCAGCTGAACGGCCCCCCGCCCACCCCAGTGCGCGAGCGCGGCCCGCTCGCTCTCCGGCCGGGCCCGGCGCGGGGCCAGTTTCAGCACCGCAGGGGTCCCGTCGTCCCGCCGCACCAGCACGACCAGGCTGCTGCGCCCACCGGGCACCTGCACCCGTTCAGCGGTCAACTCGCGTAGATCAACGGCCTGTTGGGCCACCTCGGGCAGCTTCTCCAACCAGTCGTCACCGCTCGGTGCCGTCTCACCGAGCGCTCTCACCAGACGCTGCGGCGGTTCGAAAGCCATGCGCGAGTTGTTCCCTTCAGATGGTCCTGCGGCCCGGTGCGGTGTTACGCCGTGGGTGTCGCCGAGGCCGTGGGGGTCGCGGCCCGCTCGGCGAGACCTGGGAAGGGTACGCTCCCGCCGCGCCAGCGCACCGCCCGGACCGCCGCTTCCCGCAGCGCCTCCGCGGCCGTACCGCGCACCCCGCCGGTCGACGCCCGCACCAGGTCGGAGTAGACCCCGGCGACCCGTTCCTCCAGCTCCGCGGCGAGTTGTACGGCGGCGGCCGAGTCCGGCACCGGGAACGGCAGCGCGTACGCGGCCGACGCGGCCACCGGCTTGCCGCCCAGGTCCCGTACCTCCCGGACCAGGGCGTCCCGCCGGGCGCGGTGTCCGTCGTAGGCGGCCTTGGCCTCGGTGCGCCGGCCCTCACGGATACGGCCGCCGACCACGCCGTAGCCGTAGACCGCCGCGTGTTCGGCGGCCAGGGCCGCCTGCAGTGCGGTCAGTTCCGCGGCCTTCTCCTCGCTCACTTGGCATCCTCCGTCAGCAGATACGCGTGCCCGGCCCCGGCCGCGGCCACCGAGGCCAGCAGCCGTGCCAGCTCGCCCGGTACGTCGAGCAGGGCCTTGGCCCGCTTGTCGGCGAGGCTCCGCTCGGCGGCCGCCAGCCCGGCGAGGGCGTCGCTCGCGGTCGCGGGCACGGCGGAGGCCGAAGCCGTGGCCGACGGCGCGGCAGTGGCCGTAGGAGACGGCGTGGAACCGCTGCCTCCGAAGGCCGTCGCGTGCCGGACGACCTCCGCGCGGAGCGGGTTCAGGCGGTCGGTGAGGGTCGGGTGGGCGGCGAGTACCGCGTCGTACTGCTGGAGCAGGGTCTCGCTGTCGGAGGCCGCACGCGCGCGTGCGCGTTCCGCGGCCGAGGGACTGTCCGCGGTGTTCTCGGTGTCGTCGCCGTCGGTGGAGCAGCCCACCAGGAGCGCGGCTCCGGCGGCCGAGGCGAGCAGGCTCCTTCTGCGCGGTCCCATGAGGGTGCGCGGAGGTGGGGGGAACGGCACGGCGGATCGTCCTCGGGGGCTCGTACGAACGAAAACACGGGAAGGGCTGCGCGCCCGTGATCACGGTACCCGCGCATGCCTCGGACTCATGTCACCGGCTCGTGTGCCCACCCCAGGGGCGCGGGGAACTGCGCGCCCGGCCCCCACCGACCCGCACTCGCCCCACCACCGAAACCATCCGAGCTCAAAGGCGCCCCGCTCCACCGCCGGAGGCACACGTGGACGGCAACACACCCTTGGACCGGATACCCTTTGAGCAGACACGCGCCCTACCCACAACAGCACACGCGGCCGAGGAGTCACCCGGATGAGCACGACCCAGAGCGAGAGGCTGCGAGTACTGCTGGAACCGCTCGTCAGCTCCCAGGGACTCGATCTCGAAGAGGTCGAAGTGGACTCGGTGGGACGCAAGCGGGTGCTGCGCGTGGTCGTCGATTCCGACACGGGTGCCGATCTGGACCAGATCGCGGATGTGAGCCGCGCGCTCTCCGCGAAGCTCGACGAGACCGACGCGATGGGCGCGGGCGAGTACACCCTTGAGGTCGGGACGCCCGGTGCCGAGCGTGAGCTGACCGAGCACCGTCACTACGTGCGCGCCACCGACCGGCTGGTGAAGTTCCAGCTGGCCGAGAGCGGTGAGCTGGTCGCCCGGATCCTCGACGTGGACGACGACGGCATCGATGTGGAGGTGCCCGGCGTGAAGGGGCGCAAGCCCACCGCCAAGCGGCTCGCCTTCGCGGAGGTCCTCAAGGCGCGTGTGCAGGTCGAGTTCAACCGCAAGAACAAGAACGACAACGAAGAGAACGCAGAGGAGGCGTAGCCGTGGACATCGACATGAGTGCCCTGCGGGGCCTGGTACGGGAGAAGGAGATCTCCTTCGACCTGCTGGTCGGAGCGATCGAGTCGGCCCTCCTCATCGCCTACCACCGCACCGAGGGAAGCCGCCGCCACGCGCGCGTGGTGCTCGACCGTGAGAACGGCCATGTGACGGTGTGGGCGAAAGAGGACCCCGAGGACCTGGAGGAGGGGGAGGAGCCGCGCGAGTTCGACGACACCCCGTCCGACTTCGGCCGGATCGCCGCCACCACCGCCAAGCAGGTCATCCTGCAACGGCTGCGGGACGCCGAGGACGAGGTGACGTTCGGCGAGTTCGCCGGCCGTGAGGGCGACATCGTCGCCGGTGTGGTCCAGCAGGGCCGCGACCCGAAGAACGTGCTCGTCGACATCGGCAAGCTGGAGGCCATCCTGCCGGTGCAGGAGCAGGTGCCGGGCGAGGAGTACCCGCACGGGCTGCGCCTGCGGTCGTACGTCGTCCGGGTGGCGAAGGGCATGCGCGGTCCGTCCGTGACCCTGTCCCGTACGCACCCCAACCTGGTGAAGGCGCTGTTCGCCATGGAGGTGCCGGAGGTCGCCGACGGGTCGGTGGAGATCGCCGCCATCGCGCGCGAGGCCGGCCACCGTACGAAGATCGCCGTCCGCTCCACCCGCAGCGGCCTGAACGCCAAGGGTGCCTGCATCGGCCCCATGGGCGGCCGGGTGCGCGCGGTGATGGGCGAGCTGCACGGCGAGAAGATCGACATCGTCGACTGGTCGGACGACCCGGCCGAGATGGTGGCCAACGCGCTGTCCCCGGCGCGGGTCTCCAAGGTCGAGGTGGTGGACCTCGCGACCCGTTCCGCGCGCGTGACGGTGCCGGACTACCAGCTGTCCCTTGCGATCGGCAAGGAAGGGCAGAATGCCCGGCTTGCGGCCCGCCTCACCGGCTGGCGAATCGACATCCGTCCGGACACCGAACAGCCGTCCGACCAGCCAGGGGAATAGTTCTCGGCCGCCAGTGGCTTAGATCACGACAACAGCCGTTCGATTCTTGCCCCGAAGGGGTGAGGTCGGTGCGGGGAGGTAGACTTAGACGTGTCTGGCCGGACGCGAGCCCGCGCATGCCCTGAACGCACCTGTGTGGGGTGTCGGGAGCGAGCGGCCAAGAAGGAACTGCTGCGGATCGTGGCGGTCGAGGGCGAATGCGTCCCCGATCATCGCGGTACGCTGCCCGGCCGGGGCGCATATCTGCACCCCGCCCTGGTCTGTCTCGACCTGGCGGTACGTCGCCGGGCGTTCCCACGGGCGCTGCGTGCCCAGGGAACGCTCGACACAAAGACGTTGCGTCTCTCCGTCGAGCAGGCAACACCGTAAGAGCGAGTCGTACGGAACCTCCGTGCGGCCCGGTATTCCGCGAGTTGGAAGTAGGTCGAGATTGCGATGAGCACTCGATGAGCACGCGATGAGTACGCCCATGAAGTAGCGACGGTCCGGACGCACCCGGACCTAAAAGGAGCGAAGTGGCTAAGGTCCGGGTATACGAACTCGCCAAGGAGTTCGGGGTGGAGAGCAAGGTCGTCATGGCCAAGCTCCAAGAACTCGGTGAATTTGTCCGTTCGGCGTCCTCGACGATCGAGGCGCCCGTTGTACGCAAGCTGACAGACGCCCTCCAGCAGGGCAGCGGAGGCGGCAAGCCCGCCCCCGCACGCAAGGCTGCCCCGGCCCGTCCGGGAGCCCCCTCTCCGGCGCAGGGTGCCCGTCCGGGCCCCGCCGCGCCGCGTCCGCCGGCCCCGAAGCCGGTCGTCGCCGAGAGCCCCGCCGCGGCTGCCGCCGCTCCGGCCGCTCCCGCGGCTCCGGCCTCCACCGGTGGCCCCCGTCCGGGCCCGCGGCCCGCGCCGCGGCCCGCCCCGGTCTCGCCGGCGCCCACCGCGCCCGAGTTCACCGCGCCTCCGGCGGCTCCCGCGGCTCCGGCCGCCCCTGCCTCCACCGGCGGCTCCGCACCTCGTCCGGGCGCCCCGCGTCCGGCGAGCCAGGCGCCCCGTCCGGGCGCTGCCCGTCCGGCCGGTCCCGGCCAGGGCGGCCAGGGTCGTGGCGACCGCCCCGAGCGTGGCGGCGACCGTCCCGGCGCCCCGCGTCCGAGCGGCCAGGGCGCACGCCCCGGTGCTCGTCCGGCCGGTCCCCGTCCGGGCAACAACCCGTTCACCTCCGGCGGCTCCACCGGCATGGCGCGCCCCGGTGCGCCCCGTCCCGGTGCCCCGCGTCCCGGCGGCCAGGACCGCCCGGGTGGTGCTCCCGGCGGCGCTCCGCGTCCGCAGGGTGCCGGTCAGGGCGGTCCCCGTCCCCAGGGTGCTTCGGGCGGTCCCCGTCCCGGTGCTCCGGGTGGCGCGCGTCCGACCCCCGGCGGCATGCCCCGCCCGCAGGGCGGCGCTCCGCGTCCGGGCGGTGGCCCCGGTGGCAACCGTCCGAACCCCGGCATGATGCCGCAGCGTCCCGCTGCGGGTAGCCCCCGTCCCGGTGGCGGCCCCGGTGGCCGTGGTCCCGGTGCCGGCGGCGGTCGTCCCGGCGGTCCCGGTGGCGGCGGCGGTCGTCCCGGTGGTGGCGGCGGCTTCGCCGGTCGTCCCGGTGGCGGCGGTGGCGGTTTCGCCGGTCGTCCCGCGGGTCCCGGTGGCGGTGGCGGCGGTTTCGCCGGCCGTCCGGGTGCTCCCGCCGGTGGCGGCGGTGGCCGTCCCGGCTTCGGCGGTCGTCCCGGTGGTCCGGGTGGCCGTGGTGGCACACAGGGCGCCTTCGGTCGTCCCGGTGGTCCCGCGCGTCGTGGTCGCAAGTCGAAGCGGCAGAGGCGCCAGGAGTACGAGGCCATGCAGGCCCCGTCGGTCGGCGGTGTGATGCTGCCTCGTGGCAACGGACAGTCCGTCCGTCTGTCGCGCGGTGCCTCGCTCACCGACTTCGCCGAGAAGATCAACGCCAACCCGGCGTCGCTCGTCGGCGTGATGATGAACCTCGGCGAGATGGTCACTGCCACGCAGTCCGTCTCCGACGAGACGCTGAAGCTCCTCGCGGACGAGATGAACTTCGTCCTGGAGATCGTCAGCCCGGAGGAGGAGGACCGCGAGCTTCTTGAGTCCTTCGACATCGAGTTCGGCGAGGACGAGGGTGGCGAGGAGTTCCTCGTCGCGCGTCCGCCGGTCGTGACCGTCATGGGTCACGTCGACCACGGTAAGACCCGACTGCTGGACACCATCCGCAAGACGAACGTCGTCGCGGGCGAGGCCGGCGGTATCACGCAGCACATCGGCGCGTACCAGGTCACCACCGAGGTCAACGACGAAGAGCGCAAGATCACCTTCATCGACACCCCGGGCCACGAGGCGTTCACCGCCATGCGTGCCCGTGGTGCCAAGTCGACCGACATCGCGATCCTCGTGGTGGCGGCCAACGACGGTGTGATGCCCCAGACGATCGAGGCGCTGAACCACGCCAAGGCGGCCGACGTGCCGATCGTGGTCGCGGTCAACAAGATCGACGTCGAGGGCGCCGACCCGACCAAGGTGCGCGGTCAGCTCACCGAGTTCGGTCTGGTGGCCGAGGAGTACGGCGGCGACACCATGTTCGTCGACATCTCCGCCAAGCAGGGTCTGAACATCGACCAGCTGCTGGAGGCCGTGGTCCTCACCGCGGACGCCTCGCTCGACCTGCGGGCCAACCCGGAGCAGGACGCGCAGGGCATCGCGATCGAGTCCCACCTGGACCGTGGCCGCGGCGCCGTCGCGACCGTCCTGGTCCAGCGCGGCACCCTGCGGGTCGGCGACACCATGGTGGTCGGCGACGCCTACGGCCGTGTCCGCGCGATGCTCGACGACAAGGGCGACAACGTGGAAGAGGCGGGTCCCTCGACCCCGGTCCTCGTCCTCGGACTCACCAACGTCCCGGGCGCCGGCGACAACTTCCTCGTCGTCGACGAGGACCGCACGGCCCGTCAGATCGCCGAGAAGCGCGCGGCGCGCGAGCGCAACGCCAACTTCGCCCGGCGCGGAGTCCGGTTCTCCCTGGAGAACCTGGACGAGGCCCTCAAGGCCGGTCTGGTGCAGGAACTCAACCTCATCATCAAGGGCGACGCGTCCGGTTCGGTGGAGGCTCTTGAGTCCTCGCTGCTCCAGCTCGACGTCGGCGACGAGGTCGACATCCGCGTCCTGCACCGCGGTGTGGGTGCGGTCACCGAGTCGGACATCGACCTGGCGACCGGCTCCGACGCGATCGTCATCGGCTTCAACGTCCGCGCCGCGGGCCGCGCGGCGCAGATGGCGGAGCGCGAGGGCGTCGACGTCCGGTACTACTCGGTGATCTACCAGGCCATCGAGGAGATCGAGGCGGCCCTGAAGGGCATGCTCAAGCCGGAGTACGAGGAGGTCGAGCTCGGTACGGCGGAGATCCGCGAGGTCTTCAAGTCGTCCAAGCTGGGCAACATCGCCGGTGTCCTGGTCCGCTCCGGAGAGGTCAAGCGCAACACCAAGGCGCGCCTCGTCCGCGACGGCAAGGTCATCGCGGAGAGCCTCACCATCTCCGGTCTGCGTCGCTTCAAGGACGACGTCACCGAGATCCGCGAAGGGTTCGAGGGCGGTATCAACCTCGGCAACTTCAACGACATCAAGGTCGACGACGTCATCGCGACGTACGAGATGCGCGAGAAGCCTCGCGGCTGACCGTCACAGCACGCGATCGGGGCCGGTCGGCGGGAGAGAATTCCGTCGATCGGCCCCGGCCGTTGCGTGTACGGTTCCTGTATCGGCGTCCGAGACCGGCGCCCATACCCCGAACCGGCGGGACATCCGGACACACATGTATGTGGGGACTCTGTCCTTCGATCTGCTCCTCGGCGACGTCCACTCGCTGAAGGAGAAACGCTCTCTCGTCCGTCCGATCGTGGCCGAACTCCAGCGCAAGTACGCGGTGAGCGCGGCCGAGACGGGCAACCAGGACCTTCATCGCAGGGCCGAGATCGGGCTCGCGGTGGTCTCCGGGGACACGGGACACCTCACCGACGTACTGGACCGCTGCGAGCGACTCGTCGCCGGGCGGCCCGAGGTGGAACTGCTCTCGGTTCGACGCAGGCTCCACAGCGACGAAGACTGAAGCAAGCAGCAAGACGTAGTTACTAAGGAGACGGACCAGTGGCCGACAACGCGCGCGCCAAGAGGCTGGCGGACCTCATCCGAGAGGTGGTGGCCAAGAAGCTGCAGCGCGGGATCAAGGATCCGCGGCTCGGCACGCACGTCACCATCACGGACACCCGGGTGACGGGTGACCTGCGGGAGGCGACCGTCTTCTACACGGTGTACGGGGACGACGAGGTGCGGGCCGAGGCGGCCGCCGGTCTGGAGAGCGCCAAGGGCGTGCTCCGCTCGGCCGTGGGTGCCGCGGCCGGCGTGAAGTTCACGCCGACCCTCACCTTCGTCGCGGACGCCCTGCCGGACACCGCCAAGACCATCGAGGACCTCCTCGACAAGGCCCGGCAGTCCGACGAGAAGGTGCGCGAGGTCTCGGCGGGCGCCGCCTACGCCGGTGACGCCGACCCGTACAAGAAGCCGGGCGAGGACGACGACGAGGACGACGCCGCCGAATGACGCAGAAGACCCAGACGCCCGACGGCCTTGTCATCGTGGACAAGCCGTCGGGCTTCACCTCGCACGACGTGGTCGCCAAGATGCGCGGCATCGCCCGCACCCGCCGCGTCGGGCACGCCGGCACCCTCGACCCCATGGCCACGGGCGTACTCGTCCTCGGTGTCGAGAAGGCGACAAAGCTCCTCGGCCATCTCGCGCTGACGGAGAAGGAGTACCTGGGCACGATCCGCCTGGGCCAGAACACCCTGACCGACGACGCCGAGGGCGAGATCACGGGGTCGGTCGACGCCTCGAAGGTCACCCGCGAGGCCGTCGACGCCGGGATCGCCAAGCTCAGCGGCCAGATCATGCAGGTCCCTTCCAAAGTCAGCGCCATCAAGATCAACGGTGTGCGCTCCTACAAACGGGCCCGCGACGGCGAGGACTTCGAGATCCCCGCCCGCCCCGTCACCATCTCCTCCTTCGCGGTCTACGACGTCCGGGACGCCGTCGCCGAGGACGGCACCCCCGTCCTGGACCTGGTGGTCTCGGTGGTCTGCTCGTCCGGCACCTACATCCGGGCGCTCGCCCGCGACCTGGGCGCGGACCTCGGCGTGGGCGGCCACCTGACCGCCCTGCGCCGCACCCGCGTCGGCCCGTACAAGCTGGACTCGGCCAGGACCCTGGACCAGCTCCAGGAGGAGCTGACCGTGATGCCGATCGCGGAGGCCGCCGAAGCCGCGTTCCCGCGCTGGTCGGTGGACGAGCGGCGGGCCAAGCTGCTGCTCAACGGAGTCCGCCTGGACATCCCCGAGGAGTACACGGGCGTCGGCGCGGTCGGCGTCTTCGACCCCGAGGGGCGCTTCCTGGCGCTCGTCGAGGAGCAGAAGGGCAAGGCCAAGAGCCTCGCCGTCTTCGCCTGAGTGACACCCCCGGAGACTTCTCCGGGGGCTCAACTCCCGCCCGTGGAGCGGCGGTCACGGGGTCCACGTTCCCGCCGCTCCACGGTCCCCCCTCGGTTCCCCCACCCCTAGGGTGTATCCAACGCTCCGCGTCTATTCACCCACCTGGGCAGGCGCTCGGAGTGAACCGAGGGAGCGGAAGGGGGCGCGTTCACCACGCGATCTGTCCCGCCGATCACGCCACGCCTACCGTCGAACACAGGGCAGGGGTACAGCGGGGAGGTTCGACCATGGTGGGACGGGGCCCGCGGCGATCCACCGGGGGCGATGCGACAGCGCCCCAAAGGGGCGCGGGGAACTGCGCGACCAACCACGACGGCGCCGCAGAGGAACGACGGCACATCGCGGCCCCAGCGGAGCGCCTCGTGCGGATCCGCGATCTGGCCGGACGCCCGCGCGGCACCGGATTCGTCGCCGACCACCACGGCACGGTGATCACCAGCCACGAGGCCGTCGACGGACTGCCCCGGCTCGTCCTGCACGCCGCCGGCGACCGCAGCTGCCTGGTGACCGCCGACGCGGTGACCCCGCTGCCCGACCTCGACCTGGCCCTCGTCCGCACCGAGGGACTCGGCGTCGACCCGCTCCCCGTCACCGTCCGGGACCGGATCGAGACCGGTACCTACGTCCGGATCGCCGCGGGCTGCTGGCGCGAGGCCCGCGTCCTGGGCGCGACCTCCGTCACGTATACGGCCACCGACCGCTTCCATCTCCTCGACGACGCACTGGAGTTGGCGATCGGCACGTCCGGCCGGGACGCACTGCGGCTGGGCGGCGGAGCGGCCGGCGGACCGGTCCTCGACACGGTGACCGGCGCGGTGGTCGCCGTTCTCGGCACAGCGCTGCAGTCCGGCCAACGGGACACGGGCTTCGCGGTACCCCTGCGCGCGCCCGACGGCCCCCTGGCCGAACTCCTCGCCCGCAACGCGGCGACCGTGCCCGCGTACGGCGCCGACCTCAATCTGGCGGGCGTGCTGGAACTGACGGCCACCTCGGTGGGCTCGGACGGCCCGCCCGGCACACTCGCGGGCTTCGTCGGCCGCGACCGCGACGGCTCATACGTGCCGCAGCCGGTCGAACGCCCTGCGGTGGCAAGGGAGTTCGCCCGCTTCACCGCGAGCCCGGCCGCGGTGCTCGGCCTCGTCGGGCCCCCGGGCAGCGGCCGTACGACGGAACTCGCGGCGTTCGCCGCCAGGCGCGGCGGCGGA
The DNA here is from genome assembly GCF_044457385.1 of Streptomyces sp. NPDC050548. Taxonomy (NCBI): domain Bacteria; kingdom Bacillati; phylum Actinomycetota; class Actinomycetes; order Kitasatosporales; family Streptomycetaceae; genus Streptomyces; species Streptomyces sp. NPDC050548. Next base: position 488,062 of record NZ_JBITGV010000004.1, read on the forward strand.
GCGGAACCGGCCCCCACGCTCTGGCTGCGCGGCGCCGATCTGCGCGACGGCGACGCGTCGGTGGCGGACGCGGTACGGCGGACGGTGGAGCGGGCGGCCCGCATCCTGGCCGCGTCCGTCGCCCTGCCCGGCGGCCTCGGAGACGTCGGCCCGGAGCGGCTGGCGCGGGTCGCGGGCGACGCCGGGAGGCCGCTGCTGCTGCTTCTCGACGGGCCCGAGGAGATGCCGCCCGTGCTGGCCCACCGGCTGGAGGAGTGGACCCGGGGGACGGGGGAGTGGCTGCGGGAGAGCGGGGCGCGGTTGGTGGTGGGGTGCGGGGTGGAGTACTGGGAAGGGGCGGGGTTTTCAAGGGAGTTGCTGTACGGAGGGGACACCTCGGAGAGTTGCGTGCGCCTGGGTGACCTGCGGGACGACGAAGCCCGACAGGCCCGCGCAGCCTACGCCGTCCCCGAGGACGCCCTCGCCGACCCCGACTCTCGTCACCCCCTCACCCTCCGCCTCCTCTCCGAGGTGCTCGCCGCAATGCCCACCGCCCCCGCTGCCCCACTCCACCGCGACGACGTGTTCGCGGCCTACCTCGACCTCATGTGCCTCCGCATCGCCGTCCGCCTCGCCGCCGAGAACGGCCTGCGCGGCACCGCCGTACGACGGCTCGCCGCCAAGGTGTCCGGGCAGGTGCACGAGGCGGCGCGGCGCAGTCTCGGGCCGGGGCAGGGGGAGTTGGGCCGGGAGGCGTTCGAGGCGGTGTTCCCGTGGGGGCCGGCGCCGGCGCGGCTCGGGGGCGGTACCGGGTGGGCGTCCGCCGTCCTCACCGAGGGGCTCCTCGTGCCGGCCGGCAGTGGATACCGCTTCGCCCACGAGGAGTTGGCCGACTGGATCCAGGGCACGCACCTCGACCTCGACGAGGCGCTGCACGCTCTCGTGCACCGCCCGCGCACCCAGCGGGCCGCGCATCTCCTCCCCGTCCCGCACCACCGCATCGGCCCCGTCGTCCAGGCCCTGCTGCTCCTCGCCCGCGAGCACGGGACCGGCCAACTCGCGCTGAGGCTCAAGGAGTTGGCGCAGGCTCTCGACGCCGACCCGCACTCCTGGTGGGCCGCGCGGCTGCTCGCGGAGGTGCTGGTACGGATGCCCGACGCGGCGCCGTACACCGGTGTACTGCGGCTGCTCGCCGACCAGTTGGTGGGGCGACGGCAGCAACAGGGCGACGTACCGGCGGAGTTCGGGCCGGAGTTCTGGACCTCGCTCGCGCTGCCGGAGGCCGAGCGGTTCGAGTTGCTGCGGCGGCTGGTGCTCGCCGACGGTGCTCCGCAGGACGGCGGCGGGCCCCGATTCCTGGACACCGCCGCCGAGTTGCTCGCCGCCGACCCCGCCGCCGTACAGCCGCTGCTGACGCGGTGGTTCGACGACGAGCGGCCGTTGCCCGCGACCCCGCACGCGACGGTGGCGACGGCCGCGCAGGCCCTGCTGCACACGCATCGGCGGCGGGCGCTGGACGATCTGACCGAGGTGCTGGTCGGCTGTGCGCACGGGCGGGCCGACGAACTCCTCGCCGTGCTCGCCGAGGAGGAGCCGTCGGCCGTGTGCCGGGCCGTGGACCGGTGGGCGCACGACGAGCGGCCGGGGCGGCGGGTGGCGGCGGTGGCGTACGGGCTGCGGGCCGCACCGCACGTACGGACCGAGGCAGACCGTGAACTCCTGCGCTATGCCGCCCAGTTCCTGCTGGCCCGGCCCGCCGACCGCTCCCTGCACGGCGGCGCACTCGCCCTCCTCGTCCGCGATCCGCACACCCGCGCCCGCCATCTCCCGCAGGCGCTGCGGCACTTCGCGTCCGGCGACCCGCAGTTCCCGCCGAGCGCGCTGGCCGCCGCCCTCACCACCCACTCCGCCCCCGTCCTCGAAGCCTTCCGGGCCCGGCTGCACGGACCGGACGCGGGCGAGGCGGTCCGCACACTCGCGGACGTCACGACCCCCGCCCTCGCCCGCCGGGCCGCCGCCCTGGTCCGCGAGACCGTCGTACGGTGGCCGGAGACGGCCGCCCACCTCGGGGTCTACGTCGACCGGTGCCTCGACCACGGACCCACCGCACGGGCCGTCCTCCTCCCCCTGGTCACCGGCCTGCTCGACGGCGGCCCGGAACCGGTGCGGACGGTCCTCGCCGCCGTGCTCGCCGCGCCCGGCGCCCCCGCCTCGCGGCCGCTGCGCCGCGAACTCCTGGAGTTCCTGCTCGCGCACGAGCACGACCCCGCCGTCCTGGACGCGCTGCTGCACGCGGCGGCCCGGCGCGACGACGACGGGCTCCGCGACCTCGTCCACCGGACCGGGCGGCTGCTCGTCCGCACCCCCGCCGGAGCGACCCGTTTCGACCGCGGGCTCGTCGACCTCGGCCGCCAGGTGCCGGGTTTCGCCGCCCTGATGGCCCGCTGGCTCGCGGACACCCCGGAGGACTGGGCCGCGGTGGTCGGACCCAGCACGCGACGCATGATCGAGAACCTGGCCGGAGTGGGGGTTCCCGCCTAGCCGCCTTCGTACGTGCGCCCGGTCACAGCCACCATGCCGATGCGGGCCGGAAGCCCCCGGCATGGCACCCTTAGACCTGCGTAAGAGGTCAACGACACAGGTCTACATCCGGACACGGGTTCGATGAGGAGCGGTCACAGTGCAGCGCTGGCGTGGCTTGGAGGACATCCCCGAGGACTGGGGGCGCAGCGTCGTCACCATCGGTTCTTATGACGGGGTCCACCGCGGGCACCAGCTGATCATCCGGCATGCCGTGGAACGCGCCCGTGAGCTGGGCGTTCCCTCCGTCGTCGTCACCTTCGACCCGCACCCCAGCGAGGTCGTGCGCCCCGGCAGCCACCCCCCGCTGCTCGCCCCGCACCACCGCCGTGCCGAACTGATGGCCGAGCTGGGTGTCGACGCGGCGCTGATCCTGCCGTTCACCAAAGAGTTCTCCAAGCTGTCCCCGGCCGACTTCGTGGTCAAGGTCCTGGTGGACAAGCTGCACGCGAAAGCGGTCGTGGAGGGCCCCAACTTCCGCTTCGGCCACAAGGCCGCGGGCAATGTGGCCTTCCTGATCGAGCAGGGCCGGACATACGACTTCGAGGTAGAGGTGGTGGATCTTTACGTGAGCGGTGCGGCGGGCGGTGGCGAGCCCTTCTCCTCCACACTGACCAGGCGGCTGGTCGCCGAGGGCGACGTCGAGGGCGCCCGCGAGATTCTCGGCCGTCCCCACCGGGTCGAGGGTGTCGTGGTACGCGGCGCCCAGCGCGGTCGCGAAATGGGCTTCCCGACGGCCAACGTCGAGACCCTGCCCCACACGGCGATCCCGGCGGACGGCGTCTACGCCGGTTACCTCCATGTCGAGGGCGAGGCCATGCCGGCCGCGATCTCCGTCGGCACGAACCCGCAGTTCGACGGCACCGAGCGCACGGTCGAGGCCTACGCCATCGACCGCGTCGGCCTCGACCTCTACGGCCTGCACGTCGCCGTCGACTTCCTCGCCTTCGTGCGCGGCCAGGCGAAGTTCGAGTCGCTGGAGGGCCTGCTGGAGCAGATCGCCCAGGACGTGAAGCGCTGCCGGGAGCTGATCTCGGCCGACGCCGGGTAACCACTCTCGTTTCTACGACGCCGAAGGGCGGCCGGTGCTTGTGGGCACCGGCCGCCCTTCGGCGTTCGGCTACTGCTGCGGGGGTGCGGACGGCGGGGGAGGCGGAACCTGGCCACCGTCCTGCTGGGGGTAACCGGGGTGCTGCGGGTACGGCTGCTGGGCCTGCTGTCCCGGGTGCTGCGGGTAGGGCTGCTGACCGTACGGCTGCCGGCCCGGCTGCGGTTGGGGTTGCTGCGGGGGGTACGGCTGCTGCTGGCCGGGAGCGGGCTGGCCCGGGTACGGCTGCTGCTGCGCCGGATAGCCCTGCTGACCGGGGTAGCCCTGCGCTCCCGGGTAACCCTGCTGGCCCGGCATCGGCGGGGCCAGCACCGGCGGGGGGTTGCCGTCGCTCGTCCACAGGCCGTGCATCTGCTGGTGGCGGACGAAGTCCTCGGCGACCAGGGCCGCGAGGTGGAAGTACGACTCCCGGACCTTCGGCCGCATCATGTCGAGGTCGACCTCCGCACCGGCGGCGAGATGCTCGTCGAACGGCACCACCACGACACCCCGGCAGCGCGTCTCGAAGTGGCTGACGATGTCCTCCACCTTGATCGTCTTGCCGGTCTCGCGCACCCCCGAGATGACGGTGAGCGAGCGCGACACGAGGTCCGCGTACCCGTGCGCCGACAGCCAGTCCAGCGTCGTACTCGCGCTGCTCGCACCGTCCACGGACGGCGTCGAGATGATGATGAGCTGGTCGGCGAGGTCCAGCACACCGCGCATGGCGCTGTAGAGCAGACCGGTACCGGAGTCGGTGAGGATGATCGGGTACTGCTTGCCCAGCACGTCGATCGCGCGCCGGTAGTCCTCGTCGTTGAAGGTCGTCGAGACGGCCGGGTCGACGTCGTTGGCGATGATCTCCAGACCGGAGGGCGCCTGGGACGTGAACCGGCGGATGTCCATGTACGAGTTGAGGTACGGGATCGCCTGGACCAGATCGCGGATGGTGGCACCGGTCTCGCGACGCACCCGGCGGCCGAGCGTGCCGGCGTCCGGGTTGGCGTCGATCGCGAGGATCTTGTCCTGGCGCTCGGTGGCGAGGGTCGAGCCCAGCGCGGTGGTGGTCGTGGTCTTGCCGACACCACCCTTGAGGCTGATGACCGCGATCCGGTAGCAGGACAGCACGGGCGTGCGGATCAGCTCCAACTTCCGCTGCCGCTCGGCCTCTTCCTTCTTGCCGCCCAGCTTGAACCGCGAGGACCCGGCACCCGGCCGGCCGCTCTTCGCCTTCTGCTTCTTGTTGTTGAGCAGCCGGTCCGAGGACAGTTCCACGGCGGCGGTGTAACCCAGCGGCGCGGCACCGGGGTTGACCGGCTGCCGGTGGTCGTGCTGCATGGGCTGCGGCCAGGCGGCACCGGTGCGGGGGTCGACCGGGGGCGTGGAGGGAGCCTGGGGGTGAGCCTGCGGCGGCAGCGGTTGCGGCTGCGCCTGCGGGGGCAGACCGGGGTGCCGCGGATCGCCCGCCGACTGTGGGTTGTGCTGTGGGTTGGGGGGCGCGTGCGGGGGCTGCGGCGCGTCGGACCAGGACTCCGGGGCGAAGCCGGGGCGGGGTGCCTCCTGCGCGGGGGCCTGGGGAAAGCCGTAGCCACCCTGCTGACCGGGCGGCGGCGGGAAGCCGTAACCGCCCTGCTGGTCCTGCGGGACGGGCCCGGGCCCGGCGTGCGGGGCGCCTTGCCGGTCCTGCGGCGCGGGCGGCGGGAAGCCGTAGCTGCCCTGTTGGTTGGGCGGGGTGCCCGGCTGGTTCTGCGGTGCCGGGGGCTGGGGGAAGCCGTAGCCGCTCTGCGGCGGGCCCTGTGGAGCGGGGGTGTGCCATGCGGCCGGTGCGGGCTGGGGTGTCTGGGGTGCCTGCGGCTGCTGGAACGCGGGCTGCTGCTGGGGCGGCGACGGCGGCTGGGGCGGCGCGGGGTTCAGGGCCGGGGGCTGCTGGGCCTGGGTCTGGGGCTGAGGTTGCGGCTGTGCCGGCCACTGGTCGGCCGGGGCCGGGGCGGCGGGTTGGTAGGACGGCGGCAGGGGCGGGACCTCGCTCTGCGGGGCCGGCGGGCGCGACCAGGCGGGCGGAAGGTCCGGTACGTCGCTGGGGGCACCCTTGGCCGGATCGGTGGCCGGGGCGGCAGCGGGCTGCGGGGAATCGGCCTCGGGTGCGGAGGCCGGGGCGTGGGTGTCGCTCGGCTCGTCCGTGGAGGCGGTGGCGGATGTTGAGGTGTCGTCGGTGCCTTCGTCCTCGGCATCGGCCGGGTTCGCGCTCTCCGGGTCGTCGACCGCGTCGTCCGCCTCCTGAGTGGACACCTCGGCGGCGTCGGGGCTCTCGGTGTCACCGTTCGCCGGGGCCTCCGCCGTTTCGCCGTCGGCCGGAAGCACCCCGCCGGGCACCTCACCCTCGGAACCTGCGGAACCCTCGAACTCCTCGTCCCCTGAGCCTGATTGCGCGCCAGGGGCATGGCCCGCAGAGCCCTCGGCCGGTGCTGGAACCGGAGTCGCAGCCACCGGGGCCTCCGCGCCGTTCGGTTCCGACGTGGGCCCGGTCACCCCGCCTTGCTCTGTGATCTCCCGCTTCAACGAGGCGGCCGAGATCCGCATGGTCGCACCGCTCACGAGGTCGCCGTGGTCCGCGTCCTCGTCGTCCTCGTCGGAGACCAGGGCCGCGGCTGTCCAGGCGGACGGGAAACCGGCGTTGCTCGGCAGCGCCGGTGTCGAGAACGGGAGGCCGACCGGGGACGGCGGCGGGGGCGGCGTGGCCGTACCGTTCGCCGGAGTCGACGTCGGCGTCGCGGGTGCCGCAGGCGGTGCGGGTGGCGCGGGCGTCGGCGATGCCTGCGCGGGCGTGCCCGACGAGTTCTGCGTGTACCAGGCCGGCGGGGCGTAGTCGATCGTGAACTCGCCCGTCATCTCGATGGCGGACTCGTCATCGGGCTGGTCATCGCCGGGCGTGGCCCAGCCCCCGCGGATCCCGTCCCGATCGCTGCTCACAATTCCTCCTGGTGTGGTCGAGCACCCTCATGCCGTGCTGGGGCGACCGTTCGTGACATCCGAATGTCCGATGCGCCGGGTCGTCCCCCTGAGCCCCTGCCCTGGGCGACGCACCACCCGCTCGCGGATACTCGTGACGTGCCCTGTCCCAGCCTAATCACCAAAACCGTGGACTCGGCAGGCCCGCCCATCCCTTCGTGCACACCCACACGATCGAGACCGGAGATAGCGGACCAAATCCCCCTGGAAATCGACCAATCGCGACAGCTCGGGCACTTCGATCCGCCGGATCCACCCCACCGGCGGCGGTCCGTCGGCCCGCCGTCGCTCCGCCGTCAGTCCGCCGTCAGTCCATGCGGCGGGCCGCGCCCAGCAGTCCGACCTCGGCGTCCGTCGGCTGGGTCATCACGTACTGCCGGTCCCGCTCCGTGCACCACAGCGTGACGCCTTCGGGCAGCGTCGGCAGTGACTCCAGGTCGGCGCGCGGCAGTCCGATCACGCGCCCGATCTCGGCCGCCTCGTCCGGCGACACCCGCTGCACACCCACCAGCCGCGCCTGGCGCATCAACCGGGGCGCCACCGGGCTGAGATACGGCAGCAGGGTCAGCACGGACTGCCAGGGCGCCGACGTCACCCGCCCGCGCGGGGGCCGCATACCGCAGTCCCGCACCACCAGCACGGGCGTGCCGGCGGAGGCGCCCTGCGGGGGGACGCGGCCGACGTCGTACACCGCGAGGCCGTTCTGTCCGCCGCCCATCGCGTGCACCATCTGCATCCAGGCCTGCGGCCGTCCGGTCTCGACGGCGACGCGTGCGCCCGTGGCCGCCGCGCGCAGCGCCAGCACCTGGGCCGTCCACAGGCCGCTGATGAGCAGGATGTCGTACGGCGTCGGGCGGTTGACCCCGAGCACGGCCGGCTTGCCCTCGGGGTCGATGCCCACGACCACGCCGTCGTCCCCGATGGGCAGGGACAGTGCCTCCACCTGGTCGACGGGCAGTGCGTGCCGGGGGTGGCGGGGGCCGAGCAGGCCGAAGCCGGTGCGCAGCCGCGAGGCGATGCCGGTGGTCCCGGGCTCTGTGTTCGTCATGGTCGTCACGGTCATCAGCGGGCACCTCCGAGAGGCAACGTGGCGAGGACGCCGGGGAGTTGTTCGCGGTCGAGGCGGGCCAGGCCGGTACGCGACTGCCGAGCCGCGTGCTCCAACTCGCGCCGGGCGTCGGTCAGTTCCTGGTTGCTGCGGCCGGTGATGCGCAGATGTCCGGTGAGCGCCACGTCCTGCCGCTCGCCGCGGGCCAGGGTCAGGCTGAAGGTCGTCGCCAGCGCGGGCACCGCCGTGAGTTGGGCCACGAGCTGTGCCAACGAGGTGCCGGACTCGCCCAGTTGGGGCCAGCGGCGCACCCAGTAGGTGGTGTGCCGGCGGTTGTCGCAGCGCCAACTGCGGCTGGACTCCTCGGTCCGCCGCTGCGGTGCCTCGCTCCGCCCGGCCTGCGCGGTCACCATCGGGTTGGCGCACGCGGAGGTGGCGATCGCGGCCGTCAGCTCCTCCTCGGTGAGCACGTTGGCGCGCAGACCGGCCCCGGACAGCCGGCTCGACAGATGCTCCGCCGACCGCACCAGGCACTTCTGCGCCCCGACGAGTCCGCCCCCGCGCGCGGCCACCGCCTCGGGGCACAGCTCCGGGTCGAGCTTCAGCGCGATCCAGGTGATACGGACGGCGGGGGAGCCCGTCTGGGCCTGCAGCGGCGCGTAGTTGCTCACCACGACCGACTGCTGGGGCAGATGCAGTGCGGGCGCGGGCTGGGTGTGCACCACGATCTGCGCCGATTCGAGGCGGATGCCGTCGACTTCGAGGGCGTCCCGGACCAGCCCCACGGGCAGCGGTCTGCGCCCGCGCTCGGCACGCAACGCGCCCGCGTCCGACTCCACTTGGAGCACCGCGGTGAGGAAGTCGCCGTCGCCGATCATCCCGACCGGCCGCTGGTCGCGGTCGTCACCGCGGTGGTAGCTGTACGTCCGCAGGCTCGGGTCGCACTCCACGGCGGGCGCGAGACCGGCGTCCGTCCCGGGCGGCACCGGGGTGTTGGCGGCCCGCCGCACCCGGGACCGCAGCGCCAGCAGCGTGCCCAGCCACTCCGGCAGGGAGCGCCCCCGGCGTCGTACGACAGCGAGGACCACGAGGAGGGCGGCGACCGCGGCCGCGGGCACGAGCGCGACCGGGCCGACGAGCCAGCCGGAGACCACGAGCGCCGCCGCGACCTCCAGCAGCACCAGCCGCTGGGTCGTGAACGAACCCCCGCGCCCCGAACGCGACTTCAGATGCGGCGTGAAGGCGCCGCGATACGGACCCGAAACGCTCACGCGATCTGCGCCGGCCGCTGATTGCGATCGCGACCGGTTCCGCGTTGCGGCAGCCATCACTCCAAAACCCCCGAACTCTCCCGAAATCCCTGCGATGTTCCCTGCGCGCCGGTCCTCTCAGGGCCCGAGCACCCTACCCGTGACACAAGCACACCCACGCAACAGGCATAGTAGGGGGCGGGTCTGACACCAGAGGTATCAGAGGCAATCGGGGGCAGTGGACGTATCTCCACAGGTCCTCCACGGCTCCGCACGGGGAGAGAGCGGACACAGATGGCATCACGGCGCGACGAACTCAACGCCTACACCTTCGCGAAGCGCCGTACGCTCGCGTCCTTCCTGCAGCCGTCCCCGACGGGCTCGGAAGAAGGCGCTCCGAAACCGCTGGGCGCGCTGGTGCCCGGTGTCATCGTCGGCGTGGTGATCCTCGCGGTGTTCGGCGGTATCGGCATGTTCAAGCCGACGGCTCCCCAGGGGTGGGCCGATGTCGAGTCGCACGTCATCGTCGCGAGCAAGTCGACCACCCGGTACGTGGTGCTGACCACCGGCAAGAACAAGCAGAAGCAGCTGCACCCGGTCCTCAACATGGCCTCCGCCAAACTCCTCCTGGATCCGAACAAGTCCAGCGTCATCACCGTCGACGAGAACGTCCTCGACAACGGCAAGCTCCCGCACGGCGCCACCATCGGCATCCCCTACGCCCCCGACCGCCTCCCCTCCTCCGACGAGGCCGAGGCCGCCAAGCGCTGGGCCGTGTGCGAGCGCCCCAGCGCCGGCGGACGCGCCATCCAGAAGGCGACGTTCGTCCTCGCGAAGAAGGAGTGGCCGAAGACGGAGGGCACCGGCAGGCTCTCCGGCGGAGACCTGATGTACGTCGTGGCCCCGGACGGCAAGACCCGGTACGTGGTCGACGCCCAGGGCACCGCCTACAAGATCGCCGATCCCTCGGACACCGAACTCCTCAAGGCCCTCGACACCCGCGGCCGCGCCCCGCAACGCGTGTCCCAGGAATGGCTCGACACCCTCCACAAGGGCGACGAGATCTCCATCCCGAAGATCACCGGCGGCACCCCGGGCACGAAGGCCGACGCGTCCACCCTCCTGGGGGACTACGACAAGGTCGGCGAGGTCATCAAGGCCTACGCAGGCCAGGTCATGCAGTACTACGTGGTGCTGCCCGGCAAGGTGGCCCGTATCTCCGAGTTCACCGCCACGCTCCTGCTCAACAGCGGCGACCTCGTCGACGTCGGCCAGGCGGGCGAGGCCCAGCAGGTCAGCCCCGGCGCGGTCGCCGACAGTACGACGTTCGACGCGGACAAGAACTGGCCGACGTACAAGCCGAAGACGGTCAACGACGGCACCAGCGCCACCAGCGGCCCCAACACCGTCTGCAATGTGCTGCGTTCGGTCGGCGCGGACAACAAGACCACCCTCTCCACCTGGGTCGGCACCGACTACCCGGCGCAGCTGCCCACCGGCTCCTCCAGCGCGTACGTCACCGCCGGTTCCGGCCAGCTCTTCCGCCAGGTCAAGGGCACCGAGGCGAAGGCGGGCCCGGTCTTCCTGGTCACCGACACCGGCCTGCGCTACGCCCTGCAGTCCAACAGCGACAGCGCCACCGACGACAGCGGCATCGGCACCACGGCCGCGCAGCGCAAGCAGGAGTTGAGCGAGGCCGAGATCGCGCAGACCCGCCTCGGCTACGAGAAGGTCACCCCCACGCCCGTTCCCGCCGAGTGGTCGACGTTCCTGCCGATGGGCCCCCGCCTGTCGGAGGCGGCGGCACGGCAGCCGCAGGGTTCGTGAGAGAAACGGGCGAGGGGTTCAACCGATGCTGATCGCGCGGATGTTGAGGGTCACGGTGGCGGCCTCGATGGTGGCCGTCCCCCTGTCGATGTCACCGTTGCTGGTGACTCCGGTGTGGGCGGACGACGGCCAGTGCACGTTCCCGTCGAAGGACTACACGGGCCGCCCGTGGGCCCTGCAGCGCGTCAATCTCGACGAGTTGTGGGCGGAGTCCACCGGCAAGGGCGTCAAGGTGGCCGTGATCGACACGGGCGTCGACGTGAAGAACAAGCAACTGAAGTCGGCCGTCGACGCGGCCAAGGGCGAGAACCTGCTGCCCACCAAGAACTCCAAGGGCGAGACGATCGACCGCGGCAACAGCCAGGGCACCACGGACACGGTCGGCCACGGCACGCGAGTGGCCGGCATCATCGCGGCCCGCCCCGCCAAGGGCACGGGCTTCGTGGGCCTGGCCCCCGACGCGACGATCATCCCGATCAAGCAGAACGACGCGGAGGGCGACGGCACGGCCGCCACCCTCGCGACGGCGATCCGCGACGCGGTGGCCAAGGGCGCGGACGTCATCAACATCTCCCAGGACACGGCGAACGCGGTGGCCCCCGACGACCGCCTCCGGCAGGCAGTGGACGCCGCCCTCGCGCAGCGGGTCGTGGTCGTCGCCTCCGCGGGCAACGACGGCCTCGGCGGCAACGTCAAGGTCACCTACCCGGCCTCCTACGACGGCGTCCTCGCCGTCGCGGCCTCCGACCGCAACAACGAACGCGCCTCCTTCTCCCAGTCCGGCGAGTTCGTCGGCGTGGCCGCGCCCGGCGTCGACATGATCTCCACGGTGCCCGGCGGCGGCCACTGCTCCGACAACGGTACGAGCTTCTCGGCGCCCTATGTCGCGGGCGTGGCAGCCCTGTTGAAGGCCAAGTACCCGCACTGGACGGCCCAGCAGGTCGTCGCCCAGATCGAACAGACCGCGGAACGCTCCATCTCCGGCCACGACCGCCTGGTCGGCTGGGGCGTCGTCGACCCGGTCAAGGCCCTCACGGACGTCGACCCCGAACACCCCGTGGAGTCCCCGGCCCCCGAGGGCGGAGTCTCCAAGGCCGAGGCCCCGTCGGTGACTCCACTCCACTTCGGCGAGACGGCGGACGAACGGAACACGCGGCTCGGCACGTATGTGGTCGTGGGCGGTCTGCTGGCGGTGGCGGGGCTCGGGGGGAGCGCGGTGGCGGTGCGGGATGCGCGGAGGCGGCGGGGGCGGGTCGCGGGGGGTGGCGGGGCGGGGAGTTGACGGGGGTGCCCGGTTGTCGGACCCCGACACCCGCTCAGGGGGTCTTCTTGCAGGGCCCCTCTTTCTTGACCCTCGCCGTGTAGTCGGTGATCAGGCTCTTCATGGCCGACTCGTTCGGACGTGCGGGCTTCAAGACGTTGACGAGGGTGCTGATGTCTTCCTCCTCGACGCCTGCTCCACGGCACTTGAGCAGTGACACAGCGGCGTGGTCGACGTACGCGATGCTGGTGCCTTCCGTGAACTTCGGCTGTGTGACGCGGAGTTGGGTGTACAGAATGTGCCGCGCCGAGTCACCGGCGACGATGCGCTCCCTGCTCAATGCCAGCACCATGACGTCGTCGACGTCGACCGTGCAGAGCAGCGCACCGTCGGTCGACCCCTCCGCCTGAGTGCTGAGCGTTTTGCCGGAGGCGGGCAGAAGCCGGGACAGCGCGTCGACCGGCACGGACACCCCGCACAGGGCCTTGGGCACCGTGAACTCCCGACTCGGCTTGTCCGCCGAGCAGCCGGCCGTGGCGACGGCGGCGACGCCGGCGACGACTGTGGAGACACCCCGCAGGATGTATGTCTTGTGCCTCACTTCGCGTCACTCTCCGAGTTCCACTGAGCACCGTCCGAGTGGCTGACACCTGCGGCCGTGCGAACGGCACGCCTCAGATCGTCGGCCGTGGCGGAGTTGATGTGCTGGTTGTTCACCAACGCGTTGTCGAGCGCGGCTTGGGCCGAATCGATGGCCGCTTCACGACCGGCGGTGTATTTCTTCCCCGCCTCTTGTTCCGCTTCGCTCGCCGTGTCCTTCTCGATGCTCTTCATGATGGACTCCTGGATGTCCTCGGAGGCCCATTCGAGAGGGGCGCCGGCAATGGGAATGCGTTCACCGACCTTCTCGATCCCCATGCCCAGAATGCGGTTCACCCATTTCTGCTTGTCGGCGGCCGCTTCGTTGAACTCCGCGTCCGACGCGGCGTGATACTCGTAGACCGCGTTGGCCCTGGAGTCGCTCATGATGCCCGCGATCGCCGAACCGGGCGCGACCACATCGCCCAGGCGTCCGTCCAGCGAGGCCGTCGAGTCGCTGCCGCCGTTGACGACGTGGTCCACGACCTCGGCGGTGTACGCCTGCTGCGCGCTCGTGATCGCCGCGTAGGCATCCGGATCCTCCCCCACGGCGCTCAGGAACCGAGCGGCGTGACCGCTGTCCAGGCCGGCGGCGGCACCGAACGTCGGGAACAGGTCGCTGTTGGGGTCCTCCTTGTACATGGCCCGCTGGAAATCGCCCATGTACTCGGCGGTGATGTCTCCGAGGCTGTCGCGCGTTCCGTACAGGGGACCCGATTCCAGGTCGTCCAGGTCGCCGTTCTCGTTGTGCCGAAGAAGTTCCGGATTCTCACCGAACTTGTCGACGATCTCACTGACCAGATGCGCCCGGGCTTCCGTGTGCTTGATGGCGTCACCGGAATCGTCGTCGTACGGCCGCCCGGTCGTCGCCGACTCAAGTGCGTGCCCGAGCGCTTGGGGTCCGAAGGTCAGCGCGTTCTTCGTCTTGTCCTCGTCGGCGAGGATGTTCGTGTCGTTGGTGTCGACCGTCCAGTCGAATTTCTCGTCCGTGAACAGATCGAGATACGAAGTGAACCCCGGGCTGCCGGCCTTCACCGTGCCGTCCTCGTTGTACGCGGTCGGCGGCTCGGTGAAGAACTTCTCCGAGGCCTCAGGACTGTGCCCGAGTGCCTCCAGCACGCTGTTGAGCGGGTCGTTGCCCGACCCCAACTTGCCCGAGGGATTGAAGCCGTAGACGTCCTCCTGGCCCGGGGCCTTGTTGTTGAGGAAGAAGTACGGGTCCTTCTTGTGCAGTTGGGTGACGTGCTCGGCGATCGGGTCGAGGAAACGTGGGTCGTAGTTGCCGTAGCGCAGCAGGCCGCCGAGGACCTGATAGCCGTAGGGCTTGTTCCACTGCCCTTGCTCCCAGCCGATCTGCTGGGTGCCCAGACGACGGAAATCGGCTCCCCAGCTCGCGGGCAGATGATGCCGCGTGTCCGGGTCCGTGGCGTTGGCCAGCGCGAACCCCATGTTCTGCTGAAGGTCCTTCATGGCGTTCAGCCGGAGCTTGCTCGCGTCGGGGCTCGTCCCGTCGATGGACATCTCGGCGTAGAACTCAAGGGTTTTCTCCGGCCCGCCCAGCCCTTGGTAGAACTCGGTCGCGAACTCACCGTCCTTCTCCCGGCCGTTGAAGAGCATCAGCCGGTTGAACTCCTGCAGTTCCGCATCGCTCATCTTGTCGCCCTTGCGGGCGAGTTCAAGGGCGCGTTCGGCCTGGGCGTCGTTCAGGGACTCGTATGTGCTGTGCCCCGCGTTGTGGGCGTCGTCGCCGTGGCTCTTGCGAAGCGCCCGGGCGACCGACGCGTCGACCTCCGCGGCATGGGAGAGGAGCCCGTTGATCCGGTTCTCCAACTCCCGCTTGGCGTCGAGCTGTTCCTGGGTGCGCTCGTCGGTGTCGCCGCGGACGTGGGGGAAGATGCAGATGACCTTTCCGTCCCCGATGTCGGTGACGCGTACGCCGAGAGCGCTCGCGTCCTTCCCCGCGGCGTCCTTGACCTGCTTCTGGAGCTGGACGAGTTCCGGATGCCCGTCGGCGAGCACCTGGTAGATGCTGTTGGCCTCGGCGTGGAGATCCGAGACCTCCTTCGCGGTCTTCGCGATGAAGCCGCGGGTCACTGTCGCGTTGACACCGGCCCACTGCGCGGAGTCCGACTTCGCCTGCATGCCCTTGCCGGCGTTCTCCGCCGCCGTCTTGAGACTGTCGACGGTCTTCTTCCAGTCCGATACGGCGGTGCCGAGCTTGTCGAGATCGACCTCGACGAGGTCCGTGAAGGTGAGAGCCACAGTTGGTTCCCCTACTTGAAGTACTCGTTGAGTTTCGACACCGATACGGCCGAGCCGTCGCTGGCACGCAGGACGGTCCCGATCTCCGCGTCGTCCTCGGCGTGACGCTTCTTGCTGTAGTCGAGGTGGTCGGAGATGTGCGCACAGGCCTGCAGCACGGACTTGACCTGGGATGTCCACACCTCGACGGTCGTCTCCAGGGCGCTGCCCGTCTCGAAGCCGCGTGACTTCAGCGCGCCGGCGGCCTGCGCGGTCGAGCCGGCGCCGTCCTTGCCGGCGCCTGCGGCGGCGATGTCCGCTCCGGAGCGGATGGCGTCGTAGAGGATGCGCGCCTCATGTCCTACGGCACCCAGGTCGTCCTGGTGCACGACGAGGTCCCCGGAGCCCCCGCCTCCGCCGTCCGGTGCCAACTGATTGAGACGCATATGGGTCGACTGCCGCTCAGCCGCCTGGGACTTGAGCTGCTCCCATTCCTCCCACGCCATGCGTGGACCCCTTCCCCGTGTGCTCTGCCGCAGGTGCCACCGCTCGGCGAACGTGGCCGCCTCCGGACGGTCGCGCGGTCAAGTTAGCAACCAGGTCCGGGCAAAGTCCGGGTCATATCCGTATTGACTTGATTGTCCCCGCGTGAAATTTCGAAGGAGATGCCCTGGTCGGCCCCGGCGGGACCTGGCGTCGAGCCGACGTAGGCCGAGGTGCGGATCTCGGCCCGGGCGGACCGCCGACTTGGGACTTGGCGGGGTCGCTTGGATCAGCTCGCGGCAGGGGACGGTGTGGCGTCGGCCTTGATGTCGAAGTTGATGTCGTCCCCGTCGACGGAGGACACCGTGACGGTGACGCCCAAGGTGCTGCCGTCGCTCGCCGTGAGCTTGCACCGGGTGGTCGTCCCGACCTTGCCGGTGAGGTCCTCCGGGCAGGTGATGTCCGGCTTCGGTTGGCCCGTTGTGGCGGCGAGCTTCTCGGAGACCGTGGTGGCCAGTTTCTCCGCGGACAGTTTCGGCGTGGACTTCCCGACGCTGACCGATGCGGAGCAGCCGACGAGCAGTGTGCCGACGGCGACGGCCGGGAGGATCGACGCTGCTGCGGACAACCGAGTTGCGGGCATGGGGGACTCCGGAGTGAGGGCGTGGCAGGGAAGTCACGAAGAATACTTGGCAATTGCGTCGGGTCCGTCGGAGGAGCCGTCCGGGCTGAGCCGAGGCCGTCGACGCTTCCCCAACCGGGCGCCGTGGGCACGCTCTCTCGTTGCGCCCAAGGTATAACGAGCCCTGGGCAAACAGTGCAAACAATGCCTTTTCCATTACGGGAGCGCGATTCGAGTTGCATGTGCATCGCGATGGTGAATGTCTGGTGGAGGTCATTGGGGCGCTGGGGGACCGGCCGGGATGTCGAGGGTGATCTTGGTGATAACGTGCTTGCGCTCGGCGTGAGTTGCGTGTGTGAACAGGTGTGGCAGGAAAAGGGGTGATCCGCTGTGGCCGGCGATCTCGGAGTAGGTCCAGGGGTCCTCAAGAAGGGTGGGGCGGACATCCTGGAGTGCCTCGACCCGGTCAAGAAGGTGGATCTGAGTGACCCCGCCGGGCTGGCTACCTCCATCGGGGACGACGACACCGCCGCGGCATTGGTGACGTTCTGCGCCACGTGGGAGTCGGGCGCGGAGTTCCTCGCCGACTGTGCCGCGACCTTGGCCGCGGGGCTGAACAAGGCCAACGGCGATTACGAGGACACGGACGAGGCCATCCGCGACGCGGTGAACTCCGTCAGGACGGCACTGAAGTAGACACCCACGCCCAGGGGTCAGGAACGGGGAATCCGCAGACATGGCAGCTTCACTCGGGTCGACGAGTGACCCGAAGGAACTCGTCCCGGGAGACACCGGAAAGCTCGGTGACCTGGAGAGCGCGCTCACCAAATGGTCGACCGAGTTCGAGGGAATCGGCGACGGTCTGCGCGACCTGCGCGTCAAAGGCTGGGTGGGCAAGGCCAGCGACGCCTTCTGGCCCACCTTGGGCAAGGAGAAGACCAACTGGTACTTCGCCGGCGACGCAATGTCCGGTGCCTCCAAGGCGGTTCACTCGTATGCCTCCACACTGCACTGGGCACAGGGCCAGGCCGCGATCGCGATCGACAAATGGCAGGCCGGGGACCACGACGGCGCGGAGCATGTACTGAGCGCCGCGCGCACACAGCTCAAGCCCGAGGCCGAGAAGCTGGCCAAGAAGCTCAACGACCTTGCGGGGAGCGCCTCAGACAGTCCGGACTGGCTTGTGGCGATCAGAAGCGGGCTGGACGCGAAGAAGTGGGCTGAGGACCACGGAGTCGGCAAGAGTGCCATCGCGCCGGAGGCATGGGCCAAGGAGAAGCAGGAGTGGTTCGGCACCGAGGAGAACCCGCGCCACCGGGAAAAGGCATGGGGCAAGGACGAGGAAGGCAACTGGTTCTTCCGCGACAAGCCGACGGAGTCGGAGGACGACGCCGACGCGATCGCCGGCAAGAAGGTCGAATGGAGCGTCAAACTCGCCGAGTGGTCGGGGGACGCCAGTGCCTGGTCGGCCGATGCCTCCAAAGAGGGCAAGGTGGCCGGGGTCGGCCTCAAGGGCGCGCTGGGCGTTTCACTGCTGGGCGTGGACGGCTCCGTCGGCGCGAGCGTCGCGAACGGGCAGTTCCAGGCCGGGGCTTCGGGGACCGCGTATCTCGGACAGGCCTCCGCGACCGGCAGCGCGCAGTACGGCATCCTCGGGGCGCAGGGCGAGGCGAAAGCCTTCGCGGGCGCCGATGCCTCGGCGAAGGTCTCGGTCGGCAAGGACGGACTGCACGGCGGCGCGGAGGCGTTCGCCGGGGCCAAGGCCGCGGGGTCCTTCTCCGCGGACGTCGCCGGTGTGGGCGCCGGTGTGAACGGCGAGGCCTGGGCGGGAGCCGGCGCTGAAGCCAAGGCCGATCTGGGCAGAACGGACGGCAAGTTCACCATCGGCGGAGAGGTCGGCCTGGGTCTGGGCCTCGGCGGCAAGGTCGGATTCAGCGTCAACGTCGACGCCGGAAAGCTGGGCGACGCGCTCGGCGACGGTGCCGACGCCGTCGGTGACGCCTGGGACAGCACAGTCGGCAGCTGGCTCTAGCCCGAGTCGAAGTCCGAGTCGACATGTCGAAGTTCACCGAAGGTTGGGATCCACCATGGCGGCCACGTTGCCGGTCAAGATTTCCTTCTCACTGCCGGACGGCTGGCAGGCGGCACCCCCGGAGGAGGTGGGAACTCCGAACGTGGCTTTCGTGGCGCTGCACCCCGCCTCCATCGACAACGGCTTCACCGCGAACATCACCATCTCCGGCGAGATGCGCAACGACAGCGCCACCATGTCGCAGATCGCCGACGAGGCGGTGCCGAGGCTGGAGCAGGCCGGGACGGTACGCGTCCTCAAGAAGGCCGAGATCGGCACACCGGATATTCCGGGCCTGACGGACTCTCCCGGAATCGTTCAGAACCTCGTCCTCTCCACCACCCTGCGGGGGGAGCCCGTAGACCTGTGTCAGAGTCAGGTGTACCTAGGAATGGAGGACGTCAGGAATCCGGCGCAGCGCGCCGTGATCGAAATCGTCCTCACGGCGAAGCCGAATCAACTCGACGAGCTCATCGGCGACTACAAGGAATTCCTCAGGACGGTGGAGCCGGCGGGGGAGACGCCCGCCTAGGACCGGACCGGTCAGGCGGTGGCCCACACCTGCGCGGGAATCCGGTCGAGCACATCGCACAGATAGTCCAGCCGCTCTTCGATGTCCTGCGGGGACAGCGTGCCCGTGTGCCACGTGAACAGTTCGTCGTCGCGCAGCCGAAGCGGGGACTTCTCGGCGCGGGAGTCCGAGAGCAGGAAGGCCGGCATGGGATCGCTCAGGATGCTGCGGGCGAAATCCTCGTCATCGGTGACAACCCGAAATTTTTCGTCGAATTCCGGTACCCCGAGCAGCATTCTGGGGCGACGGCCGAGCACCGCATCCAGTTTGCTCGGTCGACCGATCTGCAGGAACGGTCCGGAACCGGGCGCAGAGACCAGGAAAATCGACTCGATCGTCAGCTTCTTGGACTCCCCGACACCGCTGCTGCCCGACAGGGGATTGGAGTAGCGGTACTCGAAGCACGTGAACGAACGGCCGCGGAACTCACCGGTGATGTAGTGCCAGGCGCTCAGGTTCGATCCGCTGCCGGGCATGGGCCCCACCCCGCAGTACTCGGTGGCCCGCCCTCGCGCACGCTGTTCGTACGTCCACCCGCGCTCCGCGGCGACCCGCGAGAGGTCCGCCCACCCCTGCCTGATCCGCCTGTCCTCCTTGCCGCTGCGCACGAACGCCCTGATGACGAGGGCGAACATCCCCACCACGAAAGCGAAGAGGCACACCTTCAGCAGAATCCCTACCACCGTCTCCATGCCTCCAGATTATTGCGGACGCCGAGTGGGGCCGTGAGTTGGCCCCATGGGACTCCCAGGTCAACCTTGTGTACCGCTGGGCACATTGGCCGGCAGACCGGACGCCTGTGTCGGAATCTCGGATGGGAGCGCCGCCTGCGAAGCGCAGTCGAGCTGCTTCGCCATGGCTCCCGAGAGGGAGTTGAGTACGGTCATCAAGTCTCGGCCGGTTGCCTTCGTGGGAATCTGCCCCGGCGCACTCGTGAGACTTGCTCGGATGTAAGGAGTGGTACTGCTTGCTTTCGTGGGATCCTGGGTCGGGCAGGTGAAGTAGAGCAGGGCGCTGCCGGTGCCGCCGGTCTGGGCATAGGAGCCGATGGGGTAGAAGGTATTTTCGGAATCCCCACCCGACCCTGAAGTCTCCGTTTTCGGGACGTACTTGGATGCCGAGAAATCGATACTGATCAGTGGATGGCCGCTCTTGTCTCCAGCCTTGAAGACGACGCATTGACTGCGCTGTGTCTGGTCCTTGTGGACCGTGCTCGCGGCGTTTTCCAAGGAGAACTTGTTCGACTGTCCGGAGTCGTCGCTACCGGGTAGCTCTGTGAACTTGCTTGTGTCACCGATGCGTTGTAGAGACTTGGCTGCCGAGGCGTCGAAAGCGGAAGCACAGACCTGGGAAGCGGTCAGGTCGGTCTCATCAGTGCTTTTGTCTCCCGCGCCACAGGCGGAGGCCCCGAAGACCAGCGCCATGGCACCCAGCACTGAACGCCGTACGGTACGTGCGCTCGTCCTGCGTCGCAGCGGTTCGGGTGTCTGTTGTCGTCGCACAGGTCAGTCCTTGTATGGAGTTCGGCCACGGTACACGCACTTGCGTGGCCGTCCCTTGGGTAGAAAGCCAGGTACACCTCGAAAACCCACCAGTGACGGTGTCGGAACGCGTGTACGCAGAACAGGGCTAAGACGTTCCTTCGGACTCAGCTGCCGTTGGCCTCCGGTACCTGTGCTGGCAGCGCGGCGACGGAAGCGCAGCCGGCGGCCTTGGCGACCGCCCTGGCCATCGAATTCAGCACCACCATGCGGTCTTTGTTCACGCTGTTGCCATGCAGGTTGTCGGCTATCGCGGACATTTCTGCTTTTACGTAGTCGGTATCGCCGACCGATGCGCCGCTGGTGGTCGCCTTGGTAGGACAGTGGAAGAAGAGATCCGCCCCGTTGCTGCCGGCCAGTGCGTAGACGCCCAAGGGATATGAGACCCGGTCGCTGCTGGACTCCGCCGCAACAGCCGAGGGGTGAGTGCTCGATGCCGAAAAGCGGACCTCCAGAAGGGGTTGGCCGCTGTTGTCACCGGGCTTGTACAGTCTGCACGCGCTCCGTCTGAGGTACTCGTCGTGCAGATGCTTGACGGCTCTGGTCGAGGAGAAGGTGTTGGGTTCGCCTGCCTCATTGGTCCCAGTGAGTTCGTCGAACCGATCCGAACCGGCCAGCCGGCGCAGCGCGGCCGAGGCGGCCGGGTCCAGGGTTCCGTCGCACACCTTCGCTGACGATGTACCGGTGTCCTGCCCCGCCGTACCGCTGTCGTCGGCGTTGTTGCTGCAACCGCTGACGAATACGGCCGCCACGGTGATGGCGAGCGCGTTCATTCGTGCGGCCTGCCCTGTAATTCGACGCATTCCCTGTCCCTTCTTCAACCCGTTGCTGAGCGTCGGCCGTGTCCTCTGCCTGCGGGTTGCTCTTCTTCCGAGTCTTCGCCGTACGTCGTCTCCGCCTGCTGAACACGGGAGTCGCCGAGGATGACTCCCGCTTCGTCACCGACCGCCATGACATCGCGGGCGTGCCTCATATGGGCTTGCCCGGAATGTCGTCGACTTCAGGCGCCGGAAACGTGCGGCGCCTGACGGTGCGAGCTCTGGCGTATGCGAGAACGGCGCTACGGATCTTCGCCGAACACTCGGCGAAGGCGCACCGGCGCTCGACGCAGAGCACTCCGTAACTTCCAAGGCAGGCAAGGACCTCAGTCCACACAGGCGTCGGCTTTCGCAACGGCGGCTGCGTACTCCCCGACGAACCGCCGCAGGTCCGACGCGGCCGAGGCATCGGTGGCCCGGGCCGTGACCCACAGCGAACTGTCCGCCGCCCCGGAAGCCGGGCGCCCCACTTTGGCGACGGCGCCGGTCTTCGAAGATCACCTGCCCGTCGTCCGCGCTCGCGTCAGTGGGCTCGATCCCGATCGCCGACATTGCCACATCCCCGGCGGACGCGCCGCCCGCCCGCTGATCTTCTTCCCGGGCGGCCGTTGTGGTCTGGTTCGGGAATCCTTTATGAACTCTCGCCGAGTTTGTCCGGTGTAACGCATTTCGCCTTACTGTGGGCGTATTGGGCGGCATTCCTGGCAAGGGTGATGAGTCCGGCGCGCAGAGTCGAGTCGCCGGCATCGCCCTTTTTCTTCAAGTTGACGACCACGCTGAGGTGACGGTCGGCACCGTGTGATGTGCAGGGCAGGTAGACCGCCGCGACCTTTGACGAGGCAAGTGCCTTGTCTCCGGCGGTGAACGGTGTCAGTGACGACACGGAGTCGTACTGCCCCAGTACTTCATCGGCCCATGCCTCCGTCGTGTCGTACTCCAGCAACTCGGCCCCCGTCCAGGCGAGTTGCTCATCGCCCCCGTCCACGGTGCAGTCCGTCTGGTACGTGTCGTCGGTGGCGTCGAGGCGGAGGTCGGTCAGGCTGTTGTCGAACGAGTACGACGACTTCTCGGGCAGAACCCGCTTCAGGGCGGCGGCACTTGTGGACGCGGATCCCAGGGTCGCGCACACATCCGATGCCTTGATGCCGCCCACCTTCTCCTCGAAGGGCGGCAGCTTGACCACGTAGGCGATGCCCCCGAGGAGAGCCAGTGAGACGAACACCGCGCAGGCGAGGAGGGTCTTTGAACGAGTGAGTTTCACTTTTCAGTCTTCCGTGTCGAGTTGCCGAGGGATTCCCTCTCCGTCGAGATATTGGTGGACCTTCCGGCCTGCCGAGTCGAATCCGTCTTCCGCGGAGGTCGCGACGGACGCCTCGATCAGGGGATACCGGTGACCGGTATTCTCGCCCGCCTTCCTGGCCGCCGCTTCGACCAACTTGTATGTCGAGTCGGAGGTGTCCTGGAAGCTCGCACCGTTGCGGTAGATCACTTCTCCCGAACTGTCCTTCATGGCTCCCTCGGTGATGGAGCTGATGATCTCGTCGGCGGCCGTCCCCGCCAGATCGCCGACGATGGCGCCCCCAGGACCAGTGAGCGGCTCCGTGGCCATGCCGACGCCGATACCGATGGCGGTTCCGCCCCACGTGCTCGCGTTCTCCAGAGCGGCGTTGTATTCGGCGTCCTTGGCGCCACCCTCCAACTCGCCCGCATAGGCGCGTCCGGCGCCGAGAATGCCCTCGATCTGGCCCGCGGTGCGGGCCGCACCGTCGATCCCCTGCTTGAGGTTCTCGCTCTGGCTGAATGACGGATCCTGGACGTAGGCGTCCGGATGCTCGAAGTGATGCTGCATCAACTGGGTCGTATAGCTGTGCTGGCCCAGATTCACGGCGGCGTATCCCTCGGGATTCTGGCCGACCGTGTAGAGGAACCTCGTCAGATCCCGCTCGTCGGATGCGGCCGCGGTTCCCGTGATGGGGAAGAGCGCCGTCTCGTGGTCCTGTCCCGCGTGCAACTGGCGATTGATGTCAGGCATGTACTCCGCGGCGATCTGCCCCATGCTGTCCGACATATAGTTGTTCTTGCTCAGGCGGGACGGGTCCTCGGAGACCGACTGGACGATGTGCTCCATCAGCTTTGCCTGTTCGGCATTGTGGACCGGAGTGTCCGCCGTGGGCATTTCACCCGCCGGATGCCCGGTGGTGGCCGCTTCCAGCGCGAGGGCGAGATTGTTCTGGCCGGTGTGGATGTCGTCGCCCTGGAGGTCCACCTCCTGGGGCCAGTCGCGTTCCTCGAACAGGTACTGGAAGTTGGACAGCGTGACCTTGCCCTTGTAGTCGTTCTCGTCGTCCGAGTCGCGCTCGAAGGGATTGTCCGGGTTGTCCTTCGAGACGTACTCCTGGTTGAAGAACGAGGTAGCCGCGTCAGGGCTGTTGGACAGGCCCTTGAGGTAACCGGTGAGCGGGTCGGAGCCGCTGTCGTCGCCGATGCGGTTCAGCCATGGGTCTCCGCCCATGAGCTGCCAGAACCCGTTGCGGTGCGCGCTGTTGCCGGTGAGCTTGCGTTCGGTCTCCATGAGCTTGGTGCCGTAGTCCTGGAGGAACCGGTCGTCGTAGTCGCCGGCCCGCATCAGGTTGCTCATGACCTGGAAACCCATGGGGCCGCCACGGTCGCCGTGCAGCGGCTTGTCACCGATGTCGATCATCGTGCGCTTCCAGTCGGCCATCGCCGCCGAATCGCTCTGCGACGCGTGCGCCAGCGTCATGCTCAAGCTGCGCTGCAGATCGTCGAACTGGTCGAGCCGCTCGTGCCCCAGTTCGTAGTTCCCCCGGTTGGCGTCCGTGATCCCGGTCCAGAATTCCAGGGTCTTCTGCGGCCCGAGCCGCGTGGCGAACCGCTCCGCGAAGAGCTCGTCCCCGCCGTACCTCTTGAGCCCGGCGTTGAGCCGGTCGAAGTCCTGGACCGTCAGATCGTCGGGGTTCTTCTTCGCGAGCTCGGCCAGCCCGTCGGCTTCCTTCAAGGCCGCCGCGGCATCGTCGCGGTTGGCGTAGTTGGCGTCCGTGAAGCCCAACTCGCTCTGATCCGCGATGGCTTGGAGGACAGACTTGGCCGTCTGGTCGCTCTCGGTCGCCTTGTTCGGAATCCCCTGGATCAGATCCCGGAGCGCGGTGATCTCGGTCGCGTTGACCTTGTCCCCCTGGGCACGGCCCTCGGGGGGAACATTCGTGGTGACCGTGAAACCGCCGTCGTAGCCGATGACCGTGAGGTTCTTCTTCCGGCCGCCTTCAATGGCGTCGACCAACTGCCCGTGGTAGGCCTTGAGTTCGTCCCGGGTGTCGCTGAGGATCTTGTGAATCGAATTGGCCTGCGTGTGGGCGTCGGTGAATTCACCAGCGGTCTTCCCGATGAACTCCTTGGACACCTTCGCGTTCATACCGGCCCAGTCGGCCTTGTTGGCGGCCCGGTGAAGGTCGTCCTCGGCGTCCTTCTTGAGTTCCTCAAGGTGCCCGACGAGCGTCGACCAGTCGGATACGGCGTCGTCGAGCAGCGTGAAATTCGCGTCGCGGAGAGCGTCGAGTTGCATGGGGATGTGTCCTTGGAGAGGGCGGCAGAACAGACGAAGAAGGGGGAGTGAATGCGAGACCGGCGATGTGGCCGGACCGCTGTCCGCCCCGGCGCTCGCTACTTCTTCTCGTCCTTCCTGCCCTTGTCTCCGGAATGGACGGGATTCTTCTCGCCCGGCACGCCGACCCGTTCGTCGAAGCCGGCGTCCAGTGTGTCGATGCTGCTCATCTGCCGCTGGATATAGCCCTCGTCGCCGGCGTGCAGCTTTGTCGTGGTGTGCATGTGGTTGGAGATCTGGGCGCACGCGTCCATCAGGGACTTGAGCTGCTCCTCCCAGCGGGTCGACACATGCTGGAGCCCGGCGCCGAGTGCGAACCCCTGCTTCGAGAGGTCGCCGGCCGCGGAGTCGCTGCTGGGTACGGCGACGCGGGCCTTGTCCCAGAGCTGGTTGTAGAGGGAGTTCGCGGCGTTGCCGATCTTCGCCAGGTCTTTCTGTCCGACCCGAAGATCGCCGTACTCCTTCGGCAGGACATAGGGTCCGTACGTCCCGCCGCCACCGTCGACGTGGTTCAACTGCATGGCAGGCGACTGCCGATCGGCGGCCTGATCCTTGAGCTGCTCCCACTCTTCCCACGCCATGGACAGACCCTTCCCCCGTGCGCTCGACTCCGATCTCCGGTCAAGCTGGCAATCCGTTCCGGGTAAAGTCCTGGTCAGGTCCGAAATGTGGCGATTGGTGGCGTGTGAAGTTTCAGGGAGGACGCCGTCGGCTCAGATGAGTTTCTTCAAGTCGCCCAAGGGTGCGGGGAGTTTGCTCTCCCGGAGGCAGTTCATCTGCTGGGCGAGTCTCACGGCGGCGCCGTAGCCGACGCGGGTCAGGTCTTCAGGGGCCCGGGCGTCGTGATTCCGGTTGAGTCTGTACGTTCCGATGACCACGGAGAGCACGGTGTTCTTCGCGCGTCCGGGACCGACGGGGCAGCGGAGTCGAGGCGCGAGGTGTCGGACGCGGCGCTCGCGCAGGGTGCACTCCCGTCTTTGATGCCGTCACCCGCGAGGTGAAAACGTGACGACGAAGGTACCGCCGCCGGTGTCCACCACGGGCAGGTACTTCTTGGTGCAGCGGTCGATGGCGTCGTTCAACTGTGTGCGGTGACCTATGAGTTCATCTTGAGAGTCGCTCGGGTCAGCCGCCCTTCCGCTCGTCGAAGCCCTTGTCGAGCGTGGCGATGCTGCTGAGCGTGCCCGCGATGTACGCCTCGTCGCCCGCGTGCGCGCACCCTTGGTGTAGTCGAGGTGGTTGGAGATGTGGGCCGTCGCATCGAGGAGCGACTGGACCTGGTCCACCCAGTGCTCGGCGATGTGGTCCAGCGCCGAACTGATCTCGTAGCCCTCGCTCTTGAGGCCGTCGCCGGCCTTGATGGAACTCGTACGGGCGAGGTCGCTCTGGCTGACCCGCAGGTCACCCTGCGGATTGCCGCCGCCGGGATCGGCGGGGACCGAGTTGAGTTGCATGTGCGTGGAGCTCTGTCGGCGCGCCGGCGCGTCGCCTTTGAGCTGCTCCCATTCGTCCCGGCCCACCGTTGGTCACCTTCCCCCGTGCGCTGCCTCCGACGTACCGGTCGGCAGGCGATGCTGTCTCCTGCTTGACGATGAGTTGGTCAAGTGAACAACCCGTGCCGAGGAAAATTGGAGTCGCGTCCGATGCGCGGTGATTGTCGATCGTGAAGGTTCGAGCGGGTGCTGAGCCTGTGGTTGGTCGACGGGTCCTGGCCGCGCCGAGCTTGCTCGCCGGAAGACAGCGGTGGCCGAAACCCGGCGCTGTCGGCGCATGACTCGACCGGGCACCCCCTGTCGACACCGATGCGCCCCGAGTGGCGCGTGGGAGCCGTTGCGATCCGGAGTGACCGGTCGCGTGTGGGAATTCCATGAAGATCGCAACGGGAGCCCGGCCGACGGCATCCGACGTGGTCGTGCGGGCTCGGACCTCCCCCGGGACGCCGGTACTGGGGACGCGTGATCGATAAGTCGTAAAGTGACAAAACCGGCAGACCGTGGCGTCTGACCCGCCCTCGTAACTGAGTTAACACACAGGCCGGTTGGCCTCGATGTACAGGCTGACTAGAGTGGTAAACGCGTTGTCAGGAGTGGCTCGCTTTGCGATCGTAGGGTGAGCGGTTCATCGTCCTCGGTTCAGCTGCGACCGATGGATGTACGGGGAAACGGGGAGGAGCGTCGTGCTTCCGGCAGACATGGTGGGGGACGTGTCGGCTACCAGGGCGGCGAACCTGGAGGCCAGCAACGAGGCGCTGACCACCTTCATGAAGCGGGTGGACTCGGTTCTGAGTGTCCTTGAGTCGTCGGCGGGCAACCCGACGCGGGTCGGTGCCCAGACGATCAATGTGACATCGCTCGGCGAGGGGCAGGAGAGCGTCTTCCCTGAACCGCACGATCTGTACCGCCAGTACAACAGCGTCCACCAGCAGCTCACCTCCCTGTCCAAAACCCTCCATCTGCAGATCGAGGCGATCGGCATCGCGGTTCAGGGGGCGCATCGAGGCTTCGACAACCTTGAGGAGGAGCAGCGTCGGCGGTTCTGGGAGATCCAGACGGAGATCAAGGAGATTCGCGCCCCGAAGAAGGACGCGGACGGTCCGAAGACTGGTGCGAGGCTCTGACGATGACTGACAAACACAAGGGCGATCTGGATCGGATCTCGACGCAGAACTCTGTCACGGACTTTGCGCGAGGAGTTGAGGAGCGTCCGAAGGGGGGTCTCCTCAACAACATGCTTCGCACTGCGGTCGAGGCCACTCCGTTTGGTCAGGCAGTGCGGGATCGTACGGACTTCGACGGTTTGAATCTCGATCTCAACGAGATGCTCGACCTCGTTCGGCAGACCAATCCCGAAGACCTTGAATCCTCCGGCAAGGCACTGTGGGACGCGCGCGATGCGATCAAGGCGGCTGCTGAGGAACTCAGTGGTCATATCGACAACGTCCACTGGGTCGGAGAATCGGGCGACGCCTTCCGGGATTGGGGTAGTTCGCTCGTTGTCGCTACACACAGCCTGAGTGACTTCGCCGGAGGGGCGGGCGACCAGATCACCGCCGCAGCCGTGGGACTGGCATCCGTGCGTGGGGCGATGCCGCCACGTGACACGCGAGCGAATCCGAAGCGACCCTCAGCGTTCACCGAAGTCGAGAAGACCACTAGCAAACACGACTACACCGCTGCAGTTCAGGTGGAGAACCATCGCCAAGAGGCGATCAACCAGATGAATCGGTTGTCGTCGTATTACTCGGTGTCGAAAGAGCAACTGCAGGTCCTGCAGGAGCAGGCTCCGACGTTCACCGACATGCCGGATGTCGGTGTACCCAAGCCATCGGGTTCAGGCTATTTCACGCCTGAAGGCCATACCTCGAACGGGACGGAGTCGACCGGGAAAACGGCTGTCAGCAGTCATCATGTGACGTCAGCCGCTTCGGTCCACACCAGCGCGCACAGCACACACGACACGTCGGCATCGTCGAACGACGTCACCGGAGTGACTACGCCCACCGATGTCCCTGCTCGGACGCATATCGACAGTGTCGGCACACTCCCACCCCCGTCCTCGGCCGCAACCGTAACGGGCCATACATCGGCGGCCACGGGCACACCTGTGGTCGGGAGCGGCCCAAACGGTGCGTTCGAGGGCGGCTACGGCGCCTCGATTCCCAATGGCATTTCAGGTAGAAGCGCTGGCGGAGCGGGCGGTTTCCGTTCGCCGGCGTCCCCTCAAGGGCGAACTGGTACGTCCGGCTCGAACAATGCGAGTTCAGGGCGCTCCGCAACGCGAGGGCTCACGAACCAGATGGGCCGCACTGCAGAGACTGGTCGATCGTTGGCCAAAGGCACAGCTTCCGGGGCGAAGTCGTCCCCCATGGGCCGCGGTGTCACAGGTGGGACTCCACGACCTGGCGGCACGTCGACGCCTAGAGCCAATGGAGGACCGGCCACTGGTGCCGGCCGGGCCAACGGTGTGGTCGGGGGGAGGCCTACGGCCACGGGTGACACTTCGGGGAAGAGCGGGTCGAGGATTCCTCGCGGCACTGTTGTCGGTGCCGAGGATGCGAGCAACTCAAGGAATGGCACCGGTCGGCCCGGACAGCGTGGTGTCATCGGAACACCGGAGTCCACGGCCAAGCCGGGCGCGGGCGCGACCGTTTCTCGTGGTGGTGCGCGATCTGCTGAGGCAGTCACCGGCCAGTCCGCTGCGCGTAACTCTGTTGCTCAAGCCGAGCGCAATGGCATGACTCGGGGAGGTGCTGGCCTGGTACGTGGGGTCGGCAACCACGGGAAAACGGGTGACAGGAGGAACGCGGACTCCGGCGATACGAGTCCCGACCATCTTGTCGAAGATGAAGAGACATGCATGCCCACCAAGCCACGGCGCGATGTGCCGCCGACCGGCAATTGAGCGCGAGCGAGGACATACAACGTCATGAAGTCAGGGAGGACCAGCCGACGAGTCGAGGGGTTCGCACTCCTCAAGGC
Source organism: Streptomyces sp. NPDC050548 (assembly GCF_044457385.1). Taxonomy (NCBI): domain Bacteria; kingdom Bacillati; phylum Actinomycetota; class Actinomycetes; order Kitasatosporales; family Streptomycetaceae; genus Streptomyces; species Streptomyces sp. NPDC050548. The sequence continues at coordinate 517,186 of NZ_JBITGV010000004.1, forward strand.
GCGTTGCGTACAACGGGTGCGTGTCATGGGTGTGGTCGTCGGCGCCCTGGCTGTTGCAGGGGTGAGTCTCGCGCCAAGCGCCGTGGCCTCTGACGAGCAGTCGAAGCAGTGGTATCTGGATCCCATGAAGGCCGATCAGATGTGGAAGGTGAGCACCGGTAAAGGTGTCAAGATTGCTGTAATTGACACTGGGGTGAACCCTGATACGTCGTCCTTGAAGGGGCAGGTCTTGGTCGACGAGGTCCCCAAGGCGGTGGCGTACCACGCAACTGACGACTATGAGGGCCACGGCACGAGTATGGCCGAGTTGATCGCGGGAACCGGAGCTGGTGGTGGTGTTAAGGGGTTGGCTCCAGGAGCCAAAATCGTCCCCTACCGCATCAAGCTTGAGGGATTGACGAGCGAAGAAGAAAAGAAGAAGACGCCCGAGCCCGCGGACGCTATCAGAGCGGCTGCTGACACTGATGCAAAGATCATCAACATGTCGTTCGGTTCGGACTATGTTGATCCTGATGAGGAAGCGGCGATCAAATATGCCGCTTCAAAGGGTAAGTTGATGATTGCCGCGGTCGGAAATGCCGGTGAGGCGAAAGGCCACGTCGGGTACCCTGCGGCCTATCCCTACGTTCTCGGTGTATCGGCAATGGACAAATCCGGTACAGTGTCGAAATTTTCCTCGTATGGAGGATACGTGGACCTCACCGCGCCGGGTGAAGCCATTCCCGGGTGGTGTGACGCCAAATTCCACTCATATTGTGACGGCCGTCAGGGTACGAGCCCGGCAGCTGCTATCGCTTCGGCTGCAGCTGCCCTGGTGTGGTCCGCCCATCCTGGCTGGACGGTGAACCAGGTCACCCGTGCCCTGATCGACACCGCTGGTCGTGATTGGCCCAAGGACGATCCGAGCTCGTATCTGGGCTATGGGGCTGTTCGTCCTCGTGAGGTCCTTGGCGACGCCAACTACAACGCCGGTCCAGCGAATGTCGATCCGCTTGCGAAGGAAAACGGTGGCGACCTGCTCGCGAAGTCGGCGAGTTCGCCATCGACGGCATCCACGCCGTCCGCATCCGCGACCTCCCAACCCGAGCAAAAGACCTCAACCGGCGGCACCTCGGCCGCAGGATCAAACGCGCAGTCGTCCAGTGACAGCAACACGCTCTGGATTGCACTCGGCGGTGCCGCCGCGGTCGTCGTCATCGGCGGCGCGGGCGTAGCCGTCATGCGTGCGCGACGGGCGAGGTGATCCGCGGAATGACAACGAAGCGCATCGGCCCACCACGTCGCGACGTGATGTGCCGTCCGTTGCCAACTAAGCGCGAGCGAGGGCGGTCAATGGCGTTGACGCGTCATGTCGGACGAGTACGTGCCGTGAGTGTGGTCGTCAGTGCGTTGGCAACTGCGGGCATCGGCTTTGCCCCGAGCGCCGCCGCGTACGACGAGCAGTCGAAGCAGTGGTACCTGGACACGATGCATGCCGAGCAGATGTGGAAGGTCAGCACGGGGAAGGGCGTCAAGGTTGCTGTCATCGATACGGGAGTGAACGCGAACACCCCTTCGCTCAAGGGGCAGGTCCTGGCCGATGACGTTCCCGAGGCGGTCGCCTACCACGCCACGGTTGACTATGACGGGCATGGAACGTCCATGGCAGAGTTGATCGCGGGTACGGGAGCGGACGGGGGTTTGAAGGGACTGGCGCCGGGCGCGAAGATCGTCCCGTACCGCGTGCAGTTGGAGGGTCTCAAGAGCGGGGCGGAGAAGGATAAGACGCCCGAGGCTGCGGAGGCACTCAGGGCAGCGGCCGACACCGATGCAAAGATCATCAGCATGTCTTTCGGCGGTATGACCACCGAGGAGGACAAAGCGGCTATCAACTACGCCGCCTCCAAGGGGAAACTATTGGTCGCCGCTGTCGGTAACAACGCTGATGACGGGAAGACCAACTTCATCGACTACCCGGCTGGCTATCCGTATGTGATCGGTGTCGCGGCCGCCGACGAATCTTTGACGGTTTCGAAGTTCTCCTCGTACGGAAACTATGTCGACCTCGCGGCGCCAGGTGCTGCAATTCCCGCGTGGTGCAACGCTGCCTTCCGCGACTACTGCGACAGCAAGGGTACGAGTCCGGCAACTGCCCTCACCGCCGCTGCCGCGGCCTTGATCTGGTCCGCGCACCCCGACTGGACGGTGAACCAGGTCACCCGCTCCCTGATCGACACCGCGGGCCGTACGTGGGCGAAGGACGACCCGAGCAAGTACGCGGGCTATGGATTCATCAGGCCCCGGATAGTCCTTGAGAACGCCGACTACGATGCTGGCCCCGCAAACGTCGACCCCCTCGCGAAAGACAACGGCGGGGACCTGCTGGCCAAGTCGGCAACGTCGTCCTCCCCCTCCCCGTCCGCTTCAGCCACGTCACAGGCCGGGCAAAAGACCTCAACCGGCGGCACCTCAGCCGCAGGATCAAGCGCCGAGTCGTCCAGCGACAGCAACACGCTCTGGATCGCACTCGGCGGCGCGGCCGCAGCCATCGTCATCGGCGGTGCGGGCGTAGCCGTAATGCGCGCACGGCGTGCCAGATGACCGGGATTTCCAGCCAGACCGCGCATCAGTCAACACACGACGCCAGTCAATAGAAGAAGGGTGAGCTGACCATGTCCAACAAGCAGAAGCTCGAAGATGCCGCAGTAGTCGATATTCAGAAGCAGATGCTCGACAAGTACGACGGCATCGCCAAGCGCGTGCACGGGCTTCAGGGTGTGATCGACGGGCTTGAGGGCCAGTGGCACGGTATCGGGCGTGCCGCGTTCGACAAGAAGCAGTACGAGATCAACGAGTCGCTGCAGAAGATCGGCACCATCCTCGGTGACGTCATCGAGGCGATGACCGCGACGCGCAACATCAAGGACAGCAAGGAAGACGAGGTCCGTGCGGCGGTCAACAAGATCGACCTCCAGGACGGCGCCCCGACAGTGACTTCCCCGCTCAGCTCCTACTGAGTCACGACGCCCACTGCCCCATACGAACGAGACGAGGTACACACGCATGAGCCGTAACTCCGACGGCCTTTCCGTCACTTATGACGGGCTGGACTTCGCGGCCACCAAGATCGGCAACGAGGCGAAGCAGCTGGAGCAGGACCTTCAGGAGCTTCGCGCGCTGGTCGTGAAGAGCCTGCAGTACTGGGAGGGTGACGCGCAGAACACCTTCAACGAGAAGCTGCACCGCTGGGACAAGGAAGCCAACGACATCCACACCGCGCTGACCGGCATCGGCCACGTCGTGTACACGTCGGGCGGTACCTACATGGAGGGCGACAAGAAGGCCGCCAGCTACTTCCAGTAGGGCGAGGCACGCAGCAACAACAGCAACACAGGGTGGGTGCGCGCGGGAGGCGCCCACCCTGTTGCCGTACCTGGCCCCCGCACGAGAGGGTGAGCGCCAGCCGACGCCGGACGGAGGGGAGCGCACGATCCATGGCTATGGCCAGCGCAACGACCCGGCGGATCGGCCCCTACACAGTCGTCACCCGGCTCGACAGCAACACCCCCGCCCACACCCCGTCTCAACCCCCCACCCCCGAACGCCGTTTCATCGCCCGCAGCCCCGACGGTGACCGCACCGTCCTGCTGAGTGCGCCCCTGTCGAAGGCCGACCCGGGGCGGTTCATGGCGGAGGCCGACACCTCGCGGTATCTGCTCGGGCCCTGGGTGCTGCCGGCCGTCGAACTCGCCGCCCCGGGTGGTGAGGCGTGGCACGCCCGGCCCTATGTGCCCGCGCTGCCGCTCCCGACCGCCCTCGCGGTGAACGGCGGTCCCCTGCCCGAGCGGACCGTGCTCGCACTCGCCGTAGCACTGGCCGAGTCGCTCGCCGTGCTGCACGGGCAGGAGTTGACGCACGCGGGGGTGTGTCCGGCGGCCGTGCTGCTCGCCGCCGACGGGCCTCGGCTCGGTTGTTTCGGGGCGGTGCGGGCCGCCGGGCCGGACGGTGTGCCGCGGTGGGGAGCGCCTGGGCTGGACGCCGGGAGTCTTCCGCCCGAGCAGGCGGCCGGTGGACAGCCGCGTCCGCTGGGTGACGTATACGCGCTGGGCGCGACGCTCGCGTACGCCGCCACGGGTCATACGGCCCCGGAGCGTGGGGAGTTGCCGGCCGTGCTGCGCTCGCTGGTGGCGCGGTGTTTGGCGCGTGATCCGGCCCATCGGCCTCAACTCTCTGACATCATCGGGGAGCTGGCGCCCGACTCCCGAACTGCCGTTCCGGCAGGCGGTGGTTGGCTCGGCGTCGGCTGGTTGCCCGCCCGGATCGTCGCGGCCGTCGCTCATCAGTCGGCCTCCGTGCTGGCCGCCGAGGTGCAGTTGTCCCCGTAGTCGCGGCCGGGAGTGAGCGTCGTATCGGCCGCGGTACCCAGTTCCCTCCCACCACAGCCCCTGACGACGTGAGCCCGGAACCCCATGCCCACACCCCTCGCCCACGACGACCCCGTAACTCTCGGTCCGTACCGGCTGGTTGCCCGGCTCGGCAGTGGTGGCATGGGCACGGTGTACATGGCGCGTGGCGTCGGCGGCCGTACGGTCGCGCTCAAGACGATGCACGCCCGGATCGCGACCGATCCGGGCATCCGTAGCCGGTTCCGGCTCGAAGTGGACGCGGCCCGGGTCATCGGGGACCGGTTCGGGGCCCGGGTCGTGGACGCCGATCCGTTCGCCGAAACGCCCTGGCTGGCAACGGAGTTCGTGCTCGGGCCCGCCCTCGACGAGGCCGTTCTGAGCACGGGTCCGCTGCCCGAGCGGTCGGTGCGGGCGTTGGGCGCCGCACTGTGTTCCGCGCTGGACCAGCTCCACCGGTCGGACGTCGTGCACCGCGACCTGAAGCCGTCGAACATCCTCCTCACCGCCTACGGCCCGAAGGTCATCGACTTCGGGATCGCGCGGGCCATCGGCGACGACCGGCTGACCCGTACCGGTGCCTCGGTCGGCACCCCGGCGTTCATGTCCCCGGAGCAGGCGGCCGGGCAGGAGCACGACGCGGCCGGCGACGTCTTCGCGCTGGCCGGTGTGCTGGTGTTCGCGGCCACCGGGCGGGCCCCGTTCGGTGGCGGGCAGCCCGCGGACCTGATGTACCGGGTGCGGTACGCGGAGGCCGACCTCCGCGACGTACCGCCCGCGCTCGTACCGTTGTTGGCCCGGTGCCTCGCCAAGGAGCCTGCGCAACGGCCCTACTTGGCCGAACTCGCGGCCCAACTGCACGACGGGAGCGGCGAGTTCGCCGAGCAGTTGCCCGACGCCGTGCTCGCGGACATCGGGCGGCGGGCCGCCGACGTATGGCGGACCGTGCCGCAGCGGCTGCCCGCCCCGGTCGCCGAGGAGGGCACCACCGAAGTCACGTCGGTGTCCGGACCCTCGCGCCGCGGGCTCCTCGCCGTGAGCGGAGCGCTCGCCGCGACCGCCGCCGCGGGTGGTGTCTGGTGGTACAAGGGGCGTGCCACCACTCCTTCCGCGAAGGCGCCGCCGCAGACGCGCAACCTCGCTCCGCTGTGGCAGTACGGCGGCAAGGACCTCGACGTGCTGGGCTGGGGCCTGGTCGTGCCGTATCAGGCCGACGGGTCGATCTGGCTGCCGCTGAACGCGACCGCCGAACGCCTCGCGCCGACCACCGGGCGGTCGCGGGGCGAGGTGCGCGTCACCGCCAACTGGTGGCAAACGGCCGTACAGAAAGGGCAGTTGTACCTGCTCGGCCACGATCCCGCCAAGGCGGCGGAGTCGGTGTCGATCGACACCTGGAGCGACAACCAGGACAGCACGCAACCGACCCCGGCCGCCCTCACGGACGCCACGCCCACCCTCGTACCGAACCAACTCCTGTGCGTCGTAGGCGACATCGCGTACGTGGCGGTGGGCCAGGGGCAGGTCCCGGCGGACAGGGGCTTCCTGCCCGCACAGACCTGGACGCTGCGCGCCGCCGACCTCGGGACCGGTCGGACGCGCTGGACGCAGCCCCTGCCTCGGCGGTCGAGCGGGAGCCGGCGGCTGCACTTCGTCGCGGCCAAGGTCGTCGGGGAGCGCCTGGTGACCCTTCAGGCGACGGCGGAGTCACAGACGCTCGTCGTCGTACGGGACATCAACAGCGGTGCGGTCCTTTGGGACTTGCCGTACAACGTCAGTGATCCCGACGCGATCCGGGGCGAGTTGGCCGTGGACGAGACGTATCTCTACCTCGGTGGTACCCAGTTGCGGGCGCTGCGGCTCAGCGACGGTGCGCTGGGGTGGGCCACCAAGGCCGGGCAGATCTACGGCCCGCCGACGCTCGCGAACGGGGTGGTGTACACCGTCGGTTCGGGCATCGGGCTCACGGCCATCGACGCCGCGACCGGCAAAGTCCTGTGGACCGAGGCGACTTCCGAGGCGGGGGAGGCCTACACCGTCTGGCAGCCGGTCGTCGGCACCCGCTACGCGTACTACCGCAACGGGCTGCAACTGCGGGCGGTGAACCTCACGGGGCACAGAACCGTACTTACGTATCGGACGGCCGGAAAACACTTCCACGCGTACCCCGAGGCCCGGCTGGTCCTCGCCGTGGACGACGACCGGTTGTCCGCCTACCCGCTCAGGTGACCGCCGCGACCCACCCGCAGAAGGACACCCACGATGAACCCTCTCGGCACCGGTGACCCGATCCGCCTCGGTCCCTACCGTCTGCTCGGCGTCATCGGCGAAGGCGGCATGGGCAAGGTCTACCTCGGCCAGGACGGCCCCGGCACCCTCGCCGCCGTGAAGGTGCTGCGCCCCGAACTCGCCCACGACACCGAGCTCGCCCAGCGCTTCGTGCGCGAGGCGCAGGCCGCACAGGCCGTACGCGGCAAGGGAGTTGCCGCCGTACTGGAGGCCCGAACCGAGGGGACGCGGCCGTGGATCGCCAGTGAGTTCCTCGCCGGACTCACCCTGGCCGAGGCGGTCGAGGCGCACGGGCCGCTCACCGAGCCCGCGCTGCGCGCCCTGGGCGCCTCCCTCGCGGACACCCTCGCCGACATCCACGCGGCGGGCTTCATCCACCGCGATCTCAAGCCGCCGAACATCGTGCTCACCTCGGACGGGCCACGCGTCATCGACTTCGGCATCGCCCGCCCCGAACACGGACTGACCCTCACCACCACCGGCCAGGCCCCCGTCACCCCGGGCTACGGCGCCCCCGAACAGGTCCTCGGCCAACGCGTGACCCCCGCCGCGGACGTGTTCTCGCTGGGTGCGGTGCTCGCCTACGCGCTCACCGGACAGCGTGCTTTCGAAGGCTCCCATGTGGCCGTCGTGCAGTACGCGGTCGTCCACGGGGAGCCCCGACTCGACGACGTGGAGCCGCAGTTGAGGGCGCTCGTCGAACCCTGCCTCGCCAAGGACCCGGCCGCTCGGCCCCAACCCGCCGAGATCGTACGGGCGATGGACGTCCCCAAGCGCGCCGACCGGGCCTGGAAACGGGGACGGCTCGCCGACTCCATCAGGGAGCAGGAGACCGGCGCCTGTCGGATGACCACCGAAACGACCGCTCAACTGCCGGGCGAGAGACGGTTGTTGACACGGCGGCGGCTGGTCACCGGACTGTCCACCACGGGCGTGGTGCTCGCCGCCGGGGGCGGTACGACGGCCTGGCTGCTCGGTTCGTCGGACGGGGGTACGAGCGTCCGGCTGGCGAACAGCCCCTTCACCGTCCCGTCGGCGGTGCCCACCCCCACGGCGAGGATGGCCGTCGTCGCCGACCAGGCCTCCGGCTCCCTGGGCCGGCCCACCGCCCTCTGGACTCTGGAGAACGCCGCGGATGTCTACTCGCCGTATCTCCTGCCGGTGCGGGACGTCCTCGTGTTCGGCGCCGCGAGCGGCGGGATCGTGGCCTACGGCGTCAAGGACGGCAGACGCCGCTGGAGCGCGCCCCGCGTGGTGACGAAGAGCGGCTATCTGTCGCTCTCCGACCGGCTGGTCGTGGGCACGGACAGCCAGGGCGGGCTGCGTACGTACGTCTCGTCCACCGGCGAGGCCAAGTGGACCTGCCCGGCGGCCGAGGCGGCCCAACTCCTCGGCGCCGACGCGGAGTCGGTGTACGTCATCACGAAGGACGACCGGCTGCGCAGCGTGCGCCGCGCGGACGCGAAGGTCGGCTGGACGGCGACGGTCCCGGCCGACTTCCGTAAAAAGGTGATCGCCCCGGCCGCCGTCGGCCCGGGCCGGCTGGTCATGGGGACGACCGACGGCAACTTCCTGGCGATCGACACCAGCAACGGCCGTATGACGTGGAATCGCCTCGCCCATGTCCCCATCGGGCTCCGGCCGGCCGTCCGGGGCGACACCGTGTACCTCGGCGGCTACACCCTGGAGGCGGTGCGGATCGCCGACGGGGAGCGGATCTGGAGCGTCAAGCCCCACGGGGACCTCTACCGCGAGCGGTGGGGTCCCGTGACGGTCTCCGGGAACAGGCTCTACGCCACGGAGGGCATCTATCCTCGACGCCTGGACCCGCGCGACGGCAGCCAGTTGTGGTCCGGCTACTCCGAATCCGCGGGCACCGCTCTCTACGCGGGCCGTGCGCTGCCGCAGGGGCACGCGGTCTGGTCGATCGACAAGAGCGTGGTGGCGACCGAGCCCATGGAGCTCGACGCCGCGAAGGCGGTCGACGGGGGGAGGCTGTGGCGGTACGAGTTCCCCCGTACCGACTACACCCGCCTCGCCGCCGACGGAAACCGCGTCTTCCTCATGCACGACAGCAAGGTCGTCGCCCTCACCACGTTCTGAAGACCTGAGCGGCTTCCCCGGTCCTCACTCGTCCCCGTCCGCCACCCGGCCGATCTGGACCAGCGGCTTGCCTCGCTTCCGGGACACGAACACGCCCCGCCCGGCGGGCATCGGCCGCGGCCTGACCCCGCCCAGCAGGTCGCCCTCGGCCGGGTCGCCCGCCAACACCACGCCCTGGGCGCCGAGTTCCTTCATCCGCTGCATGAAGGACTCGTAACCGGCGCGCCCCGCACCCGCCGTGGAGCGGGCGATGATGAAGCGCACGCCCACGTCCCGGGCGAACGGCAGGAGTTCCGTCAGCCCCGACAGCGGGTTGCCGCTCGACGTGGACACCAGGTCGTAGTCGTCGATGATCACGAAGACCTGTGGGCCCCGCCACCAACTCCGGTCCCGGAGCTGCTGCGGAGTGACATCGGACGTCGGCGTCCGGCGCTGCATCAGGTCGGCCAGCGCGTCCATGTGGTGCTGCATCTGGTTCGACATCGGGATGTACTCGGCCAGGTGCGAGGGCGGGGTCACGCCCAGCAGGGAACGCCGGTTGTCGACCACGAACAGCTTGCACGCGTTGCCGTCGTAGCGCTCGCCGAGGCGCTTGATCAGCAGCTTGAGCAGGTTCGACTTGCCGGACTCGCTCTCGCCGAAGACCAGGAAGAACGGGTCCTGGTCGAAGTCCACGAACACCGGCTCCAGGTTGTCCTCGTCGAGGGCGAAGGAGATGCCCCGGTTCGGGAACCGGTCGCCGGGCGGCAGCTGGGCCGCCGCGAACTCCCGTGGCAGCAGCCGGACTTCGGGCGCGCCGGGCTCCTGCCAGTGCCGGGCGACCTCGGCCGTGAGGGCCGTCGTCGCCTCCGCGAGGTCCGTGTCCGAGGAGAGGCCGTCGATGCGCGGAACCGCCGCCATGAAGTGCTGCTTCTGCGGGGTCTGGCCCCGACCGGGCACGCCCGTGGGCACGTTGGCGGCGACCTTGCGGTCGAACTCCGAGTCCATCGGGTCGCCGAGCCGCAGCTCCAGCCGGTTCATCAGGTGGTCCTTCATGTTCGCGCGGACCTCCATGGAGCGCGAAGCGGTGAGGATCACATGGATGCCGTAACCGAGCCCGCGGGCCGCGATGTCCAGCACCAGCGGCTCCAACGCCTCATAATCCGTACGGAAGTTGCCCCAGCCGTCGATGACGAGGAAGACGTCACCCCAGGGCTGGTCCGTCACGGAGATGTCGCCCCGCGCGCGGCGGGCGCGGAACTCGGCGATCGAGGAGATCCCGGCCGTACGGAAGTACTCCTCGCGGCGGGTCATCACGCCGTAGACCTCGGCCGCCGTACGTCGGACCTTCTCCGGGTCGAGCCGGGAGGCCACCCCGCCCACATGCGGCAGACCGGCCACCGCCGACAGACCGCCACCGCCGAAGTCCAGTGCGTAGAACTGCACTTCGCGCGGAGTGTGGGTGAGCGCGAACGACGCGATGAGCGAGCGCAGCAGCGTCGACTTGCCGGACTGCGGGCCGCCGAGGATCTGCATATGGCCGGCCGCGCCGCCGAAGTCCGTCCACAGCGGGTCGCGCCGCTGCTCGTACGGCTTGTCGACCAGGCCGACCGGGACGACGAGCCGGCCCGCGCCCTCGTAGCCGGGCTGTGTCATGCCCCGGCCGGGGACGGCCGCGAGTCCGGGCAGTAGGGAGTCGAGCGACGGCGGGCTGTCCAGCGGGGGCAGCCACACCTGGTGGGCGGCCGGACCCTGCGCCTCAAGCCGCCGCACGATCACGTCGAGCACGGTGTCGGCGAGCGCGTCGTCCTTCTCGTCCGGCGTCTCCGGCTGGCGCTGACGCGGCACGGGCGCGTACTGCACCGGCACCTGCGCCGCCGTGAACAGCACCGGCCTGCGGTCCACCGGGAGCGGCCCGCCGAGCGCGGCGGCCTGCTGCGAACCGGTGCGGTACACCCCGGAGACGTACGCCGCCTTGAAGCGGACCATCTCGTCGGTGCCGTACTTCAGGAAGCCGGAACCCGGCACGTTCGGGAGCTCGTACGCGTCCGGCACCCCGAGCGCGGCCCGCGACTCGGCCGCCGAGAACGTGCGCAGACCGATCCGGTACGAGAGGTACGTCTCCAGGCCGCGCAGCCGGCCCTCCTCCAGGCGCTGCGAGGCCAGCAGCAGATGCACGCCCAGCGAACGGCCGATGCGGCCGATCTGCACGAACATCTCGATGAAGTCCGGCTTGGCGGTGAGGAGTTCGCTGAACTCGTCGATCACCAGGACGAGTGACGGCACCGGCTGCAAGGGGGCACCCGCGGCGCGCGCCTTCTCGTAGTCGTGGATGTTGGCGTAGTTGCCCGCGTCGCGCAGCATCTCCTGGCGGCGGTTCAACTCACCGCGGATCGAGTCACCCATACGGTCGACGAGCGTCAGGTCGTCCGCCAGGTTGGTGATCACGGCCGCCACATGCGGCATCTGCGCCATACCGGCGAAGGTCGCACCGCCCTTGAAGTCCGCGAGGACGAAGTTCAGCGTCTCCGAGGAGTGCGTCACCGCGAGGCCGAGGACCAGCGTGCGCAGCAGCTCCGACTTGCCGGAACCGGTCGCGCCGACACACAGACCGTGTGGGCCCATGCCCTCCTGGGCCGCCTCCTTGAGGTCGAGCATCACGGGCCGGCCGTCCTCACCGAGCCCGATCGGCACCCGCAGCCGCTCCGCCGTGGAGCGCGGGCGCCAGGTCCGCTTCGGGTCGACGGAGGCCGCGTCGCCCAGGTTCAGCAGATCGGTGAACTCCAGGTTGGCGAGCAGCGGTTCGTCGTCGTCACCGCCCGACACCATGCGCAGCGGCGCCAGTTGCCGGGCCAGCGCCTCGGCGGCCTCGTACGACAGGACGTCCGGCGTGCCTTCGTAGACCATGCCGTGGCCCGACTCCAGGCGGAGTTCCTTCGGGTGTACGACGACCGAGAGGTCACCGCGACCGCTGCTGAGGTCGCCGGGCACGATCTCGACGATCGTCACCCCCTGGAGGCCCTCGGGGCTGGCCAGGAAAGAGGTGGGCGGCAGGGAGACGCCGTCCAACACGACCACGAGGTGCGGCTGTTCGGGTACCGGCGCTCCGGCCGGGTGGAAACGCGGGCGGCCCTGGAGGCGGTCCGCGAGCATCTCCTCCAGCTCCATCGGGTTGGTGCTGATGAGCCGCATGGTGCCCGCGCCGTCCGCGAGCCCCTGCGCCTGCGCGTGCGGGAGCCACTTGGCCCACTCCCACTCGGGCACCGACTCGCGCCCGGTGGCGACGGCGATGACGAGGTCCTCGGGGGAGTGCATCGAGGCGAGGGAGGCGGCGAGGGCGCGCGCGGTGCCGCGCACGGTGGCCGGTTCGCCGCTGATCGTCACGTGGTAGAAGGCGCGCAGCGAGACCGCCATCGGCAGGTCCTCAAGGGTGCTGTGCGTGGCCAGGAAACGCTGCATGGCACCCGCCGTCAGCGGCTCCAGCTCGTCGACCGGGGCGGTCTCCGGCGGGACCAGGGGAGTGGCGAGACCCTGCGGGCCGAGGCCGACCCGCACCTGCCCGAAGTCCTCGTCGTTCGTGCGGCGTTCCCACACCCGGCTGCCCTCGGCGACCAGTGCCCACAGTTGCTCCGGCGAAGGGTGCAGGTAGTACTGGGCGTCGCGCTGGGCCCGCGCGGTCTCCAGGGCCGTACGCCGGGTCTGGGACAGATAGCGCAGATAGTCACGGCGCATGTCGGCCATCTGCCCCTGGTTGCCCCGGCGGTAGCGGACCAGCATCGAGACGCCCATCGCGACCGTGGACGCGATCATCACCATGCCCATGATCTTCATGAACGGCTGGGCACTGGGGTTGAAGAAGAACACCACCGACCCGCCCATGCCGAGCATGGGCAGGAGCTGCATCATGGCGCCCTCCTGCTGGCCGCGCGGCAGCTCCGGCGGAGCCTGCAGCATGACCTCGTCCGTGGGCACTTCCTTCGGCAGCGACCTCGGCGGGCGCTTGACGACGATCTGGCTCACTAAGCACCAATTCCCTTGCCGGACCGAGTTGTTTACGTCCGCCGCCCCGTGTCGGGCGGACGCCGATCCGCACTGCGCGATCCTACTGACAACCACTGACAACGACGGGCGGTAGGGTGCCCGTGAGACGTGTGAGCAGTTGCGAATCGTTCCGGGAAAACCGGGCAAAACCGCAGTGTTCGCGGCGGGCGGATCCCGTCGGATCCCGTTGAGCGCGGGGCGCTACGGCGCGACAGCCCGGCGGGACGGATGGTACGGCGCGACCTGCACAGGATCTTTACGGCGGAACTTCACGACGGACGCGCGCGGCACCTTCGCGGACCGTCCGTCACTGACAAGGGGGAACAGCAGGTGAGCATCACGGCCTCCGCGCCGGCGGGCGCGACCGGCGGAACGGGCAGCGGAGCCCCATCCGGGGCGGGCATGGGCTTCGGCTTCTGCCGGGTCACCATCGTGGCGCCCGACAGCCGGATCGACGTGGCCCTGCCCGACGACGTACCCGTCGCCGACCTGTACCCCGAGATCCTGCGGCTGTCCCAGCAGAGCCTCACCGACGGCGCCCCCGTCGGGTACCACCTCGTCCGCCGCGACGGCACCGTCCTCGACGGCGCCCGCTCCTTCGCAGCCCAGCGCATCCTCGACGGCGAACTGCTCACCCTGCGCCCCTTCGCCGACTCGCTGCCGCCGGCCGTCTACGACGACGTCTCCGAGGCGGTCGCCGCCGCCGTCACCCGTGACCGTGCCCTGTGGAACGGCGAGTTGACGCGCGCCGCCGGTCTCGTCGCCGGCGGCATCCTGCCCGCGCTGCTCGCGTTCGTGGCCTGGAGCTCCCAGATCCACCACGACATGAACGGCCTCCAGGGCATCGTCGCCGGCCTCGCCGGCATCCTCCTCGTCACCATCGCGTGCGTACGCGCACGCGTGTACGACGACCGGGGCTCGGCGGTCGCCCTGGGCCTGGGCGCACTCCCGAACATCGCCGTGGCGGGCTCCGGACTGCTCCCCTTCTCCGAAGGAGAAGGCATTGGGCGACTCCAGTTCCTGCTGGCCTGCGCCGCCGTCCTCGTCGCGGCCGTCGTCCTCACCCTGGTGTCACCCGGCGGCGACGGCCCCTTCGTGGCCTTCGTCTTCGCCTCCGCCATCGGCCTGTTGACGACGTTCACCGCGATGCTCGCCCACCTCAAGCCCATCGAGACGGCCGCGATCTGCGCCCCGCTCTCCGTGTGCGCGCTCGCCTTCCTGCCGGGCTTGTCCATGCGCTTCGCCCGCCTCCCCATCGGCTTCGAACCCCCCAACCCCACCCGCGGCTACGGCGACGGCGAACCCGTGGCCCAGGAGCCCGTCGACGCCGAACGCATCGCCGCCCGCGCCCGCCGCGGCCACGAACTCCTCGTCGGCCTGGTCGGCGGCTGCGCCCTCGTCTCCGTGGGCGCCTCGATCGTCCTCGGCTTCTCCAGCGACGTGTGGGCACAGCTCCTCGCCCTCGCCACCGGCGTCGCGATGCTGATGCGCGCCCACCTGTTCCGCTACACCGCCCAGGTCGGCGCCACCCTCGCCGCGGGCCTGGCCGCCCTCGTCTTCCTGGGCCTGGGCCTCGCCCTGAACCCGCCGCACGCGTACGTGCGGGACGCGTTCCTCGGCGACCCGAACTCCCTCGACATCCGCAGCGTCTGGCTCGCGGCGGCCGTAGCCGCGTCGACCGCCCTGGTCACCGCCGTCGGCCTGATCACCCCGAAGCGCGGAGTCACCCCCTTCTGGGGCCGCTTCCTGGAGATCGCCGAGAGCTTCGTCCTGCTCACCCTGATCCCACTCTCCCTGGCCGTCTTCGACGTGTACGCGCAGGCACGGGCGATGACCAGCTAGGAGCCGCAGGCATGCGAAAGGGGCGGCACACACGCGTGCCGCCCCTTTTCCACGCCTACGACTACTGCTGCTCCTCCGGAGCGGGCTCCAGATCGAACTCGCCGTCCCTGGCGCCCAGCACGAAGGCCGTCCACTCCGCCTCCGTGTAGCGCAGCACGGTGTCCGGGTCGAGCGACGAGCGCATGGCCATCCCTCCGCCGGGCAGGTCGGCGATCTCGACGCGCTCCTCGTGCTCCTCCGTGCCCGGCGCGCTGCGCCACTCCACGCCCGAGATGTCGAGGGCGTACAGCTCGTCCCGCTCCCGCTCCTTGCGTGCCTTGATCTCCTGCTCCGTCTCCGCCATGGCGAAGCGACCCCTTCCCGACGAACCGACGTGATCCACGGTCCTCATGTGGATGCGGATCACCCTAGTGGCCGTATCCGCCCCGGTCAGGGCCCTTCACGGAGCTGGACCGAGGTGTCCCCCCAGGCTGGTACGCTGTGTAGCGGCCGTTTGTGTACGCACCCCTGGAGCTCACCGCTCTGGAGGCAGCGCCCAGCGGATCCCGCCTCCCGAGTTACGGAAGCTCCCCTGAGAAGTGGACCAGGGGCACTCGGTGGCACATCTCAGACTACGAGGAGTACGCGTGTCGCTCGACGCCGCTACGAAGAAGCAGCTCATCACCGAGTTCGGCCAGAAGGAGGGCGACACCGGCTCCCCCGAGGTCCAGGTCGCCATGCTCTCGCGCCGCATCTCGGACCTGACCGAGCACCTCAAGACCCACAAGCACGACCACCACTCCCGTCGTGGTCTGCTGATCCTGGTCGGTCAGCGCCGCCGGCTGCTGCAGTACCTGGCCAAGAAGGACATCCAGCGCTTCCGTGCGCTGGTCGACCGCCTGGGCATCCGTCGCGGTGCGGCGGGCGCCAAGTAAGACGCCGTGAGGGGAGCGGGTCCCGAAACGATCGGGACCCGCTCCCTTTGCCGTATGTGCGGATTGCCCGTACGTGCGGAAACGTGCGGAGTGTCACTGCCGCTTTGTAGTGTGGTAGCACAACGCAATACGCAGGACACAGCACGACAACGCAGGGCAGCACGACACCGTACGAACAACGTACGAAACGAACGAGGAGAAGCGCGCCTCGCAGCCGCCGGTCCTCGGTAGTGGCCCCCGGGCAGGAAACCCCGGGTGCTTCGATCGAAGACCGGCCCGCACCAGACAGCGCTTCTCCGCCACCGTCCCCCCGCCACACGGGCGGGGAGGGACGAAAGACGACAAGTAACGGAGAAAACGCTAGTGGAGAACGAGACCCACTACGCCGAGGCCGTCATTGACAACGGCTCCTTCGGCACCCGCACCATCCGCTTCGAGACGGGCCGCCTGGCCAAGCAGGCCGCCGGCTCCGCCGTGGCGTACCTGGACGACGACACCATGGTGCTGTCGGCCACCACCGCCTCCAAGAACCCCAAGGACCAGCTCGACTTCTTCCCCCTCACGGTGGACGTCGAGGAGCGGATGTACGCCGCCGGCAAGATCCCCGGCAGCTTCTTCCGCCGTGAGGGCCGTCCCTCCGAGGACGCCATCCTCACCTGCCGCCTGATCGACCGCCCGCTGCGCCCCTCCTTCAAGAAGGGCCTGCGCAACGAGATCCAGGTCGTCGCCACGATCATGGCGCTCAACCCCGACCACCTGTACGACGTCGTGGCGATCAACGCCGCCTCCGCGTCCACGCAGCTGGCCGGTCTGCCCTTCTCCGGCCCGGTCGGCGGCGTCCGCGTCGCGCTGATCAACGGCCAGTGGGTCGCGTTCCCGACGCACACCGAGCTTGAGGACGCCGTCTTCGACATGGTCGTCGCCGGTCGCGTCCTGGAGGACGGCGACGTCGCGATCATGATGGTCGAGGCCGAGGCCACCGAGAAGACCATCCAGCTCGTGCAGGGCGGCGCCGAGGCGCCCACCGAGGAGGTTGTCGCCTCCGGTCTGGACGCCGCGAAGCCCTTCATCAAGGTGCTCTGCCGTGCGCAGGCCGACCTCGCCGCGAAGGCCGCCAAGCCCACCGGCGAGTTCCCGATCTTCCTCGACTACCAGGACGACGTCCTGGAGGCCCTCACCGCCGCCGTCCGCCCGGAGCTCGCCGCCGCGCTGACCATCGCCGGCAAGCAGGACCGCGAGGCCGAGCTGGACCGCGTCAAGGGTCTCGCCGCCGAGAAGCTCCTCCCGGAGTTCGAGGGCCGCGAGAAGGAGATCTCCGCCGCGTACCGCTCGCTGACCAAGTCCCTGGTCCGTGAGCGCGTCATCAAGGAGAAGAAGCGCATCGACGGCCGCGGTGTCACCGACATCCGCACCCTGGCCGCCGAGGTCGAGGCCATCCCGCGCGTGCACGGCTCGGCGCTGTTCGAGCGTGGCGAGACCCAGATCCTGGGCGTCACCACGCTCAACATGCTCCGCATGGAGCAGCAGCTGGACACCCTCTCCCCGGTGACCCGCAAGCGCTACATGCACAACTACAACTTCCCGCCGTACTCCGTCGGCGAGACCGGCCGCGTCGGCTCCCCGAAGCGCCGCGAGATCGGCCACGGAGCGCTCGCCGAGCGCGCCCTGGTCCCGGTCCTCCCGACGCGCGAGGAGTTCCCCTACGCGATCCGTCAGGTCTCCGAGGCCCTCGGGTCGAACGGCTCGACGTCCATGGGCTCGGTCTGCGCCTCCACCATGTCGCTGCTGAACGCGGGTGTGCCCCTCAAGGCCCCCGTCGCCGGTATCGCCATGGGCCTGATCTCCCAGGAGATCAACGGCGAGACGCACTACGTCGCCCTCACCGACATCCTCGGTGCGGAGGACGCCTTCGGCGACATGGACTTCAAGGTCGCCGGCACCAAGGAGTTCGTCACCGCCCTCCAGCTCGACACCAAGCTGGACGGCATCCCCGCCTCCGTCCTGGCCGCCGCCCTCAAGCAGGCCCGTGACGCCCGCCTCCACATCCTCGACGTGATGATGGAAGCGATCGACACGCCGGACGAGATGTCCCCGAACGCCCCGCGGATCATCACCGTCAAGATCCCCGTGGACAAGATCGGCGAGGTCATCGGCCCGAAGGGCAAGATGATCAACCAGATCCAGGAGGACACCGGCGCCGAGATCACGATCGAGGACGACGGCACCATCTACATCGGTGCCCAGGTCGGCTCGCAGGCCGAGGCCGCCCGCGCCACGATCAACGGCATCGCCAACCCGACCATGCCGGAGGTCGGCGAGCGCTACCTGGGTACGGTCGTCAAGACCACCACCTTCGGCGCGTTCGTGTCGCTGCTCCCGGGCAAGGACGGTCTGCTGCACATCTCGCAGATCCGCAAGCTCGCCGGCGGCAAGCGCGTGGAGAACGTCGAGGACGTCGTCGGCGTGGGCCAGAAGGTCCAGGTCGAGATCGCCGAGATCGACTCCCGCGGCAAGCTCTCCCTGATCCCCGTCATCGAGGGTGAAGAGAACGCCGAGGACGACAAGAAGGACGACGGCGACAAGTGACGTCGACCAGCACCACGACGACGGCCCGCACCTCCTCGGAGGCGCGGGCCGTCGCCCGTACCCAAACCCTCATCCAGGGCACCAACGGCATCGGCACGGTCCGTAAGACCACCCTCCCGGGCGGCCTGCGCATCGTCACCGAGACCCTGCCCTCGGTCCGCTCCGCGACCTTCGGCATCTGGGCACACGTGGGCTCCCGCGACGAGACGCCGTCGCTGAACGGCGCCACGCACTACCTGGAGCACCTCCTCTTCAAGGGCACGCACAAGCGCAGCGCGCTGGACATCTCCTCCGCGATCGACGCGGTCGGCGGCGAGATGAACGCGTTCACCGCCAAGGAGTACACGTGCTACTACGCGCGCGTGCTCGATACCGACCTGCCGCTCGCCATCGACGTGGTCTGCGACATGCTGACCGGCTCCCTCATCCGCGAGGAGGACGTCAACGTAGAACGCGGCGCCATCCTCGAAGAGATCGCCATGACGGAGGACGACCCGGGCGACTGCGTGCACGACCTGTTCGCACGCACGATGTTCGGCGACAACCCCCTCGGCCGCCCGGTCCTCGGCACGGTCGACACCGTCAACGCCCTCACCGCGGACCGCATCCGCCGCTTCTACAAGAAGCACTACGACCCGACCCACCTCGTGGTCGCGGCGGCGGGCAACATCGACCACGACAAGGTCGTACGACAGGTCCGTGCCGCCTTCGACAAGGCCGGCGCCTTCAAGAACGCCCAGGCCGCGCCCATCGCCCCGCGCGACGGCCGCCGCACCCTGCGCACCACGGGCCGCGTCGAGCTGATCGGCCGCAAGACCGAGCAGGCGCACGTCGTCCTCGGCATGCCGGGGCTGGCCCGCACCGACGAGCGCCGCTGGGCCCTCGGCGTCCTCAACACGGCCCTCGGCGGCGGCATGTCGTCCCGCCTCTTCCAGGAGGTCCGGGAGAAGCGCGGCCTGGCCTACAGCGTGTACTCGTACACGTCCGGCTTCGCCGACTGCGGACTCTTCGGGGTCTACGCCGGCTGCCGGCCCTCGCAGGTCCACGACGTGCTGAAGATCTGCCGCGACGAACTCGACCAGGTCGCCGAACACGGCCTGTCCGACGACGAGATCGGCCGCGCCGTCGGCCAGCTCCAGGGCTCCACCGTCCTGGGCCTCGAAGACACCGGCGCGCTGATGAACCGCATCGGCAAGAGCGAGCTGTGCTGGGGCGAGCAGATGTCCGTCGACGACCTGCTGGCCAGGATCGCGTCGGTCACCCCGGACGAGGTCCGCGAGGTCGCCCGCGAGATCCTGGGACAACGACCCTCGCTGGCGGTCATCGGCCCGCTCAAGGACAAGCAGGCGGCCCGACTGAACGACGCCGTCGTCTAACACCCGTCGTAAGGAAGCAAGAACGATGAGCAAGCTGCGCGTGGCGGTCCTCGGTGCCAAGGGCCGGATCGGCGCCGAGGCGGTACGAGCCGTCGAGGCCGCCGAGGACATGGAACTGGTGGCCGCCCTGGGCCGGGGCGACACCCTGGAGGCGCTCACGGCCGCAGGCGCCCAGGTGGCGGTCGAACTGACCACCCCCGCCTCGGTGATGGACAACCTCGACTTCTGCGTCCGGAACGGCATCCACGCGGTCGTCGGCACCACCGGCTGGACCGAGGAACGCCTCGCGCAACTGAACGGCTGGCTGGCGGCATCCCCGGAGACGGGCGTCCTCATCGCCCCCAACTTCTCCATCGGGGCCGTACTGACCATGAAGTTCGCGCAGATCGCCGCGCCCTACTTCGAGTCGGTCGAGGTCATCGAACTGCACCACCCGAAGAAGGTCGACGCCCCGAGCGGTACGGCCACGCGCACGGCCCAGCTCATCGCCGAGGCGCGCGCGAAGGCGGGCACGGCCGCGGCACCGGACGCTACGGAGACGGCCCTGGACGGCGCGCGGGGCGCGGACGTCGACGGCATCCCCGTCCACTCCGTCCGCCTGCGCGGCCTGCTCGCCCACCAGGAGGTCCTGCTGGGCGGCGAGGGCGAGACATTGACCGTCCGCCACGATTCGCTCCACCACAGCAGCTTCATGCCGGGCATCCTGCTCGGCGCCCGCCGCGTGGTGACCACCCCGGGCCTCACCTTCGGCCTGGAACACTTCCTGGACCTGGGCTGAGGCTCACGACATGCGCGCCAAACTCACCTACGCCGTCACGGCCGCCGTCCTGGTCTTCTACTTCGTCCTGGTCGGCAGCCGCGGCGTCATGCTCATACAGTCGGGCACGGTCATCACCGTCACCTTCGGGATCGCGGTCCTGATCCTGCCGGTGATCGGCGTGTGGTTCCTCTGGAAGAACACTCAGTTCGTCCGTGACGCCAACCGCCTCGCCGCCCTCCTCGACGCCGAAGGCGGCCTGCCCGTCGACGAGTTGAGGCGCACGCCCGGCGGCCGGATCGACCGCGACTCCGCCGACGAGGTCTTCGCCAAGCGCAAGGCCGAGACGGAGGCGGCCCCCGACGACTGGCGCAGCTGGTTCCGCCTCGCCGTCGCCTACCACGACGCCCGCGACACCCCGCGCGCCCGCAAAGCCATGCAACGCGCGATCGCCCTGCACGCCGGCCGCCCCGTCCAGGCCTGAACTCCCGTACGCCTGTACGCCGAAGGGGCCGGCCCGCACTCGCTGCGGACCGGCCCCTTCGGCGCTGCTCTCGGCCGGTCAGCTCCGCCGGTACTCGTCGGACCACACCTCGACCGAGTCCGCGGCCCGGTCGAAGGCGGAGGCACGCGCCAGGAAGTCGATGTCGTGCGTGGTCAGCAGCGCGGCCACGTCCTCGGGGGCACGGTCCTTCCGTACGAGGAGCAGTGCCTGTCCCTGCACCGTGCGCGGCAGCCCGAGCCAGCGCACCGGCTGCTGCACCGTGCGCACGGCGGCGACCCGGTCCCACCGCACCGTAAGGGTGTAGAAGAACCGCACCCGGCGCAGCCCGCGCGCGCTCACCCACACGCCCATGCGCAGCAACCGCAGGGCGCAGAGGATGACGACCATCGCGATACCGAGGATCACCCCGGCCTCGGACCGCGAGCCGGTCAACGCGATGATGACGGCGGCGAAGAGCACGTACGACGCGAGCAGCAGCACGAGCGCCGACACCGCCACCCGCCACGGTCCGGGCCGGTAGGGGCGCCGCCAGCGGTCGCGGTCGTCGAACGGCAGCGCGAGCTCGTCCGCGGCCTCGAATGCGCGGTCGGCCGTAAGGAAGGGCAGGGGCACGGCTGGTGTCCTCACTGAATCCATGCGTGGGCTGTGCCCGGTGAGGTTATCCGGCCGTGTTCCCGCTCACCACCCTTGGGGGTCCGGACGAGTCATGGTCGACGGTGTGACCGCGTGCCTGGTCAGCGGTTGTCGGCGGCCTGCGACTGCTGGTTCTGGGTCGAGAGGTTGTTCTGGGACAGCGCCGGCATACCGAGGACCAGGGAGCCCACGATTCCGGCGACGATGGTGAGCCCCAGAAGCCAACGCCCGGCTATCTGACCGGCGGACGCGCGCTCACGAGGCGGCGGAGTGACATTGCTGCGGAAGCGGTCGGTCTCGGCGATGAAGGCGAACGGGACGGGTTCGCGCCGACGGAGCATCGGTGGTGCGTCTCCCCTCAGGGATCGAATCGGGATCGAACGGGTGGCTCTCACCAAGACAGACGAGCGAACGCCTCAATTGGTGCCCCGTTTCACCGAATTCGCAGAAGTTCGCCAACGAATGTCGCGGCACGGCACCGAACGCCCCGTTGTCAGTGCCGGGCCGTAGAGTGGGCGCCGCCCGAGAGACGTGATGGAAGGACCCTCCGAGCCGTGACCGACACTCCCGCCGACGACCTCAAGCCCAGTTTCCGCAGCGATGTCACCGTCGAACTGGTCAAGCACACCGCGTCCGACGCGGACGTGCTCTTCGCCGCCCGCGTCTCGACGATCGGCGAACAGTCCCTGGAAGAGATGGGCAAGGACCCCGAGCGCTCCAAGGGCCTGATCAACTTCCTGATGCGGGACCGCCACGGCAGCCCCTTCGAGCACAACTCGATGACCTTCTTCATCAGCGCCCCGATCTTCGTCTTCCGCGAGTTCATGCGGCACCGGGTGGGCTGGTCGTACAACGAGGAATCGGGAAGGTACAGGGAGCTCCAGCCGGCCTTCTACGTCCCCGGTGAGTCCCGCAAGCTGGTCCAGGAGGGCCGCCCGGGCAAGTACGTGTTCGTGGAGGGCACTCAGGCCCAGCAGGAGCTGGTCGGCCGCACCATGGAGGACTCGTACCGCCAGGCGTACGAGGCCTACCAGGAGATGCTCGCCGCCGGCGTGGCCCGCGAAGTCGCCCGTGCAGTGCTCCCCGTAGGCCTCTTCTCCTCGATGTACGCCACGTGCAACGCCCGTTCGCTGATGCACTTCCTGGGCCTGCGCACGCAGCACGAGCTGGCGAAGGTGCCGTCCTTCCCGCAGCGGGAGATCGAGATGGTCGGCGAGAAGATGGAGGAGCAGTGGGCCAAGCTCATGCCACTCACCTACGCGGCCTTCAATGCCAACGGTCGTGTCGCCCCGTAGCGCACCTCTGTTTGCCGGGCGGGCACACATGTACGGATCAGTCGCGCGAAGTGTCCGTATTGCGGCATTTGGAGAAGTTCATCTAGCCTGATCAAACGGACCCGGCACTGCTTGAACCCCCGAGCAGGCAGTGCCGGGCTCCATATTTGTCACGACTTGTCGCCTGCCCCGAGGGCAGACCCCGCATTGAGCAGCGAGTAGCGTGTTACCCATGGCTCCGACCTCCACTCCGCAGACCCCCTTCGGGAGGGTCCTCACCGCCATGGTCACGCCCTTCACGGCGGACGGCGCGATCGACCTCGACGGCGCGCAGCGGCTCGCTACCCACCTGGTGGACGCAGGCAACGACGGCCTGGTCATCAACGGCACCACCGGTGAGTCCCCGACCACCAGCGACGCGGAGAAAGCGGATCTCGTACGAGCCGTACTGGAAGCGGTCGGCGACCGCGCCCACGTCATCGCCGGCGTCGGCACCAACGACACCCACCACAGCGTCGAACTCGCCCGCACGGCCGAACGCACCGGCGCACACGGCCTGCTCATCGTCACGCCGTACTACAACAAGCCCCCGCAGGAGGGCCTGTACCGACACTTCACAACGGTCGCCGACGCCACCGAACTGCCGGTCATGCTCTACGACATCCCCGGCCGCAGCGGGGTCCCGATCGGCACCGAGACGCTGGTCAGGCTCGCCGAGCACCCGCGGATCGTCGCCAACAAGGACGCCAAGGGCGACCTGGGCCGCGCCAGCTGGGCCATCGCCCGGACCGGCCTGGCCTGGTACTCCGGCGACGACATGCTGAACCTGCCGCTGCTCTCCGTGGGCGCGGTCGGCTTCGTCTCGGTCGTCGGCCATGTGGTCACCCCCGAACTTCGCACCCTGGTGGAGGCGTACGTCTCCGGTGACGTCCAGAAGGCCACCGAGATCCACCAGAAGCTGCTCCCCGTCTACACCGGCATGTTCCGCACCCAGGGCGTCATGACCACCAAGGCCGCACTCGCCCTCCAGGGACTGCCCGCCGGACCGCTGCGCTCACCGATGGTCGAGTGCTCCTCCGAGGAGATCGCCCAGCTCAAGATCGATCTTGCCGCCGGCGGGGTACAGCTCTGACAACAGACTTCACAACTGAATACGCAGGGCTTCGGCGCCTGCACCCCACATCCAATAACTGCATTTGCACGAACGTCATGCGCGCCACGTGCCCACCGGTACGTGGCGCGCATGGGTAGGAGAGTCTTTTGAGCCATCCGCATCCTGAACTCGCCCCTCCGTCGAAGCTCCCCGAAGGCGGCCTGAGGGTCACCCCACTCGGCGGCCTCGGAGAAATCGGCCGAAACATGACGGTCTTCGAATACGGCGGCCGTCTGCTGATCGTCGACTGCGGCGTGCTCTTCCCCGAGGAGGAGCAGCCCGGAATCGACCTGATCCTGCCGGACTTCACGTCCATCAGGGACCGCCTCGACGACATCGACGGCATCGTCCTCACGCACGGCCACGAGGACCACATCGGCGGAGTCCCGTACCTCCTTCGCGAGAAGGCGGACATCCCGCTGATCGGCTCCAAGCTGACCCTCGCCCTCATCGAGGCGAAGCTCCAGGAGCACCGCATCCGCCCGTACACGCTTGAGGTCGCCGAAGGGCACCGCGAGCGCATCGGCCCGTTCGACTGCGAGTTCGTCGCGGTCAACCACTCGATCCCGGACGCCCTCGCGGTCGCCATCCGCACCCCCGCGGGCATGGTCGTCCACACCGGCGACTTCAAGATGGACC
Organism: Streptomyces sp. NPDC050548; assembly: GCF_044457385.1. Lineage (NCBI taxonomy): Bacteria > Bacillati > Actinomycetota > Actinomycetes > Kitasatosporales > Streptomycetaceae > Streptomyces > Streptomyces sp. NPDC050548. The sequence continues at coordinate 541,656 of NZ_JBITGV010000004.1, forward strand.
AGCTTCCGCTGGACGGTCGTCTGACAGATCTACACGCGTTCGCACGCCTCAGCGAGGAGGGCATCGACCTGCTCCTCGCCGACTCGACGAACGCCGAGGTCCCGGGATTCGTCCCGCCCGAGCGCGACATCTCCAACGTCCTGCGACAGGTCTTCGCGGGCGCCCGCAAGCGCATCATCGTGGCGAGCTTCGCCAGCCACGTGCACCGCATCCAGCAGATCCTGGACACGGCACACGAGTACGGCCGCCGGGTCGCCTTCGTCGGCCGCTCGATGGTCCGGAACATGGGCATCGCCCGTGACCTCGGCTATCTCAAGGTGCCGCCGGGCCTGGTCGTGGACGTCAAGACGCTCGACGACCTCCCGGACAGCGAGGTCGTCCTCGTCTGCACGGGCTCGCAGGGCGAACCGATGGCCGCACTGTCCCGCATGGCCAACCGCGACCACCAGATCCGCATCGTCGCAGGCGACACGGTGATCCTGGCGTCGTCGCTCATCCCGGGCAACGAGAACGCCGTCTACCGGGTGATCAACGGCCTCACCCGCTGGGGCGCCAACGTCGTCCACAAGGGCAACGCCAAGGTCCACGTCTCCGGACACGCCTCGGCCGGCGAGCTGCTGTACTTCTACAACATCTGCAAGCCGAAGAACCTGATGCCGGTCCACGGCGAATGGCGCCACCTACGGGCCAACGCCGAGCTGGGTGCCCTGACCGGCGTCCCGCACGACCGGATCGTCATCGCCGAGGACGGCGTGGTCGTCGACCTCATCGAGGGCAAGGCCAAGATCTCGGGCAAGGTCCAGGCGGGTTACGTGTACGTCGACGGCCTCTCGGTCGGCGATGTCGGCGAGCCCGCGCTGAAGGACCGCAGGATCCTGGGCGACGAGGGCATCATCTCGGTCTTCGTCGTCGTGGACTCGTCCACCGGCAAGATCACGGGCGGCCCGCACATCCAGGCCCGCGGCTCCGGCATCGACGACTCCGCCTTCGTGGACGTGGTCCCGAGGATCACGGAGGTCCTGGAACGCTCGGCCCAGGACGGCGTGGTGGAACCCCACCAGCTGCAGCAACTGATCCGCCGCACGCTCGGCAAGTGGGTCTCCGACAACTATCGGCGCAGGCCGATGATCCTCCCGGTCGTCGTGGAGGTCTGACCGTCGTACGACCCCCTCGTACGCGTGAACCTGGAGCGGGGGGGGGGGGGGGGGGGGGGGGGGGGGGGGGGGCGCGCGCGGGGGGGGGGGGGGGCCCCGCGGTGGGGGGGGGAGCGGAGAGGGCTAA
>NZ_JBITGV010000005.1:0-368557 GCF_044457385.1 Streptomyces sp. NPDC050548
CGCGGGGGGCGCCGTCCGGGCCCCCGGCGCCCCCCCCCCCGCGCGGGGGGCGGCCCCCGGGGGGGGGGGGGGGGGGGGGGCCGCCCCCCCCCCCCGGGCCCCCCCCCACCACCGTCACACCCGGGGCGTGATCTCCGCCATCGGCGACCAGCCCCCGCCCTCCACCTCGACATGGATGATCTCGGGCGTCGCCGCGACGACGTCCGGCATCCACGCGATGGCCGTCCTGAAGTGCTCGGAGTCGACGTGGACGGCGCCGGCCTCCGGGGACGCGAACGCCTCCAGCAGCACGAAACGGTTCGGATCGACCGCGTCCACCGACCAGTCGAAGAACAGATTGCCGGGCTCGGCCCGGGTCGCGGCGGTGAACTCTGCGACCCGGTCCAGCCATTCGTCCCGGTACTCGGGGCGGACGGGGAACCGTACGGCGATGAAGATCATGCGGTGCTCCTGGATTGTCGGGACGGCACGCGGAAACGTGCCGTCCCGAGCGTGCCTCCCACGGGCGGGCGGCGGGAGGTGCCCCACCGTGGACACCTCCCCTACGGGGGCGGGCACGGGGCGGTTCACCACCGCGGCCGGCGCCCGTCCCCGTCCACGCGCCCCTATTGGGGCACGGCCGCCGTCCTCGACTGCCGCTGCCACACAACCGCCCTGCCATGCCCGGCCCGGCCCGGCCCGCGAGTTCGACCTACGGGCAGACGTCGTCCAAGCTCGCGTACCCGAGACCTGCGACGCACCGCGTCCCGCGTCGGGGCGTGCCCGGCCCACAGCCGAACGCGCAACCACCCTGCACGGGCTGCGAGTTCACCCCAGGCCCGCCTTGGGGCCCCCGAGACCGGCGGCGGAAAGCGCCCCGCGTGGAGACGCCTCCCGCCCGTACGCCGCTACCGGGCCACCGCCAACCCGCCCGGCACCCGCGCGTACCCCGTCGGCCGGGCCGTGAACGTGCCGCGGCCCTGGGTCCGGCTGCGCAACCTCGTTGCGTAGCCGAAGAGTTCGGCCAGGGGCACGGTCGCCGTGACGAGCGCGGAGCCCGTGCGGGTCGTCGAGGCGGTGATCCGGCCGCGGCGGGCGGACAGGTCGCCCAGGACCGTTCCAACCGCGTCCTCGGGGACGGTGACCGTGACCTCGGCGACCGGTTCGAGGAGAACCGTCTCGCAGGCGCGCAGCGCTTCGCGCAGGCCGAGGCGGCCGGCCGTGCGGAACGCCTGCTCCGAGGAGTCCTTCACATGGGTCGCCCCGTCGGTCAGCGTGACGCGCAGCCCGGTCACCGGGAACCCGCCGACCGGCCCCTCGGTGAGGGCGTCACGGCAGCCCGCCTCCACCGAGCGGACGTACTCCTGCGGCACCCGCCCGCCGACGACCGCCGAACGGAACTCGAAGCCCGGGCCGGAGTCATCGCCGTCGAGCGGTTCCACGTCCAGTACGACGTGCGCGAACTGGCCGGAGCCGCCGTCCTGTTTGACGTGCCGGAACACGAACCCGGACACCCCGCGCACCACCGTCTCCCGGTAGGCCACCCGCGGCCGGCCGACGTCGACCTCCACCCCGGTGGCAAGACGGATCTTCTCCACCGCGACCTCCAGGTGCAGTTCGCCCATGCCGGACAGGACCGTCTGGCCGGTCTCGGTGTCGGTCCGTACGACCAACGACGGGTCCTCCTCGGCCAGCCGGGCGAGCGCCGACGTCAGCCGGTCGGTGTCGGTGCTCCTGCGGGCCTCGACCGCCACCGAGACCACCGGGTCGGCGACCGCGGGCGGTTCGAGGAGGATCGGGGCGTCGGGTGCGCACAGGGTCGAGCCGGCGCGGACGGACTTGAGTCCGGCCACGGCGACGATGTCCCCGGCGACCGCGCGTTCCAGCCGTTCGTGCCGGTCGGCCTGCACCCGCAGGATCCGCCCGATCCGCTCGGTGCGCCGTGTGCTCGGATCCCACACCGTGTCTCCTCTCTCGATCGCGCCCGAATAGATCCGCAGATACGTCAGCCGCCCGGGTCCCGCCGCACTCACCTTGAACGCCAGTGCGGACAACGGCACTTGGGGGTCGGCCGCCCGCTCCTGTTCACCGCCGTCGTACGTTCCCCGTACCGGGGGCACGTCCGACGGCGAGGGCAGGTACGCCACCACGGCGTCCAGCAGCGGTTCGATACCCCGGTTGCGGTAGGCCGAGCCGCACAGCACGACCACACCGTCGCCGGTGCGGGTCAGGTCGCGCAGTGCCGTGCTCAACGTCCCTGCGGACAGGGTGGATTCGGCGCAGAACTCCTCGAACGCGCCCGGGTGCAGTTCCGCCACCGCCTCCTCCAGCAGCCGCCTGCGCCCGCGCGCCTCCGCCAACAGGTCTTCCGGCACCGGGACTTCGGCCACGGGGCCGTCAACGTCCGCCCACACCAGCGCCCGTAGACGCAGCAGGTCGACGACTCCGGTGAAGCCGTCCTCCGTGCCGATCGGCAACTGCACCACCAGCGGCGCCGGATGGAGCCGTTCGCGGATGGAGGCGACGGCGGTGTCGAGGTCGGCGCCCGCGCGGTCCAGTTTGTTGACGAAGGCGATGCGCGGCACGCCGTACCGGTCGGCCTGGCGCCACACCGACTCGCTCTGCGGTTCCACGCCCGCGACGGCGTCGAACACGGCGATCGCCCCGTCGAGGACGCGTAGCGAGCGCTCCACCTCGTCGGCGAAGTCGACGTGTCCCGGGGTGTCGATGAGGTTGACGCGGTGGCCGTCCCAGGCGCAGCTGACGGCCGCGGCGAAGATGGTGATCCCGCGGTCGCGTTCCTGGGGGTCGAAGTCGGTGACGGTGGTGCCGTCGTGGACCTCGCCACGCTTGTGCGTGGAGCCGGTGAGGTAGAGGAACCGCTCGGTGACGGTGGTCTTGCCGGCGTCGACGTGGGCGAGGATGCCCAGGTTGCGGACGGCGGTGAGCGGGTTGGTGACAGGGCGTTCGGTGCGCACGGCCCGTGGCCTTTCGAGAGTGATTCCGTTCAGGGCGGCGCGATTCCCGTACGAGGAAAGAGAGTTGACGTGAAGTCAGATGCGTCGGATGCTCAGCTGCTCGTCACGGGTGTCCGGTACCGGCCGCGCGGCGGGTACCGGAGGGACGAGGACAGGAGGATCACTGCGGTGCGGTCACGCACGGCGGGCTCCCCTCACTCGTCTCACTCGTCAATGGTTGTGGCGAGTGTAGGGAAGCCCGGGGTGGTGGGGCATGCGATTTATCGGGGGCGGGCGGTCAGGCAAGGACGGCGATGGAGTCGGGGTTGGGCAGGGACAGGGAGTTCCCGGTGCCGGTCAGCAGCCCGGCGCGGGGGTCCACGGCGAAGACGTCGAGGGTGTTGCTCGCCTCGTTGGCGACCAGCAGCCAGCGCCCGCTCGGGTGCACGGTGAAACTCCAGGGCTTCAGGCCCCCGCTGGGGATGCGCTGGAGGAGGGAGAGCAGCCCGGTGCGCCGCTCGACCTCGTGCACGACGAGGGTGTTCTCACCGCGACTCGACGCGTAGACGAAGCGGCCGTCGCGGCTGATGGCGAGTTCGGCGCCGCTCTTGGTTCCGGTGAAGTCGGGCGAGTCGATCGCGAGGCTCTGGCGGTGCGTCAGCTCGCCGGATCTGCCGTCCCAGTCGAGGAGTTGGAGTTCGGCAGTGAGTTCGGTCAGCAGGTAGGCCTTGCGTCCGTCGGGGTGGAAGACGAGCCGTCTCGGTCCCGCTCCGGGGTCGCTGGCGTAGGCGCCTGGACCGGTCCCGCCCGGGGACAGCGCACCCGTCGTACCGTCGAAGCCGTAGACGAAGACGCGGTCGGCGCCGAAGTCGGGGACCAGGGCGTGGCGGCGGCCGGGTGCGACGACGACCTGGTGCGGGTGCGGTCCCGACTGGCGTGGGCTGGGCCCCGATCCGGTGTCCACCACGACCGACACGGGTGCGCCGAGTGTGCCGTCCCGGCGGATCGGGAGCGAAGTGGCCAGGCCCGCCTCGAAGTTGGCGACGAGGAGGGTGCGCGTGGACCGGTCCACGCCGAGGTACGACAGGCCGCCGCCTGCCGTGGCTCCGCCGTCCGTGCTCACCTGGCCGAGCTGTGCGAGCGCGCCGGTCGTGCGGTCGACGGCGAAGGCGGTGACGATTCCGCCGTTCAGCTGGCTGCCGACGTAGAGCAGCGGACGGTCCGGATGGGCCGTCACCCAGCCCGAACTGACCTGCGCCACGGGCCCGTTGGACGTCAGGACTCCCTCTACGGGGTCGAACTCGATCCCGTGGACCTGCCCGCCGTTCCAGCTGCCGACGTAGAGCAGGTCGGGTCTCTCCCGTGGAGTGGCTTCGGCGCTCGGTGCTCCGGCGGTCAGCGGCACGGTCGCCGCGGTCGCCGTCGCCGTCATGGCGCCCAATAACGTTCTGCGGGACACAGCCCCTTTGATCTCGACCATGGGAAGCAACAGTTGTCGCGATGCGCGCGGCCGTCCACCGCGCGCACGAAGCTTTGCGTGCGGGTCACGCAAGTTGAGCTTTCGCGATCCGCACGCTCAACTCGGCTACTGATCAGGGGCGTTGGGGCGGGCGAGGCCCAGGTCGTAGGCGAGGATGACGGCCTGGATGCGGTCGCGGGCGCCGACCTTCGCCAGGACGCGGCCGACATGGGTCTTCACCGTGGACTCGGAGACGAAGAGGCGCTCGGCGATCTCGCCGTTGGTCCAGCCCTGGCCGATGGCGAGGAGGATCTCGCGCTCGCGTTCGGTGAGGGAGCGGATGCGGGGGTCGTCCGTCGCCGGAGCCGCCGTAGGGCTTTCCGGTGAGTGTTTCGGCAGGTGCTGGGCGTAGGCGTCGAGCAGGCGGCGGGTGAGGGCGGGGGCGATGACGGCGTCGCCGGAGGCCACCGCGCGGATGCCGGCGAGGAGTTCCTCGGGGTGGGCGTCCTTGAGGAGGAAGCCGCTGGCTCCCGCGCGCAGTGCCTCGTGGGCGTACTCGTCGAGGTCGAAGGTGGTGAGGATCAGGATGCGGGAGCGGTCGCCGGCCGCGACGACCCGGCGGGTGGCCTCGATGCCGTCCATGCCGGGCATCCGTACGTCCATCAGGATCACGTCGGGCCGCAGTTCGGCGGCCATCCGCACAGCCTCGCCGCCGTGCCCGGCCTCGCCGACCACCTCGGTGTCGGGGTTGGCCTCCAACAGCATGCGGAATCCCAGGCGTTGGAGGGGCTGGTCGTCCACGATGAGCACAGTCGTCATGCCGCTCCCCCGATCGCGTCGAGCGGGGTGAGGTCGAGGATGGCCCGTACCGTCCAGCCGCCGCCGGGGGCGGGGCCGGCGGTGACGGTGCCGTGGTAGAGGGCGGCGCGTTCTCTCATGCCGGCGAGTCCGTGTCCTTCGTCGTGGCTCGGTGCGGGTCCTGGAACGGTCCCGGCCGGGCCGGTGTCGTGGCAGTCGATGCGCACCCGGGCGTCCTCGACGTGCACGGTCAGTTCGACGCGGGTGTCGTGGCCCGCGTGCTTGAGGGCGTTGGTGAGGGCCTCCTGCACGATGCGGTACACGGTGAGCTGGACCCCCCGGTCCAGGGCGGCCGGGTCGCCGCCGGTGCGGTACACGACCTGCGGACCGGCCGCGCGGATCCGGGCGCACAACGCGTCGAGGTCGGCGACTCCCGGCTGCGGGCTGAGTTCGGGGGCGTCCGGGGTGGGGCTCTGTACGCGCAACACGCCCAGCATGCGCCGGAGTTCACCGAGCGCCTGACGGCCGGTGTCGCCGATGAGGAGCAGCGCCTGCTTTCCGCGCTCGGGCGCGAGGTCGGTGGCGTAGGCGCCGCCGTCGGCGAGGGTGATGATGACGGAGAGGTTGTGGCCGATGATGTCGTGCATCTCCCGCGCCACACGGGTGCGTTCGGCGGCGGCGGCGAGCTTGGACCGCTGGTCGCGCTCCACCTCCAGGCGGGCCGCGCGGTCGCGCAGTACGGCGAGCTGGGCGCGCCGGATGCGGACCACGAAGCCGAGCGCGACGGCCGCGGTGATGGTGCTGAACAGGACGAACAGAGCGTCCAGGACCGGCACTTCGGACGGCAGCCGCAGCGCGAACAGTCCCAGGGCGGCGAGGGTGACCGCGCAGGCGGCGGGCAGTCGCCGCAACTGCCCGTGCAGGACCAGGCTGTAGAGGGAGATCAACAGCGCGACGTCCGCGCGCAGCCAGACCCCGAGACCGGCCTGGACGAAGAACACCGCGGCGATCAGCGCGAAGGCCAGGGTCGGCCGGCGGCGCCGCCACAGCAGCGGCAGCACCAGGCCCAGCTGGAGGGCGATGGTCGCCGGCCAGGGCAGGTGGATGAAGCTGTTGTCGAAGCCGCGCCGTCGGCCGTCGTCGCCGTCCAGCACGTCCGGCAGGCAGAACATCAGCACGACCAGGACGATCAGAGCCGTGTCCAGCACCCAGGGGTGCCGCCGGTCGCCCTGCTTGACCCGGCGGCCGAACCGGGACAGCCGGCCGGCCACGGGGTGGCTCCACGGGAGGTCCGTCTCCGCGAACAGCACGTGGGCGGGGTCGTCGGGGCTCATCGGTGTCACTGATCCGGGTTCATGGAGGTCACCTGTCCATTGTGGGGCCGCACGCCGATGCGGCATCCGACCGCCGAGCAGGCCGGATGCCGCGTCGCGCGGCTCAGGCGTCGGTCTTCAGCAGCCGGTAGGCGGCACCGCCCAGCGCTAGCGCGGTCCAACCGAGGAAGACCAGGAGTCCGGCGCCGGGCGAGAGGGTCGTCGAGTCGTGGGTCAGCGCGAACATCGCCTGGCCCGCGTTGCTCGGCAGATACGGGCTGATGTTGTCCTGCCAGGAGCTGGGCAGCAGCTCGATCAGTCCGGGCACCAGCATCAGCGAGGCGACCAGCACCGAGATACCGCCGGCCACCGAACGCAGCCACGCGCCCAGCGCGGTACCGATCACGCCGACCAGGCCGAGGTAGAGACCGGCGCCGAGCAGGCTGCGGACGACTCCGGAGTGCGAGAAGGAGAGGGCGGCGGGGGTGCCGGAGACGATGCCGCTGACGATCGGGAACGCGACGAACACCCCGACGAGCGAGACGCCGAGCGCGACCACACCGAACACGGCGGCCTTGGACCACAGCACCGGAAGCCGGCGCGGTACGGCGGCCAGCGTGGAACGGATCATGCCGGTCGAGTACTCGCCCGCGGTGACCAGGACACCCAGTACGCCGAGGGCGAGCTGCGCGAAGTTCGTGCCGAAGAGGGAGATGTCGAGCGCGGTGGAGTTGGCGTCGTCGGGCCTCAAGTGCCCGCCGTCGTAGGACGACTTGTAGTGCGCGGCGGCAATCAGGCCGAACGCGATCAGGAACAGCAGGCCGAGGCCGAGGGTGATCCAGGTGGAGCGCAGGGACCACAGCTTGGCCCACTCGGAACGCAGCACGCGGCGCCCGGTGACCTTGTACGGCGGACGGGCAGGCCGTACGGCTGCGGGTGCGGCGCTGTCGGTGGCGGTGGCGGTGCTCACGCGGCCCTCCCGGGGGTCTCGACGGTGGTGGTGCCGTGGTACTCGACGGCGTCCCGGGTCAGGTCCATGAACGCCTGCTCCAGGGAGACGGTCCGTGCGCTGAGTTCGAAGAGCGGGATGCGGTGCTCGGCGGCCCGGATGCCGATGGCGCGCGCGGTCAGCCCGGTGACGTGCAGTTCCTCGGAGCCGACCTCACCGGTGATCTCCACGCCGGGACCGGCGAGGACCTCGCGGAGCCGGGCGGGCTGCTCGGAGGCCACGGTGACGGTGTCACCGCCCGCGTGCCGGACCAGGTCCTGCACGGTGGTGTCGGCCAGCAGCCGCCCCCGTCCGACGATGATCAGGTGGTCGGCGACCAGTGCCATCTCGCTCATCAGGTGCGAGGAGACGAAGACGGTACGGCCGTCCGCGGCGAGCCCGGTCAGCAGGTTGCGGATCCACAACACGCCTTCTGGATCAAGGCCGTTGACGGGTTCGTCGAGCATCACGGTCGCCGGGTCGCCGAGCAGCGCGGCGGCGATGCCGAGCCGCTGCCCCATGCCGAGGGAGAAGGCCCCGGCCCGCTTCTTGGCCACGGACTGGAGTCCGGTGAGTTCGATGACCTCGTCGACGCGGCGGCGCGGGATGCCGTGCGTGTATGCCTGCGCCATCAGGTGGTCGAACGCCGAGCGGCCCGGGTGGATCGACTTGGCCTCCAGGAGCGCGCCGACCTCTTGGAGCGGTGCAATGTGCTCGGCATAGGGCCTGCCGTTGACCGTGACGGTGCCGGCGGTGGGCGCGTCCAGGCCGACGATCATGCGCATCGTCGTGGACTTCCCGGCACCGTTCGGGCCCAGGAAGCCGGTGACCGTGCCCGGCTTGACGACGAAGTCCAGCCGGTCGACCGCCGTCTTCTCCCCGTACCGCTTCGTCAGCTGTTGCGCCTCGATCATCGCCATCCCTCACGCTCACGTGCCAATGCCCCGACTGGACACCGGCAACGCTAGGAGGACGGGGGCCCGAAACCCGTCGTACCGAGGGGCCGTTGCGGGGGCGGGCGTAGTACCGCGGTACGACTGTGCGCTGCGTGTTGTGTACGTTCCCACTCCATTCGCGCGGACTTCACGTCCACCAACTGCGGGAAATACAACCGTCACACATATTTACAGTGCCTGTTACCTCTCTTACTGTGAACGTTCTCAGAACCCAACCCGCATGCGCATGTCAGTCGACCCAAGGAGGTCGGGTACCCCGTGAAAATCCCGGGCCGCATAGTGAAGGCCGCCTTGCTGCTGGCCGCAGTCGCCCTGCCGGCGGCGATGCTCACCCCCACCGACGCCGCCGCCGCGAACTCGCTCACGATGCTCGGCGCCGACGTCTCGTCCGCACAGCGCGCGATCGATCTCGGCGCCAAGTACTACGACTCCAGCGGGACCGCCAAGGACCCGCTCGACATCCTCAAGGGCGCCGGCGTCAACTACGTCCGCCTGCGGATCTGGAACAACCCCGCCAGCGGCTACAACAACAAGGCGAAGGTGCTGGCCTACGCGAAGCAGGTCAAGGCCAAGGGCCTCAAGCTGCTGATCGACTTCCACTACTCCGACACCTGGGCCGACCCGGGCAAGCAGTACAAGCCGGCGGCCTGGGCGAGCCACGGCATCAGCGCGCTGCAGACCGACGTCTACAACTACACCTACGACGTCTGCAACAGCCTCAAGTCCCAGGGCACCACCCCGGACAGCGTGCAGATCGGCAACGAGATCAACGTCGGCATGCTGTGGGACGACGGCAAGGTCGTCAACAACAGCTTCACCAACCTCGGGCTGCTGCTGAAGTCGGGCTACAACGCGACCAAGGCCTGCAACAGCTCCACCCAGGTGATCATCCACACCGCCGACGCGGACAGCGACTCCAACGCCCGCTGGTTCTACGACGGCATCAAAGCGCAGGGCGTCAACTGGGACATCACCGGGCTGAGTTACTACTGCATGTGGCACGGCACACTGGCCAACATGGGCAGCGTCGTCTCGGACATGAAGTCCCGCTACGGCAAGGACGTCATCATCGCGGAGACGGCCTATCCGTTCACCTCGTCCGACGCGGACAGTACGGCGAACTCGGTGACGTCGGGCTGCTCGGGCTATCCGCTCACCTGGGCGGGCCAGGGCGCGGAGTTCACCGCCGTGCAGAACACGGCGCGCAGCGCGGGTGCGATCGGCGTCTTCTACTGGGAGCCGACCTGGTACGCGGTCACGGGCAACGGCTGGGACCCGGCCAACATCGCGACCAGCGGGGACGGTTGGGACAACATGGCCATCTTCAACTGGACCGGTCAGGTGAATCCGAACGTGAAGTGGACGGCGTAGTGGGGTAGTTCGACGTCCCACGAACGGCATCGCCTGCTTCCGCGGGCGGTGCCGTTCTGCGCATGCGAGGTGCTGGACGTTCAGGGCTGATGATCCGTCAGGGCACGGTATACGGCCGCCGACTTGGGGTTGGCGCGGCAGCGCCACACTCCGTGCGGGCAGTAGTCGCTGATGGTCTGGTAGAGCGGGTGCTGTCCGGCCATCCAGGTGAGCATGCCGCGCATGTAGGTGGGGTTGTCGCCGTTGTCGAACAGGCCCCACTCGGGGTAGGCGATGGGCTTGTGGTGGGCGCGGGCGAAGTCGACCTGCGCCAACAGGCCGTACGGCTCAGTCAGTTGGCCGGTGAAGGACAGGCCCCGGGGGGCGTCGTAGGCATCCATGCCGATGACGTCGACGTAGGCGTCGCCGGGGTAGCAGTCGGTCCAGGGGATCGCGTCGAGGCCGCGGTTCGGGGTGAAGTCGAAGCGGAGTCGCTGGCCGGGGACGGACCGCATCGCGGTGACGATGCGGGTCCAGTACTTCTTCCACGCCGTGGGGTCGGGCGCGCAGCGGTGGGTGTAGGTGGTGCCGTTCATCTCCCAGCCGAGGACGATCTCGGTGTCGGGGACGCCGAGTTGGACCAGACGGCGGGCGAGTGCGCGGAAGTGGTCGTCGTAGTGTCCGCTCGCTCCGTCCTCCAACTCGGCGCGGACCACGTCGTCGGGCAGGTGGGCCTCGTTGCGGTCCAGCATCGGGACGTTGAGGACCAGCAGACGGTCCTGCCGGGCGCGGCGCCACTCGGCCCACTGGTCCAGGTCGCCGGTGGCGCCCTCGATACCGGTCCAGGTGTCGCCGGGCAGATACGCGTGGCCGACCCGGGGTTCGGGCCGGCCGAGCCAGGCGCCGAACTCCGCGACCCGACGGACGGCTTCGGGTCCGTAGCCGACGTACGCGCCGTAGGCCGTCGGCGGGCCGGACGGGTGGGCCGGGGCCGCCTGCGCGGGCCGGGGCGAGGGCTCGCCACCGGGCACACAGGCCGGTCCGGCCAACAGCACGAACGCGAGGACGACGGTGAACAGGGCCGGCAGGCTGCGGCGCGTCCCGTGCGGGGCCACTGGACGCCTCTCCTTCTTCCCGGGTGCGTGGGGCGCCGGACGGCTCCGACGCCCGAGCAACGTACCAGCGCGGGGCAGAAGATGACGTAGCACGCCATTCACGACATGCACGGGAAGTGGCGCCGCGGGTCCAGGTCTTGTCGGTGCTCGGCACGCCGGACGAGGTGCCGGGGTTCGTGCTCCGCACTCTGTGGCCGCCGACGGGTTCACCGGGGTGGTGATCCGCGCCGACCGGTGCGCGGAGGCGGCGAAGCGCGTCGCGGCGGTCGCAGGACCGGTATCACGTCGGCCTCGCCCCGGCCGGCCAAGTGACGGACGCCGCCGGGGCGATGGCCGTCGCGGACGTCGTCGACCACGACCTGTTCGTGGCGGCGGTCGCCGCGCCCGGCGCCTGGCGACGACCGCCACGGGACCGACGAACAATCAGATCCCCGCGCGGCCCTTCTGCCCTCGCACACCGTGGCCGCTCATCTCCCCAGCCCCTCCCGGAAGTTGAACGTCACCTCCCGGGGCGGTCCGCACGTCGCGCCGACCGCCCCGGTTCCGTGACACCCTCGGCTCAGTTCCCCGTTGTGCTCGCTCCGTCGGGGTCCGTGCTCGTGCCCGCCTCGTCGGGGTTCAAGTGCCAGCGCCAGTTGGGGCGTTCGTAGGCGACCTCGAAGCCGAGGCGGAGCATGTTGTGCAGGGAGCTGTTGTGGGTGCCGGGCTGTTCGGCGCCCGTCTCGGCGACAAGTACCCGGCAGCCGAGCTTGCGTGCCGCGCGGGCCCGGGCGGCGAGCAGCGCGGTCTGGCCGCCGCGACCGCGTGCGTGGGGCAGTACGGCGCCGGCGAACATCTGCGCCGTCTCGCCGCGGACGAGCAGGGTGCCGGTGCCGACCAACTCCCCGTCCAACCAGGCGGCGTAGGGATGCCAGCCCAGCCGGGTCACGGTCGAAGCGGCCATCTCGGCGTAGTGCTCGACCGGTGTGCCGAAGGCCCGCATCATCACCGTGCCCCATTCCAGGGCGTCTTCGGCGGCCAGCGGGGTGACCCGGATGCCGTCGGGCTTGTCCAGGGCGTCGGCGCGGGCGACGGCCTCGTCGGTCGGGCAGACGAGCTTGACCCAGGACGGGGCGCGGACGATGCCCTCCCGCGCGCAGATCTCCGGCCAGTCCTCGGGCAGGAAGGCGGGCGCGATCTGCAGAACGGCCTGCGGGGTGCGCTCGGCGCGGTAGAAGTCGCAGACCTCCTCGACCAGTTGGGCGGTGACGGGGGCGGTGACTCCGAAGCCGAGGGCCTTGCTCCAGAAGTGGGTGCTGTCGTTGCGCATCGACAGCACCACCCCGCCGCCGATGCGGGTGGCGCTCATGCCGAGCGCGGTGCGGACGTGCTCGGGGGTCTCCGTCTGGAACCGGTAGAGGGCTTCCGCCTCGGACTGCTCGGCGACGGACGGCTGGACGACGGTCGTCAAGGTGCTGCTTCTTTCTCGGGTGGTCCCGGGAGGGACACGCGGGCAGCCCGCCTGAGGGGAACAGGCGGGCTGTCGCGGAGAGTTGACAGGTGGTCAGGTTGTCAGAGGGTTCGAGTAGTCGGGGGTGCAGGTCGTCAGGAGGTGCAGGTGGTCAGTGGGTGTCGGAGGGAATGGCGGAATGGCGTATCGGGTGGCTCCGGTGACCCGGTACGGAGCGCACGGTCAGGCCCGGTCGGCGGCGGCCTGCTTGATCAGTTCCACGACCGCCTCCGGCCGGGAGACGTAGATGGCGTGACTGCCCTCGGCCTCGGAGACCGTGGCGCCGGCTCGCTCGGCCATCTGGTGCTGGACCGGCGGCGGGATCATACAGTCCTCGGTCGTGACGAGGTACCAGCTGGGCCTGGTCCGCCAGGCGGGCTCGGTGATCGTGCCGCCGAGTGCGTCCAGGCCCCACGGCACCTGGGCGTCGGCCAGGAACGCGGCGTCCTCGGCCGGCAGGTCGCCCGCGAACGACGCGGCGAACTTGTCCCGGTCCAGGAACAGGAAGCCGTCGACCGGCGGCAGGATCGGCGGCACGGGCGCGCCGGGTGCCGGGTCGGCGACCAGGGTGCCGACCGACTCGTCCTTGTCCGGCGCGAAGGCCGCGATGTAGGCGAGCGCGGCCACCTTGTCGTGGCGGCCGGCCTCGGTGATCACGGCGCCGCCGTAGGAGTGGCCGACGAGCACCGCCGGACCGTCCAGGGCGTCGAGCGCGCGGTGGGTGACGGCGACGTCGCCTTCGAGGGACAGGGTCGGGTTCTGTACGACGCTGACGCGGAACCCGTCCTGGGTGAGCAGGCGGTACACGGACTGCCATCCGGAACCGTCGACGAATCCGCCGTGCACGAGGACGATGTTCTTGACGGCGCTCATGCCGTTGCTCCTTGTTTCTCGGAAACCCTCCGGACGGCTCCACGCTAGGCCGGGCCGTTCACGGGGGCTTCGACCGAATGACCTAGTTTCGGCCCGCGGCCTCGACGAACGCGGTCACCGCCTTCGCAAAGGCCTCCGGTTCCTCCAGATGCCCGAAGTGCCCGCTGTTCTCCAGGATCACCAGCTCCGAACCCGGGATGAGTTCGTGGAGTTCCTCGGCCCAGCGCACTCCGCAGATGACGTCGTGGCGGCCGACGAGGACGAGGGTCGGCACGGTGAGCGCGCCGAGGGTGGCGCGGTCGTCGACGACGTCCGGGGTGTGGCCCTCGTCCAGTCCGGAGATGTGGGTGGCCGTCACGGCCTCCCGGACGGGGGCGAACTCGACCTCCCGGCCCCAGAAGTCGGCGAAGTAGGCGGGGAAGAGTCCGCGGGCCACGGCGGTGGTCCCCACGTCGTCGGAGATGCCGGGGATGTTCTGGAACGCTTCAACGACCTCGGGGAGCCCGGGGTTGTCGGCGTGCCGGGCGGCGAATTCCTGCACCAGGCGCATGGCCTCGGCGCCGTGCTCGGGGCCGGTCACCGGTGCGCTCTCGTAGAGGATCACGCCGGCGAGGCGGTCGGGGTGGTGCAGGGCGTGGTGCTGGGCGACGAAACCGCCGTGGGAGTGTCCGAGAAGGTGCACCTCGGGGACGCCGAGGTGGTCGATCAGTGCCGTGAGGAAGCGGCTGTAGCGGGCCCGCGTGTAGCCGTGCGGGTGGGCGGGCAGCCGGCCGGAGGCGCCGGTGCCGACGGGTTCCGGGTAGACGACCGTGAGGTGCTCCTCCAGCGCGGGCATGCGCAGGTACTCCCAGAAGATGCCGGGTCCGCCGGAGTGCGCGACGCACACTGGACCGGTCCCGTGGACGTGGTAGCACTGTGTGACTCCGTCGATCTCGACGGTGTGCGTTCCGGTGGCGAGCGGGTCGGTCGAAGGGGTGGTGCTCATGGGATCTCCTTGTCCGGCACGTGGCGATGACACGGACAGGACGCGGGAGAAAGGGCGAAGTTCGAAACGGGTCGCGTGATGCCCGTCACACCAGGAGGGAGTGCGGGACCGGTACCGGCCGGGGGTGGACGAGGCGGAGGCGGTGCACCCGTCCGGCGCCGTCCAGGCTCATCAGCCAGGCCACGGCGGGCGGGCAGTGCTCGGGGTCGTCGGCGGGGTTGGTGATGTCCATCTCCCAGACGACGAGCGACCGGCTCGCCACGGCGTGCGCGAGGTGCTGCCGTACGCCGGCCTCCAGGTCGCACTCCATTCCGCGCACCAACAGGCTTCTGCCGCCCACCGGTTCACCGCCGCGGACCAACGCGGCCTCGGGCGACCACCGTTCGGTGATCAGCTTGCCGAAGTGTCCGCTCTCGGCCGCCTCCAGGGTCTCGCGGGCCTCTACGCGGCTGGCGCGGGTGCGGCGTCCGGCGTCGCCGTGCGGGGCGTCGGCCGTGGCGGCGAGGGCCAGCGCGAGCCTGGCCCGGCCCTGGCTCAGGCGGCTGCGGACGGTGCCGACGGGGATTCCGCAGGCCTCCGCGATCCGCTCGTACGAGGTGACGCCGACGCTGAAGTGCCGTAGTACCAGGGGCAGTCGGAGCGCGGGCGACAGTTCCTCGATGGCCTCCCAGATCCAGTCCCGCATGGTGTGGTGCTCCAGCCACCGTTCCGGGCCGGACTCCGTGGCGGGCACATGGAGGTCGTCGAGGGGCCGGAGGTCGACGCTGCCACGCAGCAGCGAGCGGGCGGTGTTGCGCACGATCATCCGCAGCCACGGCCCCACGGCCTCCGGGTCGCGCACGTCCCCGATCCGCCGCAGGGCGGTCAGCGCCGCGTCCTGCACCACGTCGTCGACGTCGGGCCCCGGCCCGAGCACACTCACCGCGACCGCCCGCATCCCGGCCCGGTGCCGCTCAAGGAGCAGCCCCAGGGAGGCGACGTCACCGGCCTGCGCGGCCAGGGTGAGCGCCGCGTCCTCGATGCGCGTGATCTCGCCCGTGTTGCGGCTGCTCATGCTGTTCCTCTTCCGGCGTTCCCGTCCGTCCCCACGAACGTAACGGGCGCGCCGCGTGACGTCACATCGCGGGGTGGTCCGACCGGGTCGGTCCGGCCCGGAGCGGGCTCGGGCGGGCCGGTCGCCCGCTACCGCCACACCTGCGCCGCCACCCGCCGGAAGTTGCCGCCCAGGATCGCGGCGACGGCGTCCTCGGGATATCCCCGGACCCGCAGCGCGCCCCCGACGGTCAACAGGCCTTCCGGCGGCATGAATTCGATCGGTCCCCAGCGGGTGTAGCACTCGGGGTACAGCTCCGGGCTCTGTTCGAGCATCGCGTTGAAGTCCCCTTCGTCGAACGGGTAGTCGGTGGACACCCCGACGTGTTCCGGTCCGACGAGGTCGACCGCGTGGTCGATGTGCCGTACGAGGGCCGCCACGGAGGCGTCGTTGGGGCCGAGGAAGATGCCGACGCCGGTGATCCCGACGACCCCGCCCGTTGCGGCGCACTCAATGGCCTGTTCGTCGGTGATGTTGCGGGGGTGGTCCCACACCGCGCGCATGCCGGAGTGGCTGTAGACGACGGGGAGTTGGGACACCTCGCACAGGTCGAGGCCGGTACGGGCACCGCAGTGCGAGCCGTCCGCCACCATGCCGACGGCGTTCAACTCCCGTACCAGCGCCCGCCCGTAGCCGGTGAGCCCCTCGTCGACCGGGTCGAGGCAGCCGCCGCCGGCCGCGTTGCGGGTGTTGTAGCTCGGCAGCATGGTGCGCACACCGAGGTCGTAGAAGTACCTGACCCGGTCCAAGTCCCCTTCCAGCGGCCCGGAGTCCTCCAGGTCGAAAGCGACCGCCACCTGCCTCGCGCGCACGGCGGCGTCGATGTCGTCGACGGCGGCGACCAGTCGCAGCCGGTCGTCCGCCGCGATCCGCTCCCGCCAGCTCGTCACCAGGCCGGTGACGTCGTCGGCGCCGTGCGGCGCGTAGCCGACGTTCACCGAGACGAAGCTGCCGCCGGGTCTGCGGTAGCGGGCCAACTCGCCGACATCCGCGTGCCGTTCGAGTGGCAGGCAGCAGTGCTGTTCCCAGAGGAGGGGCGGGCGGCGCGCTTCCACGGATTCGTTCGACACCGTACGGATCATGCCCGCGTCGGAGCTACTCCGTCGAGGGCGACCCCGTGCTCCCCCGCACCTCAAGCTTCGGCTCCGTCAACACCGTCTCCTCCGCCCGCCTCGGGTCCTTCATCCGAAGGACGAGGAGCTGCGCGGCGCGGCGGCCGATGTCATGGCTGCCGTTGTCGACGGTGGTGAGCCAGAGGTGTCGTAGGCGCGCGAGGTATGTGTTGTCGTAACCGACGAGGGACAGGTCCCGAGGCACCTGGAGGCCCAGTTCCTCGGCCGCCGAGAGCGCGCCAACGCACGCGATGTCGTTGAAGGCGAAGACGGCCGTGGGGCGTTGCGGGGCGGTGAGCAGGCGGACCATCGCGCGGTAACCGCCCTCCTCCGTGTGGTCGCCCTGTTCGACCGTCGCGAGGTCGGTCAGGCCGTGGGCGTGCATGACCTCTTCGAAGGAGGTGCGGCGGAGTGCGCCGGCGACGCCCTGGCCGGCAATGTGGGCGATGCGGCGGTGGCCCAGATCGATGAGGTGCTCGGTGGCCAGGATGGCACCGTACGAGTCGTCGCCGGCCACGACGTCGACGTTGGGCAGGACCGGCTCGACGGCGCCGGCGATCACCGTGGGGATGTGGGTGGCAGCGGTGAGGAGTTCGTCGGAGCCGGGGAGGGTGCCCACCGCGATCAGGCCGTCGACGCGGAGTTCCGTGAAGATGCGCGTGAGGTCCTCGCCGAGATGGCGGTTGAGGCGGCCGTCGGCCAGCATCATGTGCAGGCCGTTCTCGTGCAGGCGGGAGCCCAGGCCGTCGAGGAGTTCCACGAACCAGGGGTTGCGCAGGTCGTTCAGCAGGACGCCGACGGAGCGGGTGCGGCGCTCGCTGAGGCTGCGGGCGGCGGCGTTCGGGCGGTAGCCGAGTTCCTCCACCGCGGCCAGCACGGCCTGCCGTTTTTCCGGTCGTACCTGCTCGGAGCCGCGCAGCACCAGGGAGACCAGGGATTTCGACACCCCGGCCCGCTCGGCGACATCACGGATGGTCGGAGCGCTCATGGCTGGACCGTTCCATGCGGTCGCGCCCCATGTCAAAGGCGCGGACACTCGGTGTTGACGGCCAGGTATTGACATTAGGACGAACGGGTTTCACTGTGACGAGGATAGTTTATGGACCGGTCCAAAGAAGGGCAGTCATGGTGACCTCGCTCGGTGTAGCCGTCGTGGGCTTCGGATGGATGGGGCGGGTGCACACCCAGGCGTACGCCCGTGTCCCGCACCACTTTCCGCAGCTGACCGTGCGACCGGAGCTCGTGTCGGTCGCCGAGGACGTGCCCGGGCGGGCCGAGCAGGCGGCCGAGCAGTTCGGCTTCGCCTCCACCACCCGCGACTGGCGCGACGTGGTCGCCGACCCGCGTGTGCAGGCGGTCAGCATCACCGCGCCGAACTTCCTGCACCGCGAGATCGGCGTCGCCATGGCCGAGGCCGGCAAGCACATCTGGATCGAGAAGCCGGTGGGCCTGTCGACCGCGGACGCCTCCGCCGTCTCCGACGCCGTCACCAAGGCCGGAGTCCAGGGCGCGGTCGGCTTCAACTACCGCAACGCGCCCGCCGTGGAGGCCGCCCGCGACCTGATCGCCTCCGGCGAGCTGGGCACGGTCACCCACATCCGCGTCCGCCTCTTCAGCGACTACGCGGCCCACCCGGACGGCGCCCTGACCTGGCGCTACGAGCTGGAGCGCGGCGGCCACGGAGTCCTCGGCGACCTGGCCTCGCACGGCGCCGACCTGGCCCGCTACCTCCTCGGCGACATCACCTCCCTCGCCGCCGACACCGCGATCTTCCTGCCGCAGCGGGCCCGCCCCACCGGTGCGACCGCGGGCCACGCGCTCGCCACCGGCGGCGAGTTGGGCCCGGTGGAGAACGAGGACTACGTCAACTGCCTGTTGCGGTTCGCCTCCGGCGCCCGGGGTGTCCTGGAGGCGTGCCGGGTCTCGGTCGGCGAGCAGAACAACTACGGTTTCGAGGTGCACGGCACCAAGGGCGCGGTGTTCTGGGACTTCCGCCGGATGAACGAACTGGCGGTCAGCCGCGGCACCACGTACCAGGACCAGCCCGTCACCACGGTGTATGTCGGCCCGGGCGACGGCGAGTTTGGAGCGTTCCAACCCGGCGCGGCGAACGCGATGGGCTACGACGACCTCAAGGTGATCGAGGCCTACCGCTTCCTGCGCTCCGTCGCCGAGGGCAAGCAGTACGGTGCCACGCTCCCGGACGCCGTGCACAGCGCGGCGGTACTGGACGCCATGGTGCGCTCCGTCGAGAGCGGCGGCTGGGCCAGCCCGGCATAGAGCGGAACCTAGGTACCCCTTGCGCACCCCCTCCCCTCGACTGGGTGCACCGATCTCCCGGGGTTCGCGCCCCCCGCACCCACCCGGCACCGCAGGCCGGTCCCACCGCCAGGGGAACGGAACGTCGCGGGCGCCGGCAGTGTTGGTCAACCCCACGGCTGTCATGGCAAGGCGCCCGTCACCGCACCTCCCCTGGCGGTGCTCACATGGGGCTGCCCCTGTCGGCGGGGGCAGCCCTCGGACACCGGTGGTCAGCCGCGCCCGGCCCGCTCGTACATGGTCTTGGCGGTGGCGCCCAGGATCTCGCCGTACATCTTGGTCGGCGTGAAGCCGTCCAGCGCGCTGTTGACCGAGACGAGGGTGCCCTTCCCGGTTGCCTCGTCGAACCCGGCCAGCCACGGGCCGCCGCTGGAGCCGCCGGTCATGTCGCAGGGGATCACCTGCTGGCCGTTCTCCTTCTTCTCCGTACCCACGCAGCGCAGGAGTTCCTCGCCGAGCTGTGGGTGGGTGGCCGGGTAGCCGAAGGACGAGATCTTCCCGCCGACCGCGCGGTTGAAGGCGATCGGCGTTCCACCCACGACGTCCGTGAGCCTACGACCGCTCTTGTTCGCGTCGACCACCATCGCGGCCACGTCGTTCGTGCCCTCCTCGGCGAAGGTGCGCGGCGTCAGGACGGTACGGACCGCGAAGGCACCGTACGGCTGCTTGCCCTTGCTGTAGGCCGGGACGAACACCATGGACATGTTGGTGTTGTCGGGCGAGGCGGCGCGGCGGACGCAGTGCCCGGCGGTCATCACGACGGACTTGTTGGCGCTTGTCACGGCGGTGGCCGTGCACCAGGTGTCGGACCCTCCGGCGTTGACCATGAAGAGCCGCCCCACGGTCTTCAGCTCTGGACCGGTCCACGTCTTGGTCTTCGGCCCGGTCGGCCCGAGGTCCACGGACTTCCCCACGGCCTTGATCCGGGCCGGCGTCCAGTAGGCGAGGGCGTCCTTGCGTTCCTGGGCGGTGAACCCGAAGGAGGACACCGGGTCGGGCGCAGCAGCGGCGGCACGGCCGGCGCCGGAGACGGCCGTGGCCGAGACGGGGACCGCGAGCGCGAGGGCCGCACCGGCCACGGCGAGCGCTGTGGCACGGCGGATCGGGCGTCGGCTCCCGGGAAGGGGGCTGTCGAACATGGGGGGATGTCTCCTCAGGTGGTTCAGGTGGTTCAGGTGGTTCAGGTGGTTCAGGTGATTGAAGTGGTTGATGCGGCCCGGATCGGCCCGGCTACGCGCAATCCAGGAGAGGTAAATCCGGTGATCCGGGTTGCGTCGCCGGGTCGGCGGCCGTCTCGCGGAGAAAGGCGAGGAACTCCCCCACCGTGCAGCTCCAGAGCTGGCGTTCCACCAACGCCGTGTGCCGGCGGGCGAGTTCGTGATCGTCGCCGTAGGCGAACCTGACGACGAGCGGGCCCCCGAACTCGCGGATCTCGATTCCGCTCGGCTGTACCTCGTCCGCCGAGTGCAGGCCCACCGCGATGCCGATGATCTCCCAGACCAGCACGCCCGCTCTCCTGAACGCGCCGTCGGACGAGGTGTGCCACACCACCTCGAAGTGCTCGTGCGCGGGTGCCCCGGGGTCGGGCCGCCGGTCCACGTCGTTCGATGTACTGGACACACCTGCGTCCTTTCTGCTCGGCAGGGAAGTTCGCGGCACGGTCTGCCTAGTAGAGGGCGTCCGAGATGCTGGTCAGCCAGTAGGTGGTGTTCAGGGAGCTGTCGATCCAGACGCCCTTGGCGGGCAGCGGGACCTTGACGCCGGAGCCCACGAAGTCGAGCGCACGGTTCTGGAAGATCACCGAGAGCGTCTTCGCGGTGTAGCCGCCGGAGCCGCTGCCGTCGGCGCTGGAGAGGTTCACCCCCGCGTAACCCGACTGTCCGGGGCGGAGCGTGGTGACCGCCTGCGGCTGCGAGTCCTTGTCGACCGGCGGGACGGCCTGGGCGTCCTGGAAGTTCAGGGCCGGGTAGCCGTACAGGTAGCAGGTCTTGGAGCCGGTGTTCTTGACGGTCAGCAGCAGGTGGTTCAGCGGACGTGCCACGGTCTGCGCGGTGACCTTGGTGTTGGCGACGGTGCAGGTGACGCCTCCCGCGGTCGCCTGGGATCCCTTGGATCCGGTGGCCTTGGAGGTGGTGCTGCCGTGGCCCGACTTCGAGACGGTCTCGGCCGCGTCCGTACCGGAGGTACCCGTCTCGGTGCCCCCGGTGTTCCCCTTGGGCGTCGCGGTCGAGGAGTTGCCGCTGTCGGCGACGGTGGTCGGGGGGTTCTTGGCCCCCGTGTCCTGGCCGGTTCCGCAGGCGGTCAGTGCGAGTGAGGCGGCTGCGGCGAAGCCGGCCGTGAGGAGTGCCGTGCGGTGGCGGAAGAAGGTGCTGGACATGATCGTGCTCCCCGTGAGTGCGGTGTTGGAAGGCGAGCCACCCGGTTCGTGGTGGGTCTCGCTGCGAACAACCGCAGCTTGCGTGGCGATCCGTCCCAGCCGCCAGGGCAGTCGGGGGAAACGGGAAGCTGGAACGCTCCCGCAGGGGCTGAGCTGCGGGAACGTACCTTCCCTGGAACGCGTGGACGGGACGGGCACCGGCCGTTGGAACGGTCCAGCCGGTGCCCGTGCCGCACGTTCAGCAGTACAGGTTGCCGCCCGGGGTGGTCCCCAGGATCGAGGTGAAGCGGTTGTAGGCGTCCACGCGGCTCTGCACCTGGGCGGGGCTCTTGCCGTCGCACTCCACCGAGCCGTTGATGCTGCGGATGGTCTGGCCGAAACCGGCGCCGTTGACGATCGCGTTGTGCGGGGTCATGGAGCCGGGGCCGCTCTGGGTGTTCCAGTACCAGAGCGCGGTCTTCCAGGCCACGGCCGAGTCGTTCTGCACCAGCCAGGGGTTGTTGAGCAGGTCGATGCCCAACGCGTCCCCGGCCGCCTTGTAGTTGAAGTTCCAGCTGATCTGCAGCGGACCGCGCCCGTAGTAGGCGGACTGACCGGCCGGGCAGCCGTACGGCTCGTTCCAGTTGCAGTACGTCGGGTAGTTGGCGGTGTTCTGCTCGACTATGTACACCAACCCGCCCGTCTCGTGGCTGACGTTGGCGAGGAAGGCGGCGGCCTCCTGCTTCTTCGTGGTGTCGCTGCCGGTGTTGGCGAAGCCCGGGTAGGCGCTGAGGGCGGCGGTGAGACCGCTGTACGTGTAGAACGAGTTCCGGCTCGGGAACATCTGGTTGAACTGCGCCTCGCTGACGACGAAGTTGCCGACCGGCGTGCCCGATCCGCCGTCGCAGGCGTACGGCTCCCAGAACCAGGTGCTGATGACCGGGTCGTAGCCCGGGTTGTCGTGCTCGGCGATGTACGCCTTGCCGTCGGTGTAGCGGACGATGTTGCCGGTCACGTACGACTGCCCGGCCACCCAGTTGGGATAGCTGGAACAGGACGCGGCGGACGCGCCGGCGGCGGGGAGGACCACGGGCGTAAGGCTACCGAGGACGAGTGCGGTCAGTACTGCGGCGATGCGGCGTCTCGACACAGGGTTCAACTCCTCTGTGGAGCACGGCCGTACCCCGCCAAGGGCAGGGCGAAGCGGAGCCTTGTGCGCACGGGCCGGTCGGACCGGTCACGACGTGGGGGGCGGCCGTGGTGGGGGATGACGCCACCCACTGAACCGCATTGGTCTGTACCAGTCAAGGGTATAGACCAGTCAACCCCGCGTCCGGGCAGCCGGGTTGCGACCGGCCCATGCCGCGCAGACCGCGTCACCTGCGCAGAGTCGTCACCTCCAGACCCGGGGCACCGGCGATCTCCGCCTGCGTGAATCGCTCGGTGACCCACTGCTTGCGCGAGAACAGGCCGGTCTGGTCCGAGAAGTGGGGTGAGGTCGGGTTCGCGGACTGCCCGTAGGTCAGGAGGGTGTGGGCGCGAGGCCCGTCCGGGGTCAGTTCGACGGTCATGAGGAAACTGCTGCCGAAGGCGCCGGCGGTCGGGGTGCCGGTGCCCGAGTCGGGCCCTGCCTCCACGACGTCGAAACAGCCCACGTCACAGCCGGGCAGCGGAATGCCGTCCCACTTCTGTACGGCGCCGAGTTCGACGTCGACCGGGAGGTCACGGGCGGCGAACTCCTGGACGGCGTCGGCCAGGGCGTGCTGGACGCGCGGGTCGTCGCCGTTGAATCCCCTTGGTGTGGTGAGGGGTTGGGCGGGGTCGTAGGGGACGCGGCGCCAGGTGTCGGGCGGGCCGCCGTCGAGGAGGCGGTTGTAGAACGCGCTCCAGAGCACGATGCCCCGGCTGGTGGTGTCGGCGCGGGTGTCCCAGCGGGCGAGGGTCGCGCACGCCTGCGTCACGTCGACCTGTGTGCCGTCCGTGGCCGTCAGGCTCGGGTGGGCACGGCACATGGCGACGATGTCGTCGCGGCCCCTCTCGGCCGACAGGACACGGTTGCCGAACATGGACGCACCGAGGGTGTCCTCGGTGAAGCCCGGAGCGCCCAACCCGTCCGTTCCGTCCCGGCGTTGGGCGATCATGCTCAGCCCCAGCTGGGCCCGCCCGTCGAGGTGGGGATCGGTGTCGTACACGCCCGGGAGGCCGGTGATCGGCGCCTCCGGATTGACGTACCGGGGACCGTTGTTGGAGTTGGCGACATAGTCGCTGCGGACCAACTTCGGCTGGTGGGAGGGACCGTAGACGCCGGGCACGAGCGCGTCGGGGTCACTGCCCCAGGCACAGGCAGACGTCGAACCGTCCAGGGCCGTGGGCCCTTGGTCCACCGCGACGGTGCAGCGCTTCAGTTGCTCGTCGGTGAGGTGCGGGACGGCCGAGGAGTCGGTGAAGTACGTGCCGCCACTGGTGTCGGCCGCGAGGGTGTAGGTCCAGGGAACGCCCTGGAAGGTGTCCTGGGCGGCGCGGAGTTGACCGAGAGTGCGCGCCTTCCCCATGGCCAGCCAGGTGTTCATGGAGCGCAGGTTGTCGGCGTTGGCGTCGCGGATCGCGTAGGCGGTGGTCGTGGTCCAGCCGGACGACAGGACGGGGCCGAAGCGCGAGGTGTACAGCGTCCGTTCGACGGTCGACAGTCCACCGCCGGCGCCCCGTACGGTGACCGGAACCGTGCGGCGTTCCATCGGCACGACCCTGCCGTCGAGCAGATAGCTGGTCGGGTCGCCGGGCACCAGCTTGAGGGCGTAGAAGGAGCCGTGCTCGGCGTCGCTCGCGGTGTGCGTCCAGGCGAGGGTGCGGTTGTGGCCGATCTCCACCAGCGGGGTGCCGTAGAGGCCGGCGCCGGACACGTCCAGGGTGCCGGGGATCGTCAACTGCACTTGATAGAAGCGGAAGTTGCCCTCGGCCCAGGGCAGGTGCGGGTTGGCGAGCACCATCGCGTTGCCGGTGCGGGTGGCGTCCCGGCCGAGTGCCCAGCCGTTGCTGCCGACGTCGGCGGTGGCGAGGCCGAGACCGACGAGGCCGTTGCGGGAGGCGGTTGTTGTGGCCGTCGAGGGGGCGGAGGCGGTCGGGGGCCGTGCGTCGCCGATGTCCGGGGCCAACGGCACTGTCTCGGTCACCCTGTTGACGTCGTAGACGACATTCCACAGGTCGAGCGCGGTGATCGGCCGCACCCAGGGCTTGCCCTTGCAGCGTGCGTCAGGCAGTCGGTCCACTCCGGTGTCCCGGAGATAGCGGTTGTACCCGGCGGCGTATCCCTCGACCATCCGCCGCAGTTCCGTCGTCGGCCCCAACGGCGCCTTCTTGTCGAGCAGTTGGCGCACGGTCCCGGCGCGCAGCTGTCCGCCGTAGTAGGTGTCGCTCGCGAGGTTGGAGCCCGTACCGGAGTCTCCGTCGGGCCCGAAGAACCGGGACCGTTCACCCCTCAACGTCACTATCTGGTCGGCGAGTTCGCACACGTTGTCCTGCGCGAAGGCGTACCCGTAGCCGTAGCCGAGCCCGTCGAAGTCCTGGGCCAGGATGTGCGGTACGCCGTACTCGGTCCGGCTGATCCGGACCGTGTGCCCGCCGTCGGCGACCGTCGTGGCGGCGGACGCGGGGGCGGGCAGCAGGGCCATGGTGGCCGAGGTGAGACATAGCGCGGCCCCCAGGGCCGCCAACCTGCCTGATAACAAAGGTCTGTGACGCTTCGTCAGTTCTCCGGTTTCACGCATGCCCGTCACCCTGCTGTGCGAACGGCGGGGCGGCATCCCACCCTTGGCGGATTTCCGGACGGCCTGTCAGCCTCGGGATGTACACCTTGAGGCCGGGCACAGCACGGCGCCCCGGTCGGGCTGCTGCCTGACCGGGGCGCCGGGACTTACCGCTTACACCGTTCCAGTACTGCCTAGTACTGCTCGGTCTCCACGAACCGCGTGTCCGCGTCGTTGGTGGCAAAGGTGTCGACCGCGGCGGTCGGGTCGAATCCGGGCGGGCTGTCCTTCAGGCCCAGACCCAGACCGGCCAGCTTCGCCTTGACCTCGTCGATGGACTTCGCACCGAAGTTGCGGATGTCCATCAGGTCGGCCTCGGAACGCGCCAGCAGCTCGCCCACGGAGTGGACGCCCTCGCGCTTGAGGCAGTTGTAGGAGCGGACGGTGAGCTCCAGCTCCTCGATCGGCAGGGCGAGGTCGGCGGCCAGGGCGGCGTCCGTCGGGGACGGGCCCATGTCGATGCCCTCGGCGTCGATGTTCAGCTCGCGCGCGAGACCGAACAGCTCCACCAGGGTCTTGCCGGCCGACGCCATGGCGTCACGGGGACGCATCGCCTGCTTGGTCTCGACATCGACGATCAGCTTGTCGAAGTCGGTGCGCTGCTCAACACGCGTCGCCTCGACCTTGTACGTGACCTTCAGCACGGGGCTGTAGATGGAGTCGACCGGGATCCGGCCGATCTCCTGGCCCACCTGCTTGTTCTGGACGGCGGAGACATAGCCGCGACCGCGCTCGACGGTCAGCTCCATCTCCAGCTTGCCCTTGCCGTTGAGCGTGGCGAGAACGAGGTCGGGGTTGTGGACCTCGACACCGGCCGGGGGCGCGATGTCGGCGGCGGTGACCAGACCCGGGCCCTGCTTGCGCAGGTACATCACCACGGGCTCGTCCTGCTCACTGCTGACGACGAGCTGCTTGATGTTGAGGATCAGGTCGGTGACGTCCTCCTTGACGCCCGGCACGGTGGTGAACTCGTGCAGGACACCGTCGATACGGATGGACGTGACCGCCGCACCCGGGATCGAGGAGAGGAGCGTACGGCGGAGGGAGTTGCCGAGGGTGTAGCCGAAGCCCGGCTCCAGCGGCTCGATCACGAACCGGGAACGGAACTCGTCGACGACCTCTTCGGTCAGGGACGGACGCTGAGCAATGAGCACGGGGTGTTGCCTCCATTTTCGGCGCCCACTATTTGACGCCGTAGACCTCAAGAAGGATACGTCGACATCGCTTCAAACCTCGCCGGGGCTGCCCGGTAGGTGAGATGTCATCTGCGGGCCAACCGCACAACGGCCCTGGCAAGCAGAAAACCCCACGTGAAGTGGGGTCTCCGCTGGTGTCCGAGGGGGGACTTGAACCCCCACGCCCGATAAAGGGCACTAGCACCTCAAGCTAGCGCGTCTGCCATTCCGCCACCCGGACGAGGTGTCTGCCGCCCGACCGGGGGTGTTCCCCGCGGCGACATGGACAACAATACCAAGCTTTCGCAGTGCCTCTCACCTGCATATCCGCCCCCGCGGGACCAGCCCCGGGAGGCCTGCCACCTGCGGGGACTCCACCACGACGGGTGAACGAACCGCTACGGACACGCGCCGGATTCGGGCACTCGCCCGTCCAGCACCAGGGTCTGCGGCGCCCGTACGAGCGAGGCCGCCCCCGCCTCGTCCGGCGGAGCCAGAAATCGCCGTTCCGCCGCTCGACGGGCCTTCTCCGCCTGGCCCAGACACTCCTGCCCCTCGGACGTCAGTTCGACGATGTTCTTGCGGCGGTCCTGCGGACGGCGCAGCCGCACCACCAGACCGTGGTCCTCCAGCCCGTCGATCAGCGACACCATCGTGGTGCGGTCGACCCCGAGCCGTCCGGCGGCCTCGACCTGCGACAACGGCTCCCCCGCCGCGAGCACCACCAGTACGGCCGGCTCATGACCGTCCACACCGTGCGGGGCGAGCGCCTCGGCCGACGCCCTGGCCAGTTTCGCCTGGGCGTGCTCTCAGGGTGGACGCCGCTCGGCGCACTCGCCGCCCGGACGGAGCGGCCGCGGCTCGGCTCCTCGTCACCAGCAACCGCCTCCGGCCACCGGCCCTGCTCGGCAGGATGGCGTCCACCGTGGACGTGATCTCGGGCGGACGCCTCGCGCTCGGTCCGGGAGTCGGCGGGACGCATCAGCCGGCCGACGCCGGCGGGATCCCGGGTGCCAATCCGGCGATCGCGGAGTACGCGTCCTACGGCCTCTCGCTCGTCCCGCCGGGTGAGGGCGTCGAGCGGCTCGCGGAGACCGTCGCGATCCTGAAGGGGATGTGGACCCGGGACGTCCTCGGCTTCGAGGGCCGCCACTATCGGCTCCGGGGTACGCACTGGGAACCCAAGCCCGTGCAACGGCCCGGTCCCCCGCTGCTCATCGGCGGCTGGGGCACCCGGCTGGTGCGGCTGGTGCGGCTGGTGCGGCTGGTGCGGCTGGTGGCCGAGCATGCCGACGTATGGAACGTTCCAGGGCCGTCGCACAACACCGCCGAGCACGTCGCCGAGCGCCGAG
Organism: Streptomyces sp. NPDC050548; assembly: GCF_044457385.1. Taxonomy (NCBI): domain Bacteria; kingdom Bacillati; phylum Actinomycetota; class Actinomycetes; order Kitasatosporales; family Streptomycetaceae; genus Streptomyces; species Streptomyces sp. NPDC050548. The sequence goes on from NZ_JBITGV010000005.1 coordinate 27,473, forward strand.
CGCGCCCGCGTCCTCGACGTGCACTGCGCCGAGCTGGGCCGCGACCCGGCCGGGATCACGCGTTCGGTGCGGGTCCTGGTGTCGTACGACGAGCCGACGAGATCATCACCGGGCGGCACTCGACGGACGCGAGTGCCGCCCGGCCGGAGATCACCGCGTGAACCGGCGAGGGTCGGTCACGGCATGAACCGATGTCCGCCGGTCATGGCATGAGCTGGTACTCCGGGAAGTTGCCCGGCAGCCGCTCCCCCAACGGTCCGTGCGTCACCGCCCGGACGAGGAGTTCGCCGCCGACGAAGGCGCCGCGCCAGGAGGCGCCGAACCCGCCGAACAGCTCGTCGCGGTCACCACGTGAACGCGGCCGGCCGTGCCCGACCTTGAACGCCCTTATCTGCGGGGCCAGTCGGTCGTAGGTCGCCCGGTCGTCGGTGGAGAGGGTGGCGACCAGCGCACCGTTGGACGCGTTCATCGCGGCCAGCAGCTCCGCCTCCGTGTCGACCAGGACGATGGTGTCGACCGGTCCGAACGGCTCCGCGTGGTGCAGCGGGGACGACGGTGGCGGGTTGAGGAGGGTGACGGGGCGGACGTACGCCGAAGTGTCCTGCCCCGGCAGGAAGTTGACCTCGGAGAGCTTGCCGCGGTGCAGCGGTACGGCGCCGCGGTCGATCGCCTCGGCCACCTGGTCGTGGAGTTCCTTGGCCTTGGCCGCGGTGATCACCGGGCCGAAGTCCAGTTCGGGGTAGGGGTCTTCGGCGTGCTGGACGGCAAGTGGGTGGCCGACGCGCAGAGTTCGGACCGCGGGGAGGTAAGCGGTGAGGAACTCGTCGAACAGCTCGCGCTGGACGACGAAGCGCGGATACGCGGTGCAGCGCTGCTTGCCATAGTCGAAGAGTTTGGGGACGACGGCGGTGAGGGTGTCCCAGTCCGTGTGGTTCCAGATGCCCCAGGTGTTGAGTCCTTCCTGCTCCAAGACGTGCCGTTTGCCGAGGTCGGCGACGGCCGTGGCCACCGCCGCCCCGGTGTCGCGCCCGCCGACGAAGGAGACACAGCCGATCTCGGGCGCCCGGACCAGCGCCTCCGACAGTTCGCCGCCGCTGCCGCTGACGAGGGTGACGGGGATGCCCTCGCGTGCGGCGAGCGCGCAGGCCAGGGTGAGGCAGGCGACGCCGCCGTCGGTCGGGGTCTTGGCGATGACCGCGTTGCCCGCCAGCGCCTGGACCAGCATGGCGTGGACGAGCACGCTCATCGGGTAGTTCCAGCTAGCGATGTTCGACACCGGACCGTCCAGCGGGGTGCGGCCGGCGAGCATCGGTTCGATGCCGTCGACGTACCAGCGCACACCGTCGATGGACCGGTCCACGTCGGCCTGCGCGAGCCGCCAGGGCTTGCCGATCTCCCAGACCAGCAGCAGCGCGAGGAGTTCGCGGTGCTCGGTGAGGGCGTCGAGCGTGGCGGCGACGCGGGCGCGCCGTTCATCGAGCGGGACGTGCCGCCAGGCCCGGTGCTGGTCGAGGGAGGCGCGTACGGCCTGGTGGGCGGTGGACCGGTCCAGGCGGGGCGGTCCTGCGATGGGGCTGCCGTCGACGGGGGTGGTGACGGGCAGGACCCGGCCGTCCCGCTGCCAGGCGGCGTTCCAGAGGTTGAGGACACGGTCGTCCTGGAACGCCTCGGGCGCTACGGCGAGACAACGCCGCCAGGCGTCGCTCCAGGACGTACCGGTCTTGAGGGTTGATGCCATGCTTCTGCTCCGCTCTCGGTGCACAGTCGGGGCGGGGTGAGGCAGGAACGGTCCTACAGATGGAGCTAGTTGCGCTCCAGTTGGTCCAGCACCAGCCGGGCGGTCTCCGTCGGCGTACGCCCGACCCTGACTCCTACGGCCTCCAGCGCCTCCTTCTTCGCCGCCGCCGTGCCGGAGGAGCCGGACACGATGGCGCCGGCGTGGCCCATCGTCCTGCCCTCGGGCGCGGTGAAACCGGCGATGTAGCCGACGACCGGCTTGGTGACGTGGCCGCGGATGTACGCGGCCGCCCGCTCCTCCGCGTCGCCGCCGATCTCCCCGATGAGCACGACGAGTTCGGTGTCGGGGTCGTCCTGGAACGCGGCGAGGCAGTCGATGTGGCTCGTGCCGACGACGGGGTCGCCGCCGATGCCGACGCAGGTGGAGAAGCCGATGTCCCGGAGTTCGTACATGAGTTGGTAGGTGAGTGTGCCGGACTTGGAGACCAGGCCGATGCGGCCCGGCTTGGTGATGTCGGCGGGGATGATGCCCGCGTTCGCCTGGCCGGGAGTGATCAGGCCGGGGCAGTTGGGGCCGATGATCCGGGTGCCCTTCGACCTGGCGTGGGCCGTGAAGGCGACCGAGTCGTGGACGGGGATGCCCTCCGTGATGACGACGGCGAGGCCGATGCCCGCGTCGGCGGCCTCGACAACGGCGGCCTTGGCGAAGGCGGGTGGCACGAACACGACGGTGACATCGGCTCCCGTCGACCGCATACCGTCGGCGACCGCCCCGAAGACGGGAACGGCACGGTCGTCGAAGTCGACGGTGCGGCCCGCCTTGCGCGGGTTGACGCCGCCGACGATGTTCGTGCCGGCGGCGAGCATCCGGCGGGTGTGCTTCATACCCTCGCCACCGGTCATGCCCTGGACGAGGACCTTGCTCTCCTTGGTGAGGTAGATCGCCATGTCCCTGCTCCTCAGCGTGCGTTGGCGAGGTCGGCGGCGCGGCGGGCGGCGCCGTCCATGGTGGTGGCCTGCTGGACCAGTGGATGCGCGTGCCCGTCGAGAATCGCCCGACCCCTGGCCGCGTTGTTTCCGTCGAGCCGGACGACCAGCGGCTTGGTCAACCGGACGGTGTCCAGGGCCCGCACGATGCCGTCGGCCACCGCGTCGCATGCGGTGATCCCGCCGAAGACGTTGACGAAGACCGACTTCACGGCCGGGTCGGAGAGGATGACGGACAGCCCGTCGGCCATGATCTGGGCGGACGCCCCGCCGCCGATGTCGAGGAAGTTGGCGGGGCGGGCACCGCAGCCGGCGACGACGTCGAGCGTCGACATGACCAGGCCGGCGCCGTTGCCGATGATGCCGACCTCGCCGTCGAGCTTGACGTAGTTGAGTCCCTTCGCGGCTGCCTCCGCCTCCAGCGGATCGTCGTGCGCCGCACCGTCTGCTCCCCAACGGGCCTGCCGGAAGCGGGCGTTGTCGTCGAGGGTGACCTTGCCGTCGAGGGCGAGGATCTGTCCCTGTCGGGTGCGCACGAGGGGGTTGACCTCGACGAGGACGGCGTCCTCGCGGACCAGCACCTCCCAGAGTCGTACAAGGACGTCGACGGTCTGCGGCGGCAGCCCGGCGGCCTCGGCGATCTCGGCCGCTTTCGCCGAGGTGACGCCCTCGGCCGGGTCGATGTGCATACGGGCGACCGCATCCGGTCGACGGGCGGCGACCTCCTCGATCTCCATACCGCCCTCCGCAGAGGCGATCGAGAGGAAGCGGCCCGCCGCGCGGTCGAGGACGTAGGAGACGTAGAACTCGCTCTCGATGTCGACGGGTTGGGCCAGCATCACCGTGCCGACCGTGTGCCCCTTGATGTCCATGCCGAGGATCTGCCGTGCGGTCAGCTCGGCGGCGGCCGGGTCGGCGGCGAACTTCACCCCGCCCGCTTTACCCCGTCCACCGGTCTTCACCTGGGCTTTCACCACCACCCGGCCGCCCAGCCCGCGGGCGATCCCGCGTGCCTCCTTGGACGAGGTGGCGACCTCGGCCCGGGGCACCAAGATGCCGTGTTCCTCGAAGAGTTCCCTTGCCTGGTGCTCGTACAGGTCCATCTCGGCTCCCTCTCGGCTCCCACTTAAAAGTGCCGCACGCCCCCTGGACACCACCCACCGGATGCGGGATAACAAGCTTCATACAGTATTCGTCGACTGTATGCAATGTACCGCGAGAGCTTCCCAACCCCCTACGAAGGGACAGGACTTCGCCATGCCCGACGACACCCAGGACGTGATTTCCGGTGGTCATCTCGTCGCCAAAGCCCTGAAGGCCGAGGGGGTCGACCGCATCTACACGCTGTGCGGCGGCCACATCATCGACATCTACGACGGCTGTGTCGACGAGGGCATAGAAGTCGTCGACGTACGCCACGAGCAGGTGGCAGCCCACGCGGCGGACGGCTACGCACGCATCACCGGCAGGCCCGGGTGCGCGGTCGTCACCGCGGGCCCCGGTACGACCGACGCCGTGACCGGTGTCGCCAACGCCTTCCGCGCGGAGTCCCCGATGCTGCTCATCGGCGGCCAAGGAGCCCTCACCCAGCACAAGATGGGGTCCCTCCAGGACCTGCCGCACGTCGACATGATGACGCCGATCACCAAGTTCGCGGCCACCGTGCCGGACACGGCGCGCGCCGCCGACATGGTGTCGATGGCGTTCCGCGAGTGCTACCACGGCGCGCCCGGCCCCTCCTTCCTGGAGATCCCTCGCGACGTCCTCGACGCGAAGGTGCCGGTGAGCAAGGCACGGGTACCGCAGCCCGGCGCCTACCGCGCCTCGACCCGCTCGGCGGGCAACCCCGAGGCGATCGAGAAGCTCGCCGACCTGCTGGTCCACGCCGAGAAGCCGGCGATCCTGTTGGGCAGTCAGGTGTGGACAACTCGCGGCACCGAGGCGGCCATCGACCTCGTCCGCACCCTCGACATCCCCGCCTACATGAACGGCGCGGGACGCGGCACCCTCCCGCCCGGCGACCCGCACCACTTCCAGCTCTCGCGCCGGTACGCCTTCTCCCACGCCGACGTCATCGTCATCGTCGGCACGCCCTTCGACTTCCGCATGGGCTACGGCAAGCGCCTCTCCCTCGACGCGACCGTCGTGCAGATCGACCTCGACTACCGCACCGTCGGCAAGAACCGCGACATCGACCTCGGCATCGTCGGCGACGCGGGGCTCGTCCTGAAGTCGGCCACCGAGGCCGCCTCCGGTCGCCTCAACGGCGGTGCGTCCAGGCGGAAGGAGTGGCTCGACGAGGTGCGCGCCGTCGAACAGGCCGCGATCGAGAAGCGGTTGCCCAGCCTGAAGTCCGACGCCTCACCGATCCACCCGTACCGCCTGGTCAGCGAGATCAACGACTTCCTCACCGAGGACTCCATCTACATCGGCGACGGCGGCGACATCGTCACCTTCTCCGGGCAGGTCGTGCAGCCCAAGTCGCCCGGCCACTGGATGGATCCTGGCCCGCTGGGCACGCTCGGCGTCGGCGTCCCCTTCGTCCTCGCGGCGAAGCAGGCACGGCCGGACAAGGAGGTCGTCGCGCTGTTCGGGGACGGCGCGTTCTCCCTCACCGGCTGGGACTTCGAGACCCTCGTCCGCTACGACCTCCCCTTCGTCGGCATCGTCGGCAACAACTCCTCGATGAACCAGATCCGTTACGGCCAGGCCGCCAAGTACGGCCTGGAGCGCGAACGCGTCGGCAACACCCTCGGCGACGTCCACTACGACAAGTTCGCCCAGATGCTGGGCGGTTACGGCGAGGAGGTCCGCGACCCCGCCGACATCGCACCCGCGCTGCAACGCGCCCGCGAGTCGGGCAAGCCGTCGCTGATCAACGTCTGGGTCGACCCGGACGCGTACGCCCCCGGAACCATGAACCAGACGATGTACAAGTGAGGTGAACGGCCATGACCGCCAGGGCACTTGAGGGCATCCGCGTCCTCGACATGACGCACGTCCAGTCCGGCCCCTCCGCCACCCAACTCCTTGCCTGGCTCGGCGCCGACGTCGTCAAGCTGGAGGCACCGACCGGCGACATCACGCGCAAGCAGCTGCGCGACCTGCCGGACGTCGACTCCCTCTACTTCACGATGCTCAACTGCAACAAGCGGAGCATCACCCTCAACACCAAGACCGAGCGCGGCAAGGAGATCCTCACCGAGCTGATCCGGCGGTCCGACGTCATGGTCGAGAACTTCGGGCCGGGCGCGGTCGACCGTATGGGGTTCACCTGGGATCGCATACAGGAGATCAATCCGCGCATTGTGTATGCGTCCATCAAGGGGTTCGGGGACGGTCCGTACACCAACTTCAAGGCGTACGAGGTTGTCGCGCAGGCCATGGGCGGGTCGATGTCGACCACCGGCTTCGAGGACGGACCGCCGCTGGCGACGGGCGCTCAGATCGGTGACTCCGGCACGGGAGTGCATACAGTAGCCGGGATACTGGCGGCACTCTTCCAGCGGGAGAGCACCGGCCGAGGCCAGCGCGTCAATGTCGCCATGCAGCACGCCGTGCTGAACCTGTGCCGGGTGAAGCTGCGCGACCAGCAGCGTCTCGCCCACGGCCCGCTCGCCGAGTACCCGAACGAGGACTTCGGCGAGGAGGTGCCCCGCTCGGGCAACGCGTCCGGCGGTGGCCAGCCCGGCTGGGCGGTGAAGTGCGCGCCGGGTGGCCCCAACGACTACGTGTACGTCATCGTGCAGCCCGTCGGCTGGCGGCCGCTCACCGAGCTCATCGGCCGGCCCGAGCTGGCCGAGGACCCCGAGTGGGCGACGCCGGAGGCCCGGTTGCCGCAGCTGGCCAAGATGTTCCAGCTGATCGAGGAGTGGTCCGCCACGCTGCCCAAGTGGGAGGTGCTGGAGCAGCTCAACGCCCACAACATCCCGTGCGGGCCGATCCTGTCGACCAGGGAGATCATCGAGGACGAGTCGCTGGTGGCCAACGAGATGGTCGTGACGGTGCCGCACCCCGAGCGCGGTGAGTTCGTCACCGTCGGCAGCCCGCTGAAACTCTCCGACTCCCCCGTGGACGTGACCAGTTCACCGCTGCTCGGCGAGCACAACGAAGAGGTCTACATCGGCGAACTCGGTCTCGGCGACGAAGAGTTGCGCCTGCTCAAGTCGAACGGGGTGATCTGACGTGATGGCAGAGGACCGGGTCCTGAAGGTGCGGGCACTCCTCGACTCCGTGCGAGCCGAGGGGCGGTACGCGCTCACCGCACCCGAGGGCAAGGTGATCGCCGACGCGTACGGGATCGCCGTACCGGGCGAGGAGTTGGCGACGGACGTCGAGGAGGCCGTGGCATACGCGGCACGGTTCGGCGGGCCCGTCGTGATGAAGATCGTCTCGCCCGACATCCTGCACAAGACCGACGCGGGCGGTGTGATCGTCGGGGTCGAGGGCGCGGCGGACGTACGGGCCGCGTTCCACAGGATCGTCGACAACGCGCGTGCATACAGCGCCGACGCCCGCATCGAGGGCGTCCAGGTCCAGGAGTTGCTGCCGCAGGGGCAGGAGGTCATCGTCGGGGCGGTCACCGATCCGACGTTCGGGAAAGTGGTCGCGTTCGGGCTCGGCGGAGTGCTGGTCGAGGTGCTGAAGGACGTGACGTTCCGGCTGGCGCCGGTGAGCGCGGACGAGGCGCTGTCCATGCTGGACTCGATCCGGGCGGCGGAGATCCTGCGCGGGGTGCGCGGCGCACCGGCGGTCGACCGGTGGGCGATCGCCGAGCAGATCCGCCGGGTGTCCCAACTGGTCGCGGACTTCCCGGAGATCGCCGAGGTGGACCTCAATCCGGTGATCGCGACTCCGGAGGGCGCGGTCGCGGCGGACATCCGTGTCATCCTCGCCGAGTCGCTGCCGGTGCCCCGTCGACGGTATACACGCGACGAGATCCTGACGACCATGCGCCGTCTCATGGAGCCGACCTCGGTCGCCGTGATCGGCGCCTCGAACGAGCAGGGCAAGATCGGCAATTCGGTGATGCGCAATCTCGTCGACGGCGGTTTCGCCGGCGAGATCCACCCGGTGAACCCCCGGGCCGATGACATCCTCGGCCGCAAGGCGTACAAGAGTGTCACGGACGTTCCCGGTGAGGTGGATGTGGCCGTCTTCGCCATTCCCGCCAAATTCGTGGCAGCGGCACTGGAGGAGGTGGGTCGCAAGAACATCCCCAACGCCGTCCTCATCCCTTCCGGGTTCGCGGAGACCGGCGAGGTCCGACTCCAGGAGGAGATAGTCGAGATCGCCGAACGCCACGGCATCCGGCTGCTCGGACCGAACATCTACGGCTACTACTCGACCTGGCAGGACCTGTGCGCCACGTTCTGCACGCCGTACGACGTGAAGGGCGGGGTGGCGCTGACCTCGCAGTCCGGTGGCATCGGCATGGCCATCCTGGGGTTCGCGCGGACCACGAAGACGGGGGTGTCGGCGATCGTCGGGCTCGGCAACAAGTCGGACCTCGACGAGGACGACCTGCTGACCTGGTTCGGCGAGGACCCGCACACCGAGTGCATCGCGATGCACCTGGAGGACCTCAAGGACGGGCGGGCGTTCGTCGAGGCGGCCCGAAAGACCGTGCCCCGCAAGCCGGTTGTGGTCCTCAAGGCAGGTCGTACGGCGGCGGGTGCGAAGGCCGCGGGCTCGCACACCGGCGCGCTGGCCGGCGACGACGCCGTGTACACGGACGTCCTGAAGCAGGCCGGTGTCATCCGGGCCCCCGGGCTCAACGACATGCTGGAGTACGCGCGCGGACTGCCCGTGCTGCCAACTCCCAAGGGTGACAACGTAGTTATCATCACGGGTGCCGGCGGCAGTGGTGTGCTGCTCTCGGACGCGGTCACGGACAACGGCCTTTCCCTGATGGAGATTCCGCCCGATCTCGACGCGTCCTTCCGGGAGTTCATCCCACCCTTCGGGGCCGCGGGCAACCCGGTGGACATCACCGGAGGCGAGCCGCCGTCGACGTACGAGGCGACGATCCGGCTCGGCCTGGAGGATCCGCGCATCCACGCGCTGGTCCTCGGCTACTGGCACACCATCGTCACTCCCCCGATGGTCTTCGCGGAGCTGACCGCCCGCGTGGTCGCCGAGTTCAAGGAACGCGGCATCGAGAAGCCGGTGGTGGCGTCGCTCGCGGGTGACGTGGAGGTCGAGGAGGCCTGCCAGTACCTGTACGAGCGCGGGGTGGTGGCGTACCCGTACACGACGGAGAAGCCGGTGGCCGTGCTCGGCGCGAAGTACCAATGGGCGCGTGCGGCAGGGCTGTTGGGCGGTGGTTCATGACGTGAGCCGACGCGGGGCCGGCCGACAGTGCGGTCGGCCGGCCCCGGGGACCCGTGCGCACACGAAAGGCATTGGACAGGGGGCGCTGGCCAGAACTTTCGACGCAAGGGGCACTGAGCGATGGCAACAACGGACTACCCAATGTCCGTCTCCTACCGGGAGGTGACGGACCGTCACGGCCGCGTGTACCGCATCGGTGAATCCGATGTCGACATCATGGGCCGTACCCGCAAGTGGATGGTCGTCCTGCCCTGGGTGGGCATGATGGGCATCAGTTCCGCCGAGTACGCGTTCACGTCGGCGGAGGACACGCTCCACGACGCGCACCTGTGGAGCAGTGGGCACATCTTCTGGCTGATGGGCGTCTGGGTGTTCTTCCAGGCGGCCGTGGCCTTCCCGGCCGGGCAGCTGCGGGAGAGCGGCAGACTGCCCGCCCGTACGGCCATGTTGATCGGCGCGCTCGGCACGCTGCTGGGCTATCTGGCGCTGGCGTTCGCGCCGAACGTGCTCGTCGCGTACCTGGGATTCGGTATGTGCAGCGGGATCGGCGCCGGTCTTGTGTATGCGACCTGCGTGAACATGGTCGGCAAGTGGTATCCGGAGCGCAAGGGCGGCAAGACGGGCTTCGTCAACGGCGGATTCGCCTACGGGTCCGTGCCGTTCGTGTTCCTGTTCACCTCGGTGCTGGACCTGGGCAACTACAAGGTGCTGCTCAGCCTGGTCGGTGTCGGGCTGTGTCTGGTGGTGGCGTCGGCCGGCTGGTTCTTCCGTGATCCGCCGAAGAACTGGTGGCCCGCGCACGTCGATCCGCTGAAGGCGGCCCAAGACCCCAGGATCCGGCGCGCGTTGGAGAAGAACCCGCCGGCGATCAAGCAGTACACCCCGAAGGAGGCCGCCCGTACTCCCGTGCTCTGGATGATGTGGTTCTGTCTGCTGTGCACGGCCGGCATCAACATCTTCGGCATCGCCTTCCAGGTGCCGTTCGGCAAGGACATGGGCTTCGCGGGCGGGATCGTGGCCACGGCGATGTCCCTGAAGGCGATCGTCAACGGCACCGGGCGCGGGGTCATCGGCTGGATCTCCGACCGTTTCGGCCGCCGCCACACGCTGATCATCGTGTGTCTCGTGCTCGGCACCGCGCAGTTCGGTGTGCTGGTCTCGGGCCAGATGGGCAGCATGCCGTTCTTCCTGTTCTGCTCCATGGTCTCGGGTTTCGGCGGCGGGGCGATCTTCCCGCTGTTCGCGGCCATGACGGCCGACTACTTCGGTGAGAACAACAACGCCAGCAACTACGGGATGGTCTACAGCTCGAAGCTGATCTCGGGGCTCGTCGGCTCCGGTCTGGGCGCGGTCGTCGTCGGTGAGTGGGACTACCACGGCGCGTTCGTGCTGGCCGGTTCGGTGGGCCTGGCCTCCGCGGTGCTGGCGCTCTTCCTCAAGGCTCCGGGCCGGCCCAGCGCCCGGCGCATCGTGCCCAACCCGCACCCGCTCGGCGAGGAGATGGCGTGACATGACCGCAGATCCCATCACCACGAACGAATCCGGCGCCGCGAACCGTCCCTACCGTGAAGTGACCGACGCCAACGGCCGCGTCTACCGTGTCGGCGAGACCGACCGTGACATCCTCGGCCACTCCCGCAAGATCATGATCTACCTCCCCTGGGTCGCCATGATGGCGATCAGTGTCTTCGAGTACGCGTACGGCTCGGCGGAGGACACCCTGTCCAGCGCGCACGGCTGGACGCAGAGCAACACCTTCTGGATCCTGAGCGTCTGGGTCTTCTTCCAGGCCGGCATCGCCTTCCCCGCGGGCTGGCTGCGGGAGAAGGGCATCCTCACGGCCCGCAAGGCGATGTACGCCGGCTCGGTGCTGTGCGTGATCGGTTTCCTCGCGCTGTCGCACCTGGACAACGTGTGGCTGGCGATCATCGGCTTCGGTGTGATCGGCGGTGTCGGCGCCGGTCTGGTCTACGCGACCTGTATCAACATGGTCGGCAAGTGGTTCCCCGAACGGCGGGGCGCCCGCACCGGGTTCGTCAACGGCGGCTTCGCGTACGGTTCGCTGCCGTTCATCTTCATCTTCAACTACGCCTTCGACACCGGGAATTACCACCGGGTGCTGGATCTGATCGGGTGTTACATCCTGATCGTGGTGTTCGGGTGCGCGTTCTTCTTCAAGGACCCGCCGAAGAACTGGTGGCCCGCCGACATCGACCCGCTGACCTACGGCGGCAACGACAAGAGCGCGACGAGCCTCGCCAAGAACCCGCCCGCCGTACGGCAGTTCACTCCCAAGGAAGCCATCCGCACCGGCATGCTGCCGTTGATGTGGCTGTCGATCGTGCTGACCGCCGGGGTGTCTATCTTCGGGATCTCCTTCCAGGTCGACTTCGCGAAGGACGTGGGTTTCGGCCCGCTGGTGGCGGCCTCGTCGATGGGCGTCATGGCCGTCATCAACGGCGTCGGCCGCGCGGTGGTGGGCTGGCTGTCCGACCTGTGGGGCCGCAAACTCACTCTGGTCTTCGTCATCGTCGTCCTGGGCCTCGCCCAGTTCGGTGTGATCTGGGCCGGTCATCTGCGCAGCGAGTGGCTGTTCCTGTTCTTCGCGTTCCTGTCCGGTTTCGGCGGCGGCGCGTTCTATCCGATGTTCGCGGCCCTGACCCCGGACTACTTCGGCGAGAACTTCAACGCCACCAACTACGGCCTGGTGTACAGCGGAAAGCTCATCAGCGGCCTGTTCGGCGGCGGCCTCGGCTCCATGGTGGTCGCGGCCTGGGGCTACAACGGGGCGTACGCACTGGCCGGCGGCGTCTCGATGGTGGCGGCGGCGATCGCGTTGCTGCTCCGCCAACCGGGGCGCGGGGACAGGGAGTTGACTCCCGTTCCCCAACCACAGCCCGCGACCTGACAGTTGGCCCCACAGCACCGGCGCCGACCTGCGTACCCGGAACCGCCCGATGGCCCTCCCCGACACGGGAGGGCCATCGCCCGGCTCAAGCGGCTCAGGACTTCTCGCGCTCGTGGTACGACCGCCGGGTGTGCTCGGTGTGTTCCCGCATCAGCAGACTGGCGCGCAGCTCGTCACGGGCCGCGATCGCGTCGATCAGGTGACGGTGCTCGATCCAGGACGTCAGCCCGCGCTGCCGGGCCACCGGTGTGTAGTACCAGCGGACCCGGCGGTCGACCTGTGCGGCGAGTTCGGCGAGGACGGCGTTGCCGGCCAGTTCCATGATCTTGGCGTGGAAGCGGGCGTTCATGGCGACGGCGGCGTCCACGTCGTCGGCGTCGACGGCCCGCTCGCCCTCCGCGCACAGCTCCTTGAGGGCGGCGATGCCGGCGCTCCCCGCGTTGGCGGCGGCGAGGCGGGCTGCCTCGGCCTCCAACAGGGTGCGTACGGTGAGGAGTTGGTCGGCCTCCTCCTCCGTCGGCTCGTGCACGAACGCGCCCTGGGCGGGCCGCAGATCGACCCAACCCTCGGTGTTGAGCCGCTGCAGCGCCTCTCGCACGGGCTGCCGGGACACCCCGAGGTGCCCGGCGAGTTCGCTCTCGACGAGATGCTGGCCGGGCTGCAGGGCGCGCGTGGTGATGAGTTCGAGCAGCGCCTCGTAGACACGGTCGCGCAGCGGGCCCGGGCGTTCCAGCTTGGGCACCGCCCCCTGCGGCAGTCCTTGCGACAACATCGCGGTCCCCCTCCTGGGCAACATCGGCATTTTGCAGACAGTAGCCAGCAGACAGTGGCCGTACGCGGCCGTACGACCAAGTATCGATTGTCTATCGTCTACAGTCTACGGCGCACAGTAGCCAGAGGGTGCGGGAGTCGACCTCGTCACATCCAAGGTCACACCTGAGCGTGTGTGCAGGTCACGGGCACCGTACGACCTGACCGGCGTACGACAGGTTCCCGCCGAAGCCGAACAGCAGGACCGGATCGCCGGCGCGGACGGCACCCTGTTCGACGAGCTTCGAGAAGGCGAGGGGGATGCTGGCGGCGGAAGTGTTGCCCGATTGGATGACATCGCGGGCGACGACCGCGTTGACGGCGCCGATCTTCTCGGCAAGGGGCTCGATGATGCGCAGGTTCGCCTGATGGAGGACGACGCCGGCGAGGTCGGCGGGGGTCAGGCCGGCCTTCTCGCAGGCCTTGCGGGCGATGGGCGGGAGTTGGGTGGTGGCCCAGCGGTAGACGCTCTGGCCCTCCTGCGCGAACCGCGGGGGCGTGCCCTCGATCCGTACCGCGTGGCCCATCTCGGGCACGGATCCCCACAGGACCGGTCCGATGCCGGGCTCGTCGGCGGCCTCGACGACCGCGGCGCCCGCTCCGTCCCCGACGAGGACACAGGTCGTACGGTCGGTCCAGTCGGTGACCTCGGACATCTTGTCGGCGCCGATGACCAGGGCCCGTACGGCCGCTCCCGCGCGGACGGCGTGGTCGGCGGTGGCCAGGGCGTGGGTGAAACCGGCGCACACGACGTTGACGTCCATGGCGGCGGGCGAGGGGATGCCGAGGCGGGCGGCGACGCGGGCGGCCATGTTCGGGGAGCGGTCGATGGCCGTGGAGGTGGCGACCAGGACCAGGTCGATGTCCCCGGGCGTCAGGCCGGCCGCGGCCAGCGCCTTGGCGGCGGCGTGCGCGGCCAGCTCGTCGACGGGTTCGTCGGGTCCGGCGATGTGGCGGGTCTTGATGCCGACCCGGGAGGTGATCCACTCGTGGCTGGTGTCGACCATGCCCGCCAGGTCCTCGTTGGTGAGTACCTTGGCGGGCTGGTAGTGGCCGACGGCGGCGATCCGCGTGCCGTTCATTGGGTGGTCCCCCTCGTTGCCTTGGGTAGCGGGATCCACCAGTCTTGCCAGTGACTCGCGGGTACGACGGCAGGTGATGCCACAGGAAACTGCCGTCCGGGTTGTCGGCTTCTGTCATCCGTCCTGTGGTCGACGGTATGCACCGAACATTCAGCCGGTGAACAGCTGCTTCGCCTTGAGGATCAGTTCGTAGAGGCCGTAGACGAGGGGTGCGCCGACCCAGAGCCAGGCGAAGGCGATCAGCGGTCGTCGGTCAGGCGGGCTCTGACTGCTGTCGTTCGACATCTGCGGCCTCCCTCTGGGCGGGGATGTGGTGGCGGGCGTCGACGGGACGGACGAGTTCGTTGGCGACGAACCCGATGACGAGCAGCCCGATCATGATGATGAAGGAGGTGTCGTAGAGGGAGGCGCCGTGTTTGCCGGCGTCCTTCTGGTGGTCGGCGATCCAGTTCACGATCAGCGGTCCGAGGACACCGGCGAGGGACCAGGCGGTGAGGAGCCGGCCATGGATCGCGCCGACCTGGTAGCTCCCGAAGAGGTCCTTCAGGTACGCGGGTACGGTCGCGAAGCCTCCGCCGTAGAACGAGAGGATGACCAGCGCGCACAGGATGAACAGCGGCTTCGAGGAGTCGCCGAACAGGGCGATGAGCGCGTACATGATGGCGCCGACGCCCAGGTAGACGCGGTAGATGTTCTTGCGTCCGATCAGGTCGGAGGTCGAGGACCAGCCGATGCGGCCCGCCATGTTGGCGGCGGAGAGCAGTGCGACGAAGCCCGCGGCGGCCGACACCGAGACCGGTGTGGAGGTGTCCGCGAAGAAGTCCGTGATCATCGGGGCGGCCTTCTCCAGGATGCCGATGCCCGCGGTCACGTTCATGCACAGGACGACCCACAGGCACCAGAACTGCGGGGTGCGGACAGCGCTGTTGGCGGAGACCTGCACGCCGGTGAGGGCGGGGGCGCCCGCTGCCTTCGCCGGGTCCTGGGAGCCCTCGGTGCGCGGCACCCGTACGAGCAGTACCCCGAGTGTCATGAAGACCGCATACGAAAGCCCGAGTACGAGGAACGTCTGCGCGATGCCGGTGTTGTCGGAGCCGAACGACTTCAGCATCTGGGCGGACCACGGGGAGGCGATGAGCGCGCCGCCGCCGAAGCCCATGATGGCGATGCCGGTGGCCATGCCGGGCCGGTCCGGGAACCACTTGATCAGGGTTGAGACCGGGGAGATGTAGCCGATGCCGAGGCCGATGCCGCCGACGAAGCCGTAGCCGAGGACGATCAGCCAGAACTGCTTCGTCTCCGCGCCGAGCGCGGAGATCAGGAAGCCGGAGGAGAAGCAGATCAGGGCGACGGCCATCGCCCAGCGCGGCCCGTTGCGTTCGACGAGGGTGCCGCCGAACGCGGCCGAGAGGCCGAGCATGACGATGGCGAGCTGGAAGGGCAGCGCGCTCTGCGTGCCGCTGAGGTCGAGTGAGGATTCGAGCGGCGGCTTGAAGACGCTCCAGGCGTAGGCCTGGCCGATGGAGAGGTGCACCGAGAGGGCGGCGGGGGGA
This sequence comes from Streptomyces sp. NPDC050548, assembly GCF_044457385.1. Classification (NCBI taxonomy): domain Bacteria; kingdom Bacillati; phylum Actinomycetota; class Actinomycetes; order Kitasatosporales; family Streptomycetaceae; genus Streptomyces; species Streptomyces sp. NPDC050548. The sequence goes on from NZ_JBITGV010000005.1 coordinate 42,883, forward strand.
ACCAGCCAGCGGCTCCACGCCGGGGGTGCTACTGGGGGACTCATGATCCCGGACGGTAGGGAGTGACAGGGGAGTTGAGAAGGCGGCGCGTCGACCGTGTGCGATGAGCGGTATGCAGAATGCGCCGAACGGTCGCCGCCGGAACGGCAGTTGACGCAACAGCCGCTGTCCGAACCCTTGCCGATCCTCGACTCCATACTGTAGACAATATTTCGTCGACACTGTTTGGCTGCCGTCCACACTGGCCGGAAGACAGCCACGACAGCCACGACAGCCACCTCCGCGGTACTCCCTCGACCGAACGGAGAGCCCCAGTGAAAGTCGCAGTCCTCGGCGCCGGTGCGATCGGCGCCTATGTCGGCGCCGCGCTCCACCGTGCGGGCGCCGATGTGCATCTCGTCGCCCGTGGACCGCATCTCGCGGCCATGAGGCAGCACGGCGTCCAAGTCCTCAGCCCGCGCGGCGACTTCACCGCCCGCGTCCATGCCACCGACGACCCGGCGGAGATCGGCCAGGTCGACTTCGTCCTCCTCGGCCTGAAGGCCAACTCGTACGCGGCGTGCGGGCCGCTGATCGAGCCCCTGCTGCACGACACCACGGCGGTGGTCGCGGCCCAGAACGGCATCCCCTGGTGGTACTTCCACGCGCACGGCGGCCCCTACGACGGGCAGCGCATCGAGAGTGTGGACCCGGGCGGAGCGGTCAGTGCGGTGCTCGCGCCCCAGCGGGCCGTCGGCTGTGTCGTCTACGCGGCAACGGAGCTCGCGGGCCCGGGAGTTGTACGCCATCTCGAAGGCACCCGGTTCTCGATCGGGGAGCCCGACCGGAGCGTCTCGGCGCGCTGTCTCGCTCTGAGCGAGGCCATGCGGGCCGGCGGGTTGAAGTGCCCGGTCGAGCGGGAGTTGCGCAACGACATCTGGCTCAAGCTGCTCGGCAACATCTCGTTCAACCCGATCAGCGCGCTGGCCCGGGCCACCATGCGGCAGATGTGTCTGCACGGCGGCACCCGCAGGGTCATCGAGATCATGATGACCGAGACGCTCTCGGTCGCCGAGGCGCTGGGCTGCGAGGTCGGTGTCTCCATCGAGCGGCGGCTCGCGGGCGCGGAACGCGTCGGTGACCACCGCACCTCCACGCTCCAGGACCTGGAGCGCGGCAAGCCGCTCGAACTCGACGTACTGCTCGCGGCCGTCGTCGAGTTGGCGGAGATCACCGGCGTGGAGGTGCCCACCCTGCGCACCGTGCACGCCATCTCGGACCTGCTCGCGCTGCAGAGCGCCGCGTGAGGAGGAGCGGGCGGGCCGCCGGCTCACTCGGCACGTGCAGGACAATGAGAGCGTGAGGGTCACCTCGCCGCACGACAACCGGGTGGCCTGCGGCGACTTTCGCAGCAAGGGCCGTTACGGCCACCAGCACGTACAGACACGTACAGAACCGGGGCTGATCAGGACATGGGACGAGTCACGGAACGACGCAAGGTGATCCGGATCCGCGACGGCGCGGTCTACAGCCGTCCGGACACGCTCGTCGCCGAGGAACCCCTGGAGATCCGGCTCAACGGCAAACCCCTCGCCATCACCATGCGGACGCCCGGCGACGACTTCGCGCTCGCGGCCGGGTTCCTGGTCAGCGAGGGTGTACTGGCGAATGCATACGATCTGCGGAACATCGTCTACTGCGCGGGGGCGACGGTCGACGGGACGAACACATACAACGTCGTCGACGTGCGCACCGCCCCGGACGTGGTGATCCCGGACATCACGCTGGAGCGGAACGTGTATACGACGTCGTCGTGCGGTCTGTGCGGCAAGGCGAGCCTGGACGCGGTCCGTACGACGACCCGCTGGCCGATCGCCGACACTCCCCCGGTCCGTGTCGAACCCGCGCTGCTCGCGAGCCTCCCCGACCGGCTGCGCGCGGCCCAGCGGGTCTTCGACCGGACCGGGGGTCTGCACGCGGCGGCCCTGTTCAGCGAGGAGGGCGAGCTGCTGGACGTACGGGAGGACGTGGGCCGGCACAACGCGGTCGACAAGCTGGTCGGCCGTGCCCTGCAGAACGGGGACCTGCCGCTGTCCCGGGTGATCCTGCTCGTCTCGGGCCGGGCCTCGTTCGAGCTGGCGCAGAAGGCCGTGATGGCCGGGATCCCGGTGCTGGCGGCGGTGTCGGCGCCCTCGTCGCTGGCCGTGGACCTGGCGGCGGAGACGGGTCTGACCCTGGTGGGCTTTCTGCGGGGCAGCAACATGAACGTGTACGCGGGCGAGGACCGCATCGCCCTGACGGCCGCGGCCACCCAGGGTTGACGCCCTCGTCCCGCGGCACGGCGGCGGGGCCCCGGTCGGCGGGGAGCGCCCCCTGCGCCGCAGGGGCCCCGCCTCAATCCTGCCCTTCGACGCCCTGACCCTCGACCCCCTGTGCGGCCCGTACGAACGCCGTGACGAGGGGTGAGCGGCGGGCCGTCTCCCAGGCGAGGATCACCTCGTCGGGTTCGGCGTCGGTGACGGGGACGTAGGTGATGTCGGGGCGGGAGTACTGCTCGGCGACGGAGACCGGGACAAGGGTGATGCCCGCTCCGGAGGCGACGTTCTCGAACTTCTCCTCGATGCTGCGGATCGGTACGTCGTCGGGGTCGGGGTGGGGGTTGAGGTAGCGCAGCCAGGTCTCGCCGTCGAGGTCGGCCAGGACGAGGTCCGGCTTGCCGGCGAGCCGGTGGTCGGCGGGGAGCATGGCCACCCGGGGCTCGGTGAACAGCGGGAGCAGGGTGAGGCCCTGTTCGCGGACGGGGCGGCGCAGGTAGGCGAGGTCGACGGTGCCGTCGAGGATCAGCTGTTCCTGGTCGTCCCATTCGACCCGGCGGGCCTTGACCTCGGCCTCGGGACGGGCGGCGCCGAAGGCGCGCAGCGTGGGGGTGATCACGACACCGGCACGGAAGCCGACGACGAGGCGGTGCGGCCCGTGCGCGGTGCGCTGCACTCTGCGGCGGGTGGCGTTCGCGGAGGCGAGCAAGGTCCGTGCGTCGTCGAGGAGTTGGCGTCCGGCGGCCGTCAAGGTCACGCCGTGGCTGTCGCGTTCGAAGAGGGTGGCGTCCAAGTCCTTTTCCAGGGCCCGGATCTGACGGCTCAACACGGGCTGCGCGATGTGGAGCTGTTCGGCCGCGCGCCCGAAGTGCAGCAGTTCGGCCACCGCCACGAAGTAGCGGACCTTCCGCAGGTCGAGATCCATGGGTGCCACCGCCTCCCTGCCGTGGCCGTCGCCGTCGGCGATGCCTTCAGGGTATCGCCGACGCCGGAAGAGGTCTTGGACGGCGGAGTGGCGGCCACCGCAGGCTGGACGACGTCACGGCAACACGGAAGGGGCAGGACATGGGACTGCGGGGACAGCGGATCGTCGTCATCGGGGGTACGGCGGGCATCGGGCTCGCGGTCGCGGAGGCGGCCGGGCGGGAGGGCGCCCGGGTGGTGGTCGCCTCGCGTCGGCGGGAGAGTGTGGACGCGGCGCTGAAGCGGCTCCCTCAGGACGCGGAGGGCCGGGTGCTCGACGCGGGTGACGAGGGCGCGGTGCGGGACTTCTTCGCTGGGCTCGGCGGCTACGACCACCTGGTGTACACGGCGGGTGAGGCGCTGCTGATGGAGAGCGTGGCGGAGTCCGACCTCGGGCGCGGCCGGGCGTTCCTGGACACGCGGTTGTGGGGGGCGTACACGGCGGTGAAGTACGGCGTGGGGTCGATCCGGGAGGGCGGTTCGGTGGTGCTGACCACGGGTACCGCCGGGCGCAGGCCGATGGCCGGTACGTCCGTCGCCGCCGCGCTGTGCGGGGCGATGGAGTCGCTGACCCGGGCGCTGGCCCTGGAGTTGGCGCCGCTGCGGGTCAACGTGGTCGCGCCCGGTCTCGTCCGCACCGAGTTGTGGCGGGAGTTGCCCGACGAGGACCGGGACGGCCTGTTCGCGTCCGTCGCCGGGTCGCTCCCGGTCGGCCGGATCGGTGAGCCGGCCGATGTCGCCGAGGCGTATCTGTATCTGATGCGCGGCGGCTACAGCACGGGGTCGACGGTGGTCGTGGACGGCGGCACCCTCCTCGTCTGACGGCCGGCCGCACTTCTCAACTGCCTTGAGTACAGGGCGTGTCAGCCTCTCGTCGACGGCCTTGCGCACAGGGCGTCTCAGCCTCCCGGCGTGAACCCCACCTCCGCCGCCGTCACGACCGACCCGAGCCGCGGGAAGTCGAGTGTGACCGACGCCTGGTGTTCGGCGTCGGTGAGCGCGCTCATCGCGTCCTCGACGAAGACGAGCTGATACCCGAGGTCACCGGCGGCGCGGGCGGTGGACTCCACACCGAGGTTGGTGGCGATCCCGCCGAACACCAGGGTGTCGACGCCCCGTTCACGCAGGTGCTCGTCAAGTCCCGTGCCCTGGAAGCCGCCGATCGTCCGTTTCACGATCTCCAGGTCGCCCTCCCCGGCCAGTCCGGCGACGAGTCCGCCGCCGGAGGGCTGTTCGGTGATGCCGGGGCGTTCGACCCGGATCAGTACGACGAGCGCGCCGGCGGAGCGGAAGGCGGCTGCCAACTCCTCGGCCGCGGAGAGGACTTCGGTGCCCTTGTACGGTTCGAGCGGCAGCGCGACGATGCGGTCCATCAGGTCGACGAGGACCAGGGCGGTGCGCGCGGGGTCGAGGGCGAGCCGGGGTTCGGGAGTCTGCGGTGGGGTCATGACGGAACGTTAGCTCCCGTCAGCCGTCCGTACCGGAGATCCGGATCAACAGGTCCATGAACCGGTCGCGTTCGGCCGCCGACAGCGGTGCGAGGAGCCGGTCGTTGGCGGCACGGGCCGCCTTCTCGCACCGCTTCAGCAGGCGTGCGCCCTCCGCCGTGAGCGACACCGCGTTCTTGCGGCGGTCCTTGGGGTCAGGCTCACGGACGACCAGGTGGGCGGCCTGGAGGTCGTTGAGGATGCCGACGAGGTCCTTGGGGTCGAGCCCGACACTTCGGCCCAGGTCGGCCTGGGCTACGGGGGCGAGGTCGCGGACGGCGGAGAGGACCACGTGGTGCCACATCTTCAGACCTTCGGCGGCCAGGGCGTCGGCGACGAGGGCCCGGCCCCGGGCGGCGGCTCGGCCGAGGAGCCAGCTGGGGAGGGAGCGGATCGCGGGGAGGGGTGCTTCGGCCATGGGGACAGCCTACCCAGAAGTCGTTGGACTTCCCAATGAAATCGTGAATACCATTGGGCCTCCCAACGATTCCTGGAGGTGCGATGCGTCGCGTCCGGTACGAGTCCACCGGCGGCCCGCTGTTCCTGGAGGAGGCCCCCGTACCCGACCCCGGGCCCGGTGAACTCCTCGTCCGCACCGAGGCGATCGGGGTCACCCTGCCCGTCGTCCGCAAGGTCACCGAGGCCGCCGAGCCGATCCCGCTCGGCGGTGAGATCGCGGGCGAGCTGGTCGCCGTAGGACAGGAGGTGACCGGATTCCGGGTGGGCGAGCGGGTGACGGGGCTGTGCTTCGGGCACGGCTACGCCGACTTCGCCGTCCTCCACGAGGTCATGGCCTCCCCCGTGCCCGACACCGCCTCCGCCGTCGACGCGGTCGCGCTCGTCCGCAGCGGACTGGTGGCCCTGGGCGCGCTGGACGCGGCCCGCGCCGAGCCCGGCGAGACCGCGCTGATCACGGCCTCGGCGAGCGGAGTCGGCCATCTCGCCGTGCAGTTGGCGAAGGCGCGGGGCGCGGGGCGGATCGTGGGCGCCGTCTCCGATCCGGCGAAGGGCGACTTCGTGCGCGCCCTGGGCGCCGACGAGGTGATCGACTACGACGCGTTGGGCTCGGTCGAGCCAGTCGACTACGTACTCGACGCGGTGGGCGGCGAGTTGCTCACCCCTGCGGTCGCCGCGCTCGTCCCGGGCGGGCGGCTCGTGACGTACAGCTCGGGCGGCGGGACGATCCAGGCGTACGACCTTCTCGTGGGCGCGAAGTCCGTGATCGGGTTCCAGATGGCGCGGATCGCGCGCGGGAGGCCGGAGTTGTACGAGCGGTGGCGGCGGGAGCTGTGGCGGTTGTTCGCCGAGGGCGCCCTGAAGCCATTGGTGCACGGGGAGTTCGGGCTGGCGGAGGCGGCGAAGGCGCACGAGGTGATCGAGTCGCGGGGCAATCTGGGCAAGGTCGTGCTACGCCCCTGAGGCACCGGCTCGCCCCTGTCGCCCCGTCAACTTCCGTGACACCGACCGCTGCACGCTTCTTGTGAGGCTTCGGATGCCCCAACTAACGTCTGTGGCATGCCCGTTGGACGTGGGATGTCCGGATGTCAAGACGAATGAAGGGCAGGTCGCACCACCATGCCGTCAAGTCTTCGCGCACGTCCGAGATCCACCCTCACCGCCGTACTCACCCTGGCCGCACTGCTGGTCCTCCCGAGCCCGGGCCGCGCCGCCGCCGCCCAACACATGAGCCCCACAACGGAGTTCACCCAACAGGTCCTCTTCAAGGCGTCTCAGGACCCGGGCTACGCCTGCTTCCGGATCCCGGCCGTCGTACGGACCGACGACGGGACACTGCTCGCGTTCGCCGAGGGCCGGATCCTCAACTGCGGTGACGCCGCCGACATCGACATCGTCGTCAAACGCTCCACCGACGACGGCGCCACCTGGAGCCCGCTGCAAGTCGTCAACCACGGCGGCGGCGACACGCACGGCAACCCGGCGCCCGTCGTGGACCGCGAGACGGGCCGCATCCTGCTCGCCGAGACGTACAACACGGGCCGTACGGACAGCGCCAGTTGCTCGGTCCCCTGCGACCGCACCCCGCATCTCCAGTACAGCGACGACGACGGCCTCACCTGGTCGCAGCCGCGTGACCTGAGCGACGAGATCCTGCCCCCGAACTGGAATTCCTGGTACGCCACCGGCCCCGTGCACGGCATCCAGCTCACCCGCGGCAAGCACCGGGGCCGGCTCGTGTTCGGCGTCAACACCGAGACCTGGGACGGGAGTCGGGTCACCGCGAACAACGCGGCGCTGATCGTGAGCGACGACGGCGGCGACCACTGGAGGATCGGCGCCACCGACTCGTACCCGATCGCGGCCGACGGGACCTGGCGGCAGAAACCGTCCGAGCTGACGCTCACCGAGCGCACCGACGGCTCCATCCTGGTCAGCGGCCGTGAGCAGGACGGCACCGACCTCGGCCACCGCACCCAGGCGGTCAGCCGCGACGGCGGCGACAGTTTCACCGCGCCCTTCCGCGACCTGCCCGACCTGTACGCCCCGCAGGTCCAGTGCGCCACCCTCGGCCTCGGCTCCCGCATCCTGCTGTCCTGCGACGCGGACCCCGACCGCCGCCGGACGATGATGATCCGGTCCTCCTACGACGGCGGGCGCACCTGGGACAGCGTGGACCGCGGCACGGTGGTGACGAAGGACTGGTCCGGCTACTCCGACATGGCGCGGATCAGCGGGGACACCGTGGGCCTGCTCTACGAGGGCGGAGCCGTGTCGGCGACCGACGAGATCCGCTTCGCCCGCTTCGACGAGGCCTGGCTGCAACCGCGTCGGGGCCCGGACCCGACGACCGCCGACCTCGCCCCGCACGCCAGGCCCGCGGCCGTGCTCGGCGGCGCCCAGGAGACGGACGGCGTGTCCGGCGGCGCGCTGTCCTTCGACGGTGTCGACGACGCCGTACGACTGCCCTACAGCGACCGACTGCCCCTGGGGACGAAGGACTTCACGGCGTCCCTCTGGTTCCGCTACACCGTGACGACCGGCGATCAGCCGTTCCTGTGGATGGGCGGGGTCGGTACCAGCCAGCCGCAGGTGTGGCTGCGCGGTGAGCCCGCCGGCAACCGCGTGCGGGCGCTGATCACCACCCGGGACGGTGCGACGGCCGTCCACACCACCTCCGTGGTCACCGCGGGCGCCTACAACGACGGGCAGTGGCATCACGCTGTAGTACGGCGCGGTGGTGGGCAGTTGACGCTCTCCGTGGACGGAACGACGGTGAGTACGGCGGACGTCGTGGGGTCGGTGAGCCGCAACTCGCCGTTCGGCGTGCACCTCGGCCAACGGGTCGACAGCCTGGTGTACTTCACCGGTTCGCTCGACGAAGTCCACGTCTGGGACCGGCTGTTGACGGACGACGAGCTGGCCGCACAACAGCCGCCGACCGCCGGGACCGTGCTGTGGCTGCCCATGGACCATGTGAGCGGCAGCCACTAACGTCACGGGCGTGCCCGAGGACCGACGAGCACGACAGCGGACGGGGGCCGGGGTCGGCCTGGTGCTGACCCTGGCTCTCGCGGCCGTGCTGCTCACCGCCCTTCCGAAGGACCACGACCGGGAGGGCGGCGCCGCGTGCCCGGCCCGTACGGTGCGCTCCTGGTCGGCCGACACGCAACTCACCAACTCCTTTGCCGCGTACGGCGACGACGCGACCCGCACCGACGACTGGACGGGCGGCGACGGCACCCACTCGGTGCGGCTGCCGGACGGGCGGGTGCTGTGGCTGTTCTCCGACACCTACCTCGGCCAGGTCCACGGCCCGCCCAACCCGGTCGGCGAGTCCTACGTCTGGCGGGACACCACGGCGCCGCTGGTGCGCAACTCGGCGGTCGTGATGCACGCCGGACACCCCCAACTCACCCTCCCTGCGCCGCTGTTCCCCGATCCGGCCCCGAACGAGTGGCGTTGGCCGGTCGCGGCCCGCGTCGAGCCCCGCTCCCCCGGTTCGGCCGAGTCGGTCGTACGGGTGCTGCTGTGGACGCGGACGGCGGGGGCGTATCCGTGGATCTACGGGGTGCCGACCGCGACGGAGGTGGCCACACTGTCGCTGCCGGACCTGCGGGTGGAGTCGATCGTGAAGGTCCTCGACCAGCGGTTGGTCCAAGACCCTTCGCGGCGGCTGCAGTTCGGGACGACGTTGGTCGCGGCGGGCGGGTGGACGTATGTCTTCGGCGGGAACGACGCGCAGGCGGCGGCGCGGCCGACGTCCTCGGCGTATGTGGCGCGGGTGCCGGAAGGACGGCTCGGGGAGCCGGGGGCCTGGGAGTACTGGGACGGCTCCGCGTGGACGGCTCGGGCCGGGCCGCGGGCGGTGCTCGGGGACGGGCAACACACCGGTGTGGGGAGCGCGTTCTCGGTGGTGCGGGACGGGCGGACGTACGTCCTGTTCACGATGGCGGCGGGCAGCCGGGGGCTGACCACCGTGACCTCGTACTGGGCCTGTTCGCCCGTCGGGCCGTGGCACGGGCCGGACCGGGGGTTCAGTCCGCCGCTGCCGGCCGGGCAGGTCGCCGCGTACAACCCGCAGACGCATCCGGCGCTCGGCGGCGACGGGCGGATCGTGCTCAGTTACGACGTCAACTGGCTGGAGGCGACGGCCACTTCGGCGGCCTGGAACCTCAGCCGGAATGTGTCGCTGTACCGACCGCGGTTCGTGACCCTGCGCTTGGGTCCGCCGTCCCGGTGACCTCGGGCTGTGGATCGCGGGCGCGGCGCTTGGCGATGACCGCGCACACCATCAGCTGCATCTGGTGGAAGAGCATCAGCGGGAGTACGGCGAGGGAGGCGTGGGCGCCGAACAGGACGCTGGCCATGGGGAGTCCGGAGGCGAGGGACTTCTTCGAGCCGGCGAACTGGATGGCGATCCGGTCCTCCCGGTCGAAGCGCAGCGCCTTGCCGCCGTACCAGGTCAGGGTGAGCATCACGGCGAGGACGACGGCTTCGACGGCGAGCAGTCCGGCGAGGCGCAGGGCGCTGACCTGGTGCCAGATGCCCTGGACCATGCCCTCGCTGAACGCGGTGTAGACGACGAGGAGGATCGAGGCGCGGTCGACGTAGCCGAGGACCTTCTTGTGCCGGGTGATGAAGCCGCCGATCCAGCGTCGCAGCAGCTGCCCGGCGAGGAACGGCACGAGGAGCTGCAGCACGATCTTGACGACGGAGTCGGCGGAGAAGCCGCCCGCGTTGCCGCCGATCAGGGCGGCGGCGAGCAGCGGGGTGATGACGATGCCGGCGAGGGAGGAGAAGGAGCCGGCGCAGATCGCGGCGGGCACGTTGCCGCGCGCGATCGAGGTGAACGCGATCGAGGACTGGACGGTCGAGGGGACGAGGGTGAGGAAGAGGAGCCCCTGGTAGAGGGGGTGGGTCAGGAGCACCGGGACGAGGCCGCGGGCGGCCAGGCCGAGCAGCGGGAAGACGACGAAGGTGCAGGCCAGGACGGTGGTGTGCAGTCGCCAGTGCTTGAGGCCGTCCAGTGCCTCGCGGGTCGAGAGGCGGGCGCCGTAGAGGAAGAAGAGGAAGGCGATGGCGGCCGTGGAGGCGCCGGAGGCGACATCGGCGCCGGTGCCTCGGGCGGGGAGGAGTGCGGCGATGCCGACCGTCCCGAGGAGCAGCAGGATGTAGGGGTCGATCGGCATCCGACTGGGCCATCGCAGGCGTTTCACTGTACTCCACTGTCTCGCTGTACGTCCGCCCGTCCGGCGCGGACCGGTGCCCTCCCCATCGTCCTCTTCCGCCTCTTGATCGGGAATCCGTCATACCGCTCTGACTGTCATCGCGTTTCGCGATGACCGGCTACGGTGTATGCCATGGTGTATGCCATGTACGACCTCTCCCACCTGCGGACTTTCCTCGCGGTGTCCCAGACGCTGAGTTTCACGCAGGCCGCGCGGCGGCTCGGGCTGCGCCAGTCCACGGTGAGCCAGCATGTGCGGCGGCTGGAGGACGCGACGGGACGGCAGCTGTTCACCAGGGACACGCACTCCGTGGAGCTGACGGAGGACGGCGAGGCGATGCTCGGCTTCGCGCGCCGGATCCTGGAGGTGCAGGAGCAGGCGTCGGCGTTCTTCACCGGCACCCGGCTGCGCGGCCGGCTGCGCTTCGGGGCGTCCGAGGACTTCGTCCTCACCCGGCTGCCGGAGATCCTGGAGGGCTTCCGCTACGACCATCCCGAGGTCGACCTGGAGCTGACGGTGGAGCTGTCCGGGACGCTGCACGAGCAACTGGCGGCCGGGAAGCTGGACCTGGTGCTGGCGAAGCGGCGGACCGAGGATCCGCGGGGCGAACTGGTGTGGCACGACAAGCTGGTGTGGATCGGTGCGGAGCGGCTGCGCCTGGACGCGGACCGTCCGGTGCCGCTGATCGTCTATCCGCCGCCGGGGATCACTCGGGCCCTCGCGATGGAGGCGCTGGAGCGGCAGGGGCGGGCGTGGCGGATCGCGTGCACGAGCGGGAGTCTGAACGGGCTGATCGCCGCCGCCCGGGCGGGACTCGGGGTGATGGCGCACTCGAAGGGGCTGGTGCCGCCGGGACTCGTACGGGTACCGGAGCGGGCGGGGCTACCGGAATTGGGCGAGGTCGATTTCGTGCTGGTGCACGGGCGGCGCAGGGTTTCCGCACAGGGGGCGGCGGACGCGTTGGCGGCGGCGATTCTTGCGGGCGGGGATCGACTGCATCGGCGCGGTCCGTAATACCGATGTCCAATTCCACGAGGGTTAAAAATAAAGCCGTACGAGAAATACCGACTGCGGAAACGCGCAACAGCGGGCGGCGCTGTCGTTCAGGGGCAGCGCCGCCCGTCATGTTATGCGGATCAGGAGAACGAGAACTCTCCTCCGTAGTCGGTGTCGTGGTCGCGGTAGACGCTGCTGTAGCCGAGTTGGCTGGTGTCGACGACGCCGTCCTCGACCGAGAACTCGATCCAGACGCCGGGTCCGTCGATGCGTACGTAGTCGCCTGCGGTGTCCAGGTCGGTGGTGCCGGAGTAGGAGATGTAGGTGTCGTCGAGCTCCGACTTGTAGGTGCTCAGGGTGGACGCGGCGGTCGTGTCGTCCGCGGCCTCGACCCAGGGGGTGATGGCGTCGAGGATCAACTGCTGCTGGTCGTCGGTGAGTTCGCTGCCCGCGACGCCTTCCTTGGTGGTGGGGAAGTCGCCGTCGTCGTCCGGGCCGAGCACGACGTCGGTGGTGGTGTCGGAGAGCTTCGCCTCGGTCAGCTCGTCGTCGGTCAGGCCTTCGAGCATCGAGACCAGGCCGTCGTGCATCCCGGACAGCGGAGCGTAGGTGGTGTCGTCGTCGGTCCAGCTGACGGGTTCGACGCCGGCGAAGTACGGGGTGGCGCCGACGACCTCGCCGTCCTTGTAGGTGAGGTTGACGGCCAACTGGTCGCCGCCGAAGTGGAGTTGCCAGGTGCCGGTGGTGCTGGGGGTGCCGAGGAAGGCGAGGTAGTAGTTGCCGCTGCCGTAGCTGCTGTCGGTCTCGCCGAGGACGTCGTCGGCCGCGAGGATCTGGGAGATCTGGTTGTAGCCGGTGTCGCTGCCGGTGCCCGTGGCGGCCTCGACCACGGCCTTGGCCGCGGCGAGTTGGGTGTCGCTGAGGGAGCTGAGTTCGATGCCGACCCGGCAGGTCGCGCCGCACGAGAGGTTCGACCAGGCGACGGCGTTGGCCTGGGTGAAGTCGAGGAGTACGTCGGCCTGTTGGTCGTCGTCGAGGGTGTCGAGGAAGGTGTTGGCGGCGTCGACCACGTCCGAGACGGAGGTGCCGGTCCCGGCGGAGTTCGAGGGCACGATCGAGGACGGGCGAGCGGATCCTGGAGTCGACGGGGAGGTGGATCCGGGGGTGGACTGGGACGGCGACCGGGATCCGGGGTCAGAGGCGGAGGCGCTGCTGGACGGATCGGACTGGACGGAGGCGGCGTTCGCGTTGGCGTAGAGCCCGCCACCGAGGAGCGCCGTCGCTGCCGCTAAGGCGCCCACCACCTTCCTGTGCCGTCCCAGAGACCTGCGGTGAGCGTTTTTGGTCTTCAATTCGATATTCCCTTCAGGGGTCTCGCCCTGAGGATTTCCCATGATTTTTTCCGGCACCGGAAAAGATCTTTGCGGAAATCCCTGCGGCTTCGCTTTGGACGAGCCACATTCGATCGCCGGACACTGTGATTCACGCCTCCGAGTGCTTGGTGTTGAGCATGATTTATCTTGAACTTACTTTGAGGGAGCGCGAGTTGAGGGCGAGTTGAGCGGAAGCGTCCGGTACGTCAGCTGTTTGACCCGGCGCAGGAACGGGCTCGCCTCCACGTGCCGCACCCCGTCGAGCCCGCCCAGGGGTCCACTGAGGTAGTCGTAGAGCCCGGCCGTGTCCTTGACGACGGCCGTCACGACGATGTTGGACGTGCCGGCCGTCGCGGACGCGTAGGCGATCTCGTCGTGCGTGGCCAGTGCCTCGCCGACCGAGTGGAGTGCCGCGGGGGTCGCCGTGATCCAGAGCACGGCCGCGCGCGGGTAGCCGAAGACCTCCGAGTCGTACTCGATGTCGATGTACACGGCTCCGGAGCCGATCAGGGTGGCGAGGCGGCGCTTGACGGCGGACTCGGAGCGGCCGGTGGCGCGCTGGAGTTCGGGGTAGGTGGCGCGTCCGTCGCGTTCGAGTACGGCGATCAGGGCCTCGTCGTCCGGTTCGATGCGGGCGGGGCCCGGTGTCGGCGCCGGTTCGGGAAGCAGGGCGGCGATCTGGTCGTCCGCCAGCACTTTGAACCGGCGGAGCCAGCCCGTGGGGCCGCCGTAGAAGCGGTGCAGCATCTGGTGGGCGCGGATGTCCAGGACGCTGGGGGTGCGCGGGAGCTTGCCGAGCAGGAGGTCGTCGTAGTCGCCGGGGTTGCGCGGGCGGGTGAGGCAGACGATCTCGGTGCCGCCCGACGCGAGGCCGATCCAGGCGGTGTCGGGGCGCTTGGCGAGGGCGTCGGCGATGTTGAGGGCGTTGTCGGGGGCGCAGCGCAGGCGCAGCATCCACTGGTCCTGGCCGAGGCGTTCGGCGTCGCGGATGGCGACGACGCGCAGGCCGGCCTCGGCGGTGAGTCTGCGGAAGCGGCGGGCGACGGTCTGGTCGGAGGCGCCGAGGACCGTGCCGAGGCGGCTGAAGGAGGCGCGGCCGTTGATCTCCAGGGCGGTGAGGAGTTCCATGTCGAGCCGGTCGAGGGTGTCGGATTCCATCTCCAGCACGGCTGCTCCTGTCGGATTCCGGCGATGAGGTGCCCTGTTCGGCGGTGATCGTCCGGGAGGAGCCCATCGTACGGAGAACTGGTCATCCCGGACAGGGGAGTTGAGGGCATGCGTACATGGGGGCCGCTGACGGCGGTGTGCCTGGGCACGTTCATGTTGTTGCTGGATGTGACGATCGTGGTGGTGGCGCTGCCGGACATGGCGCGGTCGCTGCACGCGTCGTTGAGTGATCTGCAGTGGGTGGTCGACGGGTACGCGCTGGCGCTCGCCGCGCTGCTGCTGGGGTTCGGGGCCGCCGCCGACATTCTGGGGCGGCGCCGGGTGCATGTGGCGGGTCTGGTGGTGTTCGCGGTGGCGTCGCTGCTGTGCGGGCTCGCGGGCGGGCCGGGCGCGCTGGTGGCCGCGCGGGCCGTGCAGGGGGTGGGGGCGGCGGCGATGCTCGCGACCACGCTGCCGTTGCTGGGCTCGGTGTATCAGGGGCGGCGGCGGTCGGTGGCGCTCGGGGTGTGGGGCGCGGTCAGCGGCGGGGCCGCGGCGGTCGGACCGGTGCTGGGCGGGGTGCTCACCGAGGGGCCGGGCTGGCGGTGGATCTTCTTCGTGAACCTGCCGGTGAGCGTGGCCGCGGTGTGGCTGACGCTGCGGGTGGTGCCGGAGGCCAAGGGGCCGCGCGGGATGCGAATCGACTGGGCGGGGACGGTGGCGTTCGCCGGGTTCGCGGGCGGGGTGACGTACGCGGTGGTGCGGGCTGGGGAGGACGGCTGGGGTGCGGCGCCGACGCTGGTGTCCTTCGCGCTGGCGGCGCTCGCGCTGGTCTGTTTCGTGCTGGTGGAGCGGCGGGTGGCGCATCCGCTGCTCGATCTGGCGCTGCTGCGCAAGCCCGCTTTCGTGGGGGTGATGGCGGGCGGGCTGGCCTTCAACGGGGTGGCGTTCGGCGGGATGCCGTATCTGTCGATCTGGCTGCAGACGGTGCTGGGGATGAGTCCGGTACGCGGCGGGTTGACGCTGCTGCCGCTGACGGGGGCGGCGGTCGTGGTGTCGGTGCTCGCCGGGAAGCTGCTGCACGGGGTGCCGTCCCGGCTGACGGTCGGCGGCGGGCTGCTGCTGATCGGTACGGGGTGTTTCTGCCAGGCCGTGCTGGGCGCCGGTTCGGACTGGACGGCGCTGGTGCCGGGGCTCGTTCTGGTGGGGGTCGGTACGGGGCTGGTGGCGCCGGGGATCGCGGGGGCGGCGCTCGCCGCGGTGCCGGCGGAGCGGGCGGGCATGGCGGGCGGCGCGATGAACACCGTGCGGCAGCTGGGGTACGCGCTCGGTGTGGCGGTGTCCGGGACCGTACTCACGTCTCGGATGCGGGACACGCTCCCGCACGACGCGGCGCACACGCTCGCGGGCGGCGGGGCGGGGGCGTTGCGCGGGGTGTTCTCCGAGCACGCGCTGCGGGCCGCGTTCGCGTCGGGGCTCGACTCGGCGTTCGTGACGGCCGGTTTCGTCGGTACGGCGGCGGGTGCGCTGGTCCTCGTACTGGTCGGGGCCGGTCGCGCGGAGCGGGGCGGAGTGACGGAATCGGCCGCTCCGACGCTGAACGAGGAGGAGACCGCGTCACCCGGGTGACGTCGCACAAGAGGGACGGCGGGGGTAATCGGGTCGTACAGATTCAGTGGAGATTACGGGGCCGAAACCTACGGAACCGTAAGGATTTCTGTCCGACCCTTCCCCTTGTGAGGGCATTTTCCGGCGCTGACCTGTGCGGACGTGAGGACTGCTCTGATTCCGGCCCCCTCCCGCCCTTCCCCCCGGTGGGGTAGCTTTCACCGCGCTGTGGGGAGCGTCGACGAGAGCGGGGAGCGGGGTTTGCGCGAGTTCACCAACCCTCCGTTGGCGTTGGCGCCGCCGGTGGGCGGTCTGGCCGACGTCGTGTTCGAGCGTGCCCAGGAAGACCCCCTCCACGTCTCCCTCGGCCGCAAGGACGAACAGGACCGGTGGCGGGACGTGACCGCCGCCGAGTTCCGCGACGAGGTCCTCGCCCTCGCCAAGGGCCTCCTGGCCCGAGGCGTCCGCTTCGGCGACCGGGTCGCGATCATGTCGCGCACCCGCTACGAGTGGACGCTGTTCGACTTCGCGCTGTGGACGATCGGCGCCCAGGTCGTGCCCGTCTACCCCACCTCGTCGGCCGAGCAGTGCTTCTGGATGCTGCACGACGCGCAGGTCTCGGCGGCCATGGTCGAGCACGAGGACCACGCGATGACCATCGCGACCGTCATCGACCGCCTCCCCGCACTGCACCAGCTGTGGCAGCTGGACACCGGCGCCGTGCAGGAGCTGTACGACGCCGGCGCGCACATCGAGGACGAGGTGGTGCACCGGCACCGCCAGGCCGTCACCCCGGACTCGACCGCGACGATCATCTACACCTCGGGCACCACGGGCAGACCCAAGGGCTGTGTCATCTCGCACGGCAACTTCATGTACGAGGCGGACACGGTCATCGACCGCTGGGAGTCCGTCTTCCACTCGAAGAAGGGCGACGAGGCGGCGACTTTGCTGTTCCTGCCGCTGGCGCACGTCTTCGGGCGGATGGTGCAGGTCGCGGCGATCCGCGGCGGGGTGCGTTTCGGCCATCAGCCGCAGCTCAACGCCGCCGCCCTGCTGCCCGACCTGGTCGCGTTCAAACCGACGTTCATCCTGGCCGTGCCGTACATCTTCGAGAAGGTCTTCAACGCGGCCCGCCGCAAGGCGGAGAAGGACGGCAAGGCCGGGCCGTTCGAGAAGGCCGTCGACATCGCGGTGAAATACGCGGACGCGGTCGAGGAGAAGGCCTGGGGCATCGGCCCCGGCCCGTCCACCGGACTGCGGATGCAGCACCAGCTGTTCGACAAACTCGTCTACTCCAAGGTGCGGGCCGCCATGGGCGGCCGGATCCGCAACGCCATGTCCGGCGGGTCGGCCATGGACCGGCGGCTCGGACTGTTCTTCGCCGGGGCGGGCGTGCAGATCTACGAGGGCTACGGCCTCACCGAGTCGACGGCCGCCGCGACCGCCAACCCGCCCGAACGCACCCGCTACGGCACCGTCGGCCAGGCGGTCCCGGGTGTGACCGTGCACATCGCGGACGACGGCGAGATCTGGCTGAACGGCCCCAACGTCTTCCAGGGCTATCTCAACAACCAGAAGGCGACCGACGAGACCCTGCACGACGGCTGGCTCGCCACCGGTGACCTGGGCTCCCTCGACGAGGACGGCTATCTCACCATCACCGGGCGCAAGAAGGAGATCCTGGTGACCTCGGGGGGCAAGAGTGTCGCGCCCGGGCTTCTGGAGGAGCGGGTGCGGGACCATCCGCTGGTCTCGCAGTGCATCGTCGTCGGCAACGACCGCCCCTACATCGCCGCCCTCGTCACCCTCGACCACGAGGCCGTCGAGCACTGGCTCACCATGCGCGGCAAACCCCGGATGACACCGGCGGAACTGGTCCGGGACGCCGACCTGGAGACCGAGGTGCGGCGCGCGGTGGTCGCCGCCAACACCCTGGTCTCGCAGGCCGAGTCGATCCGCACCTTCCGGATACTGGCCCAGCCGTTCACCGAGGAACACGGCCTGCTGACCCCGTCCCTGAAGCTGAAGCGCAAGGCCATCGAGAACGCCTACGCCAACGAGGTCGAGGCGCTGTACCGGGCCTGACCCACGCACGCCACGGATTTCGCGGTCAGGAATGCACCACGGCCCGTGATCGTTGACGATGGGGAGTACCCACCCGACGACTGAAGGATCGAGAGCTTCGTGAGCAGCAAGGTCCCCCCGATCATCCTCAACAACGGTGTCGAGATGCCCCAGCTGGGCTTCGGCGTCTGGCAGGTGCCGGACGACGAGGCGGAGCGGGCGGTGGCCACGGCGCTGGAGGCCGGGTACCGCAGCATCGACACGGCTGCGATCTACGGCAACGAAGAGGGCACCGGAAAGGCCATCGCCTCCTCCGGCGTCCCGCGCGAAGAGCTCTTCGTCACCACCAAGCTCTGGAACGCCGACCAGGGTTACGACGCCACTCTGCGCGCGTTCGACGTGTCGCTGGAGAAGCTCGGCCTGGAGTACCTGGATCTGTATCTGATCCACTGGCCGACGCCGGCCCGGGACAAGTACATCGACAGCTACAAGGCGTTCGAGAAGCTGCACGCGGACGGCCGGGTGCGCGCCATCGGCGTCTCCAACTTCGAGCCCGACCACCTGGAGCGGCTGATCGCCGAGACCTCGGTCATCCCGGCGGTCGACCAGATCGAGCTGCACCCGCAGCTCCAGCAGCGGGCCGGGCGCGAGTACCACGCGGAGCAGGGCATCGCGACCGAGGCCTGGTCGCCGCTCGGCTCGGGCCGGGGTCTGCTGGAGGTGCCGGCGATCGTCGCCATCGCCCAGAAGCACGGCCGTACTCCGGCCCAGATCGTGCTGCGCTGGCACATCCAGCTCGGCAATGTGGTGATCCCCAAGTCCGTGACGCCGTCGCGGATCAAGGAGAACATCGAGGTCTTCGACTTCAGCCTGGACACCGAGGACCTCGCGGCGATCAGCGCGCTGAACGAGGACCGGCGGCTGGGTCCCGACCCGTCGACGTTCAACATGGCCTGAGCGAAGCGAGTGGCCTGAACCCAGCGGTACGAGGCGCCCCGGAGTCCGACTCCGGGGCGCTTCGCGTCACTTGGTTCGGACCAGGGTCTTGACGCGAGCATGCCTATGGGCCACCTTGTTGCGCACCTGGTAAGGAAACTTTCCTAACAGAAGGGTCCCCCACAGTGCGCATCCGAACACTGACCCTCGCCGCGGCCTCAGGCGCCGCCCTGCTCGCCGCCGGAGTGCTCCCCGCGAGCGCCTCCTCCGGCGCCACCCCGAAGTCCGCCCAGGAGGGCACGGTCAGCGCGGCCGACCTGCTCTCCAAGGTGACGTCCTGCTCGCAGATATCCAACGGCAAGTACCGCACCGACGACGAGACTTCGGCCACCATTCCGGTCTGCGGCAAGAACGGCGCCGTGTTCTGGAAGGCCGACATGGACATCGACTGCGACGGCCAGCGCACCTCGAACTGCAACGAGAACGCCGACCCCTGGTACCAGGACGACACCGCGTTCCACCAGTCCAACGGCCAGCCCCTGAAGGCGGATTCACTCCCGTACATCGTCGTGCCCAGCTCCAGCAGCATCTGGAACTACTCCAGCTACGGCATCAAGGGCGGCGGCGTGGTCGCCGTGATCTACAACAACAAGGTCGAGTACGCCGTCGTCGGCGACACCGGCCCCACCAACATCATCGGCGAGGCCTCCTACGCCACCGCGAGCGCCCTCGGCATCGACCCCGACCCAGCGACCGGCGGCGCCGACTCCGGCGTGACGTACATCCTGTTCAAGAACTCGACGGTGTCCCCCATAGAGAGCCACAGCGCGGCGGTCTCGCTCGGCGACCAGCTGGCGAAGCAGTTCTTGCAGAACAACTAGCGTGCGGGTGAGGCCCGTTGCCGCGAAGCCCGTCGTCGCGATCGGTCGGGTCGCGGCAACGGGCCTCGCTCGTGGGCGAATTGAGAACGCTACGTCAGTTGGGCTGCCCGATCGGCCGTACGACCACGGTGTTGATGTCGACGCCGGCGGGCTGGCGGATCGCCCACAGGATCGTGTCGGCGATGTGGTCGGCGGTGAGCAGACGGCCGGGCGGCGGACTGCCGTTGCCGTCCCAGAACGGGGTCTCCACCCGGCCCGGCGCGACCAGCGTCACCCCGATGCCGAACTCCGTGACCTCGCGCCGGGTGTTCTCGGCCAGACCGGTCATCGCCCACTTGGTGGCGCCGTAGATGTTGCCGGGCGTGTGCACGAACCCGGCGACGCTGCCGATCAGCACGATCCGGCCGTGCGTCTGCTTCAGCGCGTCGACGGACGCCCGGATCAGGAGGGCGGGACCGAGAACGTTGGTCAGCACCATCTCGGTCCACCCGGCCGGGTCGCCCTCGGCGACCGAATCGTGCGTGGCGATCCCCGCGTTGGCGACGACCGCGTCGAGCCGCCCGAACTGTTTCAGCGTCGTCTCGACGGCGGCCTGCACCTGGTCGTACTCGGAGGCACTGCCCGGAATCGTCAACAGGCCCGCGGGATGTCCCAGTTGACCGGCGAAGGCGTGCAGCCGCTGCTCGCTGCGGCCGGTGACGGCCACCCGGCCGCCCGCGCTGAGGAGTTGTCTCGCGACGGCCGCGCCGATCCCGCTGCCGCCGCCGGTTATGAGCGCGACGTGAGAGTTGTCGTTCATGGTGATGAGGTCCCCCCGTGGTTCGGTGAACTCCGCGTTTCCGGAAGGGCAGTTCATCATCTTGAGCACTCTCGAAGTCAAGCCGCCGAGATCACGGGCCGTTCACACCGGCCGCACCGCCGTGTGCACGGTGTGCGCGGCGAGCACGAACACATCGGCGCGCCGGTGCACGCCCGCCGGGTCCTGCGGGTCGACCAGCCGGTCGAGGGTCGCCCGGTCCTCGGCGCCCAGGACGTCGCCGTAGACGTCACGGACCCGGGTCAGCCAGGTCGCGACATAGGCGCGGACCCGGTCCGGGGCCGGGGCGGGCAGGTCGAGGAGGAAGCTGCGGCTGCCGGTGTACTTCAGGCCGGCCGAGGTCAGGAGGGCGGACCAGTCCTCGGTCTCGGTGACGGCGCCGGGGAGGTCGGCGCGCATCTGCGCGAACCACTCGGCCTCGATCGCGTCGATCCGCGCCTCCAGGCCCGGACGGCCGATGCCGAAGTCACGCGGCAGGAACCGGGAGGGCAGCCCGCCCTCCATGATCGCGAGGGTGCCACCCGGGGCGAGCCGCTGCCCGAACGCGGCGAGACCGGCCCGCTGGTCACCGAGGTGATGCAGGCTGCGGCTGGCCCACAGCAGATCGGCCGGGTACTCCAACTCGCCCAGGACGTCGGGCAGTTCACCGGTCAGCGTGCCGAAGCGGTCACCGTAGCCCAGCCGATCGGCGCGGGCACGGGCCCGCTCCAGGAGCGGTCCGGAACCGTCCACCGCCACGACCCGCGCGCCCGGGAACGTCTCCGCGAACAGACACGCGACCACACCCGGCCCACTGCCCACGTCGACGATCAGCCCCGGATCGGTCCGCTCCTTCGCCAGCCACGCCATGGCCCGCTCGTACAGCGGCGCGAACAGCTCCGCCTGGGTCTCCAGCAGAGGGCCCATGACGGCCCAGTCGATGTCGGTGTGATCGTGGTGGCGGGTGTACTTCTCGTCGTGGTGGGCGTGCTTCTCGTCGTGCTCGTGCGCCATGGTGGTCAGCCTCTCGTCCAGGTGCCGCCAGCCTGCGCCGACGCACCGTCCGGGGGCCACTTCTGTTGCCGAAGCGGCAAAATGGGGCCGCGAAAAATGAGGTGCGGCGGATGCCGTCGGTCGCCGAGCATGCCCGTATGGACGACGTGCTGCTGGAACGCTTCATCGAAGACGGGTTCGTGAAGATCGCGGGCGCCTTCCCGCCGCGCGTCGCCGCCGACTGCGCGCGGCTGCTGTGGCGGGAGACGGGCTACGATCCGGACGACCCCGGCACCTGGAAGGACCCCGTGGTCTGGGTACCGGGCATGGGGCAGGGCCCGTTCGCCGCGGCCGCCAACTCCCCCGCCCTGCACGAGGCGTTCGACCTCCTGGTCGGCGAGGGACGCTGGGCGACGCGCTATGGCCTGGGCGCCTTCCCGCTGCGCTTCCCGCACGAGGACGAACCCGACGACGCCGGCTGGCACATCGACGGGAGCTACACCCCCGAGGGCGAGACCTGGGGATACGTCAATCTGCGCTCGCGGGACCGCGCGCTGCTGATGCTGTTCCTGTTCACCGAGGTGGCCGAGGACAACGCCCCGACCCGCATCCGCGTCGGCTCGCACCTCGACGTACCGCCGCTCCTGGAACCGTACGGCGAGGCGGGGGTGTCCGGTCTGGAGATCGCCCCCCGACTGGTCGAGGCCACCGCCCACCGCCCGCTCGCGTACGCCACCGGCAGCCCCGGCGACGTGTACCTGTGCCACCCCTTCCTGGTGCACGCGGCCCAGCCGAACCACGGCACGCGTCCTCGTTTTCTGGCGCAGCCGCCGTTGGACCCGGCGGTCCCCTACGAGCTGGACCGCCCCGACGGCGACTACTCGGCGGTGGAGTTCGCGATCCGCCGGGGTCTGTCCAACGAGGGCCGACCCCCGCGCCCCTGAGGGGCGCGGGGAACTGCGCGACCAGCCACATACGGCCCGCAGCCAAGAACGGACCTACAGCGGCGGGTACGCGTTCGCCATCAGCTGCTGGAACTGCGCCGAGAACCAGTGCCCGGACAGCGGGGCGTTCGGCAGCGCGCCCGACATGTTGTTGCCGTTGCGGGCGTTGCCCGTGTACGTCGGGTCGCACATGCGGTCGAAGCCCTTGCCCTCGTCGTTGGCGATGGCCGTGCTGGAACCGTCCGACTCACCCGGCGGCTTCATCCACACATAGGCGTCGATCCCGGTCGCGGGGGCGGCCTGCGGACGCTCACCGAGACCGGCTCCGGACTGGTTGCACCAGTTGCCGACCTGGATGCGTCGGTCGTAGCGACCGCCGTCGACGTACGTGTCCACACTGGTCGTCGCTCCGGGACCGGTGGGCCGGGCCGAGCCGCCCCAGCCGTTGCGGGAGGTGTCGATCAGCATGCCGATACCGGAGTTGAAGCCCACGGACACCAACTGGTTGCGGAACGCCTGGGCGTACGACAGCTCGTCGACGTAGCGGTTCCAGTCGACCCACTTGGACTGCCGCACGGAGACACCGTTGACGCTGTCGTTGATGGTGAAGTTGTTCTCCTTCAGGGCGCTGTAGTTGGCCGTGTTGGTGATGAAGCCGGCCACGTCGTTCACGGTCGCGCCCTCGGCGTTGGCGGCCTGGTAGAAGAGGTTGGCGGCGGGCGCGAAGTTGTCGTCCCAGCCGAGCCAGCCGTGGTGGCCGGCGTCGATGTAGTTGTAGACGTTGGGGATCGCGCCGAGCTTGTTCAGCGCGTAGCCGACGCCCTTCACGTAGTTGCCGTTGGCGAGCATGGTGTCGCACTGCGGGGTGGCGGTGGCCTTGCTGCCGGTGTTGGTCACGAGGTTGGGCAGCGAGTCGATCTCGATCGTGGTGACGATCCGCAGCGAGGCGTACTTGCTGTCGGCGAGGATCGCGGCGATCGGGTCGATGAACTCGGTCTCGTAGCGGCCGATTTCGGTCGGGCCGAGTTCGCCGTTGGAGGCGAGGGCCGCGCAGTCGCGTCCGGGCAGGTCGTAGACGACGAGCTGGACGACCTCTTGGCCGGTGCCCTTCTGGGCGAGCGCCGCGTCGAGATGGGCGCGCAGGCCCATGCCGCCGTTGACGCCGTTGATGGCGGCGATGCGGTCGAGCCATACGCCGGTGGGCTGGTTGGAGATCCGGCTGCCGCCCGTCTCGGCGGCGGCCTTCGCGGACCACTCCGGGTTCACATAGACCTTGGCGCCGGCGTACGGGTTGTCGACCCGCGTGCCGGGATCGGTGCCGCCACCGCCGCCTCCCCCACCGCTGCCGTCGTCGACGTTGCAGGTCACGCCGTCGAGGGTGAAGGCGGTCGGGAGCGCGTTGGTGCCGCTGTAGGAGGCGTTGAAGCCGAAGCTGACCGAACTCCCGGTCGGCAGGCTCGCGTTGTAGGTCTCGTTGGCCGCCGTGACGGCGGTCCCGCTCTGGCTGATCTTCGCGTTCCAGCCGCTGGTGACCTTCTGGTTGCCGGCGTACGACCACTTCACGGCCCAACTCGACTTGGCGGCCGAGTTGTTGGTGATCGTGACGGCGGCGGTGAAGCCGGTGTCCCACTGGTTCTGCACCTTGTAGTCGACGCTGCACGGGATCGCGGCGATGCCGACGTCCGAGGAGGGGGTGACGGCGACCGCCGTCCCCGAGGCCCCGGCGACGAGCACCAAGGCAGCGAGCAACGCTGTTCTGGTACGGCTCATGAGTGCGGGTTCCCTTGTCTGGTAAGGAAGTTGGTTGCGGGTGCTGTGGTGTGCGCTGTTCGGTGTGTGCTGTTGATGTGCGCTGTCGGTGTGCGGGGGCGCTTATCCGTTGAGGGCGCGCAGGTGGTCGCGCAGCCCGATGCCGTACGCGGTGGGCGTACCGGTGTAGTCGGAGATCAGCGACGGACCGGCGGAACAGTCCCAGGTGTTCCAGGTCCAGCCGAGATACGAGAGCCCGCGGTCGTCGAACCACTTCATGACCTGGTCGACGAAGGCGTGCGAGCAGGTGTTCTCGCCGATCTCCCCTGCCACCAGCGGCACTTGGGCCGCGACGGGGGCGAGGGTGGAGTTCCAGCAGCTCTCGCTCGCGCAGGTGTTGAAGTTGTACACGTGGTACGCGGCGACGAGATTGCCGGTCGGATCGGTGGGCTTGTAGGCCAGCCACTGACTCAGGTCGTTCGAGTACGCGAGTCCACCGGCCATGATCACGTTCTTGGCGCCGGTCGACCGTACGGCGTCGACGAGATCCTGCATACCGGCGACCTCATACCCGATGCCGGGGCAGGTGCCGCCGTCCCGCCAGCACTGCCACGCCTGGGTGGTCGTGGACGTCGCGCGGTCCGGATACGGCTCGTTGAACAGGTCGAACGCGACGGCCTGGTCCGCCTTGAAGGTGCTGGCGACCGAGGACCAGAACGACGGGGTGTACTGCGCGTCGGGCATCGGTTTCTGGCAGGTGGCGTGTACGTCGGAGCAGCCCGCCGAGTTGCCGGTGTACTGGCCGTAGGTCCAGTGCAGTTCGACGATCGGGGTCATGCCGTGCGCCTCGACCTTCGCCACCAGGTCCTTGACGGCGGCGATGTAGTTGGCGCCCGCGTACTCGGGCTTGATGTTCGAAAGGCCCAGCCAGCACTCCTCGTTGAGGGGAATGCGGACCACGTCGGCCTTCCAGTCGGCGATCGCCGCGACGGCCGCGTCGTCCACCGGGCCGTCCCAGATGCCGTAGCCCTGCACGCACATGAACTCGCCGCCGGACCGGTTGACGCCGAGCAGGCGCCGGTTGGTGCCGCCGGCGTCCACGAGCTTGTTCCCGGAGACGTGCAGCGCGGGCGCGCTGCCGCCGGGCGGCGGTGAGGTCGGAGGCGGCGAGGTCGGTGGTGTCGGCTCCGAATCGACGTTGCAGGTCGTGCCGTTGAGCTTGAACGCGGACGGTACGGCGTTGCTCCCGGACCAGTTGGCGAGGAAGCCGGCGCTCACGCTCGCGCCGGTGCCCAACGAGCCGTTCCAGCTCTCGTTGGTCGCGGTGACCGTCGTGGCGGACTGGGACCACTTGGCGTTCCAGCCCTGGGTGACCTTCTGGCCGCCGGCGAAGTCGAAGCTCAGGCTCCAACTGCTCACCGGTGCCATGTTGTTGGTGATCTGCACTGCGCCCTGGAATCCGGTGTCCCACTGGCTGGTGACCGAGTACTCCACCGTGCACGCGGGGGTGGCGCCGGACGCCGTGACCACCGGAACGACCATGGCCCCGACAAGGGCGGTCGCGCCGGCGACGGCTAAAAGGATTGAACGCGGGGGGTGTCGCATGAGCGACTCCTTGCAGCTCGGGCGCGTCGCAAGGACGCGTCGACTGACGGAATCGCTCCCACTGGTGTCCAGGAAGGTAGCGCCAAGTGACGGTAAAGGACAGGGGAGTCACAGACTTTCGCCGACTTTCCCTCGACCCACGCCTGTCGAATCTTTTCGACTCCGTAAGCACCTTGACGGCTCTCACCCCCGTCCCCACGATGGGAGCGCTCCCACTGGTTCAAGGCTTGTTGCTGCTCCGCCCCCACCCCTCCGAGCCGCAAGGAGGAACCAGCACATGCACCCCAGAAGGAGACGCCGTTTGACGCGGCGACTGTGGACCGCTGTCGTGGCGGCCCTCGCACTTCCCGTCTCGATGCTCGCGACGGGCACAACTCCCGCTCAGGCGGCGACAGTTCAGTGCAGCGTGGACTACAAGACCAATGACTGGGGCTCCGGCTTCACCGCGGATCTGACCCTCACCAACCGGGGTACGGACGCGATCAACGGCTGGACCCTGACCTATGCCTACGCGGGCAACCAGAAGCTCAGCAACGGCTGGAACGGCACCTGGTCCCAGTCCGGCGGCGCCGTCACGGTGACGAACGCGTCGTACAACGGGACGATCGCCGCGGGCGCGGCCGTCTCGACCGGCGCGCAGTTCAGCTACAGCGGGACGAACACCGCGCCCGCCTCGTTCGCGATCAACGGCACCACCTGCGTCGGCGCCCATCAGCCGCCGATCACGGTGCTGACCAGCCCGAGCGCGGGCGCGATCTACACGCAGGGGGCGGCGATCCCGCTCGCGGCGACCGCGGCGGCGGCCGACAACGCGACGATCAGCAAGGTCGAGTTCTACGACGACACCACGCTGCTCGGCACGGACACGACATCGCCGTACTCGCTCTCGACCTCTGGTTTGACCGTGGGCAGTCATTCGCTGGTGGCGAAGGCGTACGACAGCCTGGGCGCCTCCGGCACGTCCGCGCCGGTCGGCATCACGGTCGCCTCGGGACCCGCGATCGTGGCCTCGCCGACCCAACTGGGCGTCCAGCAGGGGAAGTCGGGCACGTACGCGGTGTCGCTGTCCTCGCAGCCGGCGTCGAACGTGACCGTGACGACGACGCGAGCAAGCGGCAACACCGGGTTGTCGGTCACCGGCGGCGCGTCGCTCGTCTTCACGCCGTCGAACTGGAGCACCGCGCAGACGGTGACCCTCACGGCCGACGCGTCCGGCACCGGTTCGGCGTCCTTCGACTCGACGGCGACGGGGTTCACCAAGGCGACGGTCACGGCGACGGAACTGGCGGCGGCGAACGCGTACGACGCCCGCTTCCTGGACCTCTACGGCAAGATCACCAACCCGGCGAACGGCTACTTCTCGCCCCAGGGCATCCCCTACCACTCGGTGGAGACCCTGATCGTCGAGGCACCGGACCAGGGGCACGAGACGACGTCGGAGGCGTACAGCTATCTGCTGTGGCTGCAGGCGATGTACGGCAAGGTGACGGGCGACTGGTCGAAGTTCAACGGTGCCTGGGCTCTCATGGAGAAGTACATGATCCCGACCCACGCCGACCAGCCGACGAACTCCTTCTACAACGCCTCGAAACCGGCGACGTACGCGCCCGAGCTGGACACGCCGAACGAGTATCCGGCGAAGCTCGACACCTCGGTGCCGGTGGGATCGGATCCGATCGCCGGTGAACTGAAGACCGCATACGGTACGGACGATGTCTACGGTATGCACTGGCTGGAGGACGTCGACAACACCTACGGCTACGGCGACACACCGGGTGGCGGGTGCGAGGCGGGGCCGACGGCGAGCGGGCCGTCGTACATCAACACCTTCCAGCGCGGAGCGCAGGAGTCGGTGTGGGAGACGGTGCCGCAGCCGACCTGCGACGCCTTCAAGTACGGGGGTACGAACGGGTACTTGGACCTGTTCACCGGTGACTCCTCGTACGCCGAGCAGTGGAAGTACACCGATGCCCCGGACGCCGACGCGCGTGCTGTGCAGGCCGCGTACTGGGCCGACACCTGGGCCAAGGAGCAGGGCAAGGGCGGTGACGTCTCGGCGACCGTCGGCAAGGCGGCCAAGATGGGCGACTATCTGCGGTACGCCATGTACGACAAATACTTCAAGAAAATCGGCAACTGTGTCGGGCCGTCCACCTGCCCGGCCGGCACCGGCAAGGACGCCTCGGACTATCTGCTGTCCTGGTACTACGCGTGGGGCGGCGCGAACGACAGCAGCGCGGGCTGGGCGTGGCGCATCGGGTCCAGCCATGTGCACGGGGGCTATCAGAACCCCCTGGCCGCCTACGCGTTGAGTTCGTACGCGGACCTGAAGCCCAAGTCCGCGACGGGCGCGGCGGATTGGGGTACCTCGCTGACCCGGCAGCTGGAGTTCTACCGCTGGCTGCAGTCGAGTGAGGGTGCCATCGCCGGTGGGGCGACGAACAGTTGGCAGGGGCGGTACGCGAGTCCACCGGCCGGGACGTCGACGTTCTACGGCATGTACTACGACCAGCAGCCCGTCTACCACGACCCGCCGTCCAACCAGTGGTTCGGCTTCCAGGCGTGGTCGATGGAGCGGGTCGCCGAGTACTACCAGCAGACGGGGAACGCGAGCGCGAAGGCGGTTCTCGACAAGTGGGTGGCGTGGGCGCTGTCCAAGACCACGGTCAACCCGGACGGCACGTATCTGATCCCCTCGACGTTGCAGTGGTCGGGGCAGCCCGACACGTGGAACGCGTCAAGTCCCGGTGCGAACGCGGGACTTCATGTCACGGTCGCCGACTACACGAACGACGTGGGCGTGGCCGCCGCGTATGCCAAGACGTTGACGTACTACGCCGCGAAGTCCGGTTCCGCTGCGGCGAAGACGACGGCGAAGGCGCTGTTGGACGGCATGTGGAGCAACTACCAGGACAGTCTGGGCATCGCCGTTCCGGAGACCCGCGCGGACTACAACCGGTTCGACGACAGTGTGTATGTGCCGAGCGGGTGGAGCGGGACGATGCCGAACGGGGACGCGGTCAACTCCGCTTCCACGTTCGCCTCGTTGAGGTCCTTCTACAAGAACGATCCGGCGTGGTCGAAGATCCAGAGCTATCTGGCGGGCGGGGCCGCGCCTGTCTTCACGTATCACCGGTTCTGGGCGCAGGCGGATGTCGCGTTGGCCATGGGGTCGTATGCGGAGCTTCTTGAATAGCTCAGCTTGGTAGGTGGTTCTTAGGCTGCGGGTCCATTGTGGCTGGTCGCGCAGTTCCCCGCGCCCCAAAGGGGCGCTGCCGCCGGGCGGCCCCCACCCGCACTGGGGGTCGCCCGGCGCTCGTGTCTCCCCCTCTTCATGAGAGGACCCCATCGTGCGAAGAACCCGAATTCTCCTGGCCGTTGTGGCGCTCGCGGCCGGCTTGCTGGCGGGCAGCCCTTCCGCCCTCGCCGCGAACGCGCCGAACGTGGCGCTCGCGGCCGACACCTACACCTGGCACAACGCCCGGATCGACGGGGGCGGGTTCGTGCCCGGCGTCGTCTTCAATCGGAAGGAGAAGAACCTCGCCTACGCCCGTACCGACATCGGCGGTGCCTATCGGTGGCAGGAGGCGACGAAGACCTGGACGCCGTTGCTGGACTCGGTCGGGTGGGACGAGTGGGGGCACACCGGGGTGGTGAGTCTCGCGTCCGACGCGATCGACCCGAACAAGGTGTACGCGGCCGTCGGCACGTATACGAACAGCTGGGATCCCACGAACGGGGCCGTGCTCAGGTCGGCGGACCGGGGCGCGAGTTGGCAGAAGACCGATCTGCCGTTCAAGCTCGGCGGGAACATGCCGGGGCGCGGTACGGGCGAGCGGCTGGCGGTCGATCCGAACAAGGACAGCGTGCTGTATCTGGGCGCGCCCAGCGGAAAGGGTCTGTGGCGGTCGACTGACTCCGGCGCGACCTGGTCGCAGGTGACGAACTTCCCGAATGTCGGCAACTATGTGCAGGATCCGACCGACACGAGCGGGTACGCCAGCGACAACCAGGGCATCGTGTGGGTCACCTTCGACGAGTCGACGGGTACGTCCGGCAGCGCGACGAAGACGATCTACGTCGGTGTCGCGGACCAGGCCAACGCCGTGTACCGGTCGACGGACGCGGGCGCGACATGGAGCCGGGTGGCCGGGCAGCCGACGGGGTATCTGGCGCACAAGGGTGTACTGGATGCGGTCAACGGTTATCTGTACATCGCATACAGCGACAAGGGCGGGCCGTACGACGGCGGCAAGGGGCAGTTGTGGCGGTACGCGACCGCGACCGGCACATGGACGAACATCAGTCCGGTCGCGGAGGCCGACACCTACTACGGCTTCAGCGGTCTGACCGTCGACCGGCAGCATCCGGGGACCGTGATGGCGACGGCGTACAGCTCCTGGTGGCCGGACACGCAGATCTTCCGCTCGACGGACAGCGGGGGCAGCTGGACGAAGGCCTGGGACTACACGTCGTATCCCAACCGGTCGAACCGGTTCACCATGGACGTGTCCTCCTCGCCCTGGTTGACCTTCGGGGCGAATCCGTCGCCGCCCGAACAGGCCCCGAAACTCGGCTGGATGACGGAGTCGCTGGAGATCGACCCGTTCGACTCGAACCGCATGATGTACGGCACGGGCGCGACGCTCTTCGGCACGGAGAACCTGACGAACTGGGACAGCGGCGGCCAGTTCACCGTGAAGCCGATGGTGCAGGGTCTGGAGGAGACGGCCGTCAACGACCTCGCCGCTCCCCCGTCCGGCGGGGCCCAACTCCTCAGCGCGCTGGGCGACATCGGCGGGTTCCGGCACACGGATCTCACCAAGGTCCCCCCGATGATGTTCACTTCGCCGAACTTCACCACGACCACGAGCCTCGACTTCGCGGAGACCAACCCCAACACGGTGGTGCGTGTGGGCAATCTGGACTCGGGGCCGCACATCGCGTTCTCGACGGACAACGGCGCCAACTGGTTCGCGGGGACGGATCCTTCGGGTGTCAGCGGGGGTGGGACCGTCGCCGCGGCGGCCGACGGGAGCCGGTTCGTGTGGAGTCCGGCGGGTGCCGGGGTGCAGTACACCGTCGGATTCGGTTCGTCGTGGTCGGCGTCCAGCGGAATTCCGGCGGGCGCGGTCGTCGAGTCGGACCGGGTCGACGCCAAGACCTTCTACGGTTTCAAGTCCGGGAAGTTCTATGTGAGTTCGGACGGCGGGGCGACCTTCACCGCGTCCTCGGCCACCGGGCTGCCCAGCGGGGACAGCGTGCGGTTCAAGGCGCTGCCCGGCGCGAAGGGGGACGTCTGGCTGGCGGGCGGGGCTAGTGACGGGGCGTACGGGCTGTGGCACTCCACGGACGGCGGCGCCACGTTCGCGAAGCTCGCGAACGTCGGCCAGGCCGACACCATCGGCTTCGGCAAGGCGGCGACCGGTGCCTCGTACCAGACGCTCTACACGAGCGCGAAGATCGGCGGCGTGCGCGGCATCTTCCGTTCGACCGACAAGGGAGTGAGCTGGACGCGGATCAACGACGATGCGCACCAGTGGGGTTGGACGGGTGCGGCGATCACCGGTGACCCGCGCGTGTACGGGCGCGTGTACGTGTCGACGAACGGGCGTGGGGTCGTCTACGGCGACTCCTCCGATGCCGGCAGCGGTGGGGGCGGGGGTGGCGGCACCGATCCGACGCCTCCCACGGGCGCCTGCTCGGTCACGTACAGGATCACCAACCAGTGGACGGGCGGCTTCCAGGCCGATGTCCAGGTGACCAACACCGGCTCAACCGCCTGGAACGGCTGGTCACTTGGCTGGTCCTTCGCGGACGGTCAGCAGATCGGCCAACTGTGGAACGCCGACTGGACCCAGGCCGGCGCGACCGTGACGGCGAAGAACGTGAGCTGGAACGGGACGGTGGCCGCGGGTTCGTCGGTGGGGTTCGGGTTCACGGGGAGTTGGTCGGGGGCGAATACGAGGCCGGCGTCGTTCAAGGTGGGTGATCAGGCCTGCGCGGTCGCCTGAGCGGGGCGGAGAGGGCGGCTGCGCGCACCACGGCACGCAGCCGCCTGTCTCAGGCAGTGCGGTCAGGGCGTGTAGACAGTCGGCCGGGGTGCTGTCGCCATCCCGTCGCCGATGTAGAAGCTCGGGTGGGGCGGTTGGTTGTATGCAGTGTTCTGCCAGGCCAGGGCCGTGCGGTACTGGGTGTCGTGGAGCAGGGTGGTGATCCTGGTGGTCGTCTCGTACGGCGTGGAGTAGATCCGTAGCGCCGTGTTGTCCGTGGTGGGCCAGACGACCTCTTCCCGCCAGTCGCCGAGGATGTCCCCGGAGAGGGTCGGGGTCGCCTTGGTGCTGTTGTTGGAGTGGACGTCGGCGCCGGTCAGCAGGCGGGTGTCGGCGGTCGTGCCGTACTTGTCGATGTGGGTGGAGTCGAGGAGTTCGCGCACCGGGTCGCCGTCCCACCAGGACAGGAAGTTGGTGCTGGAGGGCTTGCGGGTGGCCACCACCGTGCCCCGGGGGTTGCGGACGCCGCTCTCCGACGCCGACCAGGACTCGGCGCCGGGGCTGCCCGCCCAGATGTCCCCGGAGACGCCCCGGCCGTTGTCGCCGTTGGCGGGTGTGGACCAGATGATCGCGCCGGTCTTCGCGTCGGCCATCCAGGAGGACGGTTTCGAGGAGTCCTCGTCGACCTTGAACTCCTCCAGGCCCGGGCGGGTGGGGTCGAGGTCGCCGACGTGCAGGGCGTCGCCGTGGCCGTTCTTGGTGGTCCACAGGCCGTAGCCGTTGTCGTCGACGGCCATCGAGCCGTACACGATCTCGTCCTTGCCGTCGCCGTCGACGTCGGCGATCGCCAACTGGTGGTTGCCCTGGGCGTCGTAGCCCTTGCCGGTGTTGGTCGAGGAGTTGGTGTCGAAGGTCCAGCGGCGGGTGAAGGCGCCGCCCCGCCAGTCCCAGGCGGCGATGACCGTGCGTGTGTAGTAGCCGCGCGCCATGATCAGGGAGGGGCGGCTGCCGTCCAAGTAGGCGGTTCCGGCGAGGAATCGGTCGACTCGGTTGCCGTAGGAGTCGCCCCAGGAGGAGACCGTGCCGCGGGCCGGGACGTAGTCGACGGTGCTCATCGCCTTGCCGGTCAGGCCGTCGAACATGGTCAGGTACTCGGGTCCGGACAGGACGTAGCCGCTCGAATTGCGGTAGTCCGCCGCCGAGTTGCCGATGACGGTGCCCGTTCCGTCGACGGTGGCGTCGGCGGTCTTCATGGCGACCTCGGCCTTGCCGTCGCCGTCGTAGTCGTACACCTGGAACTGTGTGTAGTGGGCGCCGGAGCGGATGTTGCGGCCGAGGTCGATGCGCCACAGGCGGGTGCCGTCGAGTTTTACGCCGTCGAGGATGGTGTTTCCGGTGTAGCCGGACTGGGAGTTGTCCTTGGCGTTGGTGGGCTGCCACTTGAGGACGAAGTCGAGCTGTCCGTCGCCGTCGAGGTCGCCGACGGAGGCGTCGTTGGCCTCGTAGGTGTAGGCGACTCCGTCGGGGGTGGTGCCGCCGGCGGGCGGGGTGATGGGGACGTCCTTGTAGCCGGTGCGGAACTGGACGGCGTGGACGGAGTCGGCCTGTTCGACGCCGCCGACGATCGCGCGGACCGTGTAGTCGGCCTGGGCGGGCGCGCCGGCGTGGAAGTAGTTCGTGGAGCCGGTGATCGGGGCGGAGTTGACCTTCGTACCGGCGCGGTAGACGTTGAAGGAGACGGTGTCGGGGTCGGTGCCGAGCCAGCGCCAGCTGACCA
Source organism: Streptomyces sp. NPDC050548 (assembly GCF_044457385.1). Taxonomy (NCBI): domain Bacteria; kingdom Bacillati; phylum Actinomycetota; class Actinomycetes; order Kitasatosporales; family Streptomycetaceae; genus Streptomyces; species Streptomyces sp. NPDC050548. The sequence continues at coordinate 76,178 of NZ_JBITGV010000005.1, forward strand.
GGTTGCCGCTGTCGGTGTGGACGCTGACGACACCGCGGTCGAGGGCCTCGACCTGGCGGGCGGTGGCGGCCTGTGCGGTTCCGCCGGTGGTGAGTCCGGCGAGGACCAGGGCCGCGGCGGCGGTCAGTGCGGAGAGTACGGCCCTTCGTCTGGGGTGTTGGTACGGCGGGCGCACTTGCGGGTGCGGGTAGCTCACGTGACGTACCTCCTGGGAGGACGGACGGGTTCCGTGCCCTCAGTCGCCGCTGCCGGTGAGCAAGTTGCCGTATCTTTCGGCCAGTTCGGCGACCGTGCGGGTGATGCGGTCGCGGAGTTCGGGCGGTGAGAGGACCTCGATGTCCGTGCCGAGGCTCAGGAACTCGCCGTGCGCGTGGTCGACGGACTCGATGGGGACCGACATCAGGGTCCAACCGTCCTGTTCCGGCCGTCCGTCGAGGGGGACGGCCCGGGCGAGGTTCGCGCCGGGTGCGAGCCGGACCACCGCCTCGCTGCGGTAGAGGCGGTCGCGGAAGTCGCGTTGGTGGGCGGTCCAGTACGCGGCGAGGTCGAAGTCGTCGGGGCGGGTGAACTCCTCGTCGGGGTCGGGGGTGGTGAGTTCCAGGATCTGGTCGACGCGGAAGGTGCGCGGGCCGGGACCGGCCACGACATACCAGCGGCCTGCCTTCAGGACGAGCCCGTACGGCTCCAGTCGGCGTTCGACGTCGGTCGGCTCGCGCCAGCGGCGGTAGATGGCATACAGAACGCGGTTGTGCCATACGGCGTCGGCGACCGTATGCAAAAACGGCGTGTCGTCGGCGTCCGCGTACCAGCCCGGCGCGTCCAGATGGAAGCGGCCACTGATGCGGTCGGCGTGCTCGCGCAGCTCCGCCGGCAGGGCCGCGCGCACTTTCAGCTGGGCGGCGGCCAGGACCGGGCCGAGGCCCAGCTCGGCGGCCGGTCCCGGCACCCCCGCGAGGAACAGGGCCTCGGCCTCGTCCGTGGTGAGGCCGGTCAGGCGGGTGCGGTAGCCGTCGAGGAGGCGGTAGCCACCGGCGTGGCCCGCGTCGCCGTACAGCGGGACACCCGCCGCGCTCAAGGCTTCGACGTCCCGGTAGACCGTGCGGACCGAGACCTCCAGGGCCTCGGCGAGCTGGGCGGCGGTCATCCTCCCGCGGGTCTGGAGCAGGAGCAGGATCGAGAGGAGTCTGCTGGACTTCACTGACACAGGATGTCAGTGAAGCGGTCCTAGCGTCCTGTCATGCCTTTCACGGAGAAACTGCTGACCGTGCCACCGCCGATCGAGGTGGCCGGGCGGCGCGTCAAGCGCTACCACGTCACCGCCGACCCGGCCGGGATCGCACCCGAGGTGGAGGCGGCGGCGTACGCGATCCTGCCGGAGTTGCTGCCCGAGCCGGACGGCACTCCGCCGGCGACCTTCGTGGTGCTGCACCGGGGCGGTGACGACGGTGCCTATCTGAACGCGTACAGCTGGGTGTGGGACAACGTCCTGCACTTCCGGGGCGCGTCGGCGGGCCAGCCGGTGCTCGGCTGCCCCGACCTCGACCCCACCCACTTCGTCACCCCCGATCTGCCGTGGATCGGCTGTGTCTGGGAGCTGCCGCCGATCCTGCACGAACGGGACGCCTGGGTACGGCATCTGCTCGCGCCCGAAGTCCCGGACCTAGACGCCTACTTGGCCGACTCCCTGGCGACCGGGACCACTGGAGACCGCTCATGAGCAGCCCGCGCGACTTCGACTTCCTGCACGGCGAGTGGGAGGTCGTGAACCGTCGCCTGACCGACTTCCTCCAACCCGCCAGTGGCTGGGAGGAGTTCACCGGGGTCAGCCACTGCCGGCCGTTCTTCGACGGTGCGGCGAACGTCGACGAGATCGACATGCCGTATCTGGGGTCGAAGGGGCTGACCCTGCGGCTCTTCGACCGGGAGACCGAACAGTGGTCCCTGAACTGGTCGTCGAGCCGCAGCGGGAAGCTGTTCCCGCCGGTGACGGGCCGGTTCGAGGGCGGTCGGGGCGAGTTCTACGGCGACGACACGCACGACGGCAAGGACGTGCGGGTGCGGTTCGTGTGGTCGGGGGTCTTCGCGAGCGGCGCTCGCTGGGAGCAGGCCTTCTCCGTGGACGACGGGGCGAGTTGGATGACCAACTGGACGATGGACTTCACCCGGCCGAAGGCTTCCTGAAGGCCAGGATCGTGAACTCGGGGTCCGGGCGCGGACGTTCCTGGTCCGGCAGCAGTTGCAGTCGCTCGGCGAACCGTTCGGTGAGTGGTTCGCCGGGCGGCAGCATGGTGAACCAGCCGCGTCGCAGGTCCGAGACGGTGCTGCGGGGGCTGCGGCCCTGGCCGTGGCCGCGGAAGCGGGCCGTGCCGGCCGGGTGCAGGCCCTGCCGGGCGGCGTGGGCGCGGACGTGGTCCGGTCGGTCCTGGGCGGGGCGGCGTGGGCGCGGGGCGAGGACGGCGTCGATGTCGCTGCCGACGTCGTGGGCGGCGGCCTTGTCGGCCGTGGTGAGGTACGCCCCGCCCGGTCGCAGCACTCGTGCGCACTCCGCGATGATCGCGGCGGCGTCTTCGGGGCTCGTCACGAGGTGCAGCAGCCAGATGGTGGTGACGGCGTCGAACACCCCGTCGGGGAAGGGCAGTTGGCGGCTGTCGGCGAGGAGTACGGCGCCCGGCAGCCGGGTCGCCGCCGTGCGGGCCATGGCGGGTGCCGCGTCGAGGCCGGTGACCCGCAGGCCGGGGCGGGCGGCGGCCAGGCGACGGGTGACGATGCCGGTGCCGCAGGCCACGTCGAGCAGGGCCCGAGCGTCCCGCGGGACGAGGCCGAGGACGGCTTCGGCAGCGGCGGCGGCACGGGGCTCGCCGCCGCGTGTCGCGTCGTAGGCGCCGGCTTCCTTGTCGTAGTCGAGCACGCGCTGTCCCCCTACCTGTCCCGTGCGGTCAGGCCGCGCCGTGGCCCGGTGCCAAGTCCTCGACTCTGCGGGCGAGTTGGAAGTCGAGGTCGGTGATCGCGCCGCCGACGCTGTGGGTGTTCACGGTGAGGGTGACGGTGTTGTAGCCGAGGGTGAGGTCGGAGTGGTGGTCGAGTTCCTCCTGGACCTGGGCGATGTGGACGACCATCGCGGTGGCCGCGAAGTGGGTGCCGAGCCGGTAGGTGCGAGTGAGGTGATCGGCGTCGGCGGACCAGCCCGGGAGTTCCGCGAGGCGGTCCTCGATCTCCTTCTGCGACAGCGGTGCGACGGGCATGGCCTCGGTCCTTCCTGAGCGGGCGGGTTCCTCTTCGGCCACTTCAGCGTGCCACAGGCAGTGGGCTGCGTGCCTGGTCAGCAGAGTGCCCCGGGGTGGGTTGGGTACGCGGCTCCCCCGGACGGGTTCCTCGGTCCGCTCACGGGCGGGCCGCTTCGACTACGGTCGTGCGTATGACCATCGTCGCGACCGGTACCGACACCTCCGCCGGCAGGGGTGTCGGCCCGTTGCTGCGTGCCTGGCGGGAACGGCGGCGGGTCAGTCAGCTGGAGCTGGCGTTGCGGGCGGACTCCTCGGCCCGGCACATCAGCTTCGTCGAGACGGGACGGTCGCGGCCGAGCGAGGAGATGGTGCTGCGGCTGGCCGAGCATCTGAACGTGCCGGTACGGGAGCGCAACTCCCTGCTGCTGGCGGCCGGTTACGCCCCGCGCTATCCGGAGACCCCGTTGGACGACCCGGCGTTGGGCGCGTTGCGCGAGGGTCTGGAGCGGCTGATCCAGGGCTACGAGCCGTATCCGGCGCTGGTGGTCGACGCCGTCTACACGGTGGTCGCGGCGAACCGGGGCATCACGATGCTGCTGGACGGTGTGCCGGAGTCCCTGCTCCAACCACCGCTGAACGCCATGCGGTTGACGCTGCACCCCGAGGGTCTGGCGCCACGCATCCGCAATCTGGGTGAGTGGCGCGGGCATCTCCTCGCGCAGATGGAGCGGCAGATCGCGCTGCACCGGTCCGAGCCGCTGCGGGCGCTGTACGAGGAGGTCGCCGCGTATCCGGTGCCGGATGCGACCGGCGACGGGGCCGAACCGGCCGCTTCCGTACCGTACTTCGCGCTGCCGCTGCGGATCGAGCACGAGGGCCGGGTGCTGTCGTTCGTCTCCTCCATCTCCACGTTCAACACTCCGATGGATGTGACGGTCTCGGAGCTGGCGATCGAGACGCTCCTCCCGGCCGACCCGGCGACGGCCAAGTACCTTCGCAGGCTGGGGGACTGACGGATGATCACCTCCGAAGCGCTGAGACAACGGCCGGAACATGGCACACTGCCCCCAGACTTCGGCGCGTATGGGGAGGCGTGGCGTGAGTGAACGGCGACCCGCGCCCACCGTGGGTCAAGTAGTGCTGGGCAGAAGGCTCCAGGAGTTGCGCGAGGCGGCCGGCATCAAACGCGAGGAGGCCGCGCAGGTCCTGCGGGTGGCTCCGGCGACCGTACGGCGGATGGAGATGGCCGAGGTCGCGCTGAAAGTGCCGTACGTACAGGTGCTGTTGAGCACGTACGGGGTGGCCGACGAGGAGGCCGACGCGTTCGTCGCGCTCACCGAGGAGGCGAATCAGCCGGGTTGGTGGCAGCGGTTCCACGATGTGCTGCCGGAGTGGTTCAGCCTGTATGTGAGCCTGGAGGGTGCGGCCGGGCTGATCCGTTCGTACGAACCGCACTTCGTGCCGGGCCTCTTGCAGACCGAGGACTACGCGCGGGCCGTGATGGAGGCCGGGACGATCGGGCAGACCGGTCCCGAGACCATCGAGCGGCATGTGTCCCTGCGGATGGCCCGCCAGGGGCTGTTGGAGCGGGACAATCCGCCGCACCTGTGGGTGATCATGGACGAGACGGTGTTGCGGCGTCCGGTGAGCATGCGCGGCGAGGTGATGCGCGAACAGCTGGACAGGCTGCTGGAGTTCGGCGAGCGCGACCGGGTGACGCTCCAGGTCGCGGAGTTCGAGAACGGCCCGCATCCGGGGACGTACGCCCCGTTCTCACTGTTCCGTTTCGCCGAACCGGAGCTGCCCGACATGGTGTTCACCGAGTATCTGACCGGCGCCCTGTATCTGGACTCCCGTACCGAGGTCTCCGCGCATCTGGAGGTCCTCGACCACATGACGGCGCACGCCGCGTCCGCGCAGCGCACCAAGAAGATCCTGCGGGACTACCGCGAGACCTTCTAGCCCGGCCCGGCAGCGCACGGCAGCACACAGCACGGCCCGGCACCCCGACCCGAACTCCAGAGGAGACGACACCGCATGACCGGATCCGAAGCCGCGCCCACCCGTATCGACACCAGCCGGCCGCATCCGGCGCGGGTGTACGACTGGTGGCTCGGCGGCAAGGACAACTACCCGGTGGACGAGGAGCTGGCGCGCCGGATCCTCGCCTCGGACGGCACGGCGGTGCGCGGGGCACGGGCCAACCGGCGGTTCATGCACCGGGCGACACGGGCCGCCGCCGAGGCCGGGATACGTCAGTTCCTGGACATCGGCACCGGCATCCCCACCGAGCCGAACCTGCACCAGGTGGCACAGAGTGTCGCCCCGGACGCGAAGGTCGTGTACGCGGACAACGACCCGATCGTGCTGCGGCACGCGGAGGCCCTGCTGCACGGCGCGCCCGAGGGCAGCACCGAGTATGTGCACGCCGACGTGCGTGACCCGGACACGATCCTGCGGCTGGCCGGCGAGACCCTCGACTTCGCGCAGCCGGTCGCGCTGTCGCTGGTCGCGCTCACCCACTATCTGGGGGACGACCCCGACGGCGACGACGTGTACGGCCTGATCAAGCGGTACGTCGACGTCCTCGCCCCGGGCAGCTACCTGACCCTTTCGCAGGTCGCTCCGGATCTCAGCCCCGAGGCCATCGCCAAGGCGGCCGAGCACTTCCGGCGCAGCGGCACCCCGTTCTACCCGCGCTCGCTGGGCGAGTTCTCGCGCTTCTTCGACGGTCTGGAGCTGCTCGGCCCGGGCGTGATCGCCGTCTACGGCTGGCGTCCCGAGCCGGAGGACGTGGCCGCGCAGGCGGAGGGCATCGTCCCGGTCTACGGCGGGGTCGCCGTCAAGCACTGACCCGTACGGCTGCTGTGAACGGGTGCGCTCCCCTGCCCCGCCCTAGGTTCGACATCACGGGCGAGCAAGGGAGCGCAGGTGACGGACACGTGGACACCGCCCGCCGGGCCGGCCGGGCGCCGTGGGGCAAAGACGAAATATTGTATACAGAATCCTGTAGCCACCTGGGGTGAGGCAATCGACCTCTCCGCCGCCGCACACGTCCACGCGATGGAGGCCTGATGCCCTCGGACGCCGTGCTGTACCAGGCGGCCGCGCTCTGCCTGACCTACCCCGACGACGACTTCCGCGCCCGGCTCCCGCTGCTGCGCGAAGCCGCGCCGCAGCTGCGGGAGTTCGCCGACCACGCGGCCCTCACGCCGCCGCGGGAACTGGCCGCGCACTATGCCGAGGTCTTCGGCCCCGAGAACCGGCACAGCCTGTATCTGAGCCGGTGGCACGGCGGCGGCACCCGTGCGCACGGTATGTCCCTGGTCGGCTTCAAGGAGCTGTACCGCGCGCACGGGCTGGAGTTCACCGGTGAGGAGCTGCCCGACTTCCTGCCCGCGGTCCTGGAGTTCACGTCCCGCACCGGCAATCTCGACCTGCTCACCGAGTACCGCACCGCGCTGGACCGACTCCGCGCCCGGCTGGCCGACTTCGGCACGCCGTACGCGTCCGTCCTGGACGCCGTCTGCGCCACCCTGCCGACCGCGTCCGGCGGGCGGACCGTGAGCTAGGCCGCGCCGCCCTTCGGCTCGCGTTCGTCGTCGACGATCTCCGCGTCGACGACGCCTTCCTCCTCCTGGGGCGAGGTGTGTTCCGTGGGGGTCTCCGTCTGTTCCGTGGGTGACTGCTGGGCGGCCGCCTGGGCGTACATCGCCTGCCCCATCCGCTGGCTGACGGTGGCGAGTTTCTCCACGGCCGCACGCAACTCAGCGGTGTCCGCGTCGTGTTCGAGGAGACCTTTCACCTCCGTGGCCGCCGCCGCGACCTCGGTCCTGGTGTCGGCCGGGATGCGTTCCTCGTTCTCGCGGACGAACTTCTCGGTCTGGTAGACGAGTTGTTCGGCCTGGTTGCGGGTCTCGGCGGCCTCGCGGCGCCTGCGGTCCTCGTCGGCGTACTGTTCGGCCTCGCGCATCATGCGGTCGATGTCGTCCTTGGGGAGCGCGGAGCCGCCGGTGACGGTCATCTTCTGTTCGCGGCCGGTGGCCAGGTCCTTGGCGGAGACGTGCATGATTCCGTTGGCGTCGATGTCGAAGGCGACCTCGATCTGCGGGACCCCGCGCGGGGCGGGCGGCAGGCCGGTGAGGTCGAAGACGCCCAACTTCTTGTTGTACGCGGCGATTTCGCGTTCACCCTGGTAGACCTGGATGCCGACCGAGGGCTGGTTGTCGGTGGCGGTGGTGAAGATCTCCGAACGCCGGGTGGGGATGGTCGTGTTGCGTTCGATGAGCTTCGTCATGATGCCGCCCTTGGTCTCGATGCCCAGGGACAGCGGGGTGACATCGAGGAGCAGGACGTCCTTGACGTCGCCGCGGATGACGCCGGCCTGGAGGGCGGCGCCGACCGCCACGACCTCGTCGGGGTTGACGCCCTTGTGCGGGTCCTTGCCGGTGAGTTCCTTGACGAGGTCGGTGACGGCGGGCATCCGGGTCGAGCCGCCGACGAGGATGACGTGGTCGACGGCGGAGAGTTTGACGCCGGCGTCCTTGACCGCCTGGTGGAAGGGGGTCTTGCAGCGGTCGAGGAGATCGGCGGTGAGTTCCTGGAACTGGGCGCGGGTCAGTTTCTCGTCGAGGTGCATCGGGCCGTCGGCGGAGGCGGTGATGTAGGGGAGGTTGATCGTCGTCTCGGTGGCCGAGGAGAGTTCGATCTTCGCCTTCTCGGCGCCCTCGCGCAGGCGCTGCAGCGCCATCTTGTCCTTGCCGAGGTCGATGCCGTACTGGCCCTGGAACTTCTTGACCAGGTACTCCATGACCCGCTGGTCCCAGTCGTCGCCGCCGAGGTGGGTGTCGCCGTTGGTGGCCTTGACCTCGATGACGCCGTCGCCGATCTCCAGGAGGGAGACGTCGAAGGTGCCGCCGCCGAGGTCGAAGACGAGGACGGTCTGTTCCTCGCCGCGGTCGAGGCCGTAGGCGAGGGCGGCGGCGGTCGGTTCGTTGATGATCCGCAGGACCTTGAGGCCCGCGATCTCGCCGGCCTCCTTGGTGGCCTGGCGCTGGGAGTCGTCGAAGTAGGCGGGGACGGTGATCACCGCGTCGGTGACGTCCTCGCCGAGGTAGGCCTCCGTGTCCCGCTTCAGTTTCTGCAGCACGCGCGCGGACAACTCCTGGGCGCGGTACCGCGTTCCGTCGATGGCGCCCGTGTCCGGGAACCGCCAGTCGGTGTTGCCCATGTGGCGTTTCACCGAGCGCGCGGTGCGCTCGATGTTGGTCACGGCCTGCCGTTTGGCGACCTCGCCGACCAGTACCTCGCCGTTCTTGGCGAAGGCCACGACCGAGGGTGTGGTCCTCGCTCCCTCGGCGTTGGCGACGACCGTCGCCTCCCCGCCCTCCAGCACCGCGACCACCGAGTTCGTGGTCCCCAGATCGATCCCGACCGCTCGTCCCATAGCCGTCCCCTTCCGCCAGGCGCTGCCCGATCTCCAGCACAAAACTTGAGTGGCGGAAAGTCAATGCCGCACCCGTTTTCGGGGTGCGGCATCGAGGTGGGAGCGGGGGCCGGGGTCAGGCGGATTCGACCGTCAGCGTGATCGTCGTACCCGTGAGCGCCTGGCTGACCGGGCAGTTCTTCTTGGCGTCCTCGGCGGCGGCCGCGAAGCCGGCCGCGTCCAGGCCGGGAACCTCACCGCGGACGGTGAGGTGGATGCCGGTGATGCCCTCGCCGGGCTGGAAGGTCACGTCGGCCTTGGTCTCCAGGCGGGTGGGCGGGGTGCCCGCGCCGGTGAGGCCGTGCGACAGCGCCATCGAGAAGCAGCTGGAGTGGGCGGCCGCGATCAGTTCCTCGGGGCTCGTCTTGCCGTTGGCCTCCTCGGCGCGCGACGCCCACGTCACCGGCTGCACACCGATGCCTGACGAGTCGAAGGTGACCTCGCCGCTGCCCTTGATGAGTTCGCCTTCCCAGACGGTGTGTGCGGTGCGCGTGGTAGCCACGGTGATTCCTTTCGAAGCGGATGTCGTTCGAGGCCATCCGATCACATTCCGGTTCAGCGCACCCGGAAGACCGGCCCACGCGGGGTGAACGGCAGGCGAGCACCTTGTGGAATCAGATAGGCGTGCTCGCGCCGCACCCTCAGTACGTCGCACCAGCCGTCGGTGATGACGAGGACGGGCGCGCCCGGCGGGAAGTCGTCGGCGCGGTGCAACAGGTCGATTCCTGGCTGGAGTACGGTGCCGCCGCGGCCGTGCACGCGCACCCGGCCGGCGATGTCGGTGACCGGTACATAGCCCGCGTCGTGCGGGGCCGCGTCGCAGAACACGACCCGGGCGGCCGGTACGTCACGGGCCTCGGCGTACGAGGCGATCGCGCCCAGCGCCTTGCCGAGGAGGGTGCGGTCCATGGAGCCGGAGGTGTCGAGGACGACGCCGAAGGTGCAGCGGGCGACCTCCTCGGGCGGGAAATGGTGGCCCGCGCGCGGGATGTCGGGAGTGGAGGACTGGCGGCGCGAGGGACGGGCGTACGACCGTACGGGCTCCGGGCGGGGTACGAACTCGTCGAACCAGCGGGCGAGTTGGGCGTCCCAGGGCAGGGGCGGATGGCTCAGCGCGCGGATCTCCTCGACCAACCCGCCGGGCAGGAAGCCGCGTTCGTGCCGCTGGTGCAGATCCAGGCCGCGGGCGAGGCCGCGTCGGTAGAACTCGTCGAGGTCGACGTAGTCGCGCGGGCTGCCGAGCGGGCCACCGAGGAGGTCTCCGGTGCCCTTGCCGCGCAGGGTGGCCAGGCGGCGGGTGCGGCGCAGGTCGGCGGTGATGCGGTCGTAGACCTCCTCGGCGGAGAGGTCCTTCAACTCCGGGTCGTACAGCAGGCCTTCGGGCATCGTGCCGATGTCCATCTCGCGCAGCCAGCCGTTGATGACGTAGTCGGCGGCGACGTTGAAGAGGAACGGGTCGCGGGTGCCGCAGCGGTCGCCGTGGCGCAGGGCGGCGTGCAGCATCTCGTGGGCGAGGACGAACCGCCATTCCTCGTCGTCGAACTGACGCAGCGGGTTGATGTAGATCTCGGCGGCCTCGGTGTCGACGGCGGCGACGGAGATGCCGTGGGCGCGGGCGAGTTCGGCGTCGGCGACGAGGGTGATACCGGCCGCGATGCCGCCGAGCAGCGGGTAGTTGGAGACGAACCAGCTCAGGGCGCGCTCCCAGGGGTGCAGCCGGGTCGGGCCGCCGTACATCGAGTCGCGGCGGCCGCCGGCGAGGTCCATGGCGACGGACATGGTCCGGGTGAGGGCGCTCGCGAAGGCGATCTGCCAGTCCACGGGGGTCCCGGGCCAGCCCTGCCACGGTACGAGCCGCTGGTCGGGGTCGCTGCCCGCCGTACCGCAGTGTTCGTAGGCGGCCGGGATGCCGTCGCGGCGCCAGCGGGCCGCGAGTTGTTCCTCGTCACCCGAGGGGTAGGCGGCGGGCAGGTTCTCGGGGGTGCGGCCGATGGGGAAGGTGAGCAGGAAGCGGTTGACGACGACGCAGCGGGCCGCGAGGTCGAAGCGGTCGGGCTGTTCGCGCTCGCCCTTCGCACCGGGTACGTGGCCGAAGCCGAGGTGGATGAGCGCGTGCGCGATCGCCCAGGCCCATTCGGCGGGTTCGGCGAGCCGGGTGGGGTGCGCGTGGAGATACCCGTTGGAGTTGACCAGTACGAGCCCGTCGCGTGGCGCGGCCCGGCAGTCCTCCTCCCGGCACAGCTCGAAGTCGATCGCGGCGAGCGCGGGGTTGGCCCACACGAGCTTCAGTCCGGCCGCGAACGCCTCGGTCGCCGGGTCGGGTTTCTTCTTCTCAGGGCCCTTCTTGCGGGTACGGCTCACGGGCCGACCTCCGGCACGGGAGCGGGCCGAAGCGGTGCCCTCGTGGAGCCGGGCGCGAGCGCCGTCCGCGCCCAGGTGATGCCGAACTCCCCTGCCATGACGGCCTGTTCACCGCCGCGTCGGCGGCCCCGGGCGCGGCACAGGCCCGATGGTGCGACCCGGCGCCGACGACCGGGGCCGCCCCGAGCCCGGGGCTCACCGAACTGCCTTGCCATGACGGCCCGTTCACTACCCCACCTCATCGGCGCGCCTCCACCAGCCGGGGCATGTCCCGGGCCGCCTCCACCAGGAACCAGGCCGGGAGGACCGGGTTGCCGTCGTCGTCCGAGGCGATGACGCTCTGGGCCACCTCGACGGAGATCTCGGCGAGTTGGACGAGGAGGGACTTGGCGCGGTACGCGGTCTGGCGGCCGTTGGCCGACAAGTGGTCCTTGCTGGCGGGGAGTTCCTTGATGAGGCGGCCCCGGAAGGACTCCGCGAGGTAGTAGAGGAGGTCGCGGTCCTCGGTGCGGTTCGGCCAGCGGGCGTCGCCCTTGAGGACGGCCTCGATGCCGAAGCGGCTGCGCACGATCTTGACGTAGCCGCAGAACGCGACCGCGTGGGCGGGCGTCAGCGTGCCGTGCGCGACGACCTTGAGGGTGTCCTCGTCGAGGTCGGGTCCGAAGGAGCCCAGCGCGTCGGAGAGCATGTGCCAGGAGCGGGGCGTGGAGAAGGGCTCCTCGGTCTTCGGCGGCTTGGACCACAGGTGGTCGGGGCGGTCGGTGAGGTGGTCGAGGATCCACGGGTGGATGCCGTTGGCGGCGGCCCACGTGAGCCAGTCCTTCGGGGACGCCTCCAGGTGGACGTGGGTGAGCCGGTTGATCAGTGCGGAGGCGATCGGGCGGGCCAGCGCGTTGTCGGTCGCGCGGTTGCCGGCGCCGATCACGATGGAGCCCTTGGGGAGTTCGTAGTTCCCGATGCGGCGGTCCAGGATCAGCGAGTAGAACGCCTTCTGCACATCCGGTGTGGCCGCGTTGAGTTCGTCCAGGAACAGGCAGTACGGCTCGTCGCGCGCGATGGCCTCCGGCGGGCAGAACACCGACCGTCCGTCACGGATCTGCGGTACACCGATCAGGTCCTCGGGCGCGAGCTGCGTACCGAGCAGGCTGACGCACTCCAGCCCCAACGACTGGGCGAACTCCCTTACCAGGGACGACTTTCCGATGCCGGGCGCGCCCCAGAGGAAGACGGGGCGGACGGTCGCGAGACCCAGCAGCAGTTCGGGGATCCGGGCGGGAGTGACGGTGACGGCAGCCTGCAAAACAGCGGCTCCTGAAGGAGGTTCGAGGTGGGGAGACTCGAACAGTGTGTGCTCGCGAACCGCCCACCGCAGCCCATTTTCAGGCGGCCCGCTCCTCCGGCTCCGCCGTCAGCGGCACCTGCGGGCCGTTCAACTCCCGCAGCCAGCGCCGCAGTACGCGGTGGATGTGCTCGGCGCCGACGAGGTCCTCGCCGTCCTCGACCGGCGCGGAGAGGGCGCGAGGCGACAGCAGGAACGGCTTGCCCTGGCAGCCGCCGAGGCCGCCGTGCGAGCCGATCTGCTCCTCGAAGGCGAGGACTTCGCCCTCGGCGGGGTCGTACCAGGAGTTGACCATGATGTCGGCGGTGTGCGGGAAGGAGTGGGTGCGCCGGACGGCGTCCGCGGCGCCGGGTCCGAAGTCCGCCAACGGGTCCTGTTTGTCGTCGAGTTCGGCCACCGGCAGCTCCGCGCCGTGCGCGCCGAGGACGAGCCCGCCGTGCTCCGCGCTGCGGACGAGGACGAAGCCGACACCCGGGTGGTTGGCGAGGGTCGTCAGGAGCGCCGGGTGGCGGGCGTCGATCTCCTCCTTGGTCATGCGGTGCGGCACGTCCGGGAAGGAGACCAGGCCGAGGTTGCCGGAGGCCAGCACGATCGGCTCCGAGTGGCGGCCGGCGTGCACCTGCCGCTCGTCGCCGTCCTTGGCGGGCCTGCGCAGCGCCGCGCGGACGGCAGCACGGGCCTCGGCACCGCTGTGGGTGCGGCGGGCCCGGCGCGGCACGGGCAGCCCGCACCCCGCCCGGACGAGGTCGCCGAGGGTGAGGCCGTAGCGGCCCTGGAAGGTCTCGCCGGGGCTCTGCCCGTGGTCGGAGAGAACGACGATGCGGTACGGCCGCGGGGCATGCTCGGCGACGTTCTCGATCAACGCGATGGAACGGTCCAGGCGTTGGAGGACCTTGGCGGCGTCGCGGCTGCGCGGTCCTGAGTGGTGGGCGACCTCGTCGTAGGCCACGAGGTCGGCGTAGACGGCGGTGCGGCCGGCCAGCATGTCGCCCATGACGGCGGCGACGACGACATCCCGTTCCACGACGGTCGCGAAGGCGCGGACGAGAGGGTAGAGGCCGCCGCGCTTGACGCGGGGGCGCTGCCTGGTGAGGCGGGAGCGGGTGGACTGGCCGATCTCTCGGCCGACCTCGGCGACGAAGGACATCGCGGTGCGGACGGCGTTGGCGGGGTCGGAGAAGTAGGCGAAGTAGCCCGCGCGGGAACGGTTGTCCCGGCCCCGGCGGCGGATCGCGATGGACAGCACGAGGGCCTGTTCGTCGGCCCCGCCGCTGAACAGGTTGCCGCGGCTGGCACCGTCCACGGTGAGGAGGCCGCCGTCACCGGTGTGCTCGATGGCGCGGCGCTGGAGTTCGGCCGCGCTGGTCGGGCGGTTGCAGACCATCACCTCGCCGGTGTCCTTCTCGTACCAGCGGAACGCGGGGATGTCGTGGTTGGAGCCGTGCAGGATGCCGAGCTGGCTGGCGCCGGTCTGGCTGGACCAGTCGGTGCGCCACGGGGTGAGGCGGTGAGTGGGGCGGTCGCCGCCGAGGAGTCGCGCGACGGTCGGCATCAGCCCCTTCTCCATCGCGTCGAGCAGGACGTCGTGGCCGACGCCGTCGAGCTGGAGGAAGACGGTGCCGGGACTGGAGGGGCCTGGTGGCAGGGCTCTGCGGCGGCGGTCGGCGAGGCGGTAGAGGCGGCGGCGGTAGGCGTCGTCGTCCCGGACGGCCAGGGCACCGCCGGTCGCGGAGGCCACGGCGGACATCACGGCGGCGACGACCACGGCGGTCTCCGGGGCGACCTGGCCGCGCAGCCCGCCGTCCGGATTGATGCGCAGGGCGATCAGCAGCAGCGACCCGTTGAGCACGAAGACCAGGAGGCCGAGGACGAGCGCGGGCACGAGCAGCAGCAGCCGTACCAGCAGCGGCCAGACCAGGGCCGACAGCACACCGAAGGCGCCGGCGCCCAACGCCGCCGTGACGCCGATACGGGTGGCACTGTCACCGTCCGCCGACTGGAGTTTGAAGTCCGGCAGGATCCCGGCGAGCACCAGCATGGTGACCGTGGAGACCGCCCACACCGCGATACTCCGCCCGACCTGACTGGCGAGCCGCCGCCAACGCGCTCCACCCACGCCCCGTACACCTCACGTCCCGGGCCCGTCGACCTGGCGGGCCTCCACCCACCTTGTCACAACGGGTGGAACGGTCCAGATGTCACCGGCCGTCGTAGCCCGCCGTCGGCATGGACAGCCGTCGGTGCACGCTGGCCTTCATCTGGGCGTCGTAGCAGGGTTCCGCGCGGCCCACCGTCTCGATCCGCACCCCGCGGCGCGCGCACTCGTCGGTGAACTCCTCCACGGAGGACAGCGCGCTCTCCAGGACCCGGCGGCTGGGGGCGACGAACAGGTCGAGGCCGGGGCGGACGCCGTCCCACAGGGCGCTGTGGTCGGGGCGCAGTCCGCGCACCAGGAGTTCGCGGGCGATCACATAGCCGTGGTCGGCGGCCCAGCGGGCGCACATGGCGTGCTGGCTGCGCGAGTCGACCAGGAAGGGGTCCTCGTCCAGTTCCTCCAGCGGTGTCAGGCTGGCGATCGCCGTGACCCTGACCCGCGAGGGCATACCGGAGGCACCGCGTACCTGTCCCATGGCGTCCCCCTCACCTCCGGGTTTCGCCGCCGACCCTACTCCTGCCCGTAGGCTTCGGGGGAGTCGCGCGAAGGAGGCAAAGAAGGTGCCGGTGGAGATCACCTGGTGGGGTCACGCCACCTGCACGATCGAGGACTCGGGCGTACGTGTCCTCACCGACCCCCTGTTCGCCCGCCGGCTCGCGCATCTACGGCGCCGCCGGGGCGCGGTGCCGCCGCCCGAGGCCCGTCGCGCGAACCTGGCGCTCGTCTCCCATCTGCACGCCGACCACCTGCACCTTCCCTCGCTCGGCGCCCTCGCCCCGGGCACGCGCCTGCTCGTGCCCCGGGGCGCACTCCGCGCGGTACCGGGGTTGCGCCGGCTCCGGCAGCTGCGGATCGACGAGGTGTCCCCCGGTGACCAGACGATGGTCGGTGACCTGGTCGTACGGGCCGTGCCCGCGCGTCATGACGGGCGGCGGCTACCGGTCGGACCGCACCGCTCCCCCGCGCTGGGCTACGTCGTCGAGGGCGAGGCGCGCACGTACTTCGCCGGGGACACCGGGCTGTTCGACGACATGGCCAAGGAGGTCGGTCCGGTCGACGTGGCGCTGCTGCCGGTCGGCGGCTGGGGGCCGTATCTCGGCGAGGGGCATCTGGACGCGGGGCGCGCGGCCCAGGCGCTGGCCCGTCTCGCGCCGCGCAGTGCGGTGCCGGTGCACTACGGCACGTACTGGCCGATCGGGATGGACGCGGTGCGCCCGCACGAATTCCACACGCCCGGCGACGAGTTCGTGCGGATCGCGGCCCAACTGGCGCCCTCGGTGGCCGTGCACCGGCTCGGGCACGGCGAGAGCGTACGTCCGCAGGTCGCCCGGTGAGCTGGATCGCGGACGCGCTGTCCGCGACGACGACGACCTCGCCCGAGTCCACCCAACAGGCCATCGGCTACCCGACGTTGTTCCTGCTGGTGCTGTTCGGGGCGCTGGTGCCGGTGATTCCCACGGGGGCGCTGGTGAGTTCGGCGGCCGTCGTCGCGTTCCATCAGACGGCGCCGTTCGCGTTGGCGCTGGTGTTCGTGACGGCGTCGCTGGCCGCGTTCCTCGGGGACATCGCGCTGTACTGGCTGGGGCGGCGCGGGATGGGTTCGAAGAACGGTTCGCGGTGGCTGGAGGCGATCCGCGCGCGGGCTCCGGAGGAGCGGCTCACGCAGGCGCAGGAGAAGCTGGCCGACCATGGGGTGACGGTGCTGATCCTTTCCCGGATGGTGCCGGCGGGCCGTATCCCGGTGATGTTGGCCTGTCTGCTGGCCGAGTGGCCGATCCGGCGGTTCGCCCGGGGGAACGCGCCGGCGTGTCTGGCCTGGGCGATGACGTACCAGCTGATCGGCATCCTCGGGGGCTCGCTGTTCCCCGAGCCGTGGGAGGGCGTGGTGGCCGCGGTCGCGCTGACCGTGGCGATCAGCGCGGCCCCGACCGTGTGGCGCAGGGTGCGGAAAACAACTCCCGCCTAGGCAAGCACTCTTGAGCCTCCCACCGGTAGATCCCACAGGTCTTCTCGGACCAACTCGGCTTTCTCCCATGCCGCCCTGACCCGCGTCAGCGGCTCCAGGACCGGCTCTGCCGACAGGACGAACGTGCCCCAGTGCATGGGGGCCATCCGGCGCGCGCCCAAGTCCTGGGCCGCCCGCACCGCTTCCTCCGGGTCGCAGTGGACGTCGCTCAGCCACCAGCGCGGGTCGTAGGCGCCGATGGGCAGGAGGGCCAGGTCGATTCCCGGATAGCGGGCGCCGATACGGGAGAACCAGTGGCCGTAGCCCGTGTCGCCCGCGAAGTAGACGCGTTGTCCGTCCGGTGCCGTCATCACCCAGCCGCCCCACAGGGAGTGGCAGGTGTCGGTGAGGCTGCGCTTGGACCAGTGGTGGGCGGGTACGAAGTCGAGCCGTACGCCGTCGAGTTGGGCCGCCTCCCACCAGTCGAGTTCGGTGACGCGGGTGAATCTGCGGCGCCGGAACCAGCTGCCGAGACCGGCCGGGGCGAACACCGGGGTGTGGCGCGGGAGTCGGCGCAGGGTGGGGGCGTCGAGGTGGTCGTAGTGGTTGTGGCTGATGACGACGGCGTCGATCGGCGGGAGTGCCTCCCAGGCGACGCCGACGGGGGTGATCCGGGACGGGGTGCCGAGGATGCGGCGGGACCAGACCGGGTCGGTGAGGATCGTCAGGCCGCCGATCTGCACCACCCAACTGGCGTGCCCCGCCCAGGTGACGGCGACGGTCAGGGCGTCGATCTTGGGCAACGGCTCGGGGGCGAAGGGGAGTCGGGGGATGTCGGCGAGCCCCTCGGGGCGGGGTCGTACGGAGCCCTCGCGGGCGAAGCGGGCGATCGCCTTGAGGCCGGGCAGCGGGGCGGTGAGCCGGTCGTGGAAGGTCCGGGGCCACACACGGCGTTCGCCGAGGGGGCGGGGTTCGGCGAGCGGCGGGGAGGAGGGGATGAAGGGAGACGGGGACGCCGTGCGGCCGGCGTCCGGGGTCGTCGTGGTCGACTCGGACTGCTGCGTCATCGAGGAGGCTCCCATCGCTGAGCGTCGTCGCGGAGATCGTCGAAGATCGACCTCAAGGACATCAACGCGCGTTGCACGTGTGGCAGTTCCAACGGCACGGGTGACATGAGGCATTCCGCGCGTTCCTCATCGGTTCGGCCCAGCAGGGGTCCGGTGGACAGCCGTACCCGCAGCGCGCCCAGGTCGTCACCGAAACGGTGACCGCCCGGCGCGGGCATGCCGAGCCGGGCGGTGAGGAACTCCTCCAGGTCCTGTGCGTCGCCCACCCCCTGCGGGGTGAGCGCGTGGCGCAACGGCCCGAGATCGACGTACAGATGACGCCCCGCCTGCGGCGGCCGGGCGAACGCTCCCGCCCCGGTGACGGCCGCGTGCGCGGCGGCGGCCACGCGCGCGTGCAGGCCTACGGCGGTGTCGCGGCGGGCGACGACGGGCGGGGGTTCGCCGAGGGCATGGGCGGCCGCGGCGGCGACGGGTGCGGCGACCCTGGCGCCGAGTGCGGTGAGGACGTCGAGCACGCGCGCGTGGAGCGCGTTCCCGACGCGGCCCGCGGGAAAGCGGGCGACGGCTGCGGGCCAGCCGGACGGGAGGAGCGCGCCGGCCAGGTCGGTGACGACGGTGACCTTCTCGGGCAGCATCTCGGCGGGGCTGAGCAGGACGCTGCGCCGGGGCGCGTGCAGGGTGTCGCGCCAGGTCTCGTCGCTGACCAGGTGCAGACCCTCGCCCGCGGCGGCCTCGACGGTCTCGTGCATGACCTCGGGCGGCACGACGGTGGCGGTGGGATCGTCGGCGACCGACAGCACCAGCAGCCGCGGGTCGCCGCCCTCGTCGCGGACCCTGCGCACGGTCTCCAGCAGGGCGTACGGGTCGGGCACCCCGCCGCACTCGGCCGGAGTGCCCACATGGAACACGGGCCTGCCCAGCAGCCGGGCGTACGGCGCCCACCAGGCCGCGCAGGGTCTGGGTACCAGGACATCACCGCCGAGCGCGGCGGTCAGCGCGACCAGCAGTGCGGGGGCGCCCGGGGCGGCGGCCACACGGGCGGGGTCGGCGGGCAGGCCCCGGCGTTCGAAGTAGCCGCTCGCGGCCTCCAGCAGTGCGGGGGCCCCGCCGACCGGCTGTTCCTCGGTGCGGCTCGCGGCGGCGGCGAGGACGGCGGCCAGTTCCGGCAGCACGGGCAGTCCGTCGTCGGGAAACACCGGCCCGTATCGGACGGGTCCCTGGCCTACCGCGTCCGCCTGCCGCATGGTGCCTCCGCGCAGTCCCTGGTGCAGTGCCGTGCCGTGTCCTGGTCGTGCCCTCAGTGTCCCGGAGCCCGCCTGCGCAGCCGGTACACGGCACCACCGAACGCGCCCGCGATCAGCACACCCCCAGCGACCAGCGCCGGCACGGAGTCGGTGAAGGTACCGCCCTCCCCGGCCCGCACCCCGCGCTCGATCACGGCGGCACCAGCACAGGAATCACCCCGGGGCTCCTGACAAGGCCGCTGCCCGCCCCCACTTCCGCGTTCCACGCTGAAGGTCGCGCTCCACGGCCTGCCCTGGCCGCCCGGCGGTGCCGGACAGGTCCCGTCGACGGTCCACGCGGCGTCGCGCTCGACCCCGTCCGTGGAGATCCGCGCGGTCCCCCGGTAGGCGGCTCCGGCGGCCCGGTCACCGTTGCCGGGCACGCGTTGCAGCTGGACGCTCCCGCCGTCGAAGGCCTGGGACGAGGCGTCCAGGGTCTCGGGCGCGATCCCCCCGACCACCTCGCAGGACACGGAAACGGTCACGCTCCCGCCCGCCTGGGCGGTACTCGGGCTGACCTCGGCGGCGGAATCGACGGCCAGAGCTGGACCGGCGACGCCGACCAGGGCGACGACGGACAGCGCAAGGGCGGTGCGACGCATGAGCGGGTCTCCTTAGACCGAGGACGGCGGCAACACCATCGAAGCCCGGTAAGGAGAGAGCCGCGCGCGGCGAGACCCGAGCGAGTGAACACCGGCCGAGTTCGTATAGGGGCGCGAGGAACTGCGCGCCCAGCCCCCACCGGCCCGCAGCCGAGACACAACCCTCTACGCGGCGTCCTCAAGAACCTGTTCCCGAATCCGCCGACAACACCGACTGATCAACCGAGACACATGCATCTGCGAGATCCCGAACTCCTCCGCGATCCGACTCTGCGTCATGTCCCCGAAGAACCGCAGATACAGAATCTCCCGCTCCCGCGCGGGCAGCGCAGCCAACCGCGGCTTCACAGCCTCCCGATCCACCACGACGTCCAACGCCGGATCAGCAGCCCCGAGTACGTCCCCCAGCGCCCACCCGTCCGAACCGCCGGAGGCCTCCGCGTCCAACGACAACGCGCTGAAACTCTCCAGCGCCTCAAGCCCGGCCCGCACATCCTCCTCGGAGAGGCACGCGTGCGCGGCGAGCTCCGCCACGGTCGGCCGCCGCCCCGGCACCGTCTGCGCCAGCTCGTGCCCGGCGACCCGGACCCGGTTGCGCAGATCCTGCACCCGGCGCGGTACGTGCAGCGTCCACATGTGGTCGCGGAAGTGCCGTTTGATCTCGCCGGTGATGGTCGGCACGGCGTAGCTCTCGAAGGCGTTGCCGCGCGCGGGGTCGTAGCGGTCGACGGCCTTGACCAGGCCGAGGGCGGCGACCTGGCGTAAGTCCTCGGTGTTCTCGCCCCGGTTGCGGAACCGTCCGGCGAGCCGGTCGGCCATGGGCAGCCAGGCCTCCACGATGCGTTCGCGGACGATGTCGTGCTGCGGGCCGGGCGGCAGTGTGACCAGGGTGCGGAACGCTTCCGCGGTGTCGGGGGTGTCAGGGTGGGAACGTCGCCTGCTGTCGGTGCGAGTGGGCATGGTGCGTCACAACTCCCTTGAGCATGCTCCGGGTTGGACGGTCACCGGTGGGAACGCGTTTGCGCTCCAGCGCTGAAGGTTCGCCTGCCCCCGACCTCAAGGCACAAACCCGCGTCACTCCCGCTCGCGTGCCCCCTGCCGGGTACGGCCGGGGGCCACGAGGCGGCGCGGATGGCGGCGCAGGTACTCGCCCTCCAGCCGGGCCATGCGGTCGTTGTGGGCGCGCAGCGCGTCGTTCGAGCCGTACAGCAGGGTGTCGTGGCGCGTGCGGTGGATGGTCTCCAGCTCCTTCATGAGCTGGGAGTCGTCCAGGCGCGCAGGGTCGACTCCGGTCATGGTGTGCCCCGCTCGTCGAGTCTCACGGTCCTTCAGTCCACTCTACGAACATTCCGGCCCCGCAGCCTCCGCACGGAGGGAGCTATCGCGCGCGCTCCACCCGCCGCTCGTCCCACACGGGCTCGGTGCTCTCGCGGACCCTGCCGTCGCTGCCGAACACCAGGTAGCGGTCGAAGGAGCGGGCGAACCAGCGGTCGTGCGTGACGGAGAGGACCGTGCCGTCGAAGGCCTCAAGGCCCTCCTGGAGGGCTTCGGCGGACTCCAGGTCGAGGTTGTCGGTGGGCTCGTCGAGGAGCAGGGCGGTGACGCCCTGGAGTTCCAGGAGCAGGATCTGGAAGCGGGCCTGCTGGCCGCCGGAGAGGCGGTCGAAGCTCTGCTCGGCCTGGCCGGTCAGCTCGTAGCGGCGCAGCCGGGACATGGCGGGGCCCTGGGCCTGCGCGTGCTCCTTCCACAGGATGTCGAGGAGGGTGCGGCCCTGGAGTTCGGGGTGCGCGTGGGTCTGCGCGAAGTGGCCCGCCACGACGCGTGCGCCGAGCTTCCACTCCCCCGTGTGCTTCACGTCGTCGCCGGCGAGGAGGCGCAGGAAGTGCGACTTGCCCGAGCCGTTCGAGCCGAGGACGGCGACGCGTTCGCCGTAGAAGACCTCCAGGTCGAAGGGTTTCATCAGGCCGGTGAGTTCAAGTCCCTTGCAGGTGACGGCCCTTACGCCGGTGCGGCCGCCCTTGATGCGCATGGTGATGTCCTGCTCGCGGGGCGGCTCGGGGGGCGGGCCCGCCTCCTCGAACTTGCGCAGGCGGGTCTGGGCCGCCGCGTAGCGGGACGCCAACTCGTGGGAGATGGAGGCGGCCTGACGGAGGTTCAGGACGAGCTTCTTCAGCTGGGCGTGCTTCTCGTCCCAGCGGCGGCGCAACTCCTCGAAGCGGGCGAAGCGTTCGCGCCGGGCCTCGTGGTAGGTGGCGAAGCCGGCGCCGTGCACCCAGGCGTCGGCGCCGGTCGGCGAGGGTTCCACGGAGACGATCTTCTCGGCGGCGCGGGCGAGGAGTTCACGGTCGTGGGAGACGAACAGGACCGTCTTACGGGTCTCCTTGAGCCGCTCCTCAAGCCAGCGCTTGCCGGGTACGTCGAGGTAGTTGTCGGGCTCGTCGAGCAGCAGCACCTCTTCGGAGCCGCGCAGCAGCGCCTCCAGGACGAGCCGCTTCTGCTCACCGCCGGAGAGCGTGCTGACCTGCCGGAACTGCGCCTTGTCGTACGGCACTCCGAGCGCGGCCATGGTGCACATGTCCCACAGGGTCTCGAACTCGTAGCCGTGCACCTCGGCCCAGTCGGAAAGGGCCTGCGCGTAGGCGAGTTGGGCGGCCTCGTCGTCGACGGTCATGATGCCGTGCTCGGCCTTGTCGACCTCCGCCGCGACCGCGCGGATGCGGGGCGGGGCGACCGACACGAGCAGGTCCCGTACGGTGCTCTCGTCGCGTACCGAGCCCACGAACTGGCGCATCACGCCCAGGCCGCCACTCACGGTGACGGTGCCGCCGTGCGGTTTCAGCTCGCCGGAGATCAGCCGGAGCAGGGTCGTCTTGCCGGCGCCGTTGGGCCCGACCAGGGCGACCACGGCACCTTCGCCGACCCGGAAGGACACATCGCCGAGCAGCGGCCTCCCGTCGGGGAGGTAGTACTCAAGGTGTGCGGCTTCCAGATGTCCCATGACCACGCATTCTGTGGGGCGGCCTCGCGGCCGGGCAAACCCTTATTGTGCCCGCCAGGGCCTCGCTACGGCTTCTGGTCCGCGTCGAGCGGCTGTCCGGCCGGGCCGCCCTCGGTGTCCGGTCCGGCCGTCTCCACCAGTGCGCCCGCCCAGGACAGGGCCTTCCAGCCGTCGGCCGGTGAACCGTCCAGGATCACGATGCCGGTGTTGTCGAGGGGGCGGGCGGCGGCGAAGTCCACGTCGACGTTGTCGGCGCGGGCGGCCGTCCACATCCGGATCGCGGCGCCGTGGCTGATCATGGCGACGGTGCGGGCGCCGCTGTCGGCGGCCTCGGCGATGACGCCGTCGTAGCGGGCGAGGGCCTCCACGCCGTTCTCGCCGCCGGGCATCCGCAACTGTGTGTCACCGGCTGCCCACGCGAACACGATCCGCATGTACTCGTGGCCCGGCTCGGAGTCGCCGGGCAGCATCTCCAGGTCACCGGCGGTCAGTTCGCGGATGCCGTCGCGGACGCGGACGTCGAGGCCGCGGGCGGCGGCCAGCGGGGCCGCGGTCTGCTGGGTGCGGATCAGGGTGGAGGCGTAGAGGGCCTCGATGTCCTCGTCGGCCACGGCCTCGGGGAGGGCCGCGGCCTGGCGGCGGCCGAGGTCGGTCAGTTCGGCGCCCGGGATCGCCGTATCGAGGACGAAGTCCACGTTGGCCGTGGTCTGGCCGTGGCGGATGAGGAGCAGGCGCATGCGGGGGTTCCTCCGATGAAACGGTCCGCCGACGGTTGGAACGGTCCACCGACGGCGGCATCGGCTCGCCGGCGGTCCGCCGGGCAGCAAACGGCCATTTCAGGGTACCCGGCACCGCATGAGCCCCGACGTCGACCTCACGGTCCCCCTTCCCGGCCGCCACGCCCTGCGCGCATGGCTGCTCTCCCTGGACTCCCGTCTCTTCGAGGCGGCGGCCGAGCGGCACTGGCCCGCCGGTGAGCCGGTGCTGCCCCGACTGAGCCGGAGTGCAAACCACGGTGTGCTGTGGTTCGCGACGGCCGCCGCGGTGGCCGCGAGCCGTACGCCGCGCGCCCGCCGGGCCGCCGCCCGGGGTCTCGCCTCGCTGAGCATGGCCTCTTTCGCCATCAACACCCTCGGGAAGCGGACCGTGCGCCGCCCCCGGCCCGCCCTGGACCCGGTCCCGGCGGGGCGGCAGCTGAAGCGGCAGCCGATCACCACGTCGTTCCCGTCCGGTCACGCGGCGTCGGCGGCGGCCTTCGCGACCGGTGTGGCCCTGGAGTCGCCGGCCTGGGGCGCCGTGGTGGCCCCGATCGCGTTCTCGGTCGCCGTGTCCCGGGTCTACACCGGTGTCCACTTCCCGAGCGATGTGCTGGCCGGGGCCGCGCTGGGGGCGTGCGCGGCGTTCGCGGTGCGCGGGATGGTGCCGACCCGCGGGCAGGTCGTGCCGTCGGCCCGTCCGCGCGCGGAGGTCCCGGCGCTGGAGGACGGCGAGGGCCTGGTCATGGTGGTCAACGCGGCGTCGGGCACCGCGGACCGGGCGGACGCGCTGACGGACTTCCTGCCCGGTGCCGAGCTCGTCGTTTGTCAACCGGCGGACATCCAGGCCGAGTTGGCGAAGGCGGCGGCCGGCGCCCGGGTCCTCGGGGTGTGCGGCGGCGACGGCACGGTGAACGCGGCGGCCGAGGTCGCCCTGCGCAACGGCCTGCCCCTCGCGGTCCTCCCCGGAGGGACCCTCAACCACTTCGCCTACGACCTCGGTGTGGAGGGCCCCCGGGATCTGAGCCGGGCGATCAAACAGGGCGACGCCGTCCGCGTGGACGTCGGCCGCTTCAGCTCCGGCGCCACCCGGGGCATCTTCCTCAACACCCTGAGCCTGGGCGTCTATCCGGAGCTGGTGCGCGAGCGGCAGCGCTGGGCGCCCCGCATCGGCGGCTGGCCCGCGGGCGTGCTGGCGGCGCTGCGAGTGCTGCGCGCCGACCGGCATCCACTTGAGGCCGAACTCGGCGGCCGTGTCCGCCCGTTGTGGCTGCTGTTCGCCGGCAACGGCACCTACCACCGGACGGGCATCGCCTCGGGCCGCCGGGGCGACCTGGCGGACGGACGGCTCGACGTACGGGTCGTGCACGGCGGTCGCAGGCCGGCGCTACGGCTGCTCGCGGCGGCCCTCGCCGGTCCGTTCACCCGCTCCCCGGCTCACGCGGCGGTCCAGGTCCACCGCCTGCGCCTGACCGGTCTCGCGCCGGGCACGCTTCTCGCCTACGACGGTGAAGTGACGGACGTGGAAGGCGAGTTGACCTTGGCGGAGTTGCCGGAGGGGCTGACGGTGTACCGGCCGCCGACCGAGTCCCTGATCACCCGTCAGTCCACATCGTAAAACGCAGGTCTCATCATGCGACATGCGCGCGTACCGTTCTGCCTACGCCGAAGAAGACGCGAAGGGGTAGGTAGAGCCATGCCGAAGCCACAGGAGACCGCCGTCTACACGCACGGGCACCACGAGTCCGTACTGCGGTCGCACACCCAGCGAACCGCCGCCAACTCCGCTGCCTACCTGCTCGGTTCGCTGAAGCCGCACATGAAGATCCTGGACATCGGCTGCGGTCCGGGCACCATCACCGCGGACCTGGCGGCGCTGGTCCCCGACGGGCATGTCACCGGTGTCGACCGCGAGCCGGGCATCCTGGACCAGGCCCGTGCCACGGCCGCCGGGCGCGGGCTGACGAACGTGGACTTCGCGGTCGCCGACGTCCACGCTCTGGACCACCCGGACGACACGTTCTGTGTGGTCCACGCCCATCAGGTGCTCCAGCACGTGGGAGATCCGGTGCAGGCGCTGCGGGAGATGGTGCGGGTGACCAAACCGACCGGGTACATCGCGGTCCGTGACGGGGACTACGCGGTGATGACCTGGTATCCGGAGGTGCCGGGGCTGGACGACTGGCTGGACCTGTACCGGCGGGTGGCCCGCGCCAACGGTGGCGAGCCGGACGCAGGACGGCGGCTGAAGTCGTGGGCACTGCAAGCGGGGCTGACGGACATCACGGCCACCTCCAGCACCTGGACGTTCCATACTCCGGACGAGCGGGCCTGGTGGAGCGGTCTGTGGGCGGACCGCACGGTCGCGTCCTCGTACGCGGCGGTCGCGACCGAGGGCGGCCACGCGACCACCGAACAGCTGCGCGCCATCGCCGACGCCTGGCGGGAGTGGGGAAAGCAGGACGACGGCTGGTTCGCCGTGCTGCACGGCGAGATCCTCTGCCGCAAGCCCGTCTGACAGGGCGGCCGGGCCGGGATCGTCCGAAAGGATCACCTCGGCCCGGCCGTCCCAACTAGGCTCGTCCGTATGGACATTCTGGGAGCCACGCTGCGGATCTGCGTCGACGACCTGGAGACCGCCGTCCCCTTCTACGAACGCCTCACGGGCGCCTCGGCGCTCCGTTTCGAGCGCGGCGGGGTGTCGGTGGCCGCGGTCGGTTTCTTCCTGCTGATGAGCGGGCCCGAGGCGGAGCTGGAGGTGTTGCGCAAGGTCTCGGCGACCATCGCCGTCAAGGACGTCGACGAGGCGCACACGCTCCTCACCGAACTCGGCGCCCGGGTCGTCGCGGGCCCGCTGGCGACACCGGTGGGCCGCAATCTGATCGCGGTGCATCCGGACGGGACGGTCTACGAGTACGTGGACCGGCGGGGCTGACGGCCGACCGCCGGTCCACGTCTCGTCTCACCTCGCCTCGCCTCGCCTCAGGGCGTTTCCGGCCGCATCCGGAAGTCGTAGCGCGTGGGCAGTGGTTCGTCGGTGAGGCGGGTCCAGAGCCGGCCGATCGACTCGGCTCCCTCACGCAGGTCGGCGACCTCGAAGCCGTCGGCGAAGACCGCCCACGCGTCGTCGCGCCGCCCTTCCGCGAGCAGCAACTCGGCCTGGAGCAGCAGGAATCGGCCGCGTTCGCGGGTGGTGGGGTGCAGCATCTCCCAGACGGCGCGGGCGTCCGCGACCCGCCGCACGCGCAGCAGTGCCTCGACGGCCTCGCGGCCGAGCGCGGCCGTGGCGGCGGTCCAGCCCTGGCCGGCGTCACGCCGCTCGTGGCACAGGTCGGCGAAGGCCTCGTTGTACCGGTCGGCGGCCCGCTCGTGGTTGCCGGCCTCTTGGTCCGCGACGGCCAGACAGCGCAGCAACGGCCAGAGGGACGGGGCGAGTTCGAGGGCCCGCTCCCAGCTGCGCACCGCCTGCGCCCGATCGCCGGCGTGCCATTGGGTGACTCCTAGGTGGTACTCGGTGAGCGGGGTGGCGGGCGCCGTCTCCAGCATGTCCCGCCAGTGCGGGGCGACCGGGGTCTCGCCGGGCGGCCGCACCCGGCGCGGCTCGGGCAGCGCACCGCTGCGCAGCAGCGCCGCCCAGGGCGCCTGGGCCTCGCCGAGTGTGGACTCGGCGAAGGGCGTGCCGGGCAACTTCCAGTCGGTGCGCAGGACTTCGAGGGCACCCCAGCCGGAGCCGGTGGCGAGGATCTCGCCGGGTTCGGTGTCCGCGCACGGCTTCCAGGCGGTGTAGGCGGCGTCCAGGTCGGCGCGGGGCAGGGCGGTTTCGAGCCGGGCCTCGGCACCGTCCACCACGGCGGGCCACTCCCCTTCGGCCTCGGCGTCGAGCGGACCGTAGGCCTCCAGCCAGGACACCTCGCTCTCCGGGTCGAGGCGTATGTGCTCCAACTGGGTGCGGGCCAGGCCCGCTTGGATCTCGCAGTAGCCGCCCGTGCCCGGTTCGGTGAGCCACTCCTGCCAGCGGCGGCCACCGCTGCCGGTGCCCCACACGAAGAGTTTGCGGCCCCGGAGTGCGTCGGTGGACGTGTGCACCAGCCCGTGCCCGTCCGTGTCGAGCGCGGCGATCCAGCGCCGCCGCTCGTCCGGCAGGTCGTAGAAGTAGTCGGCGGCGTAAGGGCTGTTGAGGGGATAGGACCGGTCCACTCCGTCGTACGACGGCACGGGCACCCGGCGCAGCCGCCGCTCGTAGCCGAAGTGCCAGGCCTCCGACGCCGGTGCGAGGACCCGGCGTTCCTCCGGCACGGCGATGTTGGACCACCAGTAGGTGGGCACCGGCCTCTCGTGCGGATTGCGGATGCGGACGCCGACATGGAGGAAGTCGGAGCCGTCCGGGAGCCACAGGTCGACCTGGAACGGGAGATCGCGCAGGCGTTCCCACTCCCACAGGCGGAGCATCTCGCCGCCGTCGGGGGCGGGGACGCGGGCGGCGTGCAGGGGTGCGCAGGAGAGGGTGGTGTGGCCGGTGGCGCCGATGTTCCATTCGATGCCGCCGGAGAACCAGGCGCCGTTGAGGGCGAAGTTGGCGAGCTGCAACACCGGGTTGCGGTACAGGAGTTCACGGTCGGTGGGCTTGTGGACGAGGGAGGCGATACGGCCACCGAGGGCGGGGAGCACGGTGGCGCGCAGCCGGTCGTTCTCGATCACCAGGGCGTCGATCCGGCGGGGTGCGCGGTCTCTGTCGTAGCCGTCGCGGACGCGGGTCGGCAGGAGGCTGCGGAGGGGTTCGTAGCCGACCTGGCGGGCCATGTCCCGGGGCAGCGCCTCCCGGTCGCGGTCGGCTATGCGGTGTGCCTCATCGAGCGGACGCAGTGGGGGCAGCGGGTTGTCCGGACCCAACTCCGCGGTGGGCAGGGTCAGTACCTCACGTCGGATCGTCGTCACGATCACCATGGAACCCGGCAACCGGTGCGGTGGCCAGGGGCGCCGCCGGTCAGGATTCCGCAAAGGCGGGGGCGCCGGAAATTCCGCGTGCGGTTCGTCCGGGTCGACGTAGAGTCGGGCGGTCGACGGCACGGACCGAGGAGTGGAACGGCGGATGAGCGAGCAGCACACGTACCGGGTGATCGTCCGGGGCACCTGGGACGGGCTGACGGACGAGGCGCGGCAGCGGCTGCTGGGCGAGGCCTCGGAGCACGGGATGCTGAGCATGCGGTTCAGTGAGGAGGGCTCGCTCAGTTACGAACCGTCGCCGCTCAAGCACTTCTCGTGGCGCTATGTGGTGGTGTCGGACGCGGCGGACGGCGCGGAAATGGCGGCGGCGCTCGCGGAGGACCGCGCCGAGACCGCGCTGAAGGGCCTCGGCTACGGCTTCCGCGACCTGAAGTCGACGGTCACGGACCTGGACACCATGAAGGTCAACCGGAAGTCCGCATCTCGGCGGTGATCGCCCAGCGCTCGTGGTCGCGCCATGCTCCGTCGATGTAGATCATCTTCGGCGAGAAGCCTTCGAGCCGGAATGCACAGCTGCGGGCGAGACCGATCGACCCGGCGTTACCGGGCTGCACATTGATTTCGAGCCGGTGCAGCCGCATCGGCCCGAAGGCGTGGTCCACCACGAGGTTCATCCCCTCGCGCATCAGCCCGCGCCCGGCCGCGTGCGCGAAGGCGCCGTATCCCAGCGCACCGCACTGGAAACCGCCCTGCACGATGTTGTTGATGTTGATGAACCCGGCGATGCCGCCGCCGTCCAGCTCGCACACGAGGAACCCGGCCTTGGTCGGATCCTGGATCAGCCGTCCCGCGTAGGCGGTGTACGCGTCCCCGCTCGCCGGCGGGAACAGCCACGGCTGGTGCAGGTCCTTGCTCTCCCGGGCCCGCGCGGTGAACTCGGCACCGTCCTCGTAGGTGAAGTGACGTATCCCCACGCGGGGGCCCTGGGCGAGATAGCGGGACGTGGAATGCGGCATCCCGTCACCCTAGTCAGGGTCGGCGACGCCGACGCATGAAATAGGCCCCGCAGAGGGCGCCGATGATCGCCGTGGCCAGCAGTGCCATCCACAGCGGCATGGTGACCTCGGGGATCAGCAGCCGGATCCTGGTGGCGCGGGTGTTCTCGAAGATGAAGACGAGGGCCAGGACGGCGAGCAGCAGAACAGTGATCCGGGCGGGCGTCAGCAGGCGTTCCCGCTGGCCGGTCCGCCCACCGCTCTCGGTGGTCTTCGGGCTCATGTCTCCAGGGTGGGCCCGAATCGGCCATCACGCACGGTGAGGCTCAGTCCGCGACGACCGGCAGCTCCAGCACCCCCGTGTCCCGCGGCGAGCTGACCACCGTGACCGGTTTGATCCCCCGGTTCCCGGTGTAGGCGTCGTCGCTCGCCGCGATCACGAACCGCAGCCGGTGCCCCTTCGCGAACCGGTGCACGATCCCCGGCAGGGTGACCGTGAAGCTCTTCGTGACGTCCGGGATCCGGACCGGGGCGACCAGCCGGTGGACCAGGGTCGCGGTGCCGTCGGGCGCGAGGTCGTAGAGCTTGGCGAAGAGGACGAGGTTGTCGGCGGCGTCGCCGGAGTTCTGCACACGCCGCGCGGCCGGGGAGACGACCTTGAGGGTCGCCCTCGGGGCGCCCACGACGTCGGTCGGGCGGTTCAGGGGTGGACCGGTCCACCCGAGGCAGGTACCACGGGTGTCGTACGGCGCCGGGTCCGGCAGGCCGGTCATCCCGCTCAGCGAGTTCTCCGAATGGCTCGTGGGCACAGGCCTGTTGGTGTACTCGCGGCTGCCGCGCGCCACTTTCGCCCGGTCGTCCACCAGCTTGCCGTCGCCGGAGAGGTACAACTTCTCGTCCGGCACAGGGAGTTGGTCGGCTGTGGCGTAGATGTCGGCCGGGTCCGTGATCCAGTCGCGGTAGTAGGCGAAGGCCGGTCCGGTGTCCACGTTCGTCCGCCCGCGCAGATAGCGGTCGAACCAGGCCGCGATCCGCCGCCCGGCGTAACTCGACTCCAAGTCACCCTGACTGAGGTCGAGTTCACCGGCGGCCACCCCGCCGCTGTGCCCCCACGACTGCCAGATCATCTTCGTCGTGGTCCCCTGCGCTTTCAGCGTCCTGTATGTCGCCGTCGCCTCGTTGAGGTTGAACAGGCTGTCGGCCTGCCCCTGGACGAGGAGCGTCGGCGCCTCGACCCGGTTGAGATACGACACCGGTGAGACGCTGTGGGCGTACCCGAGCACGTCCGCCATCGGCTTCGCCGGATAGTTTCCGGAGTTCAGTGTGCGGATCAGGGCGCAGGCCTCGCTGACGAAGTGCACACAGGCGAGGGAGTTGATCCGGGTGGGGTCGAGGCCCGGCACGGTCAGGGGCTGGGTCTCGCCCATGAGGTAGAAGCCGTTGGTCCACTGCCACTTGAAGACTCCGGGTACGCTCCCGCCGTCGTTGGGGGCGAGGGAGTACGCCAGGTCGTGCCAGGTGACCATGGGGACGAGCGCGTCCACCCGGTGGTCCACGGCGGCCGTCGCCAACTGGACTGCGCCGCCGTACGATCCGCCGATCATCCCGACCCGGGGGTCCCCCTTCGCGTCGAGTGTCACGAAGTCCGCCCTGGTCCCGTCGTCCGCGGCGCGCGTGCCCGCGAGGAAGTCGGCCAGTCCCGACGCGGCCGCCGCGTCGATGTCCGGGTCGTCGAGCGAGATGAGGCACCCCGACTTCCCGAAGCCCAGCCCGGAGTAGACGAGTCCGACGTAGCCGCGCCGCGCGAAGGTCCTGCCGATGGCGTCCGTGGACCCGTCGGACTTGCTGCCGCCGAAGCCGTTGGTCGCCATTACGGCGGGCGCGGGGTGGGCGCGGTCCACGCCCGCGGGCCGGTACAGGTCGGCGTCGACCGCACAGTCCCGGCCGCCCGCGCGGACGGTGAACTTCAGTGCGGTGACGGTGTACTGGTCCGCGGCGGCGGCACGGCCGGCGAGGGCGAACGAGGCGGTGAGGGTGAGCAGGGGCGTGAGCGCGAGAGCCAGCGCGGTACGGATTCCGGGGACACGACGGGACAAAGGGGACCTCCACAGTGAGGGCAACCCGGCGGAGAACAAAGGGAGTTGGCTGGCAGCGGTACGGCGGTCGGGCGGGCGGCTACCGCAGCGCGGGCTCGTCCAGCGTCAACGTGCCCGCGTCCGCGTCCAGTTCGGCCGCCACGCCGAGCGGTATCGTGAGCGCCCCTTCGCAGTGCCCGAACCCGAACTCCTCGACGACGGGCACCCCGAACCCGCCCAGCCGGTCGAGGAACACCGGGCGCAGTCTCTCGTAGGGTCCGCAGCCGGACCAGGAGCCGAGGGCGATGCCCGCGACGCCGTCCAGCCAGCCGCTGCGCAGGAGTTGGGTGAGCATCCGGTCGACGCGGTAGGCCTGTTCGCCGACGTCCTCGATGACCAGCAGGCCGCCGCGCGCGCTCGCCGGTGCGTGCGGGGTGCCGAGGTCGGCGGCGAGCAGGGCCAGGCAGCCGCCGAGGGTGACGCCCCGGGCCCGCCCGGGCACCAGCGCACCGCCGCCGCCCGGGTCGGCCCGGACGGTCCGCACGGACTCCGGGTCGAACAGGGTTGCCCTCAAGTGCTCCTGCGTACGGCTGTTCTTGACGAAGTCGGCGCCGGCCGCGGCGGGCCCGTACAGGGTGACCAGGCCCAGCCGGGTGGCGAACGCCTGGTGCAGCACGGTGGGGTCGCTGAAACCGACGAACACCTTCGGTCCCGCGGCGCGCATCGCCTCCCAGTCGAGGAGGTCGACGATGCGCTGCACGCCGTATCCGCCGCGGGCGCACAGGACGGCGGCCACGGACGGATCGCACCAGGCGTTCTGCAGATCGGCCGCGCGGTCCGCGTCCGTACCGGCGAGATAGCCCAACTCACCGTGCCGGTCGAGGACATGGGGTGCCACGACCGGGTCGAGGTCCCAGCCGCGCAGGATGTCCAGGCCCGCTCCGAGTCGTTCCTCGGACACCGGCCCGCTGGGCGCGACGACGGCCACGCGGGCACCGGGGGCGAGTCGGAACGGGCGGACGAGTGCGGTCACTTGCCGAGCTCCAGGGTGGGGATGCCGGGCGGATCGATGCCGAAGACCTGTGCGTACAGGGAGAGTTCGGCCTCCAGGGCGCGGATCATGGTGTCGGCGCGGCGGAATCCGTGGCCCTCGCCCTCGAACGCGAGGTAGGCGTGCGGCACTTGGCGTCCGCGCATCCGTTCCAGGAGGCGCTCGCACTGGACAGGCGGGCAGATCACGTCGGCCAGGCCCTGCAGCAGCAGGAAGGGTGCGGTGATGCGGTCGGCGTGCTCGACGGGTGAGCGCTCGGTGTACCGGGCGGGCACGTCGGCGAGGGGTCCGACCAGGGTCTCCAGGTAGCGGGACTCGAAGTCGTGGGTCTCCCCCGAGGCCCAGTTGGCGAGGTCGAGGACGGGATAGATGATGGTGCCGCAGGCGTAGACGTCGGTCGTCACCAGGGACGCGGCGCTGGTCCAGCCGCCCGCGCTGCCGCCCCGGACGGCGAGCCGGGCCCGGTCGGCGGTGCCCTCGTCGGCGAGGGCGAGGGCGACGGCGGCGCAGTCCTCGACGTCGACGACGCCCCACTGTTCGCGCAGCCGGTTGCGGTACTCCCGGCCGTGCCCGGTGGAGCCGCCGTAGTTGACCTCGGCGACGCCGATGCCCCGGGAGGTGAAGTAGGCGATCTCCAGGTCGAGGACGAGCGGCGCGCGGCTGGTGGGTCCGCCGTGCGCCCAAATGACGTACGGCGGCAGTTCGTTGCTCGGTGCGGCCCAACTCGGGTTGTGCGGCGGGTAGATGTGGGCGTGGATCTCGCGGCCGGCGGGGCCGGTGAAGGTGCGGATCTGGGGTTCGGGGTAGTGGGCGGGGTCCACCGGGTCGTCGTGGGCGGCGCCGATGACCCGCGCTCTGCCGGTGCGGGTGTCGAGTTCGACGACCTCGTGGGCGCTGCGCGGGCTGGCGCCGACGCCGACGATCCGGTCGCCGTGCACCGCGAGCGTGGACGTGAACTCGGTCCAGGGACCGGCCGCGTCGACGACCTCGCCGGTCTCCGGGTCCAGGACACCGAGGAGGGCGGCGCCCCGGCCGTGCACGACGGCGATCAGGCCGCTCTCCAGCGGCGCGAACCAGCGCTGGCCGAGCTTCCACAGCGGCCCGCCGAACTCCTCCTCGCGCGGGCACACCGGCTCGTGGTCGCGGTAGAGGTTCCACCAGCCGGTGCGGTCGCTCGCGTACAGCAGCGAGCCGTCGAACCCCCAG
The DNA here is from genome assembly GCF_044457385.1 of Streptomyces sp. NPDC050548. Classification (NCBI taxonomy): domain Bacteria; kingdom Bacillati; phylum Actinomycetota; class Actinomycetes; order Kitasatosporales; family Streptomycetaceae; genus Streptomyces; species Streptomyces sp. NPDC050548. The sequence goes on from NZ_JBITGV010000005.1 coordinate 109,663, forward strand.
TCGACCTGCGCGACCGACTCCTCGGGCCCGCCTGCCACCACTCGCGGCTCGCCGAGGGTGCCGTCGTCCGCCACCTCGGCGAGGAGCAGCTCCGTGCCGTCCCACGGCATCCGGGGGTGGTCCCAGGCGAGCCAGGCGGCCTTCCGCCCGTCGGGCGAGACGCACGGCCCGGACACGAACCGGTGCCGGTCGTCGGTGAGTTCGCGTACGGCATGCCGGTCCTCGGCGGCGGACCGGTCCAACGGTACGGCGGCCAGGACGCGCCGCACATCACCGGGCCCCTCGCCGGTGAACTCCTCAAGAACGCACCACACTTCACCCAGGTCCGGGCGCACCCGCGGTTCCGCCCAGCGGAGTCCGCCGCCCACGGGAGAGACCGGTGTCAGAGGCTCCGGGTCGCTCCCCGGCTTGTAGCGGTAGAGGCGCTGGTCGGTGAAGTTGACGAACACCACGAGGGGTTGGCCGTTTTGGACCGTTCCAGCCCAGGGCCGTCCGCCGTACTCCATGACGCGGCTGCGGACGTTCCAGGGCGCGGGCAGCACCGATTCCTGGGAGCCGTCCGCGCGGCTGCGCACCAGGGTGCGGCGGCCTGCCTCGGTGGGCCGTGGTTCGGTCCACCAGACCTCGTCGCCGACGAACCCGACCCACTCGGGATGTCCGTCGTGGGCGGCGGCGAGCGCCGCGTCGATGGGCGAGGGCCACGAGCCGTATGCCGACGTCCGCATGTTTTCCCCCACTTGCTAGGCCGACCTCAGGAAGCGGTCCAGAACGCGGACGCCGAAGTGGAGTGCCTCGACGGGGACCCGTTCGTCGACTCCGTGGAACAGCGCCTGGTAGTCGAAGCCCTCGGGGAGCTTCAGTGGTGCGAAGCCGTAGCCGGTGATGCCGAGGCGGGAGAACTGTTTGGCGTCGGTGCCGCCGGACATGCAGTACGGCACCACGTGTCCCTCGGGTGCGAACTCCTCGACGGCGGCCCGCATGCGGGCGTACGTCGGTGAGTCGACCGGGGCCTGGAGCGCGACCTCGCGGTGGTGGAACTCCCAGTCGACGTCGGGGCCGGTGAGGCGGTCCAGGGTGGTGCGGAACTCGTCCTCGCCGCCCGGCAGACAGCGTCCGTCGACGAAGGCCACGGCCTCGCCCGGGATCACGTTGACCTTGTAACCGGCGTTCAGCATGGTCGGGTTGGCGCTGTTGCGGACGACGGGCTCGACGAGTTTCGCCGCCGGGCCGAGCTTGGCGAGGAGCAGGTCGATGTCGTCGAGGTCGGGTTCGAGGCCGTACAGGGAGGCGAGTTCGGTGAGGGCCGCACGGACGGTCGGGGTGAGCCGTAGCGGCCAGTCGTACTCGCCGATGCGGGTGATCGCGGCGGCGAGACGGGTCACCGCGTTCTCGTGGTTGACCTTGGAGCCGTGGCCGGCCCGGCCGTGCGCGGTCAACTTCAGCCAGGCGGTGCCGCGTTCGCCGGCGGCGATGGGGTAGATCTCCCGGCCGCCGCCGTCGTGGAAGGTGAACGCCCCTGACTCGCTGATGCCTTCGGTGCAGCCCTCGAAGAGCCCGGGGTGTCGGTCCGCGAGGAATCCGGAGCCGTCCTCGGCGCTGGCCTCCTCGTCGGCGGTGAACGCGATGACGAGATCGCGGCGCGGCCGTACGCCCGTTCTGGCCCAGGCGCGGACGAGGGCGAGGATCATCGCGTCCATGTTCTTCATGTCGACCGCGCCGCGCCCCCACACGACGCCGTCACGGATCTCGCCGGAGAACGGGTGCACGGTCCAGTCCTCGGCCTGGGCCGGTACGACGTCGAGGTGACCGTGGACGAGCAGCGCGTCCGCCGAGGGGTCGGTGCCCTCGATGCGGGCGACGACGTTGGTGCGGCCCTTGGAACGTTCCAGGAGTGTGGGTTCGAGGCCCGCGCCGGCCAGTCGTTCGGCGGCGTACTCGGCGGCGGGGCGCTCCCGGCAGTCGCCGCCGCCCCGGTTGGTCGTGTCGATGCGGATGAGGTCCGAGGTGAAGGTGACGACCTCGTCCAGGGCTCGCGCGTCGATGTCAGCCATACTGCTCCTCCACCGCGGCCGAGACGATCGTGGTGACCGCCTTGAAGGTTCGGATCCCCTCGTACATGGTGTCGCCGGTGTACGCCACCTTCCGCTCCCCGACCCGCTCGACACCGGGCACGACGGTGGCGGCCATCGCGAGATGCTCGGCGTCGAATTCGAGGGCGACCGTGAACGGCCCGCCCCGCACCGGTTCCTGACGGACCGCCAGCTTCGCCGCCTCCTTCGCCGCCGCACGGATGTCGGCGGCCGTCCTGGCCGGTGTCCGGCACACGGCCGCGTACCGCGACACATGGTCCTTGACCGCTACCTTCAGTGCCCCTGGCGCGTACCCCAGGGCGTCCTCGCAGGCCACGTCGTCACCCGTGACAAGGATCACCGGTACCCCGTACTCGGCGACGACATGCGCGTTGAGCAGTCCCTCGCTCGCGCGGACGTCGTTCAGCCACACGCCGGTGATCGAGTTCGCGAGGTAGGTGTGGGCGAGGACGCCCTCCATGCCGGCGCCCGCGTGGTAGCCGACGAACGCGATGCCGTCGACGTCTCCGTGCTGCACGCCCTCCACCATGGACAGGGACTTGTGCCGCCCGGTGAGCATCTGCGTCCGCTCGTCGAGCCGCTCCAGCAGCAGATTGCGCATCGTCCAGTGCGCCTCGTTGACGAGCACCTCGTCGGCGCCGCCGTCGTAGAAGCCGAGGACGGCGGCGTTCACGTCCGAGGTGAACAGCGAACGGCACCGCTCCCACTGCGGTGTCCCCGGCAACACGTCGGCGGGCCAGGTGACGCCGGTGGCACCCTCCATGTCGGCGCTGATCAGGATCTTCATGCTGCGTCACGTTACGCGCCGACGATGCGGCCCACCAGGAAGCGCCGCACCCCCTGGTGTCCCCACGCCAGGGTTATCCCCGGCTCCGCCTCTGGGGCGCGGCACCCCGGGCCGTTCCTAGAGTCCGCGTGCAGGTGACGGTCGAAGCCGCTCCATCCACGAGCCGCTCGCCGTCTTCGGGGAACGCAAGGGAGATGACCATGGGACCGAACGATGTCGAGCTGGTGCGGGTGTTCACCCGTCGGCCGAAGAGCACTATCGCCGACGTGACGTTCGAAGCCACCGGGGAGATCGAGATCGTGCTGGAGGCGGAGTGCGGGTCGACGCTTCTGGGGGTCGGTGGCAAGTACCAGGCGGAGATCATCGTGCGTGACATCACCGCGAACAACAACATTCCGTTCAAGGCGGCGGGCCCCACGAAGGGTTCCTTCATGGACGCCAACTGGCCGCAGGAGGACCAGAAGTTCGTGTACCACGTGGAGCCGTCCGCGCTGAAGGGGCGCGGTGGGCACCTGTGCGAGGTGTACGCCTACCTCCTCGTCGGTCTGCGGAACTTCGACGCCGACTTCAAGACCAGCGAACTGTTCCTGATCGAGCCGTAGGCACGAGGGCATCGCTGTGGGCCGGCCCGGGGGGTACCCCGGGCCGGCGGGCTCTCAGGGTGAGGGAGCCAGGGCCTCGACGAGGCCCACCCGTGAGGTGAGGCCGAGCTTCGCGTAGATGTGCCCCAGGTGGTACTCGATGGTCTTGATGCTGAGGGCCAGCTCACGGGCGATCTGCCGGTTGCTGAGGCCCTGGGCGGCGAGGCTGCCCACGGTGAGTTCCTGCGGGGTGAGCACCGAGTGCGAGGCGGTGCGCGGGCGGGCCGAGGTGCGTCCGCAGGCGGCGAGTTCCGTCCGGCACTGTTCCAGGAAGGGCACGGCGTCCAGCCGGGTGAACGCGGCCCAGGCGACGTCGAGTTCGACGGCGGCGGCACCGCGTTTGGAGCCACGGCGCAGGAACGCGCCGTAGGCGAGGTGCAGCAGTGCCCGCTCCCAGCAGGTGGTGTCCTGGCCGCAGTGGCGCAGTCCGGCCCGGAAGGCCCGCTCGGCGGCGTCGGTGTCGCCGCGCGCCCCCTCGACCATGCCGCGGCAGCGGGCGGCGGCCGCCATGTCGGGCCGGCGGCCACGGGCCTCGGCCAGCGTCTCGTACGGCACGAGCACCTCCTCGGCCTCGCGGGTGCGGCCGGTGCGGACCAGGCCCTCGACGAGGAGGTGGCGCCAGGGGAAGACCCCGGGTTCGTCGATGGCGTCGCGGTAGGCGAGTTCCGGGCCGAGCAGCGGGCTCAGCGCCTCGACCACGCCGGCGTGGTCGCTCTCGGCGGCCCGCAGCAGGGCCAGTGCGCTCATCGCGTACGCCAGGTCGTTGGCGTCGGCGAGCCGGTTCGCGTACTCGATGGCACACCGGACGTGCTCCCGCGCGGCGGGGAAGTCGCCGCGGCCGGCGAGCGGGTAGGCGGCGACCGCGTGGGCCAGGGCCAGCATCGACTTGTGGTCGGTGTCCTCGGCCAGGGACACGGCCTGGGTGCTGTGGGCGATGGCCTCGTCCCAGCGTCCGGCGCGGTACTCGGCGTCGGCGAGATAGCCCAGGGAGGGGGCGACCACCGACGGCAGACCGCCCTTGCGGTGCGCGGCGCAGGACTCGCTCAGGTCGCGGCAGGCGGCGGCGTACTCCCCGTTCCACATGCGCAGCGCGCCGCGCGCGAACAGTCCGTCGAGTTCCTTGGCGCCCGCGTAGGGGCCGTGCTCGGGCACGTCCGCGACGGCTTTGAGCCCTTCGTCGAACCGCCCGGTCAGCGCGAGCGCGAGAGTGAGTTCGTCGCGCAGGAGCGAGGTCCGGTCGCCGGGTCCGGTGTCGAGTCCGCGACGGGCCCAGCCGACCGCGCCGTGCGCGTCGCTCTGGATGAGGCACAGCCAGGCCATCTGTTCGGCGACGCAGCGCACGGTCTCCGGTTCGGTGTCGGCGCTCCGGCTGCGCCAGGCCGCGGTCAGTTCCCGGCGGGCCTCGTCCTGGCGGCCGGACTCCAGGGCCAAGCGGCCGAGCACGTACTGCTGCTGCGCGGTCCGCGGCAACGCCCGTACGGTGTCGGTGAGTTCGACGGCCTGGCCGACGTCTCCCGCGAGCAGCAGGTACTCCACCGCCTGGACCGTACGTTCCTCGGCGCGGGTGCGGTCGGCGGTGAGCCGGGCGCCCGACATGAGGTAGGCGGCAGCGGCCGACCAGGCACCCTCGTCGGCCTGCCGGGCGGCGTACGCGGCCAGTTCGTCCGCGAGGCCGGCGTCCGGCTGGACGGCGGCGCGGGCCCGGTGGCGGAGCGCCTCGGCGGGTTCGTCCGCGAGCCTGGCCGCCGCCTCGTGCAGATGCGAGCGCCGGCGCGGCCCCAACCCCTGGTAGACGGCGGCCCGTTGAAGTGGGTGGGCGAAGGTGGCCCGGGGCAGGTCCACGGCCGGTTCCTCGGCCAGCAGTCCGGCGGCCACCGCCTCCTCCAGGGCGTCCAGCGGGGTGGCCACTTCCCCGACCCGCGCGGCCTTGTGGAGCGGGCTGGACATACCGAGCACGCTGGCCGCGGCCACCAGCCGCTGGGCGGGGAAGGTGCATGCGGCGAGTCCGTCGTTGACGAGACGTGCGTAGCTGCGCGGGGCCGGCAGTGCCGCGTCGCTCGCGGCGAGGACGTCACGGGGGACCTGGTCGAGCAGGGCACGGGTGTGCAGCGGGTTGCCGTGGGTGTGCGCCTGCAGCCGGATGGCGGCCCGCCGCGAGAGCGGGGCAGCGCCCAACGCACGCCCGAATTCGGCCAGTTCGTCGACACCGAGTCCGTCCAGGGTCAGCCGGAGCGTGCCGTCCTCGGCCAGGACGCGGCGTAGTCCGGCGGGCAGTCGCGGGTCGACGGTGTCGCGGGCCGCCAGCAGCGTGAGCACCCGGTCCACGCGCAGCCTCCGCAGCACGAACGTGAGCGCGTGCAGCGAAGGTGTGTCGGCCCAGTTCATGTCGTCGATCACCAGGACGACCGGGGACCGGTCCTGGGCGCGGCCGAGGGCGTCGATGAGCGCGGAGCCGACGCCGATCGGATCCGGCAGTGCGGACCCGGCCCGTCCGCAGCCGTTCAAGTCCCGCAGTGGGACGTCCGGTTCGTCGGCGAGGCCCGCCACCAGCTGGGCCAGCACGCCGTACGGCAGGTCCGCCTCGCTCTCCGAGCCACTGGCCCGCAGCACCCGGTAGGCCGCCCCCAGGTCCTTCAGGAACCGGCGCACCAGCGAGGTCTTGCCGATCCCCGCGGGGCCGTCGACCACGACGACCTGGGGTTCGCTGTGCCCGACGCGGCGCAACCGGGCGGCCATCCGCGCGAGTTCGTCCTCACGGCCCAGAAACACCGTTTCCGGCATGCGGATCCCTCCCCCTTGAGCACCGCGTCAACGGAAGAGTTCAGGCCGCGAAGTCGCACTGCCACCAACGATTCGGACCGCGTCCCCCGACCTCACGATGCCGGGGCGGCCGGGCTTCTTCAAGCCAGTTCACGGACAGAAAGGCTCACGGACGAGCGCCTCCGTGCACACCTGAAGCCCCAGCCACCGCAGGTGAATCGGCCAACTGCCGTACGGTCCACCCGCCTTCTCCCGCACGGTCGATCCGCCTGCTGTCGCGCGCTCGATCCGCCTCCTATCGCGCGGTCCACCCGCCGTCCACCGTGAGGGTCGTCCCGGTGACGAAGCGCGAGGCGTCCGAGGTGAGGAAGACGGCGGCACCACCGAGTTCCTCGACATCGCCGACGCGGCCCAACGGCGTGCTGTCGACGATGCGTTCGCCCCAGCGGCTGGCCAGCAGGCCGGAGCTGAGGTCGGTGTGGAAGTAGCCGGGCGCGAGGGCGTTGACCCGCACCCCGCGGTCGGCCCACTCGACGGCGAGGGCCTTGGTCAGCGCCTCGACCCCGCCCTTGCTGGCCGCGTAGGCGGCGATCCGCTCGAAGCCGGTACGGGCGTGCACCGAGGAGACGTTGACGATCGAACCCGAACGCTGCTCCAGCATCACCTTCCCCGCCTCGCGACAGCAGTAGAAGGTGCCCTGGAGATTGACGTCGATGACCTGTTGCCAGTTCTCGTCGGTGACCCGCTCGCTGCGGGTGAAGTGGGGACTCGTACCGGCACAGTTGACGACCGCGTCGAGACGGCCGGTGCCGTCGGTGATGCGCTCGACGATGGTCCGTACGACGGTGGAGTCGGCGACCGAGCCGGGCAGCACCAGCACCTTGCCGCCGTGCGCGGCGAGTTCGGCCTCCAGACTCTCAAGGTCCGCTGCGGTACGAGCAGTTGCGGCCACCGTCGCACCCGCCTGGGACAGCGCGACGGCGATCGCCCGCCCGAGCCCCTTCCCCGCACCCGTCACCCACACCGTCCGCCCGTCGAGCCGGAGTTGGGCATTGACATCGTTGGATTCCGTCATGGCTCAGCCCTCCGCGGGAATGTCGCGCAGGGTCCGCTTCAGGACCTTGCCGGACGGGGTGCGGGGCAGCTCGCCGACGATGTCGAAGCGGGCCGGCACCTTGAACTTGGCGAGCCGCGCCCGGCAGAACTCCCGCAGCTCCTCCGCGCCGGCGTCCTCACCCGGCCTGAACACCACGAAGGCGCGCGGCACTTCACCCCACCGGGGATGGTCGAGCCCGACCACGGCGGCCTCCAGCACGGCCGGGTGCTCGTACAGCACGCGCTCCACCTCGGGCGTGGCGATGTTCTCGCCGCCCGAGACGATCATGTCCTTCTTCCGGTCGTCGATATAGAGGAAACCGTCCTCGTCGACGTGCCCGATGTCGCCGGTGTGGAACCAGCCGTCCCTCAGGGCCGCCGCGGTGGCCTTCTCGTCGCGCCAGTACCCGGCGAAGACCTTCGGCCCCCGCAGCGTGATCTCGCCCAGCTCGCCGGCCGGAACCTCGACGCCCGTGTCGCCGACGATCCGCACGCGCGTCTGCGGCACGGGCCGCCCGACCGACCCGAGCTTGGACAGCGAGTGCTCGCGGTCGAGGAACGTGTCGCCGGAGACGGTCTCGGTCAGCCCGTAGGCATCGGCGAACCAGGCGTTCGGGAAGGCGGTCATGATCCGCCGCAGCACCGGTTCGGGGGTCTTCTCACCGCCGCCGAGAATGAAGCGCACCGAGCTGGTGTCGTACTCCTCGCGATCGGGCACCTCAAGCACCGCGTTGACCATGGCGGGCGCCAGCCACACATTGGTGACCCGGTGCTTCTCGATCGCGTCCAGCACACCCTGCGGATCGAACTTCCGCTGAAGTACGACACTCCCGCCCGCGTGCAGCACCCCGAGAGCAGGCATGTCCAGCCCACCCACGTGATAGAGCGGCCCGCACACCAGCGTGGTGTCCGCCGCCGTCAGCCCGAAGTGGACGATGTGCGCGAGGTTCTTCGCCTCAAGGTTGCCGTAGGTGATCCGAACACCCTTGGGCCGAGACGTCGTCCCGGAGGTGTACATCAGCCGCTGGAGATCGTCGAGTTCGACGTCCACGGGCTCCACCCGCTCCCCCTTGTGCCGGGCCAACAACTCCTCGTAACCGGTCCACGGCTCCTCGGAGGGCTCACCCCCGCCGATCAGCACCCGGTGCTCCAGATCCGTCAGACACCCGGCACTGCGCTCGACCGCCCGGACGAACTCCGGCTCGGTGACGATCACCTTGGCCTGGGCGTGCCCGAGGATGTACTGCCACTCCTCTTCCGAGAGGCGGTAGTTGAGCGGCAGGAAGACCGCACCGAGCCGGTTGGTGGCGTACACCAGCTCCAGGAATTCGGGCTGGTTGTAGAGCAGCAGACCTACGACATCGCCGCGCCCGACACCCAGCTCCGCCAGACCGGCCGCCAACTGGTTCACCCGTTCGTGCAGTTGACGGACGGTCAGAGAACGCTCGTCCTGGACGACGGCGACGGCCTCGGGCCGCTGCGCCAGGTGGTAATCGAGGATGCTCGCGAAATTGTGCACGGCTCACTCTCGCTCTGTGGTGTTCGGCGCTGAACACGGCTCGACCACGGCTCATGGGGCAAACCGGATCCCGACCGGTCGGTTGCCCACTCACATAATTTAGTGTACCCCTTGGTCTATAAAACCTATGAGCCGCACTTTACGACGGCACGTGCGCATCGACAACCACCCGGGCGCACGTGCCGCCGCTTCCGCCGCTTCCGCCGACGAGGAGGGTTCTACGTGCCACGCATCCGACTGGACACCGATGGACCGGTCGTCACGCTCCGCCTCGACAACCCGCCGATGAACGCCTTCGACTCCCTGCAGAGAGAGGAGCTGTCCGCCCGCGTACGCGAGCTGACCGACTCCCCCGCGGTACGGGCCGTGGTCCTCCACGGCGGCGAACGGCTCTTCGCGGCCGGCGCCGACATCAAGGCCCTGGCCGCGATGGGCCCGGAGGAGATACGTGGCTGGAACCGCGCGTTGCAGCGCACCTTCGACGAGGTGGCGCGGTTGCCCATGCCGGTGATCGCGGCGGTCACCGGCTACGCCCTCGGCGGCGGCATGGAACTGGCCCTGGCCGCCGACTACCGGGTGGCGGCAGAGGACGCGATCTTCGCCCAGCCGGAGGTCCAGCTCGGCATCATGCCGGGCTCGGGCGGCACCCAACGCCTGTCCCGCCTGATCGGCCCGTCCCGCGCGAAGAACCTCCTGATGACCGGCCGCAGGGTGAAGGCGGACGAGGCGCTACGGCTGGGCTTGGTGGACGAGGTCGTCCCGGCGGGCGACGCCTTGAAGGCCGCCCAGACCTACGCCCGCCAACTGTCCGAGGGCCCACCGGCCGCCCTGGAGGCGATCAAGGAGGCGGTGGACCACGGCACGGACGCGGGCATGGCGGCAGGGCTCGCGCTCGAACGGTCCCTGTTCACAGGGGTGTTCGCCACGGAGGACGCGAGTGCGGGCCTCCGCTCATTTCTGAACCGCGGCAAGAAGAGCGCCCCTTAGGGGCGCGGGGAACTGCGCGACCAGCCACAACGAACCCGCAGACGAAAGGGGCGGAAAGACCATGCAGGCACTCGTCTGGCACAGTGCACAAGATCTGCGTTTCGAAGAGGTACCCGAACCCCCCGAACCCGCCCCCCACGAGGCTGTCGTAGAAGTGTCGTGGTGCGGAGTCTGCGGCACAGACCTCCACGAATACCTAGAAGGCCCCCACATGATCCGAGAGGGCCCCCACCCCCTCACCGGCACCAAGCCACCCCTCGCCCTCGGCCACGAACTCAGCGGCACAGTAACCGCGTTGGGAGCGGACGCGCCCGGCATCAAGGTCGGCGACCGAGTGACCGCAGACCCGGTCTGGCGCTGCGGCACCTGCTTCTGGTGCACGCGCGGCGAGTACCACATCTGCCCCAAGAGCGGCTCGGTCGGCCTCGCCTCCCCCGGCGGCTTCGCGGAACGCGTCACCGTCCCCCTGGCCGGCCTGACCCGCCTCCCGGACAACGTCAGCGACGAACTGGCCGCCGTGGCAGAGCCGTTGGCGGTAGGCCTGCACGCAGTCACCCGTGCCGGAGTCAAGCCGGGCGACAACGTACTGGTCGTCGGCGGCGGCCCGATCGGCGTGGCAGTCGTCCTGGCCGCCCAAATCGCGGGCGCCGCAGGCCTGTTCGTGAGCGAACCCCTCGCAGGGCGGCGCGAGATGCTGCTCGGCATCGGCGTCACCGAGGCCTTCGACCCGCGCGAAACCGACGTACGGCGCGAGGTGTTCGTGCGAACGAACCGCATCGGCCCGGACGTCGTCATCGACGCGACCGGCGTACCCGCCCTCGCGGGCCAGGCCGTCTCGATCGTCAGGCGCGGCGGACGGGTCGTACTCGCCGGCGTCGGACACGGCAGCGTCGAGTTCGACATGGGCCAACTCGTGTTCTACGAGCGGTCGGTGGTCGGCACGCTCGGCTACAACTTCGACATCCCGCGCGTGATCGATCTGATGAGCACCGGACGGCTGGATGCCTCCACCCTGATCACCGGCCGTTTTCCGCTCTCGGGAGGAGCCGGTGTCTTCGAGGACCTGGCCGCCGACCGGGCCAGGCACCTGAAGGTGCTGCTGACCCCGAAGGGACTGTGACATGGACTTCGACCTGCCCGAGGAGACCCTCGCTCTCCAGGACATGGTCCGCGAGTTCGCGGCCAACGAGATCACCCCCCACGCGGCCGAGTGGTCCGAGAACGAGGTCTTCCCCACCAAGATCTTCACCAAGCTCGGCGAACTCGGCCTGATGGGCATGCTCGTGCCGGAGGAGTACGGCGGGGCGGGCTCGGACACGGTCACCTATGTCGCGGTGATGGAGGAACTCGGCGCCGCCGACCAGTCGGTGGCCTCCTCGTGGAACGCGCACTCGACGATCGGCACGCTGCCGTTGCTCGCGTACGGCACCGAGGAGCAGAAGCGGCGCTGGCTGACCCCGTTGGCGAAGGGCGAGGCGATCGGCGCGTTCGGGCTGACCGAGCCGGACGCCGGCTCCGACGCGGCCGGTATCGCGACCACCGCCCGCCGGGCGGACGGGGGTTGGGTGATCAACGGCACGAAGATGTTCATCACCAACGCGGGCACCGACATCAGCCAGGGCGTCACCCTGCTGGCCACGACCGGCAAGGGCGCGGACGGCCGGAAGGGGTACGCGACCTTCTACGTGCCGACCGGGACACCCGGTTACACGGTCGGCGCGAAGCTGAAGAAGCTCGGCTGGCACGCCATGGACACAAGGGAGTTGGTGTTCACCGACTGCTGGGTCTCCGACGACCATCTGATCGGCGAGGAGGGCAACGGGCTGCGGCAGTTCCTGTCCGTGCTCGACGGCGGCCGGATCAGTGTGGCGGCGCTGGGCCTCTCGCTCGCGAAGGCGGCGCTGGCCCTCGCGATCAAACACGCCAAGGAACGGCACCAGTTCGGGCGTCCGCTGTCGGACTTCCAGGCCGTGGCGCACAAGATCGCGGACATCGGTACGGAGTACCAGGCGGCCCGCTGGATGGTGTACCGCGCCGCGTGGCTCGCCGATCAGGGCCGTCCGCACAGCACGGAGGCCGCGATGGCCAAGCTGTACGCCTCCGAGGTCGCCAACCGGGCCGCCTCGCAGGCGGTGCAGATCCACGGCGGCTACGGGTACGTACGCGAGTCGGAGATCTCCCGTTTCTACGCCGACGCCAAGATCCTGGAGATCGGCGAGGGCACGAACGAGATCCAGCGCAATGTCATCGCCAAGGCCCTCGTCAACGGCGCGTGAGGCGACGGGTCCCGCGGTGCGCCGAAGCGGCGGCGCACCGCGGATCCGGTCAGCTCGCGACGGAGACCGACTCCGACTCCCACAACGCCTCGGGGTCGAGGGGCAGTTCGGGCCGGGCCCGCTTGAAGTCGGCGGCCAGCGCCTCGACGTCCGGGAGTTCGCCGACGTTCGCGGCGAAACCGCGGAACAGGGTCGCGCAGTACTCGCCGGACAGGAACGCGGCGTCCCAGCTGCCGTCCGGCCGCACCCACTGGTAGGTGTGGTTGTGCAGGTTGAGGAACTGGAGGGTGGCCAGGTGCGGTTCGACCGCGCGGAAGGTCCCCTCCTCGACGGCCTCGGTGAGCAGGCCGGTGATCAGGTGCTCGAAGTCGGCGCGCTGCCGCAGCACGATCTCCAGCTCCTTGCCGCTGAGGCTGCGGTAGTCGTGCTCGTAGACCCAGATGTGGTCGAGCCGGCGGAAGATGATCGTCAGCAGCGACTCGGACAGCAGGCGCAGCCGCAGCAGCGGCACCTCGTCGAGGGCCGCGATCTCCTTGGCGCGGGCCAGCAGCGGGCCGAGCACCCGCGACTGGATCTCGATCAGCAGGTTCTCCTTGGAGCCGATGTAGTAGTACAGGGCACCCTTGGCGAGCCCGACCGCGCGGCCCAGGTCGTTGATGGAGGTCGCCGCGTAGCCCTGTTGCGCGAACAGGGACGCCGCGGTGTCGATGATCTTCTGGCGTCTGACTTCGAAGCCCGGCCCATGACCCGGCGGTCGTGGCATGTCTTCTCTCCCCTTGCTGTGACGACGTGCGTGCTGTCCCGGGTCCGCACAGGCGCCGCGCTGCGGCACGCCTGGGGGAAGCGGCCCCGGGGACGTCGCTCTAGTTTGCTAGACCAAACGGTACATTAAAGCGAGGACCGTATGACTCAGGCATCGCACCACATCGGAACCACCACCGGCACCGCACGGGCGGACCAGCTCCTGGAGATGTACCGGCGGATGCGCCGCATCCGCCGCTTCGAGGAGCGGGCCTCCGACCTCTACAAGGCGACGGAGATCCCGGGCTTCCTGCATCTGTCGATCGGCCAGGAGGCGAGCGCCGTCGGCGCCTGCTGGCCGCTCGGCGCCCGCGACGGCATCACCTCCACCCACCGCGGCCACGGCCACGTCCTGGCCAAGGGCCTGGACTCGGCGTCGATGATGGCCGAGCTGATGGGCAAGGACGCGGGCACCTGCCACGGCCGCGGCGGCTCGATGCACATCGCGGACCCCGGCCTCGGGATCTACGGCGCGAACGGCATCGTCGGCGCCGGCCTCCCGATCGCCGCCGGGGTCGCCACCGCCGCGAAACTCCGGGCCGCCGGTGACGTGGTGGTGGCGTTCTTCGGGGACGGGGCGGTGGCCCAGGGGATGTTCCACGAGGCCGTGAACCTGGCCGCCGTATGGGATCTGCCGGTGGTCTTCCTCTGCGAGAACAACCACTACTCCGAGTTCTCCCCCGAGTCCGAGCAGCACCGCGCCCCGCTCTCCGCGCGCGCCGCCGGATACGGCATCGAGTACCAACACGTCGACGGCAACGACGTGTTGGCGGTCGCGCAGACCATGACCGGAGTGGTCGCGCGGCTGCGCGCGGGCGGCGGCCCGGTCCTGCTCGAAGCCGAGACCTACCGCTGGCACGGCCACTACGAGGGCGACCCCGAGCGCTACCGCCCCGCCGAGGAGGTCGCCGCCGCCAAGGAGCGCGACCCGCTGCTGATCGCCCGCCGACAGTTGGACAAGGCCGCGGCCGACGCCGTGGACGAGGAGATCGACAAGGAGATCGAGGCGGCGATCGACTGGGCGCGGAGCCTGCCGGAGCCCGCCCCCGAGACCCTGCACGACTACGTCTCGGCCCCCCGCCTCCCCATCCCGGAGCCCGCTCCGCTCCCGGCCGATGCCGAGATCTTCCGCTCCATGGACGCCGTACGCCTGGCCCTGGAGCACGAACTCACCGCCGATCCGAGCGTGTTCGTGGCCGGCATCGACGTCGGCGCGGGCGGCAACGTCTTCGGGCTCACCCGCGGACTCGCGCAGGCCTTCCCCGGCCGGGTGCGGGACACGCCGATCAGCGAGAGCGCCATCGTCGGTACGGCGGTCGGGGCGGCCATGGCCGGGATGAAGCCGGTGGTCGAGATCATGTACATGGACTTCATCGGCGTCTGCCTCGACATGCTCCTCAACCAGGCCGCCAAACTCCGCTTCATGACCGGCGGCCGGGCCTCCATGCCGCTGGTCGTGCGCACCCAGTTCGGCGCCGGCCGCTCCTCGGGCAGCCAGCACTCGCAGAGCCTGGAGGCGCTGCTCGCGCACATCCCCGGTCTGACGGTGGTGATGCCGTCCAACCCCGCTGACACCTATGGCCTGTTGCGCGCCGCCATCCAGGACCCCAACCCGGTGGTCTTCGTCGAGAACCGCCTCCAGTACGGCCTCAAGGGCCCCAAGCCCCCGGCCGACCACCTGATCCCGCTCGGCAAGGCGAAGGTGGTCCGCGAGGGCACCGACATCACCCTCGTCTCCTGGTCGCGGATGGTCCAGGACGCCCTGGCCGCCGCCGAGTTGCTCGCGGGCGAGGGCATCAGCGTCGAGGTGATCGACCTGCGCACGATCGCCCCGCTGGACCGGGAGACCGTCCTCGCCTCCCTCGCCAAGACCAACCGCCTGGTCATCGCGCACGAGGCCGTACGGGACTTCGGCGTCGGCGCCGAACTCTCCGCGATGGCAGTCGACGAAGGCTTCTGGCACCTCGACGCCCCGGTCACCCGCGTGGCCCCGCCGTCCGTCCCGGCGCCGTACGCACCCTCGTTGGAGCACGTCTGGCTGCCCTCACGGGACACGATCGCGGACACGGTGCGCCGGATCGCCGCGGTTTGATCACAACGGTTCTACGACGGGAAGGGCCCCCAGAATCTCTGGGGGCCCTTCCCGTCGTAACGGCAGTCCGGCAGTCAGACGGTCGCGACCGGTGTCAGCGGACTGCCCTGTGTGCCGGGCAGGTTGAGCGGGGGCGCGGTGAGCAGGAAGCGGCTGCGGTCGTGCTCGCGGAGCCAGGCCGCGAGCTTCTCCAGGTACCACAACTCGCCGAGCGGGACGCCCAGTTTGAAGAGGCAGAGGTTGTGGATCGGGAGCAGCGAGTGCGGGGTGTTGTCCTCGGGGCCGACGCCGACGCCCTCGACGGCGTAGTTGTCCGAGATCAGCGCCGAGATCTGCGAGTCGGCGATCCACTCCAGGAGCGTCGGGTCGAACGCGTCGAGGTAGGAGGCCGTGGTGTGGATGCCCACGGGGTCGGGGTTCTTGCCCCAGGCCATCACGGCGGTGTCGAAGCCGGTGTGCAGGAGGAGCATGTCGCCGGGTTCGACGACGATGTCGTCCGCCGCCATGATCTCCTGAAGGGTCTTCAGGTTGACCGGCTGCCAGGTGTTGCCCAGGTGGTGGGCGAGGTCGATCAGGACGCCCCGGCCCTGGACCCCGTGCTCCGCCATGTGCTCAAGGCCCAGGTGGCGGGCGAAGCCGAGGGTGCCGCTGCCGTCGCCCTTGGCGTCCTCCAGCGGTCCTACGATGTCGACGTCCGCGCGGTAGCCGTTGTAGTAGACCGCCTCCTCTACGCCGTCACCGTCGGCGTCGAACTCCTGGCCCTGGTGGGCGAGCGCGTCCCACTGCGTCGAGTACTGGAGCCAGAGGGTCACCACGTCGTCGGACCAGACGTCCCTGAGGTGCGGCGAGAAGTGCTCGCGCGCCTTGATGTTGTAGAAGACGTCCTGCTTGTGTTCCAGGTCCTCGGTGGGCCGCAGGATCGGAGGGTAGCGCCGCTGGTTCAGCTCGCTCCCGCCCGGATAGTCGAGCGGCAGGCTCAGGCTGAAGCTGATGCCGTGCTCGACCTCGCGGACCCCCTGGAGGACCTTCTCGGGAGTGAGCAGATTGATACGACCCAGTTCGTCGTCCTCGCCCCAATCGCCCCACGTCGAGCCCGGCGGACGCTGCTTCCAACGCTTCGTCATGTTCACGCCTCCTTCGGCGACAGTCCCCGTTGACCAGCCGCCCGCATGTTATTTGTGATTGTACCGATCGGTCAACGAATCCTGCGCAACCCCCTCCCTTTATCTTCGACTCATCAATAGACTGAGTGGTCGAAACACCCGACCTTGGAGTGAAGAATGAGCGAATCCACACAGGCGTGGGTCGTGGCGGGCGTACGGGCCGTGCTCGGCGCGCACACCCAGGCCCAGGACGCCGGCCGCACCGACGACCTCGTCGCGCTGTACACGCCCGACGCCGTCCTGGAGATACCCGGCATGGACCCGGTCGAGGGGCGCGACGCCATCCACGCGGCCTTCAAGGGCTGGGAGCCGGTCCAGCCGCAGCTCCACCTGGTGACCAACACCGTCGTGACGTCCACGGGCGAGGACGAGGCCCGCGCGCTGAGCGACGTGGCGTTCCTCCAGCGCGGCGAGGCGGGCTGGGCGATCGGCGTGGTCGGGCACTACGACGACACCCTGCGCCGCCAGGACGGCACCTGGCTGCTGCACCGCAGGAAGACGACGTACCAGGCGTAACAGCCGCCACCAACAAGCCAGTTGACCTTCCTGACCGCGACCTTGGAGTGAGATGACCACCTCGATCGACCCGTCCGTCACCGCGGCCGTACAGACCGCCATCGCGGCCTACGCCCAAGCGCTGGACGCCGGACGCACCGACGAACTCGCCGACCTGTACACCCCCGACGGCGTCGCCGAGATCGTCGGCATGGCCAAGTTCGAGGGCCGGGAGGCGATCCGGCAGGGCTTCGGCGGCTTCGCGCCCCAGAAGCCGCAGCTGCACCTGGTGGCCAACACCGTCGTCACCTCCGCCACGGAGGACGAGGTGACGGCCACCAGCAACCTCGCGTTCTTCGGGCGCGGCGACGCCGGCTGGTCCGTGGAGCTGGTCGGCCGTTACGACGACGTCCTGCGCCGGCACGAGGGCGAGTGGCGCTTCCAGCAGCGGACCACGACCTTCCTGCCGTAGGCCGGTCGACCGCACCGCACGGACCCCGACGCCCGTGCCGCCCACGTCCAGGGCGGCACGGGCGTCCGGGCGTTCAGGCGTCCGGCCGCTCGGCCTTGGAGAGGACGAAGGTCGGGAAGTCGTTCTGCTTCACGGTGTTGATCGCCTCCTGGAGCGCCCAGCGGCCCGTGGGGTTGAGGAGCTGCTTGACCGGCTTGCCGGGGATGTTGCCGCCGTAGAAGTAGCTGCTCTCCAGGAAGGAGGACATCTTGCTGTTGTTCATGGCGTCCGTCCACTCCTCCTCGGCGGCCTCGGTGACCTCGACGACGTCGTAGCCGTGGTCGCGCGCGTGGACGATGGCGTCGGTGATGATCTCGACCTGGTCGCCGGCGTAGCGCGGGTTGTTGCCGGTCGCGCCGTGCGGGCCGCCGGGGAAGAAGAAGTTGGGGAAGCCGGCCGTCGCGACACCGAGGTAGGTGCGCGGGCCGTCCGCCCAGTACTCCTTCAGCAGGAGGCCCTGACGGCCTTGTACGCCGAGCCTGTTGAGGGCGCCGGTGCCGAAGTCGTAGCCGGTGGCCCAGATGATGATGTCGAACTCCTCGACACCGTCGGCGGTTTCGATGCCGTCCTCGGTGATGCGGGTGATCGGCGTCGTGTTGATGTCGACGAGGGAGACGTTCGGCTTGTTGTACGTCTCGTAGTAGCCGGTGCCGAAGGGGGGCCGGCGGCCGCCGTAGCCATGCCCCTTCGGGATCAACTTGTCGGCCGTTTCAGGGTCCTTGACGATGCTGCGGATCTTGTCGGCCATGAACGCGCACCACTCCGCGTTCACGGTCTCGTTCGACAGCATGTCCATGTAGTGCTCGGTCAGCTTGGTGAAGCCTGGACCGTTCCACCGCTCCTCGTAGAACGCCTGGCGGTCCTCCGGGCTGTCGTCGAGGCCGGACCGCATGACGATCTGGTGCAGGAAGCCGCTCGGCGAGGTGTTCAGCGTGTCGCGGATGGACTCGAAGTTGGCCTTCAACTCCGTCTGTTCCTCAGGCGTGATCGGCCCGTTGTTGAGCGGCGTGAGCCAGTCGGCGTCCTTCTGATACACCGTCAACTGCGCTACGTCGTCGGCGATCGCGGAGATGATCTGCACCCCGCTGGAGCCGGTGCCGATCTGCGCGACCCGCTTGCCGGTGAAGTCGATGGGCGTCTTCGGCCAGCGCGAGGTGTGGTGCTGCTCGCCGCGGAAGTCCTCGCGGCCGGGGATGCCGGGGATGAACGGCACCGAGAGGTTGCCGGTGGCCGCGACGACGTAGCGGGCCCGGACCTCGGTGCCGTCGCTGACCCGGACGGTCCAGGTGCCGGAGGGCTCGTCGAAGACGGCCGAGGTGACCTTGGCGCCGGTGCGGATGTCGCGCCGCAGGTCGAACTTGTCGACGACGTGGTTGAAGTAGCGCTCGATCTCGGGCTGGCCCGCGAACCGCTCCGACCACTCCCACTCCTCCCACAGCTCCTTGGAGAACAGGTAGCCGTAGGTGTAGCTCTCGGAGTCGAAGCGCGCCTCCGGGTAGCGGTTCCAGTACCAGACGCCGCCCACACCGGTGCCCGCTTCGAGGAGCCGCACCGAGAAGCCCGCCTCGCGGGCGGTGTACAGCTGGTATATGCCGGTGACGCCGGCCCCGACGACGAGGACGTCGACCCGGTCCTGGACCGCCGGCTTCGAAGATTCGCTCATTTGCGCTCCATGGTGACTGGGGCTGCGGCTCCCACATGAGCCTGGTTTGTTAGTTCGACCAGTCGGTCGAATATTCAGACCGAGAGTAGATGAGGGGCTTGGCCCGATCAATGGCGATGACGGAGAGAGCTTGGACCAGCCATATCCGCGACAGGCATTGATTGTACCGACCGTTTGATCTAACTTTCGTTTGGGACGAATGCAATCCGCATGCACCGGGAGTCACGCATGAGCGTCGAAGACGTCAAGGAAACCACCGATCTGCGCGCCGCGGGGCTGAAAGCCCTTCGTGCCGCGCTGCCCGGGGTGGTGCCCGCGGAGGGCGAACTCGACATGCGGGACGGCAAGTTCGGCGAGGATCTCGTCGAGATCGGCCTGTCCACCGTGTGGGGCGCGCTGTGGGGCCGCGAGGGTCTGGCCCCGCGCGACCGCAGCCTCGTCACCCTCGGCATCCTGATCGCGCTCGGCGCCGAGACCGAGCTGAAGACCCATGTCCGGGTCGCCCTCACCAACGGGGTGACCAGGGACGAGCTGGCCGAGGTCATCTACCACTCCGCCGGGTACACCGGCTTCCCCAAGGCCGTGGCGGCCCGCACCGCGGCCCGCGAGGCCCTGGGCGAATAGCCGGACGAACCACCGGTGCCCGTTCTCCGGCACCGCGCACGAGCGCAAGGGAGCGCACATGTCACTGCAGGGAAAGGTCGCGGTCGTCACCGGCGGCGGCCGGGGCATCGGCCAGGCGATCGCGAAGGTGCTCGCGGCCAGGGGAGCCGCGGTCGCGGTGTGGGACCTCAACACCGAGGGCGCCGAGAAGACCGCGGCGGCCATCCAGGAGGCGGGCGGTACGGCGATCGCCGTCTCCGGCGACGCGGCCGAGGCCGGCGCGGTGGCAGCCGCCGCGGCCCGCACCCGCGAGGACCTCGGTCCCGTCACGATCCTCGTCAACAACGCGGGCATCACCGCCTACGAGCCGTTCACCAGCATCTCCGAGGCGTCATGGGACCGCATGATCGCCATCAACCTCAAGGGCCCCTTCCTGGTCACGAAGGAGATCGTGCCCGACATGGTCGAGGCGGGCTGGGGCCGCATCGTCAACATCTCCTCGTCCTCCGCGCAGACCGGCGCGCCCGCCATGGCCCACTACGCGTCCTCCAAGGGCGGTGTCATCGGCCTCACCCGCGCCCTCGCGATCGAGTACATCGAGAAGGGCATCACGGTCAACCACGTGCCGCCCGGCTTCATCGACACCCCGCTGGTCCGCCAGGGCCCCGTCGACGTGGAGGCGGCCGCCGCCAACATGCCGATGAAGCGCGCCGGACAGCCGGAGGACGTCGCCTACGCGGTGGCCTACCTCGCCTCCGAGGAAGCGTCCTACGTCACCGGCCAGACCCTCAGCACCAACGGCGGACGCTACCTCGTCTGAGCCCCGCAAAGTACATCGCGACGACGCTGCAACGGAGCAGAACATGAGCATCGAGGACGACACCGGGGCCGTGGCCCACGTGCTGGTGGTGGGCGCCTCCGCGTCCGGGCTGACCACGGTGGAGGCCCTCCGCCGCAAGGGATACACGGGCCGGATCACGGTGCTCGGCGCCGAGCCGCACGCCCCGTACGACCGTCCGCCGCTGTCCAAGCAGATCCTCTCCGGCGCCTGGGAGCCCGACCGGGCGTCGCTGCGCACCGAGGAGATGCTGACCGGCCTTGACACCGAGTTCGTGTACGGCGATCCGGCGGTCGGTCTCGACACGGCGACCCGGACCGTGCGCACCGAGTCCGGGCGCGAGCTGAGCGCCGACGCGGTCGTGATCGCCACCGGACTACGGCCCCGAGTGCTGCCCGGGCAGGGCGAGTTGACCGGTGTGCATGTGCTGCGCACCCTCGACGACGCGCTCGCCCTGCGCAGCGATCTGCTCGCCGGGTCACGACTGGTGGTCGTCGGCGAAGGAGTCCTCGGCTCCGAAATCGCCGCTACGGCACGGATGTTGGGCCTGGACGTCACTCTGGCGGGCCCGCTGACGGGACCGCTGGCCCTTCAAGTGGGCCCGCTGGTGTCGGGGCTGCTCGCGGAACTGCACACCGAGCGGGGCGTGCGGCTCCGGCTCGGGAACGGCGTCTCAGGGTTCACCAGTGCCCAAGGCCGCGTCTCCGGCGTCGAGTTGAGCACCGGCGAGGTGCTGCCCGCCGATGTGGTCGTGGTCGCGATCGGGGCGAGTCCGGCGACGGAGTGGCTGGCCGACAGCGGGCTGGAACTCGACAACGGCGTGGTGTGCGACTCGCATTGCCGGGCCGCGCCCGGGATCTACGCCGTCGGTGACGTGGCCCGCTGGCACCACGAGCAGCTCGGCCGGCTGATCCGGCTGGAGAACCGGACGAACGCCACCGAGCAGGCCATGGCGGTCGCCGGCGCGATCCTCGGGGAGGACCGGCCCTACGAACCGGTGCCGTACTTCTGGACCGACCAGTTCGACGCCAAGCTCCAGGTGCACGGCTTCCTGCCGGCCGATGCAGAAGTGGACGTCGTGGACGGCGAGTTGGCGGCCCGCCGGTTCGTCGCCCGGTACCGCAGCGGTGGCCGGGTCACCGGGATCCTCGGCTGGAACATGCCCAAGCAGGCCAGGCAGCGCCGTCAGGAGATCGTCGACTCGGTCCCCTCCCCCGCCCGCTGAACGATCCCACTGAACGATCAGGAGAGTTGTCATGAAGGTTGTCGTCGACGAGGACAAGTGCGTCGCCGCCGGGCAGTGCGTCGCCGCCGCGATGGACGTGTTCGACCAGCGGGACGAGGACGGCATCGTCGTCCTGCTGGACGAGAACCCGCCGGCCGAACTGGCCGACGACGTACGGAACGCGGCGGCCGTGTGCCCCGCGCTGGCGATCCGTATCGAGGGATGACCCTCACCCCCGCATTCCCCTCCCCCCACCCTCACCTGGAGGAACGACCATGTCCGAGGCCGAGACGGAACTCGTCGCCCCCGACGCGGAGATCTTCGACTACCCGGGCGCGCGGGACCGCACCTGCCCCTTCGCCCCGCCCGCCGGGCTGCGCGCCCTGAACGAGACGGCGCCCGTGTCCCGGGGCCGGCTCTGGGACGGCAGCACCCCGTGGCTGGTGACCGGACATGCCGCGCAGCGCGTGATCCTGTCCGACCCGCGGGTCAGCTCGAACGACAAGCAGGCCGGGTTCCCGCATCCGAACCAGGCCATGGCGGAGAACTCCCCCCACCACCCGCTGACCATCTTCAACGCCGACGGCGCCGACCACACGCGGATCCGCCGCATGATGACGGCCCCGTTCACGCGCAACCGGATGGAGAAGCTGCGCCCGGAGATCCAGCGGTTCACCGACGAGCTGATCGACACCATGCTCGTGGGCCCGAAACCGGTCGACCTGGTGGAGGCGCTCGCGCTGCCGCTGCCCTCGCTGATGATCTGCGCGCTGCTCGGAGTGCCGTACGAGGACCACGAGTTCTTCCAGGAGCACGCCTCGCTGGCGACCCGCAGCGACAAGACCGCCGAGCAGGACCGGGCGGCCATGGAGGCGCTGGGCGGCTATCTCGCCGGGCTGCTGCAGAAGCGGATGGCGGAGCCCAGCGACGACGTCATCTCGGACTTCGCCGGGCGGATCAAGGCGGGCGAGGTCACGCTGCCCGAGGCCGTCATGCTGTGCATGATCCTGCTGATCGCCGGTCACGAGACCAGCGCCAGCATGATCACCCTGGGTACCGCGCTGCTCCTGCAGAACCCGGAGCAACTCGCCCTGCTGCGCGAGACGGACGACCCGAAGGCCGTCGCGGGCGCGGTCGAGGAGATCCTGCGCTATCTGACGATCCCGGCGCTGGGACAGCGGCGGATCGCGGCCGAGGACATCGAGTTCGAGGGCGTCACCATCAAGGCCGGCGAGGGCATCGTCGTCGCGCTGCCCGCGGGCAACTGGGACCCGGCGGCCTTCCCCGAGCCGGAGAAGTTCGACATCACCCGCGAGGCACGGCACCACCACGCCTTCGCCTGGGGCATCCACCAGTGCCTCGGCCAGCAGCTCGCCCGCATCGAACTGCAGGTCGTCTACGGCACGTTGTACCGCCGCGTCCCGACGCTGCGCCTGGCCGTCGGCTTCGACGAGCTGAGGTTCCGCAGGGACGACGCGCTCGCCTACGGCATTCACGAGCTGCCGGTCACCTGGTAGCGACCCACGCGATCCACGCTTTCCCGCACACAACTGGAGTCACCCATGAGCGAGTTCGGCTTCGAAGGACGCGTCGCCGTCGTCACCGGCGCGGGCCGTGGCCTCGGCCGCGCCTACGCCCGTCTGCTGGCGGAGCGCGGGGCGAAGGTCGTCGTCAACGACCTGGGCGGGTCGATGGAGGGCGAGGGCTCGGACGCCGGACCCGCGCAGAAGGTCGTCGACGGGATCGTCGCGGCGGGCGGTGAGGCAGTGGCCGACATCCACGACGTGTCCACGAGCGCGGGCGGCGAGGCGATCATCGGCACCGCGATCGAGAACTTCGGCCGCATCGACGTCCTCGTCAACAACGCCGGGATCATCCGCTACGCGGGCCTGCCGGAGATCGAACTCGACAACCTGGAACGGCACTTGGCCGTCCACCTCCTCGGTTCCTTCAACACGTTGCGCGCCGCTTGGCCGCACTTCGTCGAGCAGGGCTACGGCCGGGTCGTCCTCACCACCTCCAGCGGCATGTTCGGCATGGACAACAACCTGTCCTACGCCGCCGCGAAGGCGGGCACGGTCGGCATGGCCCGCAGCGCGAAGCTGGCCGGCGAGCCGCACAACATCAAGGTCAACCTGATCGCGCCGGCCGCGATGACCCGGATGGGCGGCGGCCCCGAGGAGGAACCCGCCGTGACCGCGGAAGGCATGCCGTACATGCCCTCGTCGGCGGTGGCGCCGATGGTGGCCTACCTCGCGCACGAGAGCGTCCCGGTGAGCGGGGAGATCTACACGGCCGGCGCGGGCCGCTTCGCGCGGGTGTTCCTGGCCTCGACGGAGGGGTACGCGCACGAAGGGGGCGATGCCTCCGTCGAGGACGTCGCGAAGAACTGGGACGCGATCAACGACGAGAAGGGGTACTACGTGCCCGCGGACCTGATGGCGTGGTCCGGGTCGTTCCTCAAGCACCAGTTCGGGTAGGGCTCGTCTGACGGGCAGGGGGAGGCGGTGAGCCGCCCCGCCTCCCCCTGTCGCCTCACGTGGTCGCGCGGCCCGCGATGTGCCACTTCGACGGCAGCTCGATGCGGGCGCCGTCGGGCCTGAACTCGGTGGTGATCAGGGGGAGTTCACCACTCGCGAGGATGGCGAGGCCGGCCGCGCGGAGGAGCTCGGGCACCTCGTCGTCGGAGACTTCGCCGGGGGCGATGCCGTGGCGGAGGATCGGGGCGAGCTTCGCGGGCGGCCCCTCCGGGTCCTGGGCCAGACCGCCGATGATCGGGCGGGCCGCCTCGGCGAGTTCGACGAGGAAGACATGACCGCGCTCCCCGACGAGCGTGGCGATCCCGTCCACCAGCGGCTGCCGGTCGTCGGGGTCGACCTGGTGCAGCACACCCCGCATGTAGACGTTGGCGTCGCCGAGTTCGGCGTGCAGCGTCTCGACCTCGGTCTTGTCGGTCGCGTCCAGGAGCCGGTAGGTGGCCTGCCCGGCAGGGTCCGCGTGCCGGGCGTGGTCGATGGCCGCGGTGGACAGGTCGACGCCGATGACATGGTTGAAGCGGTCGGCGAGGAACCGGGTCTGCGTGCCGTTGCCGCAGCCGAGGTCGATCATCTGGAGGCCGGGGTCGCGCAACTTCGGCTCGAACAGGGCGAGATGGAGTCCGACGGTCTGGGTCGGAGACGCGTCCCAGAAGACGGCCCCCTGTTCCTCGGGCGCCTCGCGCCAGAAACCTTCCCATGCGTCCCGGTACCGACTGGTCACGCTCATGCCCAACTCCCCAGGATGCAAGGCCGTTCCGCCGTAAGTGACGGGCCAGTACGGTTTATCGCGCCCGGCTCCCGCTCACAAGCACACGGCGCATTCCTTCACCGCTCATTCGACGCGTGTACGCCGATGTGCGCCTCGCGCGCCCCCTCGGTCACCTGCGCTTCAGCGGCGGGGCAGGGTGAGTTCGAACCAGACGGTCTTGCCGGCGGTGGTACGGCTGGCGCCCCACTCGCGGGCGAGTGTGCCGATCACGTGCAGTCCGCGGCCGAACTCGGCGTCGGGGCCCGCGCTGAGCAGGGTCGGCAGGGTGGGGTCGTCGTCGTCCACCTCGCACAGCAGGGTGTCGCCGCGCACCAGGCGCAGTTCGATCCGGCGGCCGTGGGAGTGCCGTACGGCGTTGGTGACCAGTTCGTCGGCCAACAGGGCGGCGGTGTCGGCGAGTTTGGCGAGGCCCCACTCGTGGAGCTGTTCACGGACCACCGCACGGGCCCGGGCGACCTCGACCGGGTCGGGGGCGAGCCGCCACTCGGCGACGTCGTCGGACTCGATGCCGTTCAGACGGGCCATCAGGAGGGCGACGTCGTCCTTGCGGCCGCCGCGCGTGTTGAGGGAGCGGATGATCGTGTCGCAGGCGTCGTCCATGGACGCGGCCGGATGCGCCGCCGACTCGCTCAGGGTCGCGAGTCCTACGCCGATGTCCTCGCCGCGCACCTCGACCAGACCGTCGGTGCACATCACGAGCCGGTCGCCGGGGTCCACCCGCACGCGGACCGCCTCGAAGGGCACCCCGCCGACGCCGATGGGCGCGCCCGTGGGCAGGTCGAGCAGCTCGCTGCGGCCGTCCCGGGCCCGCACGATCACGGGCGGGATGTGGCCCGCGTTGCCGATGTGGAGTTCGCCCGCGATCGGGTCGTAGACGACGTACAGGCAGGTGGCGAGATAGGTGTCGCCGAGGCGCTGTGCCAAGTCGTCGAGGTTGCGCAGGAGTTGGGCGGGCGGGAGGTCCATGGCGGCCATGGTCTGCACTGCGGTGCGCAACTGGCCCATCATGGCTGCCGAGTTGAGGCCGTGGCCCATGACGTCGCCGACGACGAGCGCGGTGCGGGCGCCGGGCAGTTTCACCGAGTCGAACCAGTCGCCGCCGACCCGCCCGAGGAGCGTGCCGGGCAGATAGCGGGTGGCGATGTCGCAGCCCGCCATGCGTGCCGGGATGTGCGGCAGCATGCTGTCCTGGAGGGTCTCGGCGACACTCTCCTGGTAGGTGTACATGCGCGCGTTGTCGAGCACGAGGCCCGCGCGGGCGGCGAGTTCGGCGCCGGTGACGCGGTCCATGTCGTTGAACTCGACGCGCTCCGGGTGGCGCAGCAGGATCATGAAGCCGAGGACGACATTGCGCGCCTTGAGCGGGACCACCAGCATCGAGCGGCCGGTGATCAGCGGCCGGATGTCGCGCTTCTCGAACTGCGAGGCGATCATGTGCCCCATCTGCTCGCTGATGCGCGGCACGAGGACGGGTTCGCCGCTGGTCATGCACTGGAAGAACGGGGTGTGCGCCGGGAACGGCATGGCCTCGCCGACCGGGATGACGTCGTCCCAGCGCCCGGGTTCGTCGGTGTGCTCGACGGCGACCCGGTGCCACATGGTGGTGGTGTCCGGCACACCGTCCGGGAACCCCTCGCCGGCGACGACCTGTTCGCGGAGGTAGGTGCCCGCGACGTCGGTGAAGCGGGGGACGACGGCCCGGCTGACTTCGAGGATGGTGGTGGCGAGGTCGAGCGAGGTGCCGATACGTCCGCTGACCTCGTTGAGGAACTCCAACCGCTCGCGTACGGCGACGTATTCGAGGTCCTCGCGCTCGTCCACGACCTCCTCGGGCACGGGCAGGCCCTCGGCGACCGCGAGGGCGGCCCGCTCGCGGCGCGCCTTGCGCTCGGCGCGGCGGGCGACGCCCCAGTCCGGGGTCACCGGCACCCGCTCGTTCTGGCTGAACTCCAGTACTGGATAGCCCAGTTCGAGGACCTGCGCGACGATACGGGCGCTCTCGTCGACGCTCATGTTGGGCAGGATCTCGGGGAGCCTCCGGGCGAGTTCGTCGGCGCCGGAGAAGTCGGTGTGGTGGGCGAAGCCGGGTGCTATGCGCTCGAAGGCGCCGTCCGCCTCGGGGAGGTCCTGGCGCAGTCCGTCCGCGTCGGCGGCGAGCACGAGCAGCCGCTCCTGACCTGGGCCGACCAGCGGGTACGCCCACCACAGGACGTCCACGCGATCGCTCCCCCAGCCTTCGGCCCGGGGGACCCCCGTCTCGCTTCGCTCGGGCACGGTGAGGCGGGCGCGTCCGGCGGCCGGGTAAGAAAGCTGCCCGTCCAGGGAGGACTCCAGGTCGGGGCCGAGTCCGTCGTAGGACGCGAACGCGCCGTAGGGACCGGTCTCCTCCTCGTCGGGCAGGGCGCCGGAGACGGGGAGCAGGTCGACGGCCGTCTGGCCGATCGCCTCTTCCTTGGTGGTGCCGAACAGCCGTCGGGCACCACGGCTCCAGTGCGAGACGAGTCCGTCGCGGTCGATCAGGATCACAGCCAGCGGGATACGGCCCGCCGCGACGTGTTCGCTCACCACGTCGTCCCCGGCTCCGCGGCCGGGAGGCGCCTCCCGCTCGGTGCCACGGTCCATGGCCCAGGCCCTCTCTCCCCACGGCTCCGCAAGATCTGTGCCGCCACCCACCACGCTACGTGGGCGGCCGGTGGCCATGTGCGGCATTCCTGGAATTGGTTCCATCCAATCCGCACCGGCGTGCGCCTGCGCGCCCCGTGGGGCCGGTGATCAGTCCTCGTGGCCGAGTTGCAGATCGCGCTCGGTGCGTCCCCCGCCGGCCACTCGGAGCACGGTGGCCACGGGCGGATACCCGGCGGCGATCACCGTGTACTCGCCGGAG
Organism: Streptomyces sp. NPDC050548; assembly: GCF_044457385.1. Classification (NCBI taxonomy): domain Bacteria; kingdom Bacillati; phylum Actinomycetota; class Actinomycetes; order Kitasatosporales; family Streptomycetaceae; genus Streptomyces; species Streptomyces sp. NPDC050548. Next base: position 137,399 of record NZ_JBITGV010000005.1, read on the forward strand.
GACAGGTCGACGAACCGGAAGGTGCCGTCGGGTCCGGTGGTGAGGGTGTCGACGACGTTGCCCGCCGCGTCGAGGAGCGTCACGCGCGCGTCCTCGACGGGCCGCCCGCCGCTCGCCCTGACGGTGCCGCGCAGCACGGCGCCGCCGGCGAGTTCGACGTCCTGGCGGGTCTCGCGGGACGCCTGCACGCTGACGGGGAGCGCGGCCGGCCGGAACGCGGGCGCGCTGGCCGCGAGGGTGTACTCGCCGGCCACCAACTCGCTGATCACATAGCCGCCTTCGCGCCCGCTACGGGTACTGGCCACCACCTCGCCGTGCACATTGGTGAGCGTCACGGCGGCCTCCCGCACCGGAGTGCCGTCCGCGGTCAACACACTCCCGGCGAGGCGTCCGGCGCCGCCGAGGACGACGTCGAGTTCGACGGGCCGCTCCCCCACGGTCACCGACACCGCCTGCGGCTGGTGCCCGCCCGCCGCCGCGATCAGGACGTACGACCCGGAGCCGGGCGTCGACAGCGCGTACCGCCCGTCCGCGCCGCTGGCGCCCCGCCCGATCTGCTGCCCGGCGACGTCGATGAGGGTGAGCGCGGCCCGGGGCACGACGGTCCCGTCCGGGTGCTGGACCGTTCCACAGACGGGGATTCCGGGCGTGTACGCCGAACGGGCCTGCGGGATCGGGGAGTTGAAGGGCGCGGTCTCCGCCGTCTCGGCGGGGGCGTTGTGGGACACCAGCGGTTTCTCCTTGAGGAAGAAGGCGATGAGCAGGCCGAGGGCGAGCACCGGCACCAGGTAGAGGAAGATCCGGGGCATGGCGTCGGCGTAGGCCCGGATGTAGCTGTCGCGCAGCGCCGGGGGCAGCGCGTGGACGAGCTGCGGGGTGATGGACTGCGGGTCGGGGAGGCCGGCGCCCGCGCGCGGGGGGAGTCGGTCGCGCAGCGCGTCGGTGAGCCGGTCTGCGAACAGGGTGCCGAAGACGGCGGCGCCGACGCTGCCGCCGATCTGCCGGAAGTAGTTGTTGGCGCTGGTGGCGGTGCCGAGGTCGGCGGGCCGTACGGAGTTCTGCACGGCGAGGACGAGAACGGGCATCACCAGGCCGATGCCGGCCCCGAGGACGGCCATCCAGACGCTGTACTGGAGCCGGGAGGTGTCGACTTCGAGCCGGGAGAGCAGCCACATGCCGAGCGCGGCGAGGGCGCTGCCGAGGATCGGATAGATCTTGTACCGGCCGGTGTGGCTGATGAGTTGGCCGGAGACGATGGACGCGCCGACGATGCCGCCCATCATGGGCAGCATCAGCAGTCCGGACTCGGTGGCGCTCGCCCCGTCGACCATCTGCAGGAAGGTCGGCAGATAGCTGGCGGCCCCGAACAGCGCGACCCCGATCACCAGGCCCACCAGAGCGGTGACGTTGAAGACGGCGTCCCTGAACAGCCGTAGCGGGATGAGGGGTTCGGGCGCGAAGCGCTCGGCGACGAGGAAGAGGGCGGCTGCGGCCACGGCTCCCGCGCCGAGGCCGAGGATGACGCGCGAGCCCCAGGCGTACTCGGTCCCGCCCCAACTGGTCAGCAGGACAAGGCACGTCGAGGCGGCGGCGAGCAACAGCGCGCCGAGGATGTCGAGGCGAGCCTTGACGGTGGGCCTCGGCAGTCTCAGTACGACGGTCACGACGGCGAACGTCACCACGCCGAAAGGCACGTTGATGTAGAAGCACCACCTCCAGGAGAGGTGGTCCGTGAAGTAGCCGCCGAGCAACGGGCCCGCTACGGAGGCGAGTCCGAAGGTGGCGCCGATCAGGCCCATGAAGCGGCCGCGCTGCCGGGGCGGCACGATGTCCGCGATGATCGCCTGCACGCCGATCATGAGTCCGCCGGCGCCGATGCCCTGCACCGCGCGGAACGCGATGAGTTGGTCCATGGACTGGGCGCGGCCGGCCAGCGCGGAGCCGATCACGAAGACCGCGATCGCGAACTGGAACACGCTCTTGCGGCCGAGGAGGTCGCCGAGTTTGCCGTAGACCGGCAGTCCGACCGTGGAGGTGAGGAGGTAGGCGGTGATCGCCCAGGACATCTTCTCCAGGCCGTGCAGTTCGCCGACGATCTTCGGGAGCGCGGTGGCGACGATCATCTGGTCGAGCGCGGCGAGGAGCAGCGCGAGCATCAGGCCGAGGAACACCAACCGCACGCGGCGCGGGCTGAGTTCGGCCTTCTCCACGGGTGCGGGGACCGGGGTCTCCGGGGGCGTCGAGGGCCGTTCGTCCTGCACCAGAGTCGTCCCGCCCACGTACCGCTCCCCTCGTCGCGCCTGCCGCACAATTCCCGCTTTAGGCGACAACTGTGAGCAAGCGTGACGAGTTACGGCGTACGCCCGGCTCGAACGGAGATCCACCCGAACCGGTGAGGGAAGCCCTCAGGGCGTCAACGCGCCCTGGCGGCTTGGCTCTTGGGGTCTACTTCTCGACCTCGGTGGCGAGCTTGTCGAGGACCAGGTCGTAGATGCGGCCGAGGCCCTTGGGGGCGAAGGTGCGCTCGAAGAAGCCGCCGATGCCGGTGGCGCCGTTCCAGGTGCTGGTCACGACCACGCGGGACTTGCCCTCGCCGGCCGGGGTGACCCGCCAGGTGGTGACCATGGTGGAGTTGCGGTCCTTCTCGACCAGTTCGCCGTCGGTCGGCTCGCTGACCTCCAGGAGGCAGTCGCGGACGCGCTTGCTGGTGGCCTGGAGCCTCCAGTGGACGAGCGTGCCCTCGCCGTCGCCGCCCTCGCGCACCTCGTACTCGCTGAACTGCTCGGGCAGCAGGTTCGCGCGCGTGCCGGTGTAGTCGGCGAGGGCGTCGAACACCTTCTCCGCGTCGGCTGCGACGACCCGCTCGGTGGTGGCCTCGACCTGCGCCATTTCGTTCCTCCAGGACTTGCGTTCTCGGGGTCGGGGCAAGCCAACCACCCCCGCACTCGGTCACCCAAATCGGGGTGCCCCAGGGCGTCGGAAGAGGTAGGGAATGACACTTGCACAGTAATTCGAACAAGTGTTTCACTCGGGGGGCAGGCCTACCTAGGAGGCGTCATGCGCTGGGAGAACCTCACCCTGGAGTCCGACGGCCACAGCCGGACGGCCGACGTAGCGCTGTTCGGCGCGGACGCGGTGACCACCCGTACCTTCGACACGCCCGAGTTCCGCGGAATCACCTTCCACGAGGTGCGGGCCCGCTCGATCATCAACCGGGTGCCGGGGGCCTCCCGCATGCCCTTCGAATGGACGGTCAACCCCTACCGGGGCTGCTCCCACGCGTGCGTGTACTGCTTCGCCCGCAAGTCGCACAGCTATCTGGACCTCGACACCGGCCTCGGCTTCGACTCGCAGATCGTGGTCAAGGTGAACGCGCCGGAGCTGCTGCGCCGCCAGCTCGGCTCCCGGCGCTGGCTCGGCGAGCACATCGCGATGGGCACGAACGTCGACTGCTACCAGCGCGCGGAGGGCCGTTACCGGCTGATGCCGGGCATCCTGAGCGCCCTGCGCGACCGCGCGAACCCCTTCTCGATCCTGACGAAGGGCACGCTGATCCTGCGCGACCTGGACCTCCTGGTGCAGGCCTCCGAGGTCACCGACGTCGGCATCTCGGTCTCGGTCGGCTTCACGGACCCGGCGCTGTGGCGCACGGTGGAGCCCGGCACGCCCTCTCCGGAGCGGCGCCTGGACGCCGTGAGGACACTGACCGAGCACGGCATCGACGTCGGCGTCCTGATGGCCCCGGTGATCCCCTTCCTGAGCGACCACCCGGCCCAACTCCGCGCCACCGTAAGGGCGATAGCCGCCTCCGGGGCGACTTCGGTGACTCCCCTGGTGCTGCATCTGCGGCCCGGTGCCCGCGAGTGGTTCATGGCCTGGCTCGGGCAGCACCACCCACACCTGGTGCGCCGCTACGAGCGGCTGTACGCGGAGGGCTCGTACGCCCCGAAGTGGTACCAGCGCCGGATCACCCGTCAGGTCCACGACCTGGCACAGGAGTACGGCATCGGTCCCGCGCGCGCGGGGATGCCGCGCCGGATTCCCGAGCCGGCGGATCCGGTCGACGAGCCGGTGAGCGAGCCGACGCAGCTCTCGTTCATCTGAGGGCGTTCGAGCGCATCCGGCGGCCCAATTGGGTCAAGTATCGGCCGAACAGGTTCTTCCGCCCCGGCTTTTCGGGACTATGCGGCGAGGACCGGCCGCGAGAACCGCGGTCGGCTGCCTCTCCGTCCTGGGAGGACTCATGAGAAAACGCGCAGCCGTACTGTGCGGTGCCGCCGTCGTCGTGGCCGGGACGGTCACCGCTCTCCCCGCCGACGCGAGCACCACGTATTCCGCGACCACCGTCCAGGCGGCGAAGCTCAGCTGGAAGAGCTGCGCCACCACCAACTACCCGACGCTCCAGTGCGCGAGCGTCAAGGTGCCGCTGGACCACGCTAACCCGCACGGCACGCGGATCACGCTCGCCCTGTCCCGGGTCCCGCACACCGCGAAGACGTACCAGGGCCCCCTGTTGGTCAACCCCGGCGGCCCCGGCGGCAGCGGACTGACCCTCGCGGGCTTCGTGGCCTCCTCGCTGCCCAAGGCGGTGGCGTCCCAGTACGACGTCATCGGCTTCGACCCGCGCGGCGTCGGCAAGAGCACCCCCGCCCTCGACTGCAAGCCCGGTTACTTCAACCCGGTGCGCCCCGACTCGGTGCCGAGCACCCCGGCGCTGGAAAAGGCCAACCTCACGCGCGCGAAGTCCTTCGCCGCCGCCTGCGGCAAGAAGTACGCGAGTGTGCTGCCGTACATCAACACGGTCAGCGCCGTGCAGGACATGGACTCGATCCGGGCCGCGCTCGGCGCCAAGAAGATCAACTACTTCGGCTACTCGTACGGCACCTACCTGGGCGCCGTGTACGCGAAGCTCTTCCCGGAGCGCGTGCGCCGCCTGGTGCTGGACTCCATCGTCGACCCCACGGGTGTCTGGTACGACGACAACCTCGGGCAGGACTACGCCTTCAACGACCGCCAGCAGGCGCTGATGGCGTGGATCGCGAAGTACGACTCCACGTACAAGCTCGGCACCGACCCGGCCAAGATCGAGGCCAAGTGGTACGCGATGCGGAAGGCACTGGCCAAGAAGCCGGCGGGCGGCAAGGTGGGCGCCTCCGAACTGGAGGACACCTTCATCCCCGGCGGGTACTACAACGGCTACTGGCCCTACCTCGCCGAGGCGTTCGCGGCGTACGTGAACGACAAGAACGCCGATCCGTTGGTCGAGGCCTACGACAACTTCGCCGCGATCGACGCCTCCGGGGACAACGGGTACAGCGTCTACACCTCGGTGCAGTGCCGTGACGCGTCCTGGCCGCGCGACTGGAACCAGTGGCGCAAGGACAACTGGGCGGCCTACGAGAAGGCGCCGTTCATGGTCTGGAACAACGCCTGGTACAACGCGCCGTGCGCGTTCTGGCCGACCGAGTCCGAGCAGCCGGTCAACATCGCCAACGGCAAGCTGCCGCCGGTGCTGCTCTTCCAGGCGACGAACGACGCGGCGACCCCGTACGAGGGCGGCGCGACGGTCCACCAGCTGCTGGCCGACTCCAGCTTCGTGGTCGAGCAGGGCGGCGGGAACCACGGCATCACGCTGAGCGGGAACGCCTGCCTGGACAAGTACCTGGCCACGTATCTGACCAACGGCAACGTGCCGCGCAGCGGCGGCGAGGTCGACGCGGTGTGCCAGAAGACGCCGGACCCGAAACCGCTGACCACGGCGAAGTCGGCGACGAGCACGGCACACGGTTCGACACTGCACGGCCTGCTGGGCTTCCGCGGCTGAGCCCCGCCCGACGGTCCTTCGGGGGCGGGAATCCTCTTTGTCAGACCCATGGTCCACCATGGACGCATGAGTGAGCTGACGAGGATTCCCGCCCCCGACGGCGTCGCCCCCGCGACGGCCTACACGCACGTCGTCATGGGCACCGGCCGCTTCGTCGCGATCTCCGGCCAGCTCGCCCTGGACGAGGACGGCAAGCTCGTCGGCGAAGACGATCCGGCCGCGCAGGCCCGCCAGATCTTCGAGAACCTCCGCCGCTGCCTCGCCGCCGCGGGCGCCGACTTCGACGACGTGGTCAAACTGACCTACTTCGTGACGGACATGGCCCACATGCCGGCGATCCGCGCGGCCCGCGCCGCCCACATACCCGACGACCGGCTCCCCGCCGCATCGGCCGTACAGGTCGCCGCGCTGGTGCGACCGGAGTTCCTGATGGAGATCGAGGCCTTCGCGGTGATCGGCGAATAATCAGGGGCCGACCGGGCGGTCGAGTCCTTAGGGTGCCCGCCATGGACGATGCCGAGCCCCTTCAGATCCGCCCCATGGTCCTCGCCGACTGCCACCGGGTCTCCGAAATCCGCGTCCTCGGCTGGCAGTTCGCGTACCGGGGCCTCATGCCGCAGCCCTTCCTCGACGCCCTCAGCGCGAAGGACGACGCCGAGCGCCGCCGAGCGCGCTTCGCGCAGCACGACAGCAGCGTGGTGAACCTGGTCGCCCAGCGGGGCGAGGAGATCATCGGCTGGGCCGCCGTCGGGCCGTACCGGGACGGTGAAGTCCGCACCGGGGAAGCCGAGTTGTACGCCATCTACCTCGACCCGCACCACCTGAACACCGGCACCGGCCGGGCCCTGATGCAGGAGGCGCTACGGCGGTGCGCGGCCCTCGGTCACGACCGCGTGTACCTCTGGGTGGTCCGGGGCAACGCCCGCGCCCGCCGCTTCTACGAGCGGGCGGGCTTCCGGGCGGACGGGGCGGAGGAGCCGTACGAGGTGGACGGGGTACTGGTGCCGGAGATCCGGTACGTCAGGGAGCTGACGCGTTGAGGGGTGGTGAGCGGGGCTCACCGCTGCCGGGGAATCCGCCCCAGCGCGTGTACCGCCGCCTCCGCCAGGGCCGGGTGGGCGAGGGCGTCGTTCAGTACCGGTCTGGCGCGGGGGTCGCCCAGTTCGCCCAGGCCCTGTACGCAGGCGAGGGCCACGCGGCGGTACGGGTCGTGGGGGCGCAGGCGTCGCTCCAGGGTGGTGATGAGGGCGGGGACGGACTCGGGGGCGTGCAGGTCGGCCAGGAGCCGGACGGGGTGCAGGGCGTAGGCGACGCGGAGTTCATTGGTGGCGAGGGCGGCTGCCGCGCGGGCGGTGCGGGGGTCGTCGAGGCGGACCAGGGCGTACGCGGCGGAGGCGCAGCGCGGTGGGTCGCGGTGGTTGAGGAACAGGACGAGGGACTCGAAGGCCCGCCGGTCGCCCGCGAGGCCGAGCCGGAACGCGGCCAACTCCCTTGCCCACAGCGGATGGCCGGGGGCGGTGAGCACTTCCGCCAGTTCGTCGAGGTCGCCGGTCGACGCGAGGTGCTCGTACGGCGCCGCTCCTCCCGACTCCCGCCGTAAGCGCTCCGTGAGTGATCGCAACTCTTCGTCCATGAATCCGAGCCTATGGGGGTCGCGGGACAGACGGGACCTACATCACAAACTCCGGGGGCTGGCGCGCTCGTTACCCACCGGTTAAGCTCAGGTGAGCGAGTTACCCACTCGCGTATCTCCTTGCCGTGGCCTGGTGACGCAGCCGCGGTGAGTGCAGTCGGTTCGGTACTTCGTGTGCCGCAGTACGACACGGCCTGGGACAGGGCCGGTCGGAACTCTCAACTCGCCGGGCGTGTGCGCTCGTTGCCCGGCACCACCCACACTCCTTCTCGCACTCCGTGCGCCCCTCGGCGTACGGCGCGCGCTCCCAGTCGTCACCCTCATTCCAGGAGTCCCGCGATGGCAGCTCCCCTGTCCGACGCTCCCCTGTCCCCGTTCAAGACCATTGCCGTCGTCGGTCTCGGCACCATGGGCACCGGTATCACCGAGGTCCTCGCCCGGGCCGGCCGCGAGGTCGTCGGCATCGACGTCAGCGAGGACGCGACCGCGCACGCCGTCGCCGCTCTGGAGACCGCGACCGCCCACGCCGTGCGACGCGGCCGACTGACCGAGCAGGAGCGCACCGACGCCCTGGCCCGGGTCCGCACCTCCACCGACCTGAGCGCGGCGGCCGACGCCGACCTGGTCATCGAGGTGGCCCCGGAGTCGTACGAGATCAAGCACCAGATCTTCCGTGAGCTGGACGGGATCGTGCGCCCCGAGACGATTCTCGCGACCGGCACGAACGCCCTGTCCGTCACCCGGCTCGCCGCCGACTCGGCGCGGCCGGAGCGGGTGCTCGGGCTGCACTTCTTCAACCCGGCGCCCGCGATGAAGCTGGTCGAGGTGGTCTCCTCGGTGCTGACCGCGCCCACCGCCGTCGCCGCCGTCACCGAGCTGGCGATCGAGCTGGGCAAGGAGCCCGTCGCGGTCGGCGACCGGCCCGGCTTCGTCGCGGACGGGCTGCTGTTCGGCTATCTCAACCAGGCCGCCGCGATGTACGAGGCGAAGTACGCCTCCCGCGAGGACATCGACGCGGCGATGCGGCTCGGCTGCGGACTGCCCATGGGCCCGCTCGCGCTGCTCGACCTGATCGGGATCGACACCGCGCGCACGGTCCTGGAGGCCATGTACGCCGAGTCCCACGACCGCCTCCACGCCCCCGCGCCGATCCTGAAGCAGCTCAGCGAGGCGGGCCTGACCGGCCGCAAGACCGGCCGCGGCTTCTACTCGTACGAGGCTCCCGGCAGCGCGACCGTCGTGCGGGACGCGCTCACCCCGCCGGAGGGGGCACAGCTCGCCCCCGGCCGTACGGTCCGCTCCGTCGGGGTCGCCGGTTCCGGGACCATGGCGTCCGGTATCGCCGAGGTCTTCGCCAAGGCCGGGTACGACGTGGTCCTCGCGGCCCGCAGCGAGGAGAAGGCGCAGTTCGCCAAGTCCCGTATCGGCAAGTCGCTCTCGCGCTCCGTCGACCGGGGGCGGATGACCGCCGAGGCCGCCGCGGGGACCCTGGAGCGGATCACTCCGGCGGGCTCCTACGACGCGTTCGCGGACGTCGATCTGGCCGTCGAGGCGGTCGCCGAGGACCTGGAGGTCAAGCAGCAGCTGTTCGCGACGCTGGACAAGGTCTGCAAGCCGGGCGCGGTGCTGGCCACCACGACCTCGTCGCTGCCGGTCGTCGCGTGCGCCCGTGCCACCTCGCGTCCGCAGGACGTGATCGGTATGCACTTCTTCAACCCGGCGCCGGCGATGAAGTTGGTCGAGGTCGTCCGTACAGTGTTGACGGATGTTGACGTCCACTCAACAGTTCACGAGGTCTGCGTCAAGATCAAGAAGCATGCAGTTGATTGTGGCGACAGGGCTGGATTCATCGTCAATGCACTGCTTTTCCCGTACCTCAACAACGCGATCAAGATGGTGCAGGAGCACTATGCATCTCTTGACGACATTGATGCCGCGATGAAGCTGGGCGGCGGCTACCCGATGGGCCCCTTCGAGCTGCTGGACGTCGTCGGGCTCGATGTCTCCCTGGCCATCGAGAAGGTCCTGCACCGCGAGTTCCGCGACCCTGGCCTCGCTCCGGCGCCGCTCCTGGAGCACCTGGTGGCGGCGGGCTGCCTCGGCCGCAAGACGGGCCGCGGCTTCCGCGAATATGCCCGCCGCTGATCGTCCCGGCGACTGGTTCGGGGACGACGAGGACGGCGACGGGGACTGGGGCGGGCTGCTCGACCCCACCGGAGGACCCCTGCCCCTGGCGGGCGGGGGAAACCCCCGACGTGCGCGGCAGGCTGCGCACATGCAGTACGTTCGGGTCATGCCCCAGCCCGCCAAGCCCTCACGTACCGCAGCCGCGCCCGACGCACCGGAGAGTGCCGCGGGGAGTCGTGCCGCCGCCCAGCGCCTCAAGATGCGGCGCGAACTGGCGGCGGCGGCGATGGAGCTGTTCGCGACGAAGGGGTACGAGGCGACCACCGTCGACGAGATCGCCGCCGCGGCCGGGGTCGCGCGCCGGACGTTCTTCCGCCACTTCCGCTCCAAGGAAGAGGCGATCTTCCCGGACCACGACGACACATTGATCCGGGCGGAGGCGGTCCTCAACGCCGCCCCCGCGCACGAGCACCCGCTCGACACGGTGTGCCGGGGCATCAAGGAAGTCATGCGGATGTACGCGGCGCAGCCGGAGATCTCGGTCGCGCGCTACAAGCTGACGCGCGAGGTGCCCACCCTGCGCGAGGCCGAGATCGCGTCGGTGGCGCGCTACGAGCGGCTGTTCACGCGTTATCTGCTGGGCCACTTCGACGAGCACGCGCACGACGACGACGCCAACGACGACCCGCTGCTCGCCGAGGTCGCCGCCTCGGCGGTGGTCACCGCCCACAACCACGTGCTGCGGCGCTGGCTGCGGGCCGGCGGCCAGGGGGACGTGGAGGCACAGCTCGACCACGCCTTCGGGATCGTACGGAAGACGTTCGGCAGCGGCATCGGAGCCGGCCGCACCACGGCTCCCAAGCCGGCCACGGCGATGGTCCACCAGCAGGGCGAGGTCCTGGTGACGGTCGCCCGCACCGACGCCCCGCTGGACGAGGTCATGCGGACCATCCAAGAGGCACTCAGGGACCGCTGAGCCCTTCCGCACCATGTGATGACGGCCACCCTCCGGGGTGGCCGTTTTGGCATGTCAGAGCCCCTTTTCGCGCAGCTTTCAGACCCCGTTCGATCGATCATCGCTCATTTGTTACGTAAAGATTTCACCTGAGAGCAATTCATGGCACTCGGTGCCTTGCGGGGTGACACGCAGTGTCATACGTTGAAGGTGTCCGGGCGGCCGGCGTACAGAGATCTCCCGTACGTCGGCTGTCCCCGCAACCCACCACTGGGCTGCGCGCCCGGACGCCTGCGTCACAGGCACCCTCCCGCGCCACAAAGCGCTGCCGAAGCACCACCCGCCGAACCGACGGCACCTCTCCACCCACCCTCAGCAGCAGCACCGACGTAACCATCGGCGCCCCTCCCTCAGGGCGCACTTCGCCGGAGGCAACACCGTGACCGTGAAGGACATCCTCGCCGCGATCCAGTCGCCGGACTCGACTCCGGCCGACTTCGCCGCCCTGCCGCTCCCCGAGTCGTACCGCGCGATCACCGTGCACAAGGACGAGACGGACATGTTCGCGGGCCTCAGCACCCGCGACAAGGACCCCCGCAAGTCGATCCACCTGGACGACGTCCCGGTGCCCGAACTCGGCCCGGGCGAAGCCCTGGTGGCCGTCATGGCGTCGAGCGTCAACTACAACTCCGTGTGGACCTCGATCTTCGAGCCGCTGTCGACGTTCGGTTTCCTGGAGCGCTACGGCAAGCTCAGCGAGCTGACCAAGCGGCACGACCTGCCGTACCACGTGATCGGCTCCGACCTCGCGGGCGTCGTCCTGCGCACCGGCCCGGGCGTCAACGCCTGGAAGCCCGGTGACGAGGTCGTCGCGCACTGCCTGTCCGTCGAGCTGGAGTCCTCCGACGGGCACAACGACACGATGCTCGACCCCGAGCAGCGGATCTGGGGCTTCGAGACCAACTTCGGCGGGCTCGCCGAGATCGCACTGGTCAAGTCCAACCAGCTGATGCCCAAGCCGGACCACCTGTCCTGGGAGGAGGCCGCCGCCCCGGGGCTCGTGAACTCCACCGCCTACCGGCAGCTGGTCTCCCGCAACGGCGCCGGCATGAAGCAGGGCGACAACGTCCTGATCTGGGGCGCGAGCGGCGGACTCGGCTCGTACGCCACGCAGTTCGCGCTCGCGGGCGGCGCCAACCCGATCTGTGTCGTGTCCTCGCCGCAGAAGGCGGACATCTGCCGGTCGATGGGCGCCGAGGCGATCATCGACCGCAACGCCGAGGACTACCGGTTCTGGAAGGACGAGCACAACCAGGACCCGCGCGAGTGGAAGCGGTTCGGCAAGCGGATCCGTGAACTCACCGGCGGCGAGGACGTGGACATCGTCTTCGAGCACCCCGGCCGCGAGACCTTCGGCGCAAGCGTTTACGTCACCCGCAAGGGCGGCACGATCGTCACCTGCGCCTCGACCTCGGGGTACAACCACGAGTACGACAACCGCTACCTGTGGATGTCCCTGAAGAAGATCATCGGCTCGCACTTCGCCAACTACCGCGAGGCCTGGGAGGCCAACCGCCTGGTCGCGAAGGGCAAGATCCACCCGACGCTCTCCAAGGTGTACTCCCTGGAGGAGACCGGCCAGGCCGCCTACGACGTCCACCGCAACCTCCACCAGGGCAAGGTCGGCGTCCTGTGCCTCGCCCCCGAGGAAGGCCTCGGTGTGCGCGACGAGGAGAAGCGCGCCCAGCACATCGACGCCATCAACCGCTTCCGGAACATCTGAGGTCACGTAGATGACTGAGCGTCAGAAAGACCGGCCGTGGCTGATGCGCACGTACGCCGGTCACTCCACGGCCGAGGCGTCCAACGAGCTGTACCGGCGCAACCTCGCCAAGGGCCAGACCGGTCTGTCGGTCGCGTTCGACCTGCCGACGCAGACCGGCTACGACTCCGACCACATCCTCGCCCGCGGCGAGGTCGGCCGGGTCGGCGTGCCGATCGCGCATCTCGGTGACATGCGCCGGCTGTTCCAGGACATCCCCCTGGACCAGATGAACACCTCGATGACGATCAACGCCACCGCCATGTGGCTGCTGGCGCTCTATCAGGTCGTCGCCGAGGAGCAGGGCGTCGACATCACCCAGCTCCAGGGGACGACCCAGAACGACATCGTCAAGGAGTACCTGTCGCGGGGCACGCACGTGTTCCCGCCGGTGCCCTCGCTGCGGCTGACGACCGACATGATCTGCTACACGGTCAACCACATCCCCAAGTGGAACCCGATCAACATCTGCAGCTACCACCTCCAGGAGGCGGGAGCCACACCGGTCCAGGAGATCGCGTACGCGATGTCCACCGCGATCGCCGTCCTGGACGCGGTGTTCGCGTCCGGCCAGATCCCCGAGGACCGCAGGGGCGATGTCGTCGCCCGCATCTCCTTCTTCGTGAACGCGGGCGTCCGCTTCATCGAGGAGATGTGCAAGATGCGCGCCTTCGGCCGCATCTGGGACGAGATCACGCGCGAGCGCTACGGCATCGAGGACCCGAAGCAGCGCCGGTTCCGCTACGGCGTCCAGGTCAACTCGCTCGGCCTGACCGAGGCACAGCCGGAGAACAACGTCCAGCGGATCGTCCTGGAGATGCTGGCCGTGACGCTGTCGAAGGACGCACGCGCGCGTGCCGTCCAACTCCCGGCGTGGAACGAGGCGTTGGGGCTGCCCCGGCCCTGGGACCAGCAGTGGTCGCTGCGCATCCAGCAGGTGCTGGCGCACGAGAGCGACCTGCTGGAGTACGCGGACATCTTCGACGGCTCGCACGTCATCGAGGCGAAGGTGGCCTCTCTGGTCGAGGAGTCCCTCGCCGAGATCGACCGCATCGAGGAGATGGGCGGCGCGATGGCCGCCGTCGAGTCGGGCTATCTGAAGTCGCAGCTCGTGTCCTCGCACGCGGAGCGGCGGGGTCGTATTGAGTCCGGTCAAGAGAAGATCGTCGGCGTCAACATCTTCAACACGACCGAGCCCAATCCACTCACGGCCGACCTTGATCAAGCCATCCAGACGGTCGACCCGGCCGTCGAGGCCCGGGTCATCGCGTCCTTGCAGCACTGGCGCGACACGCGCTACCAGCCGCCGTTCAACCACCCGCGCCCGTGCAAGGCGCTGGAGCGGCTGAAGGAGGCCGCCAAGGGCACCGACAACCTCATGGAGGCCACCCTGGAGTGCGCCCGCGCCGGTGTCACGACCGGCGAGTGGGCCGGGGCCCTGCGCGATGTGTTCGGCGAGTTCCGGGCGCCCACGGGCGTCTCGTCGGCGCCGGTCGCCGTCCCCGCCGAGGAGGGCTCGGCGATGGCCGGGGTCCGCCGCAAGGTGGATGTGACGGCGCGCGAGATGGGCGTCGGCAAGCTGCGCTTCCTGGTCGGCAAGCCGGGCCTGGACGGGCACTCCAACGGCGCCGAGCAGATCGCCGTACGCGCGCGTGACGCCGGCTTCGAGGTGGTGTACCAGGGCATCCGGCTCACCCCGGAGCAGATCGTGGACGCGGCCCTCGCCGAGGACGTGCACGCGGTCGGCCTGTCCATCCTGTCCGGCTCGCACGCCCAGCTGGTGCCGGACGTCCTCGAACGGCTCCGTGTGGCCGGTGCCACAGACATACCTGTCATCGCCGGTGGGATCATCCCCAATGGCGACGCCGAGCAGCTCAGGGCTGCCGGGGTCGCCGCGGTCTTCACCCCGAAGGACTTCGACATCACCGGAATCATCGGCCGCATCGTCGACGAGATCCGGAAGGCGAACAAGCTCGACCCCCTGCTCGACCCCTTGGAGGTCCCCGCATGACCACGCCCGCCCCCGTCAACCGGCTCCGCCCGCGGCGCTCCTGTCTCGCGGTTCCCGGAAGCAACCCGCGCTTCCTGGAGAAGGCGCAGGGTCTCCCGGCCGACCAGGTCTTCCTGGACCTGGAGGACGCGTGCGCGCCGCTGGCCAAGCCCGACGCGCGGCACACCATCGTCAAGTTCCTCAACGAGGGCGACTGGACGGGCAAGACACGGGTCGTGCGCGTCAACGACTGGACGACCGAGTGGACGTACCGCGATGTCGTCACGGTCGTCGAGGGCGCGGGCCAGAACCTCGACTGCATCATGCTGCCGAAGGTGCAGGACGCCCAGCAGGTCGTAGCGCTCGATCTGCTGTTGACGCAGATCGAGAAGACGATGGGCTTCGAGGTCGGCAAGATCGGTATCGAGGCGCAGATCGAGAACGCGCAGGGACTCAACAACGTCAATGCGATCGCTCAAGCCAGTCAACGTGTCGAGACGATCATCTTCGGACCGGCCGACTTCATGGCGTCGATCAACATGAAGTCCCTCGTGGTGGGCGAGCAGCCGCCCGGCTACCCGGCGGACGCCTACCACTACATCCTGATGAAGATCCTGATGGCCGCCCGCGCGAACAACCTCCAGGCGATCGACGGCCCCTACCTCCAGATCCGCAACATCGACGGCTACCGCGCGGTCGCGCAGCGGGCCGCCGCGCTCGGTTTCGACGGCAAGTGGGTGCTGCACCCGGGCCAGGTCGAGGCGTCCAACGAGATCTTCTCGCCGTCCCAGGAGGACTTCGACCACGCCGAGCTGATCCTGGACGCGTACGACTACTACACGTCCGAGGCCGGCGGCAAGAAGGGCTCGGCGATGCTCGGCGACGAGATGATCGACGAGGCCAGCCGCAAGATGGCGCTGGTCATCTCGGGCAAGGGCCGGGCCGCCGGTATGCAGCGCACGTCCACCTTCGAAGCCCCGGAGGCCTGAGCACCATGCAGTTCGGACGCACCTACGAGGAGTTCGAGGTCGGCGCGGTCTACAAGCACTGGCCCGGGAAGACGGTCACGGAGTACGACGACCATCTGTTCTGTCTCCTCACCATGAACCACCACCCGCTCCACATGGACGCCAACTACGCCGAGAACACGACGGACTTCGGCAAGAACGTGGTGGTCGGCAACTACATCTACTCGCTGCTGCTGGGCATGTCGGTGCCGGACGTGTCGGGCAAGGCGATCGCCAACCTGGAGATCGAGTCGCTGAAGCACGTGGCACCGACCTTCCACGGCGACACGATCTACGGCGAGACGACGGTCCTCGACAAGACGCCGTCGAGGTCGAAGAACGACCGCGGGATCGTCTACGTCGAGACCAAGGGCTACAAGCAGGACGGCACGCTGGTCTGCGTGTTCCGCCGCAAGGTGATGGTACCGACCGAGACGTACATCAAGGAGCGCGGCGGCGAGCAGCCCGGCCGCCCCCAGCTCAAGGAGCAGGAGAAGTAGCCATGGCGCGACTCGCCCAGACCGCCGGTCTCACCGACATCCAGCGGGAAATCCTGTCCACCGTCCGTGACTTCGTGGACAAGGAGATCCTCCCGGTCGCCACCGAGCTGGAGCACCGCGACGAGTATCCGCAGCAGATCGTCGACGGGCTCAAGGAGTTGGGCCTCTTCGGCCTGATGATCCCGGAGGAGTACGGCGGCCTGGGCGAGTCGTTGCTGACGTACGCCCTGTGCGTGGAGGAGATCGCGCGCGGCTGGATGTCGGTCTCCGGGATCGTCAACACGCACTTCATCGTGGCGTACATGCTCAAGCAGCACGGCACGCAGGAGCAGAAGGACCACTTCCTGCCGCGCATGGCTGCGGGTGACATCCGGGGCGCGTTCTCGATGTCGGAGCCGGCGCTCGGTTCGGACGTCTCGGCGATCACGTCGAAGGCGGTCAAGGACGGCGACGAATACGTCCTGACCGGTCAGAAGATGTGGCTGACGAACGGCGGCACGTCCTCGCTCGTGGCCGTCCTGGTGCGCAGCGACGAAGGGCACCCGGAGGGCACCGCGCCGCACAAGTCGATGACGACCTTCCTGGTGGAGAAGGAGCCCGGTTTCGGGGAGGTCCGGCCCGGTCTCACCATCCCCGGGAAGATCGACAAGATGGGCTACAAGGGCGTCGACACCACCGAGTTGATCATGGACGGTCTGCGGATCCCGGCCGACCGGGTGCTCGGCGGCCAGACCGGCCGAGGTTTTTACCAAATGATGGACGGAGTCGAGGTGGGCCGCGTGAATGTGGCGGCGCGTGGCTGCGGCGTCGCTCAGCGTGCCTTCGAACTGGGCGTCTCCTACGCGCAGCAGCGTCACACGTTCGGGAAGCCGATCGCCCAGCACCAGGCGATCCAGTTCAAGCTGGCAGAGATGGCCACCAAGGTCGAGGCCGCCCATGCGATGATGGTGAATGCGGCACGCAAAAAGGACTCCGGCGAACGAAACGACCTTGAGGCAGGGATGGCGAAGTACCTCGCCTCCGAGTACTGCAAGGAGGTCGTCGAAGACGCCTTCCGGATCCACGGCGGGTACGGATTCTCCAAGGAGTACGAGATCGAACGCCTTTACCGCGAGGCGCCGATGCTGTTGATCGGCGAAGGTACCGCCGAAATCCAGAAAATGATCATCGGGCGCAGGTTGCTCGAAGAGTATCGATTCCAGGGCTGATTGTCCGTTTCGGGGTGTTTTCTTCGAGAAGAAGATCACACCCCGTCAACGCTCTTCGGCCGCCGACTCGACTTACTGGCTTAGCCAGTTGTGGCTCACGACCGGTACGATCCCGGGAAAGCCGCCGTCCCCCGTTACAGTGCGGCATCATCCGCTACGAAGGTCATCCATGCCCCACAGCCAAACCTCTGCACCACGCGACAGCCTGGCAGGCGTACGCCTCGCGCGCGGAGCATCGCCGTGGCTCCTGCCGACCGTCGCCACCGCAGCCCTCAGCCTGGTACGTGCGCGCAAGTCCGGCGCCGCCAAGGCCGTGGCCGTACCCGCCACCGCGCTCGCGGCGGGCATGCTGTGGTTCTTCCGCGACCCCGAGCGCGAGATCACCCCGGGCCGGGTCATCTCGCCCGCCGACGGTGTGGTGCAGAGCATCATGCCGTGGAAGGACGGTCGCACCCGCGTCGCCATCTTCATGAGCCCGCTGAACGTCCACGTCAACCGCGCGCCGCTCTCCGGCACGGTGACTTCGGTCGAGCACATCCCCGGCGGTTTCGTTCCCGCGTTCAACAAGGAGAGCGAGAACAACGAGCGGGTCGTCTGGCACTTCGACACCGAGCTCGGTGACATCGAGATGATCCAGATCGCCGGCGCCGTCGCCCGCCGCATCGTCCCCTACGTCCCGCAGGGCACGAAGGTCGAGCAGGGCGAGCGCATCGGACTGATCCGCTTCGGTTCGCGTGTCGACATCTACCTTCCCGAAGGTGTCGAGGTGGACGTGGAGGTCGGTCAGAAGACGGTGGCTGGGGTGACTCGCATTGACCGTGATTGATCCGGAGACACAGGCGGGCTGGGTGCCCGAGGCGGACGAGGTGGACGACGAGGAGGAGATGCCTCTTTCTCTCCGCCTCTCAATAGCGGACACCCTCACCCTCGGCAACGCCACCTGCGGCTTCATGGCGGTGTACTTCACCACCACCGGCATCCTGATCCCGCACCTGACGGGCAACGACGAGTCGACCGGCATGGCCCGCCACAGCGCGGCCACCGCGGTCATCCTGATGCTGTGCGCGGCGGTCTTCGACCTCTTCGACGGCCTCGTCGCCCGCAAGCTGCGCTCCTCCCCCATGGGCGCGGAGCTGGACAACCTGTCGGACCTGATCAGCTTCGGCCTCGCACCGGCGTACTTCGTCCTCGTCTACGGCATGGTCGCGGACGACGCGCACCAGAGAGTGGCCGCGGTCGGCGCGATCGTGGTGCTGCTTGCGGTGGTGCTGAGACTCGCCCGTTTCTCGTGTGTGACGCCGCCGAACGGCATGTTCCAGGGCATGCCCTCCCCGTTCGGCGCGCTGACGGTGGTCTCGATCGTGCTCCTTGAGCTGCCCTTCGTGGCGACGCTCATGGCGATCCTGGGCACCGCCTGGCTGATGGTGAGCCGGGTCGAGTATCCGAAGCCGCGGGGCCGCCTCGCGGTCGCGATGCTCGCCTGGATCGTCCTGTCGATGGGCCTGCTGGCGGCCTGGGCGTTCGACGCCCCGAGCGGCCAGCTGCTCCTTCAGACGGGCTGTGCGCTCCAGCTGGTCATGGGCGCGGTGATCCCCCTGTTCGCGACGGCCCGCCGGGTGAACACCTTCCGCGGCAACAGGCGTGAGGCGCGAGCGGCGCAGCTGCCGTAGCCGTCGCAGCAGACGGAACGAAGGGCCCCGAGCCACTTGGCTCGGGGCCCTTCGGCGTTCCTTCGCACGGGACTCAGACCAGGAAGTCCCGGGCGATGTTCTCCGCCACCCGCTCCAGGATCGGGCCCGCGTCGGCGATGCACTTCACCACGTCCGGTTCGACCGAGGTCAGCGGGTAGGCGCGGCGGATGCCCGCGTGGCCGAGGGCCTGTGGGGGCAGGGCGAGGCGGCCGCAGACGGCGACGACCTCCTTGCCCTCCGCGCGGGCCGCCGCGGCGACGCCGGCCGGGGCCTTGCCGTGCAGGGTCTGTTCGTCGAGGGAGCCCTCGCCGGTGATGACGAGGGTGGCGCCCTCCAAGGAGGAGGCGAAGCCGAGGACGTCGAGCATGACCTCGATGCCGGGGCGGAAGCGGGCGCCGAGGAGGAGGGCGCCGTAGCCGATGCCGCCGGCGGCACCCGCACCGGGTGCGACGGCGTACTCGGCTGCCCTGGTGCCGATCGCCTCCTCCAGGATCTTCGCGTAGTGGCCGAGGGCCGCGTCGAGGGCGTCCACGTCGTCCGGGGCGGCGCCCTTCTGGGGGCCGTAGACCGCGGCGGCGCCCTTGGGGCCGGTGAGCGGGTTGTCGACGTCGCTGGCGAGGACGAGGGCGACGGAGGCGAGGCGCGGGTCGAGGTCGGAGAGGTCGGCCGAGGCCAGGTCGATCAGGGCGCCGCCGCCCGGGGGCACCGGTTCGCCGTCCGCGTCCAGGAAACGCGCGCCGAGCGCGGAGAGCATGCCCGCGCCGCCGTCGGTCGTGGCGCTGCCGCCGACACCGAACACGATCGTGCGGGCGCCCGCGTCGAGCGCGGCCCGCAGCAGTTCGCCGGAGCCGTACGTCGAGGAGGTGAGGGGGGCGAAGACGCCCTTGGGCAGGCGTTGCAGCCCGCTCGCCTCGGCCATCTCCACGACGGCCGTGTCGCCGCGGACCGCGAAGGCCGCGGTGATCTCGTCGCCGAGCGGCCCTGCGACCCGTATCTCCCGTCGCTCGAACCCTGCGGCGACGGCCGCGTCCACCGTGCCGTCGCCGCCGTCGGCGACCGGCATCGCCGCGACCGCCAGATCGGGTACGACCCGACGGAGCCCGGCCGTCACCCGCTCGGCGACCTGCACGGCCGTCAGCGACCCCTTGAACTTGTCCGCGGCGATGAGCACCCTGTGGGTGCCCCTCTGTCCAGCGTCCGCCACCTTGCCATCCCCTTGCTCTACGGGCCCCGCACACTTCAGGGCCAGTCGCGCCGCTTGCGACCCTAACCGGCGGACGCCCCCGCCGTCATGCCCCGACCCAACGCTGGGACCGGGCTGAGCGTCCGCTGTGCCGCTGCCGGGCCCGGAATCGGGTAGACCGGAGACATGACCCCAGTAGGTACTGAGCAGGCGCTCGCGGACCGCGTCCTCGGGGGCTGGCTGGGCCGGATCGCGGGCAACATGCTCGGCAAGCCGGTCGAGCAGGGCGACCTGTGGACCCGCGACCGCATCGACCGCTATCTCCGTCAGGCTGCCGCCCTGCCGCTCACCGACTACCTGCCCGAGCCGACCGGCGAGAACGACGGCGTCGCCCTGCGCCCCGAGTGGCAGCGGTGCGTGCGCGGCCGGATCCACGGCAGCTGCCGTGACGACGACGTCGACTACGCCGTTCTCGGCCTCGACCTCCTGGAGACCCATGGCTTCGGCTTCAGCACCGAGCAGGTCGGCGAACTGTGGCTGCTGCGCCTCCCGTACCTCCAGACGTACACGGCCGAACGCGCCGCCTACCGCAACCTCGCCAACGGCCTCAAACCGCCGCTGACGGCGACGTACGACAACCCGTACCAGGAGTGGATCGGCGCCCTGATCCGCGCCGACATCTACGGCTGGACCTGCCCGGGCATGCCCCGCCGCGCGGCCCAACTGGCGCGCAGGGACGCCGTGTTGTCCCACACCGGGAACGGTGTCTACGGCGCGATGTGGGCCGCGGCCCTGATCTCGGCGGCGTTCACCGCGCCGACCGTGCGGCACGCGCTGGACACGGCGCTGACCGTGATCCCGCCGGGCTGCCGCCTCGCACGCACCGTGCGCCGGGTGCTCACGCTGCACGAGACCCGGATGACCTGGGAGGACACGCTCACCACACTGTCCGAGGAGACGGCGGGCCTCGGCTGGATCCACACGATCCCGAACGCGGCCGTCCTCACCGCCGGACTCCTGTACGGCGACGGCGACTTCACCCGCACCATCACCCTCACCGTGCGCGGCGGCCTCGACACCGACTCGAACGGCGCGACGGCCGGTTCGGTCGCCGGGGTGCTGAACGGTGCCGTCGCGATCCCGGGACAGTGGAAGGACCCCCTCGAAAACACCGTGCACAGTGCGGTGTTCGGGTTCGACGGGGTGCGGATCAGTGAACTGGCCGAACGGACCGTGCAGTTGGCGGAGGCCGCCGACAACTAGACGGCCCCCTGCGCGATGAGACTCGGGGCACGGGCGGATGTCCGCCGTCCATCAGCGGCACCCGTCACAAGGGACTCTCGCCTCGGGTGAGTTCCAGGCTCGCCCGCCACAGGCGCAGTCGGTCCTCGGTGTCGTACGCCTGGGAATGGGCGCGTGCCTCACGAGTGCGGTCGTAGAAGCGTCCGGTGATGCCGGCGAGTGCCGGATCGGTGACGAGCCGACAGGTGGCGGTCACTCCGTCCTCCAGCGTGTCGATGCTGTATCCGGTCTCGGCGAGGACGATCTTCGTCGGCATGTAGGTGGCGGGGTGGAGGCTGTTGACCGTGGCCTCGCCGGCGGGCAGGCGGGCGGCGAGTTCGAAACCGGACGCGATCTGGGCGAGCTTGCTCTGGCCGTAGGCCCGGAAGCCGTCGTAGTCGTGCTCCAGCATCAGATTCCCGAAGTCGAGCGGGTGTTGGCCGATGGAGGCAACGTTGACGATGCGGGCCGGTGCCGACGCGCGCAGCAGCGGCAGGAGTTCGAGAGTGAGCAGGAAGCCGGCGAGGTGGTTGACGGCGAAGCGCAGCTCGTGGCCGTCGGCGCTGGTACGGCGGGTGCGGCCGTCCGGCCGCCCGCCGCCGATGCCGGCGTTGTTCACCAGGACGTCGAGCCGGTCGGTCGATGCGCGAATCCCGGCGGCCATACGGCGGACCTGGTCGAGGTCGGCGAGATCCGCGGTCACGGTCCGGGGCCGGGATGCGCCGCGGGCCGTGAACCGGTCCGCGACGCGGTCGAGTTTGGCCTGGTTGCGGCCGTGCAGGATCAGGCTGGCGCCGTCCGCCGCCAGATGTTCGGCCAGGGCCAGGCCGAGGCCGTCGGTGGCGCCGGTGACGAGGATGGTCAGGGAAGGGGTCATTGCGGGTCTCCCAGAGTGCTCGCCGCGCCGGTCGGGGGTGGTAGGGCCTGCGTGAGGAGGGCCGTGAGCTCCTCGACGAGGTCGGCGCCCATGGGCTCGCCCGTGGCCAGGATGCGGTACCACAAGGTGCCGAACACGATGTCCAGGACGGTGGACGCGGCGGGACGAGGCGGCAGGTCGCCCCGCGTCCGGGCCCGGTCGAGGACGACTTGGAGCGCGTCGCGCCGCCGCTGCAGGAAGGCACCGCGGAAGAGCCGGCCGAACTCCTCGTCGATCTGGGCCTCCGCCATCAGGACGCGCAGGATGTCGACGACGCGCTGTCGGCGGCCGAGCCGGAACGAGTCCTCCAGGAAGGCCTTCAGGTCGTCGGCGTAGGAACCGTGGTCGGCGTTCGTGACGTACAGATCGGCCTTCACGGCGAGCGCTTCGAGGAGAACGTGGGCCCTGGAGGGCCACCAGCGGTAGATCGTCTGTTTGCCGCATCCGGCGCGGTGGGCGATTCCCTCGATCGTCAGGCCCGCGTAGCCGACCTCGTCGACCAGTTCGAACGCCGCGACCAGGATCGCCATCCGGCTCTCCTCGCTGCGCTTGCGTCCCGGGCGTGACTCCGAAGGGGGTTGCTTGTCCATGACCATGGAGGCTAGCTTAATTCGAGACGCGACGGTTCGAAATAAGGAGATGTCATGTCCCAGCGCACCGCCTTAGTGGTCGGGGGAACGTCCGGCATCGGGCTGGCGACGGCCCGCCTGCTCCAGGCACGGGGTGCCACGGTGCATATCACCGGCCGCGGCAAGGAGCGCCTCGACGCCCTTGCCGACACCGACCCCGGACTGGTCGGGCATCGGGCCGACGCCGGCAACCCCGAGGAGATGAGCGCCCTCGCGGAGGCGATCGGCGGCGTCGACTGGCTGGTCCTGGCCGCCGCCGGCAGCGAGGGGCCGGGGCCGGTCGCCGATCTCGACCTGACCATGCTGCGACGCGCGTTCGAGGCCAAGTTCTGGCCGCACATCACCACGATCCAGGCGGTCCTGCCACACCTCGCGCCGGACGGATCGATCACCCTGCTCAGCGCCATCACCGCGCGGGCCGGCATGCCGGGAACCGCCGGCATCGCCGCCCTCAACGGCGCCGTCGAGGCCATGGTCAGACCGCTGGCCGCGGAACTCGCTCCGATACGGGTGAACGCCGTCTCTCCCGGGCTCGTCGACACGCCCTGGTGGAGCGGTCTGCCGGAGGACGCCAAGCGCGCGTACTTCGCGCAGATGGCCGACGTTCTGCCGGTCCGCCACGTCGCCTCGGCACAGGAGATCGCCGAGGTGGTGGCCCTGACCGCCACCAATCCCAATCTCACCGGCGCCGTCTTCGAGACCGACGGGGGCGCACGCCTGGTCCCGCTCGGCTGACAGGCTCACCGCACCGTGGTGTCCCGCCCCGCCGTCTCACCTCGGCAGGGCGGGACACCGGCGCCAAAAGCCCACCGACAAGTCGGCCGAGGGTGACAGTACTTCGGCCGTCCCCACGGTGGCGGGCCGACGTCGAGCCCGGCGATCCGTCGCTTCCCGGAGCCGGGCGGCGGGTCGGAGAGGCGGCCGCGCGGGCTGGTTACCCTTCCTGAATGACCACCACGCCAGACTTCGCCACGTACCTCGCCGGTCTCCCCCGCATCCTCGCCGGGGCCGCCGCGCTGTTCCGCGACACCGAGGGCAATGTCCTGCTCGTCGAGCCCAACTACCGTGAGGGATGGGCCCTTCCGGGCGGCACCATCGAATCGGACGACGGCGAGACACCGCGCCAGGGAGCGCGCCGCGAGACGCTGGAGGAGATCGGCCTCGACGTCGAACTCGGCCAACTGCTCGCCGTGGACTGGATCTACCACGGGCCGGACTACCCGCCGCTGGTGGCCTATCTGTACGACGGCGGAGTCCTCACCGCGAACGACCTCAAGTCGATCCGGCTCCAGGAGGAGGAACTCCTGTCCTGGCGCCTCGTCCCGCGCGGGGAACTCACCGAGTACCTGCCGGGTTCCCTGGGGCTCCGGGTCCTGGTCGGCCTCGATGTGCTGGCGGAGGGGTCGGGGACGGCGGAGCTGGAGAACGGGCGGCGGGTGGGCTGACCCCCTTCCCGACAGCCCAGCTCTCAGCCCTCGACCTCGCGGGGCTTCACGTCCGCCTCGCGCCGCGCGTCGTCGCGGGCCTCGACCCTGGCCTCGGTGCGGTGGCCGCGCTGGATGTAGTCGCGGACGACGAGTTCGACGGCGTCCTGCGGGTTGCTCACACCCGCAAGGACCATGACTTCCACGACGAGCGCTGCGTCGAGCGAGACGTTCACCTTGGCCATGCGTGGACGCTAGCACCAGCCGGCACGACCCGAACATCCGCACGAGGCGAGGAGTCCACCACACCGCTCTCCGACCGCGGCGACCCGCTGGGCGACGGCCGGTTGATATCCGTTCGCCTCCTGTCGCCCCCGCGACCTACCCTCGGCCCATGAACAAGCCTCTCGTCGCCCTCCTGAGTGGCGCGGGCATCTCCACCGACTCCGGAATCCCCGACTATCGCGGCCCCAACGGGCTGTGGCGGCGCGACCCCGAGGCCGAGAAACTCGTGACGTACGAGTACTACATGGGCGACCCCGAGATCCGCCGCCGCTCCTGGCAGCTGCGCCGCGACAACCGCGCGCTCCGGGCCGAGCCGAACGCCGCGCACCGGGCGGTGGCCGAACTGGAACGGTCCGGGGTGCCGGTCAGGGTCATCACACAGAACGTCGACGGACTCCACCAGCTCGGCGGTGTGCCCGCCCGCAAGGTGCTCGAACTCCACGGCAGCGCACGGAGTTTCGTGTGCACGAAGTGTCACGCGCGGGGCCCGATGCAGGACGCTCTCGCCCGCGTCGCGGCCGGCGAGGCGGACCCGCCGTGTCTGGAGTGCGGCGGAATCCTGAAGTCGGCGACCGTGATGTTCGGCGAACGCCTCGACCCGGCAGTCCTCGGCGAGGCCGTCGCCATCACCAAGGCCTGCCAGGTCTTCATCGCCGTCGGCACCAGCCTCCAGGTGCAGCCCGCCGCAGGGCTCGCCGGTGTCGCCGCCGATCACGGGGCCCGCCTGATCATCGTCAACGCCGAGCCCACGCCGTACGACGAACTCGCCGACGAGGTCGTACGGGAACCGATCGGGACGGCGCTGCCCGAGCTGCTGCGCCGGCTGGGCCAGGTGCAGGACTCCTAGCCGCCGACGGCATCGACGACAGCGGCGGTTTGGACGGCTCCGACGGGGTTGGCCCGGATCACGTCCACGCCCGCTTCCTCGAAAGCCGTCCAGGCCGCGGTGCCGGGCACCGCGTTGGTCACGACGACATCCAGGTCCTCCGGACCGCAGATCTTCACCATGCCGGTTCCGGGGAACTTGGTGTCGTCGACGAGCAGCGCCACCTTGTCACTGGCGGCGATCATGGCCCGTCTCGCCGGCACTTCGGCGACCGTGGTGTCCATGACCTGAGCGCCCGCGCGGACCCCGCAGGCTCCCATGAAGAGCCAGTCGGCGTGCACCTGGCGAAGGTTGTCCTCCGCCATGAAGCCGTCCAGCATCCGCGACTCCCGTACGACCATGCCGCCGAGCAGCATGAGCTGGACGTGCTCGTCCTGGACGAGTTCCTCGTACACCGCCAGGTTGTTGGTGATCACGGTGATCCGGCGCCCCTGCAACCGGCGGGCGAGCCGGTGCACCGTCGAGCCGGAGTCCAGGATGACCGACTGACCGTCCTCGATCATCGTGGCCGCCTCCGCGGCTATGGCGTCCTTCGCGTCCACCTGGGCCTCGGCAGCCTCGGTGAACGGCGCGGGGGCCTCCTCCACGACCGCTCCGCCATGAACCCGCGTCAGCAACCCGTCCGCTTCCAGCTTGAGGAGGTCACGACGGATTGTCGCGGCGCTGGCGTCCAAGCGGCCGGCGAGATCCGTCACGGTGACAGTGCCGCCGGATCTCAGGGCCCGCAGGATGAGTTGATGTCGTTGTTCGGCCAGCACGCGACAGGACACTACACGGACCGGCCGAACGGCTCCTTCCAACTCCTTTGCCCGCAAAGCACTTTGGCGGGACCCGGCGCCCTCCGGGTGAGCGCTCAGAAAAGCGCCGCCCCGCTCTCGAAGTCCAGCAGTCGCTGCTTGCGGTCCAGGCCGCCGCCGTAGCCCGTGAGGCTGCCGTTCGCGCCGACGACCCGGTGGCAGGGGACGATGATCCCGATGGGGTTCTTGCCGTTGGCGAGGCCGACCGCACGGGAGGCGCCCGGGTTGCCGAGGGCGTCGGCAAGGTCGCCGTAGGAGCGGGTCTCGCCGTAGGGGATGCGGCGGAGCTGGTCCCAGACGGTGCGTTGGAACGGGGTTCCGTGCAGGCGCAGTTCGAGGGTGAACTCCTTCAACTCGCCCGCGAAGTACGCCTGTAGTTGTGCGGTCGCCTCGGTGAAGGGGGTGTCGTCGAGGGTGCCGAAGGATTCCTCCGGGGGACGGTGGCGTTGGTCGACCATGTAGAGGCCGCAGAGGGTGCCGTCGTCGTCCGCGACGAGGGTCAACGGGCCGTAGGGGCTGTCGATCACGGTGTGGTGCTTCATGTCGTGCGTACTCCGCTCGTCTGCGATTCCCTTATGCGGGGAGGAAGTTGATCGGGTGGGTGTCGGTCGCCCACAGGTACTGGACCGCGTACGCCCGCCACGGCCGCCAGGCCGCCGCGCGGGCGGTGAGCGCGGCCGGCGTCGACGGGAGGCCCAACTCCTGGGCGGCGCGCCGGATTCCGAGGTCGGTGGGGAGGAAGGCGTCTGGGTCGCCGAGGGCACGCATGGCGATGACGTCGACCGTCCAGGGGCCGAAGCCGGGGAGGGCCAGGAGGCGGGCGCGCGCTTCCGTCCAGTCGCTCTCCACTCCCAAGTGGAGTGTCCCGTCGGCCAGTTGGGCGACAAGCGTGGTGAACGTGGTGCGGCGGGTGTTCGGCATGGCGAGTGACTCCGGGTTCACCGCCGCCAGTGACTCCGGGGACGGGAAGAGGTGGGTCAGGCCGCCCTCGGGGTCGTCGACCGGTTCGCCGTGGGCGGTGACCAGGCGGGCCGCGTGGGTGCGGGCCGCCGCCGTGGAGACCTGCTGGCCGAGTACGGCCCGTACGGCGAACTCGGCCTCGTCGACCGTGCGCGGGACGCGTCGGCCCGGTGCCTTGTCCACCAGCGGGGCCAGTACCGGATCCGTACGGAGCTGGTCGTCCACCGCGACCGGATCGGCGTCCAGGTCGAGCATGCGGCGGCAGCGGCTGATGGCCACCGGCAGGTCGCGCAGGTCACTGAGGGTGAGACGGCAGGCGATGTGGTCGGGCTGGGGAGTGAGCGACGCGATGCCGTGGCCGTAAGGGAGGCGGAGGGTGCGGCGGTACGCGCCGGCCCGCCACTCCTCCACGCCCGGTACGGCGGTCGCCGCCAGGTGACCGAAGAGGTTGTCGGGGTTGAGGGGGGTGCGGAACGGCAGGCGGAGGGTGAGCGTGCCGGGGGTCAACACCGTTGTCTTCGGGCGCCTGTTGCGCAACTCGCTCGGGGAGAGGGCGAAGACCTCGCGCACGGTGTCGTTGAAGGTGCGGATCGAGGAGAAGCCGGCGGCGAAGGCGATCTCCGCCATCGGGAGTGCGGTCGTCTCGATCAACAGCCTTGCCGTCTGGGCGCGTTGGGCCCGGGCGAGCGCGAGCGGACCGGCGCCGAGTTCGGCGAGGAGCTGGCGTTCGATCTGCCGGGTGCTGTAGCCGAGGCGGGCGGCGAGGCCGGGGACGCCTTCGCGGTCCACGGTTCCGTCGGCGATCAGACGCATCGCGCGGGCGACCAGGTCGGCCCGCTGGTTCCATTCCGGGGACCCGGGGCTGGTGTCGGGGCGGCAGCGCTTGCAGGCGCGGAAACCCGCCTGCTGGCAGGCCGCCGCGCTCGGGTAGAACGTCATGTTCTCGGGCTTGGGCGGTACGACCGGGCAGCTGGGCCGGCAGTAGATGCGGGTGGTCAGGACGGCCGTGAAGAACCAGCCGTCGAAGCGCGCGTCCTTGGACTGGACCGCGCGCACGCAGCGCTCCGTGTCGGTGTGCATCCCGTTCTGCATGTGTCCAGCATCCGATACGGGCCGGGCCGGGGCTGGCGGGAATCCGACATCGACGTCGCGTGGCCTGGCCCTCGCCCGGGTCCCTCCCGGTGAGGCCCGGGCTTATCGGTTTGTGGTGTGAGACGCGGCTTTGTAGCGTCGACCTCCGTGACCCCTCCCTCACCCTCGCACAGCGCCGATTCCCTCCCGGCCCGCCTCGACGCGGCCCGGAGCGACTACGAAGCCCTCCTCACGAAGAAGCTGTCGCTCGACCTGACCCGCGGCAAGCCCTCCGCCCGGCAGCTCGACCTCTCCGCCGAACTGCTCACGCTGCCCGACGGCCGCTACACCGCCGCCGACGGCACGGACTGCCGCAACTACGGTGGCACGGACGGACTGTTGGAGCTCCGGGAGATCTTCTCCGGGTTCCTCCAGGTCCCGGCCGGGCAGCTGCTCGCCGTGGGCAACTCCAGCCTGGAGCTGATGCACGACTGCCTGGTGCACGCACTGCTCGGCACGCTTCCCGGGGCGGCGGGCCGCTGGGCCGACGAGGAGCGGGTCGCGTTCCTGTGCCCGGTCCCCGGCTACGACCGGCACTTCGCGCTGTGCGAGCGCTTCGGCATCGAGATGATCCCGGTGCCGATGACGGCCGAGGGTCCCGACATGGACGTGGTGGAGCGCCTGGTGGCCGCGGACCCGGCGGTCAAGGGCATCTGGTGCGTGCCCAAGTACAGCAACCCGGACGGGACCTGCTACAGCGACGAGACCGTACGACGGCTCGCCGCGATGCCGACGGCGACGCCCGACTTCCGGATCTTCTGGGACAACGCCTACGCCGTGCACCACCTCACCGACGAAGAGGTGGAGATCGCCGACCTCCTGGCCGCCTGCGCCGAACACGGCAGCCCCGACCGGGTCTTCGTCTTCGGGTCCACCTCGAAGATCACCCTGGCCGGTGCGGGCGTGGCGTTCTTCGGCTCGTCCCCGGCCAACGTGGCCTGGCTGCGCGGCTGCAGCGCCAAGCGCTCCATCGGCCCCGACAAGGTCAACCAGCTGCGGCACGCGATGTTCCTGCGCGATCCGGACGGGGTGCGCGCCCATATGCGCAAGCACCGTGAGCTGCTGCGGCCGAAGTTCGACACCGTGCTGCGCATCCTCGCCGACCGGCTGGGCGACACCGGTCTCGCCACCTGGTCGACGCCCAGGGGCGGTTACTTCATCACCCTCGACGTCCCCGACGGCTGCGCCCGCGAGGTGGTGCGCCGCGCGGCGGACGCCGGTCTCGCCCTGACACCTGCGGGCGCGACCCACCCGTACGGCGACGACCCCGGGGACCGTACGATCCGGATCGCCCCGTCCTTCCCGGACGCCTCGGAGATCGAGGAGATCATCGACGGGGTGGCCACGTGTGTACGGCTCGTGGGCTACGAAAAGCTGGTGGCGGACGCGAGTTGACCCGACGCGGGGTACCGCACGCCGGACGCTCCGGAGGTGTGCGGTACCTCACGCACCGGTTACAAATCGCTCAACCTCTGGTTGCGAAGCGGTGAGCAGTCCACGATGGGGACATGACCCTGGCCGAGAGAGCCATGCAGCGACTGACAGGCTGGCCCGACCTCAGTCCGGGCCCGGCCAGCTGCGGCACGGGGCGGGCGCTGCGGTCCGTCCACAGCGAGATCGTGCATTTCCACTCGGACCACGATGTGGATCTGCATCTCACCGTCGGGGCCATCCTCCGGTTCCATCATGATCTCAGTGAGTCGACGGCGATCCGGATCATCCCGGGCTCCCGTTGGGTGACGGTCCACCTGGACTGCGAGACGGACGTCGACCTGCTGCTGAGCCTGGTCAGCGTCGCGCTCAAGGCGCACGCGGGCGGGCCCCCTTCCGGGAACCCGCCCGTGACCGGCTGCAACTTCCACCGGGTGACACTGGTGCCGCGCGACGGCGACTAGGCGCTGCGCCGGCTGAGTGGCGATGTGTTGTTGTTCGGCTGCCGCGCCGCTGTGGCTGGCCGCGCAGTTCCCCGCGCCCCTTTGGAGCGCTGACCTGGACCGGGACTAAAACACCGCCGCCGTGTCGTCCTCCCCCGCCTCCAGCAAGGTCGCCGCCGCGCCCACGATGCGTGGGTCGGGGCTGCCGACGACCTCCTCGTCCTTGTCGGCGTAGTCGAAGCGGGCCAGCACGCTGCGCATGGCCTCGACGCGGGCGCGCTTCTTGTCGTTGCTCTTCACCACGGTCCAGGGGGCCTGCTCGGTGTCGGTCTCCCGGAACATGGCGACCTTGGCGGCCGTGTAGTCGTCCCAGCGGTCCAGGGACTCCAGGTCCATCGCGCTGAGCTTCCACTGCCGTACGGGATCCACCTGGCGGATCG
This sequence comes from Streptomyces sp. NPDC050548, assembly GCF_044457385.1. Classification (NCBI taxonomy): domain Bacteria; kingdom Bacillati; phylum Actinomycetota; class Actinomycetes; order Kitasatosporales; family Streptomycetaceae; genus Streptomyces; species Streptomyces sp. NPDC050548. Next base: position 167,962 of record NZ_JBITGV010000005.1, read on the forward strand.
TGAAACGGGTGCGCTGCTCACCCTGTGAGACGGAGAACCAGAACTTGATCAGGTCGATGCCGTCGTCCGCCAGCATCCGCTCGAACAGCGGGGCCTGGCGCATGAAGCGGCGGTACTCGTCGTCCGAGCAGAACCCCATCACGCGCTCCACACCGGCCCGGTTGTACCAGGACCGGTCGAACAGCACGATCTCGCCCGCGGTCGGCAGATGCTGGACGTAGCGCTGGAAGTACCACTGACCGCTCTCGCGCTCGCTGGGCTTCTCCAGGGCGACCACGCGGGCGCCGCGCGGGTTCAGGTGCTCGGTGAACCGTTTGATCGTGCCGCCCTTGCCGGCCGCGTCCCGTCCCTCGCAGACGATGACGAGCCGGCGTCCGGTCTCCTTGACCCAGCGTTGCAGCTTCAGCAGTTCGATCTGCTGGAGGCGCTTGTGCCAGTCGTACTCCTTGCGCTCCATGCGCTGTTCGTACGGGTAGTTCTCGCGCCAGGTGTCCACCGGGCTGCCGTCGGGCCGGATCAGCACCGGGTCGTCCTGGTCCGTGTAGTCGACGCGCAGCCCCGACAACAGTTCGGTCATCCCGGCCTCCTTCTCGATGGTGTTCGGTTGATCAGCGGCATTCAGTGGAACTGCGGCACGATGAGATATATGCCGTAGGCCACGACAGCCGCACACGCGAGAAAGCACAACCCCGCCTGTGCGAGCCCGAGGGCGTGGGTGCCGCCGTCCCGTTCGCGGGCGGTCTCGACCTGGGCGATGCCGAGCACCCCCAGCGCGAAGACGACGACCACGCCGACGGTCACTCCGACACTCACCGCGAAGACCTCGCCGAGGGCGTTCCAGTCCAGGCTCATGGCTCGACTCCCTTGATTCAGGCGGCCGTACGGACGTCGGTGGACGCGCCGCCGCGGATGGTGACCTCGTGGGTCTCGTTGACGTTGTCGGCGTGCACGGGGTTGCGGCGCGAGGCGATCACGATGAATCCGGCCACGGCGGCGGCGATCAGGGCGATCAGAGCCGTACCGAGGTTGCCGCCGTGCTTGACGACGGTCGCGGACAGACCGCCGACCGCGGCGGCGGCCGGAAGGGTGACCAGCCAGGCGATGACCATGCGTCCGGCCGTGCCCCAGCGCACTTCGGCGAGGCGCCTGCCGAGGCCCGCGCCCAGGATGCCGCCGGAGCAGACCTGGGTGGTGGAGAGCGCGAAGCCGAGGTGGGCGGAGGTGAGGATGACGGTCGTGGAGGCGGCCTCGGCCGCGAAGCCCTGCGGGGACTGGATGTCGGTGAGGCCCTTGCCCATCGTGCGGATGATGCGCCAGCCGCCGATGTAGGTGCCGAGGCCGATCGCGAGGCCCGCCGAGGCGATGACCCACACCGGCGGACCGGCGTCGTGGCCGAGCGCGCCCACGGAGATCAGGGTCAGGGTGATGACGCCCATCGTCTTCTGGGCGTCGTTCGTGCCGTGCGCGAGGGAGACCAGCGAGGCCGAGGCGATCTGGCCGATCCGGAAGCCCTTGGTGACCGAGTCCTTGCGGGCCCGGGCGGTGATCTTGTAGGCGAGGTAGGTGGCGAGAAGAGCGGCGATGCCGGCCACGAGCGGGGAGGCCACCGCGGGGATCAGGATCTTCTCCACGACCTTGTCGAAGTGCACCCCGTTGGAGCCCGCGCCGACCCAGACGGCACCGATCAGGCCACCGAAGAGGGCGTGCGAGGAACTGGACGGGAGTCCGAGCAGCCAGGTCAGGAGATTCCAGAGGATCGCCCCGACGAGCCCCGCGAAGATCATCCCCGGTGTGACCAGGGTGTCGTCGACGATGCCGCCGGAGATCGTCTTGGCGACCTCCGTGGACAGGAAGGCGCCGACGATATTGAGCGCTCCACTGATCAGAACCGCCGTCTTGGGCTTCAGTGCCCCGGTGGCGATGGACGTCGCCATCGCGTTGGCGGTGTCGTGGAATCCGTTGGTGAAGTCGAAGGCCAAGGCCGTGACGATGACGACCGCCACGAGGAACGTGATGTGGTCCATCGCTCGATGGAAGCAACCGAAGGCGTACATTCGGCCAACCGGAGGCCAATTACAGGCATGGCCCGGTCAACGTAGGCGTACGTACGGCCCCCTCCGCCCACCCTTCGCACCTTCCTCCACTCCATGCGCACACTTCCTTCTTTTTATGGCATGGACCGGTCAAATCTGCGAAGCTTCCCCCGCGATCACGCAACAGCTACGCGCGTTCCCGAGGCCACCCGCCGGCACACCCAGTCCGGCCGGGCGGCCACCGAGCAGGCCGGGATCCCGGCCGCCGTATAAGGAGTTCCGTGTGAGACCGACCCCCCACAAGGCCCTCGCAGCCGGCGTCTTCGCCGTCGCGGCAGTGGCCGCCCTCTCGCTCCCCGTCACCCCGGCCGCCGCGGTACCGGACGCGGCACCCGTGGCCGCCGCCTGCACCCCGGCGCAGGTGGTCGCCAACGGCGGCTTCGAGAGCGGCACTTCGTCCTGGACCCAGTCCTCGACGACCGTCATCACCAGCCGCGCCGGGCAGAGCGCCCACGCCGGCACCAGCTTCGCCTGGCTGGACGGCACCGGCGGCACGCACACCGACACGCTCTCCCAGAGCGTGACGATCCCGTCCGGCTGCGCCAGCGCCACGCTCACCTTCTGGCTGCACATCGACACCGCCGAGACGACCTCGTCCACCGCGTACGACAAGCTCACGGCGAAGATCGGCAGCACGACACTCGCGACCTACTCGAACCTGAACAAGGCCACCGGCTACGTCCAGAAGTCGTTCGACGTGTCGTCGTTCGCGGGCCAGACCGTGAGCCTCGCCTTCTCCGGCGTCGAGGACTCCAGCCTCCAGACCAGCTTCGTCCTGGACGACATCGCCCTCAACACCTCGGGCGACACGGCCCCGCCCGCCGACTCGACGCGTACCCCGGCCGCCCCGGCGTACACCGTCAGCCTGAGCAGCAACACCGCCGGCACGGTCTGGACCGGCCACGAGAGCACGACCTTCACCAACGCGTCGGCGACCCCGCTGACCGAGGTGTACCTGCGGCTGTGGGACAACTACCACGGCACCTGCACCGCCCCGCCGATCACGGTCACGAACGTCACCGGCGGCACCGCGGGCGCCCTCTCGGTCGCCTGCACGGCCCTCCAGATCGCGCTGCCGACCCCGCTCGCACAGGGCCAATCCACCACCATCGGCTTCGACTTGGGGATCACCGTCCCCAGCGGCGCCGACCGGTTCGGCTACGACGGCGCGTTCAGCATGATCGGCAACGCGCTGCCGGTCCTCGCGATCAAGGACGGTTCGGGCTGGCACCTGGACCCGTACACGAACAACGGCGAGTCCTTCTACTCCCTGGCCGCCGACTTCAAGGTGACCCTGGACCACCCGAGCACCCTGCTGGTCCCGGCCACCGGCGCCTCGGTCGACACCCCCGGCACCAGCGGCCGTACGGTGACCACGGCCACCGCGTCCAAGGTCCGTGACTTCGCGTGGGCGGCGGGTCCGTTCACCAAGATCTCGGGCACGTCGACGGCGGGCACCCCGATCAACATCTACTCGGTGACGGGCATCAGCTCCGCCAACGCCCAGTCGATGCTCACCACCGCCAAGTCGGCGGTCGACGCCCACGCCGGCCGCTTCGGGGCCTACCCGTACGGCGAGTTGGACGCCGTCATCGACAACAACTTCTGGTTCGGCGGCATGGAGTACCCCGGCTTCGTCCTCGACCTGGTCAGCACCACGGCCCTCACCCATGAGATCGGCCACCAGTGGTTCTACGGCATCGTCGGCGACGACGAGTACAACAGCCCCTGGCTGGACGAGGCGTTCACCGACTACGCCACCGACCTGGCCCAGGGCCTGACCGGCACCAACTGCTGGAACAGCGTTTCGTGGGCGTCCTCGGCGGAGAACATCACCAACTCGATGGCCTACTGGGACGCCCACTCGTCCCGCTACTCCACCGTCGTCTACGGCTACGGCAAGTGCGCCCTGCACGACCTGCGCCGCACCCTCGGTGACACGGTGATGGCCAAACTCCTGAAGGACTACGCCACTTCGCACTGGTACGGCGTCTCGACGACGGCCGAGTTCAAGGCGGCGGCCCAGGCCGCGACGACCACGGACCTGACCTCGTTCTGGACCACGCACCGCATCATCGGCTGACGGAAGGGGGGCCGGCGGTAACGCCGGCCCCCCTTTGCGGTCAGACCCGGCGCGTAGGTGCCGCCGCAGTCGGCGGTACGACGACCCCGGCGGCCTCGGTACGCCAGGCGTCGGCGAGTTCGGCGGGGAAACGCCGGCCGCTGCGGGTGAGGACGACACCGGGGCGAGTTCCAGCTCGTCGCCGGGGCGGAAGAGCCGGTCGGTCAGCGGCGGCAATGTCTCCCACGGGCCGGGTACGCCCTTGCGGCCCGCCCTGCGCATCCGCGTCCCGTAGGTGCTGACGTCACGCACCAGGACCGCCCCGCCCCGCGCCGAGACCGCCACATGCCGGCGGCTGACCTGGGCGGCGACCTCCGGCGACAGCAGACTGTGCAGGGCGATGCCCTCCGGTCCCGGCAGCCGTCCGACGTGCGCCTCGGAACCCTCGTCCAGGGTGTAACGGGCCACGCAGAAACGGTCGATGACGACCTTGAGCTGGGCGGCGGCGGGCCTCGGCCCTCGTCGGTCAGCGGGGCGCCGTGCAGCTCGCAGGTGGGGACGCCGCGCCGCATGCGGGGCAGCAGGACGCGGTCGCCCCGGTGGACGTCGTAGAGCGTGCAACGGGGTTCCGGGCAGCGCCAGTTCCGCATGATGACCTGGGTCAGCGGGGTACGGGCCGGGCCGAGCAGGCCCTGCTTCTTGAGGGCGGCGAGTTCCATGCGGTAGGAGATCTCGGCCTCCGTGCGCACGCCCATGTCCATGGGGACGACGGAGACCGAGCCGTCGGGGCGGGACTCGGGTCTGAGGAACTGCCCTCCCAACTCGCCGACGCCGACCAGGACAAGGAACTGACCAAGGGCACCCTGCTGTGCACCGTCACCGACGAGAAGAACCTCGCGATGCTCAAGATCAAGGACGTCGTCGTCCAGACGGACGCATCCGGCGTCAAGGCCCGCGACTACGTCACCGAGCTGACGCTTTGGAAAACGGCCTGACGGTCGGGTGACAGCCCGCCGGTCGGGTCGGACGCACCCGCGCACGAGGGGCCCGGAACCAGCCGCCCGGGGCTCGCGGCCGGCGCCTTCCCCTCGATTACCCTTCCGCCATGACCAGCAACGGAAGCCGCCCACGTGATCACTCGGTGCAGTCCGTCGACCGGGCGGTGTCGATCCTCCAGGTGCTGGCCACGCGGGGTCCCAGTGGTGTGACCGAGGTCGCCGAGGAGCTGGGGATCCACAAGTCGACCGTGTTCCGGCTGCTGGCGACCCTGGAGTCACGGGGCCTGGTCGAGCAGGACACCGAGCGCGGGCGGTACCGCATCGGGTACACGATGGTCGAACTGGCCGCCGGGGCGAGCAAGGTGAACGACCTGTCCCTGCTGAGCCGTCCCGTCTGCCAGGAACTGGCCGCCGCCGTGGGCGACACGGTGAACGTGGCGATCCATGACGGACACGACGTGATCACCATCGACCAGGCGATCGGCGCGGCGGCGATCAAGAGCGTCGACTGGGTCGGCCGGCGCGCCCCGCTGCACGCCACCGCGGCCGGCAAGCTCTTCCTGGCGCACATGACCCCCGACCAGGTCGCGGAGGTCTTCGCGAGGGGGGCGGAGAAGTACACCCCGCACACGATCGTCGACCCGGCGATCCTCGCGGCGGCGCTGGAGACGATCCGCGAGCGGGGTTACGCCACCACGAGCGAGGAGCACGAGATCGGGCTGGCGGCCATCGCCGCCCCGATCCGCGCCCTGGACGGCCAGGTCATCGGGGCCGTGACCCTGTCCGGACCGACCTTCCGCATCGACGAGGACACCGTGCCCGGTCTCGCGGAACAGCTGCTGGCGGCCGCCGCGAAGATCTCCTGGCGCCGGGGCCACGTGAAACGCGGATGAGCGCTGCGCGCACGGCGAGTTAACACGGCGGGCTATTGACGGCCGGGGATTCCCAGCTCCACCATTTGTCTCGTATGGCGATGCTGTTTTGCATCGCGAAACAAACGCGCCACAGCATCCTTCGAGGAGCAGCCGTGCCCTCAGCCATCCTGGATCCCCTGCTCCAGCCCTTCCGGCTCAAGCACCTCACCCTGCGCAACCGTGTGGTCAGCACCTCCCACGAACCGGCGTTCGGCGAGGACGGCCTGCCCAAGGACCGTTATCGGGCCTACCACGTGGAGAAAGCCCGAGGTGGGGTCGGTCTCACGATGATCGGCGGCTCGGCGGTCGTCTCGCCCGACAGCCCGCCGGCGTTCGGCAACCTGCTCCTGTACCGCGACGACATCGTCCCGTGGCTGCGCCGGCTCGCCGACGACGTGCACGAGGCCGGGGCCGCCGTCATGTGCCAGGTCACCCATCTCGGCCGCCGCACCAGCAACTTCACCGGCGACTGGCTCCCGGTGGTGTCCGCCTCGCCGCTGCGCGAACCCGCGCACCGCGCCTTCCCGAAGGCCGCCGAGTCCTGGGACCTGGACCGGATCGTCGCCGACTACGCCTCCGCGGCGGTCCGTTGCCGGGAGGGCGGTCTCGACGGCATCGAACTGGAGGCGTACGGCCACCTGTTGGACAGCTTCCTCTCCCCGGCGACCAACCACCGCGACGACGAGTGGGGCGGCGGACTGGAGCACCGCATGGCGTTTCCGCGCCGGGTGATCCGGGCCGTACGCGAAGCCGTCGGCCCGGACTTCGTCGTCGGGATCAGGATGTCGCTGGACGAGGCGCAACCCGGCGGCCTCACTTTCGACGAGGCGCTCACCGCCGCCCGGCAGTACGCCGCCGACGGCATCGACTTCATCAGCACCATCCACGGCTCCATCGAGCGGGACGCGTCCCTGGCGAAGGCCATCCCGTCCATCGGCACCCCGCTCGGCCCGTATCTGGGCTTCACCGGCGAGATCAAGCGACGCCTCTCCATCCCCGTGATGCACGCGGCCCGCATCGCCGACGTCGCCACCGCGCGGCACGCCCTGCGCGAAGGGCTGCTCGACCTGGTCGGCATGACCCGCGCGCAGATCGCCGACCCGCACCTGGTCGCCAAGGTGAAGGCCGGCCAGGAGGACCGCATCCGGCCCTGCGTCGGGGCGAGTTACTGCCTCGACGCGATCTACGACTCCGGCGACACCAAGTGCGTCCACAACCCGGCCGTCGGCCGCGAACTCCACCTGCCCCACCTCATCTCCCGCACAACAGGCCGCCGCAGGAAGGCAGTTGTCGTCGGGGCGGGACCGGCCGGCCTGGAAGCGGCGCGGGTGCTGGGCGAACGCGGCCACGACGTCGTCCTGTTCGAGGCGAGCGACCAGCCCGGCGGGCAGATCAGGCTCGCCGCGTCGAACCCGCGCCGGGCCGACCTGATCCAGATCGTCGACTGGCGCCTCGCCGAATGCAAAATTCTCGGCGTCGACGTACGCCTGGGCGCGTACGCCGAGGCCGACGACGTCCTCGCCGAACACCCCGACCTCGTGATCGTCGCCACCGGAGGCACGCCCAACCGCAGCTTCCTCAGCGCCGGCGAGGGCTTGGTGTCCGACACCTGGGACGTGATGACGGGCTCGCTGCGGCGCCCGCGCGGCGAGATCCTGGTCTACGACGACCACGGCGGCTACCCGGCGATGGACGCCACGGAGGTCCTCACGGCCCTGCCCGACGTCCGGATCGAGTACGTCACCCCGGAGCGCGCCCTCGCCCCCGACGTCGGCAGCATGAACTCCCCTGCCTATCTACGGGCGTTCACCGCGCACGAGGTCACCATCACGCTCGCCCGGCGGCTGCGCTCCGTACGCCGCACCGGGGACGGACGGCTGGCCGCGACCCTCTACAGCGAGTACACCGAGGCCGAGACCGAACGGATCGTGGACCACGTGGTCGTGGAGCACGGGACCCTGCCGGCGGACGAGCTGTACGTCGAACTCCTCCCCGGATCCAGCAACTTGGGCGAGGTCGACCACCGCGCCCTGCTGGCCGACGAGCGGCAGTCCGTGGTCCGCAACGAGGCGGGCCGCTACCAGCTCTTCCGCGTCGGCGACGCCGTCGCCTCCCGCAACATCCACGCCGCGATCCACGACGCGCTGCGGTTGTGCCTGCCGGTCTGAGCGCCACCCCCCGTCCGCACGTCAACTCCCCAGTCGTACCGGAGAGATGAGATGAAGCAAGCGACCCTCGACGTCGGCGACCTCGTTGCCCGCCGTCCCACCGGCCAGAGCCTCGAAGCCCCGTTCTACGTCGGCGAGGAGTTCTTCGACCTCGACATCGAGGCCGTCTTCGCCCGGAGTTGGCTGTTCGTGGCCGCCGAGGCGGAGCTTCCCGAGCCCGGCGACTACGTGACGGTCGACCTCGGGTCGTACTCGGTCATCGTCGTGCGCGACGACGACGAGGACGTCCGGGCCTTCCACAACGTCTGCCGCCACCGCGGGGCTCGGATCCTCAACGAGGAGCGCGGCTCGGTGGGCAACATCGTCTGCGGATACCACCGTTGGACGTACGGCGTGGACGGCAAGCTGCTGTACGCCGAGTCCCAGGCGCCCGGCTTCGACCCGTCCTGCTTCGGGCTGCGGTCGGTGCACGCGCGCACGGTGGCCGGGCTGGTCTTCATCTGCCTCGCCCAGGAGCCGCCGGAGGACTTCGACGAGGTCGCCGCCCGCATCGAGCCGTACCTCGCACCGCACCGCCTGGCCGAGGCGAAGGTCGCCACGCAGATCGACCTGGTGGAGAACGGCAACTGGAAGCTGACCATGGAGAACAACCGGGAGTGCTACCACTGCGTGGGCCATCCCGAACTCCAGGCCTGCTACTTCCCCGTCTACGGCTACCAGGAGAAGGACATCCCGCCCGCGCTGCGCCCCGCCTACGAGCGCTTCCTCGTGGCCGACGCCGAGGCCCGCGAGACCTACGACTCCCTGGGCCTGCCCTACGCCGAGATCGAGGAACTGGACACCCGCCCCACCGGTTTCCGCATCCAGCGCGAGCCCCTCGACCTCGCCGGGGAGTCGTACACCCCGGACGGCACGGCCGCGTGCAAACGGCTGCTGGCGGACTTCCCCACGGCACGACTGGGCCGGCTGTCCATGCACATCCAGCCCAACTCCTGGTTCCACTTCATGGCCGACCACGCGATCACGTTCTCCGTGATCCCGCTCGGCCCGGACCGCACCCTCGTCCGCACCACCTGGCTCGTGCACGCCAACGCCGTCGAGGGGATCGACTACGACCTCGACACCCTCACCAAGGTGTGGCGGGCCACGAACGACCAGGACGCGGTGCTGGTGGCCCGCGCCCACCGGGGCATCAGCAGCCCGGCCTATCTGCCGGGCCCGTACGGTCCGACGGAGGAGCAGGTCGAGGCGTTCGTCAACTGGTACGTGACCAGGCTCAAGGCACACCTGGAGCGCCGGCCATGAGCGAGACCGAAGAGTCGCTGGTCTGCCGTCAGGTGCATCCGCTCACGCACGACGTGTCCACGTTCGTGTTCGAGTACGCCGAACCCCGGCCGTTCCGGCACGACCCGGGCCAGTTCCTGACGCTGACCCTCGACATCGACGGCCGGCCGGTGCAGCGCTGCTACACCATCTCCTCACCGCCCACCCGCCCCTTCCTGCTCTCGATCACGGTGAAGCGCGTACCGGGTGGGCTCGCATCGAACTGGCTGCACGACCACCTCGGGCCGGGCGACACCGTACGGGCGCACGGACCGCTCGGCGACTTCTCCACGGCCCGGCATCCGGCGTCCAAGTACCTCTTCCTGTCCGGGGGTGTCGGAGTGACGCCGTCGATGTCGATGACCAGGACGCTGTACGACCTGGCGGACCCCGCCGACGTGGTGTTCCTGCACAGTGCCCGCACCCCGGCGGACATCGTCTTCCGCCACGAACTCGACCTCATCGCCGCGACCGCGCCCAACATCCGGATCGTGCACATCTGCGAGGAGGACCGCCCGTACGCCCCCTGGGGCGGACACCGCGGCCGGCTCACGATCGGGACACTCCGGCAGATCGCGCCGGACTTCCTCGAACGGGAGGTCTTCACCTGCGGCCCCGCCCCCTACATGGCCGCCGTACGGCGGATGCTGGCGGACGCGGGCCTCGACATGGACCACTACCACGAGGAGAGCTTCACCTTCGAGGCACTGGCCGCGCAGGCCGACGCCGCCCCCGCCACCTCCGCGGACACCGGTTTCAAGGTCGAGTTCACCCGCAGCGGGCGCACCGTCGAGTGCGACGCCGACACCTCGCTCCTCGCCGCCGCGTCCAGAGCCGGTCTCAGCCTGCCGGCCTCGTGCGCGCAGGGCATGTGCGGCACCTGCAAGACGACCCTGTTCGCCGGCTCCGTCGACATGCGGCACAACGGGGGCATCCGGCCGCGCGAGATCGCCCAGAACAAGATCCTGCTCTGCTGCTCGAAGCCGCTGGAGGATGTCGTGATCGATGCGTGAGGACTGTCCCGCCAAGCCCGGTCAGCGGAGCTGCCGACCGAACGCCTCGTACGCCGCCTCGTCGAACAGCACGAAAGTGACCTCCTCGACCGACGTCTTCGCCGCCCGTACCGTCTCCACCGCGATCCGCGCCGCGTCGTCCATCGGCCAGCCGTAGATCCCGGCGGAGACGGCGGGGAACGCGACCGTGCGAGCGCCGAGTTCGTCGGCGACGCGCAGCGACTCCCGGTAGCAGGAGGCGAGTTGGTCCGAGCGGTCCTCCTCGCGGGAATGGACGGGGCCCACGGTGTGGATCACCCACTGGGCGCCCAGTTCGCCGGCCGTCGTCGCGACCGCCTGGCCTGTGCGCAGGCCCTTGCCGTAGTGCGATGCGCGGAGTTTGCGGCAGGCCTCCAGGATCGCGGGGCCGCCCCGGCGGTGGATCGCGCCGTCCACGCCTCCGCCGCCCAGGAGTGAGGAGTTGGCCGCGTTGACGATCGCGTCGGCGGTCTGGCGGGTGATGTCGCCCCGGACGAATTTGATGGTGGTCATGACTGTCGCAGTTTGCGCCAGACGGCCTTCGCCGCGTTGTGGCCCGACATGCCGTGCACACCGGGGCCTGGCGGGGTCGCCGAGGAGCAGATGAAGACGGCCGGGTGCGGGGTGCCGTAGGGAGAGAGGGAGAGTTTGGGGCGCAGCAGGATCTGGAGTCCGGAGACCGCGCCGGTGCCGATGTCGCCGCCGACGTAGTTGGCGTTGCGGGCGGCGAGTTCGGGCGGGCCCGCGGTCGCGCGGGCGAGGACGCGGTCGCGGAAACCCGGGGCGAAGCGCTCCAGTTGGCGTTCCAGGGCGTCCGTGAGGTCGCCGGTCCAGCCGCTGGGGACATGGCCGTAGGCCCAGAAGACCTGCTTGCCGGCCGGGGCCCGGGTGGGGTCGACGACGCTGGGCTGCACGGTGATCATGAACGGCCGGTCGGGGGCGCGGTTCTCACGGGACGCGGCGCGCAGGGCGTTGCCGATCTCCGTGCTGTCGGCGCCGATCTGTACGGTGCCGGCGGTGCGCGCCTCCTTGGCGGTCCAGGGCACCGGGCCGTCCAGGGCGTAGTCGATCTTGAAGACGCCCGCACCGTAGCGGTAGTTCTCGTAGTAGTTGCCCAAGTCCGCGATCTTCGCCAGGGCGGTCGGCGAGGTGTCGAAGACGTAGGCGCGGGCCGGGGGGAGGTCGTCGAGGCGCTTGACCTCGTAGTCCGTGTGGATCTCGCCGCCGAGGTCCTTCAGATAGGCGGCGAGGGCGTCCGAGATGGACTGGGAGCCGCCGCGGGCCACCGGCCAGCCGCGCGCGTGTGCCGCGAGGGCGAAGACCAGGCCGATGGCTCCGGTGGCGAAGCCGTTGAGCGGGGCCATGACGTGGCCGACCAGTCCGGCGAACAGGGTCTTCGCGCGCTCGTCCCGGAAACGGCTGGTCAGCCAGGTCGACGGGGGCAGTCCGGCCAGACCGAAGCGGGCGAGGGTGACCGGGTCGCGGGGCAGCGAGGTGAGCGGCAGGGACATGAAGTCGCGGACCAGGGTGTCCCACTTGGGGAGGAAGGGTTCGACCAGCCTCCGGTACGTCCCCGCGTCGCGCGGTCCGAAGGAGGCGGCCGTCTCCGCGACGGACCGGGAGAGCACTGCCGCGCTGCCGTCGGTGAACGGGTGCGCCATGGGCAGCTCGGCGTGCAGCCACTCCAGGCCGTAGCGCTCCAGGGGCAGGGCGCGGAACGCGGGCGAGTTGATGCCGAGCGGGTGCGCCGCCGCGCACGGGTCGTGCCGGAAGCCGGGGAGGGTGAGCTCCTCGGTGCGGGAGCCGCCGCCCACGGTGTCCCGCGCCTCGAACACGGCCACGGAGAAGCCGCGCCGGGCCAGCTCCACGGCAGCCGTCAGTCCGTTCGGCCCCGCACCCACCACGACCGCATCGAGCATCGACGGCACCTTCGGACCCCTTCTTCGTCAGCCCATGGCCACTCGGAGCCAGGATATGCCGCAGGACTGACATCCCCGGGGCCGGTCCGTCCAGTGTGCGGAACCCGTGACCCTACGACGCCCTCAGCAGCTCCATGACGCGGCGGGCCGTCGCCTCGTCCCGGGCCGCCGTGAACGGCAGTGCGTTGCCGCCCGTGATGCGGAAGGGCTCTCCGGCGAGGGTGAGGTGGGCGCCGCCCGCCTCCTCGACGAGGAGCAGGCCCGCCGCGTGGTCCCAGGCGGCCTCCCAGGAGAAGGCCGTCGCGTCCAACTCGCCCCGGGCGATGGCCAGATACTCCAGTCCGGCCGAGCCGCACGGGCGCGTGCGCACCCCGTCCGTCCAGAGGCCGAGCAGGGCGCGCTTCTGGGCGTCCGTCGTGTAGTCCGGGTGAGAGGTGGCCACTTCCAGGTCCCGGGCGGGGTCCGGGCCACCGGAGCGCAGCCGGACGCCGTCGAGGAAGGCGCCGCCGCCCTTCACCGCCGTGGCCAGTTGGTCGCGGGCGGGGGCGTAGGTCCAGGACGCGAGCAGCTCGCCGTGCCGGACCAGCGCGACCAGGGTGCAGAAGCCGGTCTCGCCGCGCACGAACTGGCGGGTCCCGTCGACCGGGTCGACGATCCAGACCGGGGCGTCGCCCTGTATCGCCTCGTAGGTCTCCGGGTCGGCGTGCACGGCCTCCTCGCCGACCACGACCGAGCCGGGCAGGAGGATGCCCAGCTCCTTCGTCAGATACCGCTCGGCGTTGCGGTCGGCGTCCGTGACCAGGTCGTGCGGGCCGCTCTTCTGGTCTATCTCGTGCGCGGCGAGCTGCCGGAAGCGGGGCATGATCTCGGCCGCCGCCGCCCTGCGGATCGCGTCCTCGACGTCGGCCGTGTGCTGTACGAGAAACTCGTCGATGGTTTCGGTGTCTTCGATCATGTCTCCATGAGAGCACGGGCCACTGACAATCCCCACCCGCCCGGTGCACTCCGGGTGGAATCACCATGAACACCCGGATTCGCGATCACCGTCCGCATCACTGGGCGCATCGGCCTCCGCGTCAGCGTCCGACGGCGTACCCCTGCATGCCCCGGGGGTTCGCCGCCGCCGAGAGGATCCCGGCCGCCGGGTCCCGGGTGACCGCGCACAGCCGTCCCTCCGACCAGGCGTCCCCGACGGTCACGTCGTGGCCGCGCCGGCGCAGCTCCTCCACCACGTTCTCGTCCATGCGGGACTCGACGGTCACGCTGCCCGGTCGCATGCCGCGCGGGTAGAAGGAGCCGGGGAAGCTGTCGTTGTGCCAGTTCGGGGCGTCGATCGCGCCCTGGAGGTCGAGGCCGCCGCGTGCCTTCGCGCGCGTGGCGACCGCCAGGAAGAAGTGCAGCTGCCACTGGTCCTGCTGGTCACCGCCCGGTGTGCCGAAGGCCAGGACCGGCACTCCGTCGCGCAGGGCGATCGACGGGGTGAGCGTGGTGCGCGGACGGCGGCCCGGCGCAAGGGAGTTGGGCAGCCCCGGCTCCAGCCAGGCCATCTGCAGCCGGGTCCCGAGGGGGAAGCCCAGCTCGGGCACCACGGGGTTGGAGTGCAGCCAGCCGCCGCTGGGCGTGGCCGCGATCATGTTGCCCCAGCGGTCGACGACGTCGAGGTGGCAGGTGTCGCCCCGGGTACCGCCGTCGGCCGCGACGGTCGGCTCCCCCGCCCCCAGCGGGTCGAAGCCGGACTCCGCGGGCGCCACCACGCGCGCGTGCCCGCTCAGCCGGGGAACGCGCCCTCCGGGACTGCCGGGCCGCAGCTCGTGCGAGGCCTTCTCGTCGATCAGCTCCCGTCGCGCCGCGTTGTACTCCGCCGACAGCAACTCCCGCAGCGGTACGGCGTCTTCTCCCGCGTCCCCGTACCAGGCCTCCCGGTCGGCCATCGCGAGCTTGCAGCCCTCGATCAGGAGGTGGACGTAGTCGGCGGAACCGTAGGCGGGCAACTCGGGCGGGAGAAGCGCGAGTTGCTGGAGGAAGGCCGGGCCCTGGCTCCAGGGGCCGGCCTTGCAGAGTGTCCAGCCGTTCCAGTCGTACGTCGCCGGGGCCTCGTAGGACGCGGACCAGGAGGCGAGGTCGGCGGCCGTGAGGGTGCCGGTGTGGCGCTCGCCGCTGGTGTCCATGGTGGGCCGCCCGGACTGCCGTACGAGGGCCTCGGCGATGAAGCCGGACCGCCACACCGCTCGCGCCGCCTCGATCTGGGCCTCCCGGTCCCCGGCGCCGGAGACCTCGGCGAGCAGCCGCTTCCAGGTGGCGGCGAGGGCGGGGTTGCGGAACAGCTCGCCGGGCCGGGGCGCCTTCCCGCCGGGCAGGTACACGTCCGCCGACGAGGTCCACTCCGTCTCGAAGAGTTCCCGTACGCTCTCGACGGTCGCGCCGACCTTCTCCACGCACGCGTGCCCGTCCTCGGCGTAGCCGATGGCGTACTTCAGGACGTCGGCGAGGGACTTCGTGCCGTGGTCGCGGAGCAGCAGCATCCAGGCGTCGAAGGCGCCGGGGACGGCCGCGGCGAGGGGGCCGGTGCCGGGTACGAGATCCAGACCGAGTCCTCTGTAGTGGTCGATCGTGGCTCCGGCGGGTGCGACGCCCTGTCCACACAGCACTTGGACCTCGCCGCCGGCCGGGGCGAGCAGGATGGGCACCTCGCCGGCCGGGCCGTTCAGGTGCGGCTCGACGACGTGCAGGACTAAGGCTCCGGCGACGGCGGCGTCATAGGCGTTGCCGCCGTCCTCCAGGACGGCCATCGCCGACTGCGAGGCCAGCCAGTGGGTGGAGGACACCATGCCGAAGGTGCCCTGGAGGGTGGGGCGGGTGGTGAAGGACATGTCTCACCTCGGTGGTCGCGTGTGTGGTCGTCCCGATCGTCCTGATCGGGCAGCAGACTATCGACCGAAGGCGTGCACACGTCACTCCCTACTTCGCGGGCGCGAACACGCGTTGCGCCGCGACCACCGCCCCGCCGCGTGCCCACTCCTCGAACGGCAGGGGTCGGACCACGAGATCGCAGTCCACCGCGGCACCGAACGCGTGGTCCACGAAGGCCTGCCGGATGTGGTCGGCGAACAGGTCGTAGGAGGCGACACCCTCGCCGGAGATGATGATCCGCTCCGGTCCGATGAGGTTGGCGACGCAGGCCAGGGCGAGGCCCACGGCGTGTCCGGCGCGGGCGAAGACGGCGCGGACGGCGGGGTCGCCGGTGTGCGCGAGGCGGATCGCGCCGTCCATGGTCAACTCCGCGTCGCCGCTGGCCTGTCGGGCCTGTTCGACGATCGCGTGGGTGGAGGCGACCGCCTCGACGCACCCGGTGTTGCCACAGGTGCAGATCCGGTCGGTGCCGCTCACCGGCAGGTGGCCCACCTCGCCCGCCACGCCGTGCGCTCCGGAGACCACCCGGCCGGCGACACAGAGCCCGGCGCCGATGCCGGCGCCGACGGTGACCAGGGCGAAGATCGACAGCCCGACACCGGCGCCGAACCACTGCTCGGCCACGGTCAGCGCGCGTACGTCGTTCTCGATGACCGTGGGTGTCCCGGTGGCCGTCTCGACGAGCTGAGCGAGCGGCACCCGGCGCCAGTTGAGGAAGGGCGAGTACTGGACCGTGCCCAACTGGCTGTCCACGTCGCCGGAGATGGTGACCCCGACCCCGTGGAGGTCGGCGGCGCCCGCCGGGTTCGCCGCCGTGCGCAGTTCGTCGACGAGCCGGGCGATGGCCAGCACCACGGTGCCCACGTCGCGTGAGTCGAGCCGGACGCGCCGGGAGGCCAGCGGACGGGCCGTCAGATCGGCCAGTACGCCGATGAGTTCCTCGCCGGTGACCTTCACACCGGCGAACAGGGCGCGTTCGGGCCGTACTTCGACCGGGGTCGCCGGGCGGCCGTTCGTCCGCTCGGTGGCGGTCCTGCCGCCCTCGGTGATCCAGCCGTCGGCCATCAGCGAGGTGGCCACTTTGGTGACGGCTCCCGCGGTCAGTCCGGTCCGCCGGCCGATCTCGGCGCGACTCAGCGGACCGTGCTGGAGCAGGGTCTGCAGGACGAGTGCGGCCGCGGGTGGCTGGTCGGCGAGGGTCATGGGGCGACGTTACCTTTCCTTTGGAAAGTAAGACAAGGGATATTCATCGGCCCTATGGGCCTGAAACCGCAGGTCATTCGGCAGCAGGTGGCTGAAACCCCCCACCAGGCCGCACAAAGGTCGGAGTTTTCTGAGCGCCGACTATGTTGACGCTGGAAGGAAACTAAGCCTAGATTCGCGGCACTCCTCGTCGGGGCGGACGGGACGGTCCTGCGCCGGTGAGGAGTGTGTGGCCCCCACCCACTCGCCCGTTGGTCCCAGCGAACCCTCTCGGTGATGTCCCGGGACGACCACCACCGAGAGGCTCCCCGCACCTCGACACCTCAGGCGGGAACCCCGCCTGCAGCCGCGCCCTGACGGAGTGAACACATGCCTCGTCCAGCTCGACCCACACGTCTGAGAACTCTCACCTGCCTCACCGCGCTGACGGCGGCACTCGTCGTGCCCGCCTCCGCACGGGCCGCGACCGCCGCGGACGCCTCGGGGGCCCAGGCATCCGGTGCCACGACTGCCACGACCACGCCCGTCGTGGCCGCCAAGCCCTATATGGGCTACAGCACTTGGAGCGTCGAATCCACCAACTTCCCCGGCTACGGCGGGGACTGGCTCACCGAGGCGCACGTCCTGCAGCAGGCGGACGTGCTGTCCTCGAAGTTGAAGTCGCACGGCTACAACTACGTGAACGTGGACGCCGGTTGGAACGACGCCAAGGGCGACGCCTACGCCCGGCCGACCCCGAACCTGACGAAGTTCCCGCACGGGATGAAGTACCTCGCGGACCAACTCCACCGCAAGGGACTGAAGTTCGGCCTCTATCTGGCCGTCGGCCTCTACCAGCAGGCGTACAACGACGGCAAGACGCCGATCTACAACGCGCCGGGCTGCACCACCAAGGACATCGTCTACCCGGACCTGCGCAAGACCAGCGGCTGGGACGACGTCTCCTACCAGCTGAACTTCTCCAGCCCCTGCACCACCAAGTACATCCAGTCCGAGGCCGACCAACTGGCCTCCTTCGGCGTCGACTTCCTCAAGATCGACGGCGTCGGCCCCGGCTCCAACCAGGGCGACGACGCGCACAACAACGTCCCCGACATCCAGGCCTGGCACACCGCCCTGAAGAACACCGGGCGGCCCATCGAGTTCACCCTCTCCTGGTCGCTGAGCCACAACCAGGCCGACGTCTGGAAGGCCAACTCCAACGGCTGGCGCATCGACACGGACGTCGAGTGCTACTGCGACACCCTGGTGACGTGGAACAACTCCGTGAAGGCGCGCTGGAACGACGTCGTGCCGTGGATCGACGACGCCGGTCCCGGCCACTGGAACAACCTCGACTCGCTCGACGTGGGTTCGGACGTCATGGACGGCGTCAACCAGACCGAGCGGCAGAGCTATATGACCCTGTGGGCCATCGAGGCCGCGCCGCTGTACATCGGTGACGACCTCACCAAGCTCGACAAGTACGGCCTGAAGCTGCTCACCAACGACGAGGTCATCGCCGTGGACCAGGCGGGCAACCCGGCGAGGCCGGTCAGCCAGAAGACGCCCCAGCAGACCTGGTACGCCCGCAACGCCGACGGCAGTTACACCGTGGCCCTCTTCAACCTGGGCAAGGGCTACTCGGACGTGACCGCCGACTTCAGCGACCTCGGCATCAGCGGCAAGGCCAAGGTCCGCGACCTGTGGAGCCACAAGAACCTCGGCTCGGTCAGCGGCAAGTTCACCGACAACCTGGCCCCGCACGGTTCGCGACTGCTGCGCATCACGCCCGCCGCGACCGGCACCCACCCAGGTGTGCCGCTGAACGTACACGGCACCGCGTCGACGGCCGGCAGCGTCTCGCTCGCCTGGAGCGCGGTGAACTCCGGTACGAAGACCACCGGTTACGACGTGTACGCCAATGGCACCAAGAAGGCCACCGTCACCGGCACCTCCGCCACCGTGAGCGGTCTGACGGCCGGTACCGCCTACTCCCTGACCGTGGTCGCGCACGACGCCAAGGGACGGAAGTCCGCCCCCAGCAAGGCAGTTGACGTCACCACCCCGGCGGCCGATGGACCGGTGTCCTACGAGGCCGAGGCCTCCGGGAACACCCTCAGCGGCAACGCCTCCGTGGGCGACTGCTCCGCGTGCTCGGGCGGCAAGAAGGTCGGCAACCTCGGCGGCACCGGAACCGTGGCGATCAACCACGTGACCGCGCCCCGGGACGGCACGTACCTGATGAAGCTCGACTACACCGACGGCGACACCGGCCGCACGATGATCATCACCACCGGCGGCACCTCCTTCCAGCAGTTCCTGCCCGGCAGCAACGACAACGTCTGGGGCCGGCCGAGTTCGATCACCGTGCCCGTCCAGCTGAAGGCCGGCGACAACACGATCACCTTCGGCAACGCCACGGACTACGCCGCCGACGTGGACCGGATCGTCCTCTGACCGTCGTCCGTCCGACCTGACCAGCCTCCGACCGACCGACATCCGAGGAGAGTTCCGTGGTGGTCACATCACAGGGCGAGCCCAAGACGCCGACCACACCGCCGTCCGCCGCGGTGACCACCACGGCCACCGCCCCCGGCTCAACCGCCCACGTCCGCAAGACCCGTTCGGCCCGCAGGGCGAGCCGCAACGCGCCGACCAGGTCCGCGGCGGCCCGCCGCCGCGACCTGCCGGTCGCACTCCTGCTGATCCTTCCCAGTGTCGTCGGATTCGCGGTCTTCTACGCCTATCCGACCCTGCGCGGCATCTACCTCAGCTTCACCGACTTCCATGTCCTCACCCCGCCGAACTGGGTGGGACTGGCCAACTTCCACCAGATGTTCGGCGACGACGTCTTCTGGCACTCCCTGCTCGTCACCGTCTACTTCGTCATCCTGGCCGTCGTCTTCGGCACATTGGCCTCCCTGGTGACGGCCGTGGTGCTGCACCGGGTGACCAAGTCGTCGGCGCTGCGCGGAGTGATCCTGCTGCCGTTCCTGATCTCCAACGTGATCGCCGCGCTGGTCTGGCAGTGGATGCTCGACCCGTCCCTCGGTGTCGTCAGCCTCGTCCTGCAGCATCTGACGGGCCACTCCATCCTCTTCTTCGGCAGCAGCGCCTGGGCCATCCCGTCCCTCGCCGCGATCAGCATCTGGAAGTGGATGGGCTACTACTCCCTGCTGATCTTCGCCGGACTGCAGACCATCCCGGCCACCGTCTACGAGGCCGGCCGGGTGGACGGCGCCAGTGAGGTGCAGATGTTCCGGCGCCTCACGGTGCCCCTGCTGCGGCCGATCCTCGTCATGGTGGTCGTCCTGACGGTGATCAACTCCTTCCAGGTGTTCGACATCGTGCAGGTCACCACCCAGGGCGGCCCGGCCAACGCCTCGAACGTGCTGCAGATGTACATCTACAGCAAGGCGTTCAGGCAGTTCGACTTCGGCTACGCGGCCACCCTCTCGCTCGCCCTGTTCGCCCTGCTCATCACGGTCACCTTCACCCAGCTGCGGCTCGCCCGCGCCAACGAATCCGACCTGAGCTGAAGGAGCCCGTCATGGCAGTCACCCTCGCCCCCGGCCGGGCGGCCACCGCACAGCCCCGGCCCCGGAAGAACCGCAGAAGCCTCTCCCCCGGCAGGATCGTCGCCTGGATCTACCTGGGCATCATCGTCCTGATCACCCTCTTCCCGTTCTACTGGATCCTGCGCACCGCGCTGTCCAACAACTACAAGCTGTCGACGCACCCGTCCTCACCGCTGCCGGTCGGCTTCACCTGGGGTGCCTTCGAACGCGTCCTCGGGATCGCCTCCACCGCCGACGCACAGGCCCAGGGCGGCTCCGGCGCGGCCATCAACATCGCGCTCTACCTGCGCAATTCACTGATCTACGCGTCCGTGCAGACGGTGCTGATCGTGCTGTTCGCCTCGGCCGGCGCCTACGCGTTCTCCCGGCTGCACTGGCGTGGCCGCAACCTGGTGTTCAACATCCTGATCACCGCGCTGATGGTGCCCAGCGTCTTCACGCTGCTGCCCAACTTCGTCCTCGTGAAAGACCTCGGCCTGACCAACACGTTCGCCGGACTGATCCTTCCCGGGGCGCTCTTCCAGGCGTTCACGCTGTTCTTCCTGCGGCAGTTCATGCTGGGCCTGAGCACCGAGGTCGAGGAAGCCGCCATCATCGACGGCGCGGGCCCGCTGCGGATCTTCTTCCGGATCATCCTGCCGATGTCGACGGCACCGATCGCGACGGTGTCGCTGCTGATGTTCGTCAACGCCTGGAACGACTACTTCTGGCCGCTGCTGATCACCAACAGCGAGAGCGTGGAACCGCTGACGCTCGCGCTCGGTGTCTTCAAGCAGTCCTCGCCCCAAGCGGCCCCCGACTGGGCCGGGTTGATGGCCGCCGCCCTGGTCGCGGCGCTGCCGATGCTGCTGCTGTTCGTCGCCTTCGGCAAGCGCATCGTCAACTCCATCGGCTTCTCCGGCCTCAAGTGACCGGCCGTACCCCTCGATTGGACGACACAGCCATGCACTCCAGCGACCTGGTGCTGAGCTGGCCCGCGCCCGCCGCCACCTGGACGGAGGCCGCCCCGGTCGGCAACGGCAGGATCGGCGCGATGGTCTTCGGCGGCACCGACCGGACCCGTATCCAGATCAACGACTCCACCGTCTGGTCCGGCACCCCCGCCGGACCGGCCACCGCCCTCGCCGCACTCCGCGCGCAAGGGGCCGGCCCGGAGCGGCTCGAAGAGGTCCGCGCCGCGCTGCGCGCCGGCGACCAGAACCGCGCCGAGTCCCTCCTCATGACCTTCGAGGGGCCCTACACCCAGGAGTATCTGCCGTACGCCGACCTGTACTTGACCGTGCCGGGCGGCGAACACGCCACCTACCACGGCAGGACGCTCGACCTCGACACCGCCGTCGCCGAGGACGGCTTCGACCTTCGAGGGACGACGGTACGGCGCCGGGTCTGGGCCGATGCCGTGACCGGCGCGCTGTGCGCGACCCTGGACACGGACGACGGCACGGTCGACCTGGCCGTAGAACTGTCCACCCCACTACGGGAGTTGCTGCGCTCGGCCGCGCCCGACGGCATCACGCTGGGCATCGGGATACCGGTGGACGGCGCCCCCGCGCACGAGCCCGAGGTCGCGGAACCGCTGCGCTACGCGGACGGTCCCGTCGACGGCTACGACCCCTTCGGCGCCCTCGCGCTCGCCGTGCACACCGACGGCACGACGACCCTCGACGACGAGGGAGGTCTGCGTATCACCGGCGCCTCCCACGTCCTGCTCGCCCTGGCCAGTTCCACCGCGGCCGACCGCGACTGGAGCGGAGCCCCGGCCGTGGCCCGCGCCGCCCATCCGGCCGCCGCCGGCGAACTCGCGGCGCGGGCCGTCGCGCAGGGCGCCGACCGTCTCCTCAAGGACCACGAGGCCGACGTGCGGGTCCTGTTGGGCGGCACGTCCCTGCGCGTCGGGCCCCGCCGCTCCGGCACCTACGACGTCGCCCGCGACATCCTCGACGGCGACGACGAACTCCTCACCGCCACCGTGCTGTTCCAGCTCGGCCGCCATCTCCTGGCCACCGCCTCCCGCCCGCACACCGGCCCCCCGGCCAACCTCCAGGGCATCTGGAACGCGGAGCTGCGACCCGCCTGGTCGTCCAACTACACGATCAACATCAACACCCAGATGAACTACTGGGGCGCGGAGACGGTCGGGCTCAGCGCCTGTCACGCGCCCCTCTTCGACCTGCTCGACCGCATGGCCGTCCAAGGGGCGCATGTGGCAAGGGAGTTGTACGGCGCGCGCGGCTGGGTGGCGCACCACAACACCGATCCGTGGGGATGGGCGCTGCCGGTCGGCATGGGGCACGGCAACACCTCGTGGGCGCTGTGGATGATGGGAGGCGCCTGGCTGTCCCAACACCTCTGGGACCACTACGAGTTCACCCGCGACGCCGTCTTCCTGCGGGAGCGGGCCTGGCCGTTGCTCAGCGGCTGCGCCGAGTTCCTGCTGGACTGGCTCGTCGACGACGGAAGTGGCTACCTGGACACCCTGCCGTCGACCTCCCCGGAGAACCTGTTCCTGGCCGACGGCGTCCCGAGGTCACTGACCCGCACCGCCACCATGGACCTGGCGCTGATCCGAGCCACCTTCCAACGGGTCCTGGCGACAGCCGAGTTGCTGGGTCTGGACACTCCGCTGACCGGCGAGATACGCGCGGCGCTGTCCCGACTGCGCCCCCTGCCGGTCTCGTCGGAGGGCCGACTCCAGGAGTGGGCCGAGGACCTGACCGAGGCCGACCCGCACCACCGTCACCTCTCGCACCTGGTCGCCGTACACCCGCTGGGTCTGATCGATCCCGACTCGACGCCCGAACTGGCCGCTGCGGCAGGGAAGTCGATGGACCGGCGCGGGCCCGGGGCGATGGGCTGGTCGTGGTCCTGGAAGATCGCTCTGCGGGCGTGGCTACGCGATGCCGCCACCGCGCGCTCGCTGTTCCTCGAAGCCGTACGGCCACTTGACGGCGACTCCGGGGTGAACGCCCCGGTGGACGGCTCCCGTTGGGGCGGGCTGCTGCCCAACCTCTTCTCCACGCACCCGCCGTTCCAGATCGACGGCAACTACGGGCTGATGGCCGGCATCGCCGAGATGGTGGTGCAGAGCCACACAGGCACCCTCGATCTGCTGCCCGCGCTGCCCGCACAGTGGGCCGAAGGCGAGGCCCGCGACCTGCGCTGCCGGGGCGGTCTGGCCGTCGACTTCGCCTGGAACGAGGGCGAGTTGACCGGTGCGACCGTCCGCAGGCACGCGGGTGACTCCGGCGAGACCGTGCGGGTCCGGTGCCGCGACCGTACGACCGAGTTGCTGCTTCCGGCCGGTCACCAGGTCGAGTTGGACGCCGATCTGCGGCCCCGAGGGGAGCCGGTGCCGTGCTGAGCGAACAGGACGTTCCCGAGCTGTTCGCCTATCGCAGCGCCTACCGGGAGCCCGCCGACTTCGACACCTTCTGGAAGGGCACCCTCGCCGAGACCCGCGCCGGACAGGAGGCCACCCTCCAACTGACCGAGGTCGCCACCGGGTTGGAGACGGTCGACGTCTTCGACGCCGTGCTGCCCGGCTTCGGCGGGCACCCCGTCCGCGCCTGGCTGCGGATGCCCCGGCACCGGGGTGGCCCGCTGCCCGCCGTCGTCCAGTTCCACGGCTACGGCAGCGGGCGCGGCGCCCCGATCGACGACCTGCTGTGGGCGTCCGCCGGGTACGCGCATCTGCTGGTGGACGCGCGCGGCCAGGGCGGGGCCTGGGCGGGCGGGGGCGCGACGCCCGACCCGGTCGGCAGCGGCCCGGCACATCCCGGGTTCCTCACCCGGGGTATCGAGGACAAGGAAACCTACGTCTACCGGCGGGTGTTCACCGACGCCGTCCGGGCCGTGGACGCGCTGCGCGCCCGTACCGATCTCGTCGACCCGGAGCGGGTCGCCGTGGTCGGCCCCAGCCAGGGCGGCGGCATCGCCCTCGCGGTCGCCGGACTGGTCCCCGATCTGGCCGCCGCGCACTTCCAGTCGCCGTTCCTCTGCGACATCCGGCACGCCACCCGGCTCACCTCCGCCGAGCCCTACGCCGAGATCGTCGGCTATCTGGGGGCCCGCCGGGACCGGGTGGAGCAGACCTTCGACACCCTCGGCTACTTCGACGGACTCGCCTTCGCCCGCCGCGCGAACGCCCCGGCCTGGTTCTCCGCCGGGCTGCGCGACGAGGTGTGCCCGGCCGTCACCGCGATCGCCGCCTACCACGCCTACGCCGGCCAAAAAGAGCTGCGGCTGTGGGAGTTCAACGGCCACGACGCCGGCGGGCCCGAGGACCTGGCCGTCGCACTGGGCGCTTTCGGCGCCCTCCTCAAGTCGTCGTCCCATCCGCTGGTGCAGCCGTCCCCCGCACCGACCGCGTCATCCCGAAAGAAGGAACAATGAGAAGAATCAAGGGAGTTCGGAAGACGGTCGCGCTGGGCGCCACGCTCACGCTGGCCGCGCTGCTCTCCGCGTGCTCCAACGGCTCCTCCTCCGCCGGTGGTTCCAAGACCGTCAACTGGTGGACCTGGGACGACAAGCAGGCCGCCGCGTACAAGGTGTGCGCCACGGACTTCGAGAAGGCCAACCCCGGCGTCAAGGTGAAGATCACCCAGTACCAAGTGGACAGCTACTTCACCAAGTTGACCGCAGGGTTCGTGGCCGGCAGCGCGCCCGACGCCTTCCAGAACAGCGTCCAGTTCTTCCAGGCGTACGCCTCCCAGCACCAACTGCTGGCGATGGACGACTACATCAAGAAGGACAACTTCGACCTGTCCCGGTTCTCGGTCGGCGTGGACGCCTGGAAGTTCACCGACGGCAAGCAGTACGCCCTGCCCCTGGACTGGGCGGCGGCCGGCGTCTACTTCAACGAGGACGCCGTCAAGAAGGCCGGGTACACCGACCAGGACGTCAAGTCGCTGAACTGGAACCCCGACAACGGCGGCACGCTGGGCAAGATGATCGCCCACCTGACGATCGACACCAAGGGCCGTCGCGGCGACGAGAAGGGCTTCGACAAGTCCCACATCAAGACCTACGGCTACGGGGAGATCGCGGCCAAGGACTTCATCGGCCAGACCACCTGGAACCCGCTGGTCAGCACCACGGGCTGGCGGCTGGGCGACAAGGCCAGCTGGCCGACGGTGTTCAACTACTCCGACCCGCGGTTCGTGAAGACCATGGACTGGATCCGCTCGCTGACCGACAAGGGCTACGCGCCCAAGATCGGGCAGTTCAACGACAGCGTCAGCGACGTCGACCTGCTCTCCTCCGGCAAGGTCGCGATGGAGACCGGCGGTTCGTGGGAGGCCTCGACCTTCGCGAAGATCCCCGGCCTCAAGGTCGGCATCGCCCCGACCCCCTACGGCCCCGACGGCAAGACCCGGGCCGTGCTGAGCAACTCCAACGGCAACAACATCTGGGCCGGCACCAAGAACCCCGAACAGACCTGGAAGTGGGTCTCCTACATGGGCAGTGAGGCCTGCCAGTCCAAGGCCTCCCTGACCGGCACCTTCTTCCCGTCGATCCCGGCCTCCATGGACGCCTCGGCCGCGGCGCTGGCCAAGACGGGCGTGGACCTGTCCGTCTTCACCGACATGATCAAGGACAAGGTGCTCTACCCGTCCCCGGTCTACGGCAACGGAGCGGCCCTCCAGGACGCGCTGCAGCCGCTGTTCCAGGCCTACTTCGCCGGCCAGAAGAGCGACTCCGTCTTCACGGACATGCAGAAGCAGAGCAAGCAGCTGCTCGCCAAGAAGTGACCCCACCACTCCTCCGCACTCCCTGTCCGGCCGCCGGACGGGCCCACTGAGCCGGGCCCGTCCGGTGGCACCGGGCGCTCGGAAAGGACTCTTCATGTCGGACACCACGGCGCGGATCCACATCCTGCGCGCGGCGGGCACCGCCCTCGTCGTGGAGCTCACCGAGCCGGTGCCCAGGGTGCTGCACTGGGGTGCCGACCTCGGCGACCTCCCGCAGGACGCCCTGGCCGCGCTCGCCCTGACCGGCGAACCCGCCGTGCTCAACAACTCCGTCGACATCCCGCGCCGGTTCACCGTCTGGCCCACCGAGGCCGACGCCTGGTCCGGCACCCCGGCCCAGGAGGGCCATCTCGCCGGCGCGTTCGCCGCACCCCGGCTGACGCTGACCGGCAGTTCGTACCAACCACGGGCTGCGGGCGGGGAGTTGACCCTTCAGCTCGCCGACTCCGGCACCGGACTCGACGCCACGCTCTCCTACGTCCTGGAGCCCTCCGGGGTGCTGGGCGTACGGACCACGCTCACCCGCCGACCGGACGCCGACCCGGCGCCGTACGATCTGGCGGGCCTCACGACGTTGCTGCCGCTGCCGCGCCGGGCGTCCGAGGTCCTGGACTTCACCGGCAAGTGGAGCCGGGAGCGTTCACCGCAGCGGCGGCCGCTGGGCTTCGGCACCCATGCCCGTGAGGTGCGGCGGGGCAAGCCGGGAGTGGACTCGCCGTACGTCATGGCGGTGGGTGTGCCCGGATTCGGCTTCCGTGACGGGGAGATGTGGGCCGTTCATGTGGCCTGGAGCGGCGACCAGCGGTATCTGGCCGAGCAGTTGCCGGAGGGAGCGGGCGCCCATGCGGGGGTGCTCGGCGGCGGCGAACTCCTGCGGGCCGGGGAGATCCGGCTCGCGCCCGGTGAGTCGTACACCGCTCCGGTCTGTCACTTCGCCTGGTCCGACCAGGGCCTGGACGGGCTCGCCGACCGCTTCCACACCCTCCTCCGGGCCCGCCCCGGGCATCCGCGGGGCCCCCGCCCGGTGATCCTCAACAGCTGGGAGGCGGTGTACTTCGACCACGATCTGGACCGGCTGCTACGGCTCGCCGACCGGGCCGCCGAGGTCGGTGTCGAGCGGTTCGTGCTGGACGACGGCTGGTTCCGGGGCCGTCGTTCGGACGACGCCGGGCTCGGCGACTGGACCGTCGACCCCGTGGTGTGGCCCGAGGGACTGACCCCGCTGGTGGACCATGTGCGGTCGCTCGGCATGGAGTTCGGGCTGTGGGTGGAGCCGGAGATGATCAATCTGGACTCCGACCTGGCCCGCGAGCACCCCGACTGGGTGCTGGGCCCCGCCCGCGGGGTCGGCCCCGCGGCCCGCCATCAGCATGTGCTGGACCTGGCCAACCCGGATGCCTGGAAGTACCTCTTGGACGCGCTGGACGCGCTGGTGGAGAAGTACGCCATCGCCTATCTCAAGTGGGACCACAACCGGGACCTCCACGAGACCGTGCACTCCACCGCCGACCGTCCCGTGACGCACGCCCAGGTCATGGCCCTCTACCGGCTGATCGACGCCCTCCGGGAGCGCCATCCCGCGCTGGAGATCGAGAGCTGCGCCGCCGGTGGCGGCCGGATCGACCTGGGCATCCTGGAGCGGACCGACCGGGTCTGGGCCTCGGACTGCAACGACCCGGTGGAGCGCCAGACGATCCAGCGCTGGACCGCGCAACTGCTGCCCCCCGAACTGGTCGGCACCCACGTGGGCCCGCGTACCAGCCACACCACGGACCGCGTCAGCTCCGATCAACTCCGCCTGGCCACCGCCCTGTTCGGCCACGCCGGCATCGAACAGGACCTCACCCGCTGCTCCCCGGAGGAACTGGCCCGCCTCACCGCCTGGACCGCCCTCCACCGCGAGTTGCGCCCGCTGCTGCACGGCGGTCGCACGGTCCGCGCCGACCTCGCCGACGAGTCGACGCTGCTGCACGGGGTCGTCGCCCACGACGGTTCAGCGGCGCTGTACTGCTGGGCGCGGCTCGCCACGTCCCCCGAGGGCCAGTACGGGCGAGTGCAGTTGCCCGGCCTGGACCCCGAGGCGACCTACCGGGTGCGGGTACGCGCCGAGTTGGGCCTGCCGTCCTTCCACGAGACGGCGGAACCGGCCTGGCTGTCCGCGGCCCTCGGCGAGGGGCTGTCCCTGCCCGGTTCGGTGCTCACCGTCGCGGGCCTGCCCCTGCCGAACCTCAACCCGGAGCAGGCCCTGCTGCTCGAACTCGCGAGGACGGCGGGCTGATCGTGCGCGGGGAGGCGCAGGGTCAGTGGGGCCGTCTGCCCGCGGTGAGCAGATGGCCGCTGGTGCCGAGCAGGGTGGGCTCGCACTCGATGTGGCGGCTGGCCGTCAGGACGGCCTCGCGGCGGTCCGGGTCGTCCAGCCAGCCCTCGATGCCGCCCATCAGCCAGGCGACGCCTTCGAGGCCGTACTGGCCGTCGACGGTGAGTGCGGCCTCCTCGAACTCCTCGGGGGCCTCGTGGGGTTGGGCGAAATAGGCGGTCGTGAAGTGGCCGCCGTCCTCGGAGTCGTGGCGTCCCTCTTCCATCTCGCGGTCGATCCGCGTGCGATGCGGGTCGATGAAGTACAACTCCTGCCTGAGCATGTCGTGCAGCCCCGCGAACCGGTTGATGGTCGCCGCGACGACCAGCCCAGCCGGCCGCACGACACGACGCGCCTCGCCCAACGCCCGTACGCGGTCCGCCCGTTCGGGCAGGTGGTAGAGCGGTCCGAGCAGCAGCACCACGTCGTACGACGTGTCTTCGGCGGGCAGCGCCCTGGCGTCCCCGGCGCGGGCGGTGACCCCCGGCAGCCGGCCCGCCTGCTCCACGTGCAGCGGTACGGGGTCGACGAGTTCGACCTCGTACCCGTCCCGTGCGAGCCACTCGGCGTGGATGCCGCTGCCGCCGCCGACGTCCAGCACCTTCGCGGGGGCCTCGGGCAGCAGGCGTCGCAGTACGTCCTGGGTCCGCCAGAACTCCAGCCGGTCGGAGCCCTGTCTGAGGCGGCCGTCCTCCTCGCCGCGGGCGTAGTAGGCGAGGATCTCCTCGCGGACACGGACGGCGGGGTCTTGCGCGCGTGTCGTCTCGGTCACCGCTCCAGGGTGTGATCCGGCGTGCCCGGCCCGCAACGGGATTCCGGCGTGCGGGCCGTCACGAGGCCCGACTCGTAGGCGAACACGACGAGTTGGGCCCGGTCGCGGGCGCCGAGCTTGGTCATGGCGCGGCTGATGTGGGTCTTCGCCGTGAACGGGCTGATGACCATGTGGACGGCGATCTCCTCGTTGGTGAGGCCGCGGGCGGCCAGGGCGGTGACCTCGCGTTCGCGGCGGGTGAGGTGTTCCAGGCCGGTGGCGGTGCAGCGGTCGGGGGGCCGGGAGACGAACTCGCCGATGAGGGTGCGGGTGATCGACGGGGAGAGCAGGGCCTCGCCACCGGCGACGATCCCGATCGCCTGGAGCAGGTCCGCCGGATCGGTGTCCTTCAGAAGGAAGCCGCTGGCGCCCGCCCGCAGCGCCTCGAAGACGTACTCGTCCAGGCCGTAGTTGGTGAGGATGACGACCCGGACCGCGGCGAGCGCGGGGTCCGCGGCGATACGGCGGGTGGCCTCGATGCCCGTCATGACCGGCATCTGTACGTCTATCAGCGCGACGTCGGGCAGTTGCGCGCGGACGAGGGCCACGCCCTGTTCGCCGTCGGCCGCCTCGCCCACCACCTCGATGCCGTCCTCGGCGTCGAGGAGGGCGCGGAAGCCCGCGCGCATCAGTGCCTGGTCGTCGACGACCACGACCCTGATCATCTCGCCTCCCCCAGTGGCAGTTCGGCCTGTACCGCGAAGCCGCCCTCCGCGCGCGGGGCGGTGTGCAGGGTGCCGCCCAGCGCCGTGACGCGCTCGCGCATGCCGGTGAGGCCGATGCCGGGCTTCGGCGGACAGCCGGGGTCGGCGGCCCCGTCGTCCTCCACCCGGATCGTCAAGTCGTCCTCGCCGTAGTCGAGTTGGACGCTGACCTTGGCCGTGCCCGCGTGCCGGGCCGCGTTGGTCAGGGCCTCCTGGACGATGCGGTACACCGCGCGGTCGACCGTCGCGGCGAGGGGGCGCTCCTCGCCCGTCACCGCGAGTTCTACGGCGAGGCCGGCCGCGCAGGCCCGCTCGACGAGCAGTTCGGGGGTGCCGGTGGGCTCCTCGGTGGTACGCAGGATCTCCAGGGTGGCCCGCAGTTCGCGCATCGCCTCGCCGCCCGCCTCCTGGATGGCGAGCAGGGCGGGTGGCACCTCCTCGCCGCGCTTGCGGGCGAGGTGGACGGCGACGCCCGCCTGAAGCTTGACGATCGAGATGCTGTGGGTGAGGGAGTCGTGCAACTCCCGCGCTATCCGCAGGCGTTCCTCGCCCGCGCGGCGCAACGCGACCTCCTCGCGGGTGCGTTCGGCCTCCAGGGCGCGCTGTTCGGTCTGGCGCAGATACGCCTGCCAGTTGCGGTCGGCGAGGCCGGTGACCACCGCGCACAGGAACCAGCCGGCGATGAGCGCGGTCCGCTCGACCACCTGCTGGGTCGTCGGTCCCGTCGCGAAGTACGCGGCCAGGAACAGCCCGCCCGCCCCGGCCGCCCAGCCGCGGTGTCCCGCGCGGGCCGCCGTGTGCATGGCGGCGAGCACGGGCAGACCGGCGACCGGCCCCGGGTGGGCGTGCAGGACGTAGACCGCCTCCGCGACCGTGGCCACGGCGAGGACCGCGCGCGGAGCCGTCTGGTAGAACGCCAGGGCCGCCGAGGCGAGCGCGACCAGCACATGGTCGACGGCGGTCGTGTCCGCGTCGAAGGCGGCGACGGTCATGACGAGGGCACCGATCACGACCGCGAGGGAAGCGTCGGCGAGGCGCCTGCGTGGGGTCACATCGACCGGGTACCCGCTCATGACCGCACAGTAGACCGCCGCGCCGACACGGGCGTCAGCCCTGTGGACAACTCCTGGACTACTCCCCACGCAGTACTTCCCGGCCCCGCGCCACCCGGCCGACGCAGCGTCGACTCCCTTCGGCCGTACGACGACCGGAGGCATCCGGGCGGCGCACGCTACTGCCATGCCCACACCCTTCCGTCACACCCTGCCCCCGTCGCCGAAGTCCGCCACCGGCCGCACCGCCGAGGTCTTCGAGCAGATCGCCGTCGACTTCGGAATCGAGCGGCCCCCGACCTTCGTGGTCCTGTCCTCCGCGCCCGAACTCCTCGCGCCCGCCTGGGCGTTGATGCGAGAGTCGCTGATCGCGGGCGACGGCAGCCGCACCGGCAAGGAGCTGGCCGCCCTCGGGGTCTCGCTCGCCAACAAGTGCCCGTTCTGCGCGGACGCGCACACCGTCCTGCTGCACGCCACCGGCGACCACGCCCTCGCCGAGCACCTGGCGCGCGGCGGCACACCGGAGAACGAGGGGCACGCGCGCGTGCTCGACTGGGGCCGCCGCACCCGGGTCCCGGGCGCGACCCTGGCGCCGTACCCGTTCCCGCCCGAGCAGGCACCCGCCTACCTGGGCACAGCCCTCACCTTCCACTTCATCAACCGCATCGTGTCGGCCCTGCTGACCGAACAGCTCCTGCCGGGCAACGCCCAGCGGTTCCGGGCCGTACGCAGCCTCGCCGGCCGCAGCGTGGCCCGCACCGTGCGCCGCGGCGCCGTACCGGGAGCGGCGCTCCCCCTGCTCGACACGCCGGGCCCCGGCCCTGGCTGGGCGGCCGGAACCCCGGTGGGCCCGGCCTACGACGCCCTGCGCACCGCGGCGCTCGCGGGCGCGGATCTGCTCGACGCGGACGACCTGATCCTCGTACGGGAGACGCTGTGGGCCTGGGACGGGGGACATCCGCCGGTCGTGCTGCGCGGCTTCCCGAACCGGCGGGAGCGGCCGGCGGCACGGCTCGCGGTGCTGGCCGCGCTCGCGCCGTACCGGATCACGGAGGAGGACGTGGCCGCCTGGCGGGAGCCGTCGCGGAGTGACGCGAGTCTCGTGCGGCTCGTCGCGTACGGAGCGTTCGCGGCCGTCGAACGGATCGAGTCGACGATGCGCGCGCCCGCCGCTCGCGCCTGACGCGTGGACACAAGAGGACGGACATAAGAGGACACACAACGCGTCCACAGTCAGGCACTGTCACCGCACAGGCACGGAGCGAGTTCACACTTCCGCCTCACAGGGAGTCATGTGACACTGACGTTCCCGTCCGCAGTGCGGACCCGCTCCGCACCCTTCCCCCACGAGAAGTGCGACTTGCGTTCTCTACCTCTGCCGCTCGCTCTCACCGCGCGTCTGTCGCCGGTCGTCGTGCTCGCCGCGATGGGCTGGGCCCTGACGTCCGGTCCGTTCGCCGCGACGACGACCGCCGATCACAAGGCGACGCCCGAGTCCGACTCCTCGTCCGGGACCTCGGCGCCGTCGACGGCACCCGTGGTCAAGGCGTACTCCACGTCCCCCGCCCCGTGCGGAAGTGTGACGGCGGCGACGCTCAAGTCCCTGGTGCCGGGCGCGAAGACGGCCGGCAAGGAGATCCCGTCGACGGACACGAAGGTGCGCCGCACCTGCTCGTGGAACGCGCTCAAGGGGTACGACTACCGCTGGCTCGACGTGTCGTACGAGATCACGGAATCGGACGAAGCGGCAAAAAAGTCGTACACCGAGACGACTACGGAGAAGAGTGGCGGCGGGGTGGTTCCCGGGCTCGGGGACGCGGCCTACTCCATCGTGAACCTCACCACGGAGGACAAGCAGCAGACGCGTGAGGGCACGGTCGTCGTCCGCGCGGGCAACGCGCTGGTGACCATCACGTACAACGGCAGCGACTTCGAGAACAAGAAGGCACCGAGCACGGACGTCATCAACAAGGGCGCGATCAAGGCCGCCAAGGAGGCGGTGACCGCGCTGCAGGGCGCCAAGGCCAGCTAGCCCCGGCGCCCTCCGGCACGACGAATCGAGTCCTACGCCTCGACGGGCGTCTGCTTCTTCCCGGTCAGCAGCGTCAGCGCCACGTAGAGCACCATCGACGTGCCGAGGCCGACCGCCCAGCCGTAGTCCGCGAGCGAGGACAGGGCCGGGATGGGACGGCCGTCGATCAGCGGGTGGAAGTCGGCGCCGCCGACGGCGAGCACACCACCCACCAGGAAGGCGACGACGGCCCGCCAGTTCCAGCCGCCGTCGTACCAGTAACGGCCGCCCGCCTTGTACAGGTCGGTCAGGTCGAGCTTGCCGCGGCGCAGGATCCAGTAGTCGGCGATGAGGATGCCGGCGACCGTACCGAGCAGACCGCCGACCAGGCCGAGCCAGGTGAAGATGTAGCCCTGCGGGTCGGAGTACAGCTTCCAGGGGAAGATCAGCACGCCGAGGACGCTGGTGATCAGGGCGCCGGTACGGAAACTGATCTTCCGGGGCGCGATGTTGGAGAAGTCGAAGGCGGGCGAGACCAGGTTGGCCGCGATGTTCACGGACAGGGTGGCCACCAGCACGGTCACCAGCGCGTACAGCAGGCCTACGACGTTGTCGGTCTTCGCCGCGAGCTGTACCGGGTCCCAGATCGCCTTGCCGTAGACGGCCTGCGAACCGGAGGTGACCAGCACCGACAGGAACGCGAACAGGGTCATCGTGGTCGGTAGACCGAGCGCCTGGCCCCATGTCTGGGCCTTCTGACTCTTGCCGTAGCGGGTGAAGTCGGGGATGTTCAGCGACAGCGTGGACCAGAAGCCGATCATGCCCATGAGCGAGGGCCAGAACAGCTTCCAGAAGCTGCCGCCCCAGCCGAGCTTGGAGGGCTGGTCGAAGAGCGGGCCGAGACCGCCGGCCTTGCTGCTCATCCACCACAGCATCACGAACGCGCCGACGAGCACGAAGGGCGCCGCCCAGTTCTCGAAGCGGCGGATGGTCTCCATGCCCCGGTAGATGATGGCCACTTGGAGCGCCCAGAACAGCGCGAACGACAGCCACATCGTCCAGGCGTACCCGCCGATCTGCGAGGCGTCGGCCCAGCTGTCCCCGATCAGCTTGCCGGCGAGGAAGAAGATCGCCTCACCGCCGATCCAGGTCTGGATGCCGAACCAGCCGCAGGCCACCAACGCCCGCACCACAGCGGGGAGGTTGGCGCCGCGCACACCGAACGAGGCACGCGCGAAGACCGGGAAGGGGATGCCGTACTTCGGTCCCGCGTGCCCGGTGAGCAGCATCGGCACGAGCACGATCAGGTTGGCCAGGGCGATGGTGAACACCGCCTGCTTCCAGTCCATGCCCACGGCGATGAGCCCCGAAGCCAGGGTCCAGGAAGCCGTGTTGTGGGCCATGCCGACCCACAGCGCGGAGAAGTTGTACGTGGTCCAGGTGCGCTTCTCGACGGGAACCGGCAGCAGATCGTCGTTGGCGTACGGCCCGCTGGGCTGCGGAGATCCGGGGGCGATCTCCACCCGCCCGTCGGCGAGGGTGACTTGAGCGGTCGGCTCTATGGCCGTGGGAGCGGTGTCGGTCATGGGCAGGCCAATCAATGAGGGGCGGATCCGGAAAGGCCGTGCGGGCGGGGCTCCGGCCCCCCTCCCCAGGACGGTGGGGAGGGGGAGAACTGGAGTGGGGGGACGGGGAGTTGGACGCTTGTTCGTCAGCCGTTGACGGCCGGGATCACCTTCGCCCCGTAGGCGTCGATCGTGGCCTCCTGCGCGTCGTGCATGTCGTAGACGGCGAACTGGTCGACGCCCAACTCGCGCAGGGCGTTGAGCTTCTCGATCTGCTTCTCGGCCGATCCGATGATGCAGAACCGGTCGACGATCTCGTCGGGCACGAAGGCGGTGTCGGGGTTGTCGGCACGGCCGTGGTGCGAATAGTCGTACCCCTCACGGGCCTTGATGTAGTCCGTGAGTTCGTCGGGTACGGCGGCGGAGTGTTCGCCGTACTTGGAGACGAGGTCGGCGACGTGGTTGCCGACCATGCCGCCGAACCAGCGGCACTGGTCGCGCGCGTGGGCGAGCGCCTCGGGCGAGTCGTCCTCGGTGACGTAGGCCGGGGCGGCGACACAGATCTTGACCTCGGACGGGTCGCGGCCCACGGCGATCGCCGCGTCCTTCACCGCCTTGACCATGTACTCGGTGAGGTAGAGGTCCGAGAGCTGGAGGATGAAACCGTCGGCCTCCTCGCCGGTCATCTTCAGGGCCTTGGGGCCGTACGCGGCCATCCAGACCGGGAGTTGGGCGTCCTCCTTGGCCCAGGGGAACTTGATGACCGTGCCGCCGAGGTCGGCCTCCTGGCCGGAGCCGAGCGCCCTGATGACCTTCATGGCCTCGCTGATCCGGGCGAGCGTGTTCGGGGTGCGGCCGGCGACGCGCATCGCGGAGTCGCCGCGGCCGATGCCGCAGACCGTGCGGTTGCCGAACATGTCGTTGAGGGTGGCGAAGGTGGAGGCGGTGACCTCCCAGGTGCGGGTGCCCGGGTTGGTGACCATCGGGCCGACCGTCAACTTCGTGGTGTTGGCCAGGATCTGACTGTAGATCACGAACGGCTCCTGCCACAGCACGGCGGAGTCGAAGGTCCAGCCGTAGGTGAAGCCGTTGCGCTCGGCGCGCTTCATCAGGCTGATGACCCGCGAGGCCGGCGGGTCGGTCTGCAGGACGAGTCCGAAGTCCATGTGCGCCACTCCTAGTTGAGGTACTGACTGGTGGAGCGCGGGGTGTAGACGCCGTGGCCCGCGTGCCCGGTGTACTCCCGCTCGGTGATGACGAGTTCGCCGCGCGAGAGGACGGTCTCGACGCGGCCGGTGAGGCGCTTGCCCTCGTAGGCCGAGTAGTCGACGTTCATGTGGTGGGTCTCGGCGGAGACGGTCTGCTCGGCGTGCGGGTCGTAGATGACGACGTCGGCGTCGGCGCCCGGGGCGATGGTGCCCTTCTTCGGGTAGAGGCCGAACATCCGCGCCGGGGAGGCGCAGGCGATCTCGATCCAGCGGCGGCGGCTGATGTGCCCGTCGACGACGCCCTGGTGGAGCAGGTCCATGCGGTTCTCGACGCCCGGCATGCCGTTGGGGATCTTCGAGAAGTCGCCCCGGCCCAGTTCCTTCTGGCCCACGAAGCAGAAGGGGCAGTGGTCGGTGGAGACCACCTGGAGGTCGTTGGTGCGCAGGCCCTGCCAGAGCTTGGCCTGGTGCTCCTTCGGCCGAAGGGGCGTGCTGCACACGTACTTCGCGCCCTCGAAGTCGGGCTCGGCGAGGTTGTCGGTGGAGAGGAACAGGTACTGCGGACAGGTCTCGCCGAAGACGGGGAGGCCCTCGTCGCGCGCCTTGGCCAGCTCGGCGACGGCCTCCATCGCGGAGACGTGCACGACGTAGAGCGGGGCACCGGCGACCTGGGCCAGCTTGATGGCTCGGTGGGTGGCCTCGGCTTCGAGGAGGGCCTTGCGGACCTCGCCGTGGTAGCGGGGGTCCCTCTCGCCGCGGGCCAGCGCCTGTTCCACCAGGACGTCGATGGCGATGCCGTTCTCGGCGTGCATCATGATCAACCCGCCGTTGTCGGCGGCGCGTTGCATGGCACGCAGGATCTGGCCGTCGTCGCTGTAGAAGACGCCCGGGTAGGCCATGAACTGCTTGAAGGAGGTGACGCCCTCCTCGACCAGCAGGTCCATCTCCTTGAGGGTGTCCTCGTTGACGTCCGAGACGATCATGTGGAAGCCGTAGTCGATGGCGCAGTTGCCCTCGGCCTTGGCGTGCCACGCGTCGAGGCCCTCGCGGAGGGCTCCGCCGACGCTCTGGATCGCGAAGTCCACGATGGTCGTCGTACCGCCCCAGGCGGCGGCCCGGGTGCCGGTCTCGAAGGTGTCGGCGGCCTTGGTGCCGCCGAACGGCATCTCCATGTGGGTGTGGGCGTCGACCCCGCCCGGGATGACGTACTTTCCGGTGGCGTCGATGACCCGGTCGGCGGTCCAGCCCTCGGCGACGGTCGTGCCGGAGGTGGCGAGGGCGGCGATGCGGCCGTCCTCGATCAGGACGTCGGCGTGGAGTTCGTCGGACGCGGTGATGACTAGGCCGCCGCGGATGACGGTACGGGTGCTCATTGTTTTGACTCCGCTGGATTGTGGTCTGGTGCGGGTCTGTGGGGGTTGGGCGCGCAGTTCCCCGCGCCCCTTCAGGAGGGCTGCGCCCTCCAAAGGAGCGCGGGGGACCCTGCGTTCTTTACGGTGCGGTCAGCGGGCCGTACGCGTCCGGGCGGCGGTCGCGGTAGAACTGCCAGCGGTCGCGGACCTCTCGCAGTTTCGCCAAGTCCAGGTCGCGGACGACCAGTTCGGGCTCCTTGTCGCTGGCCACCTCGCCGACGAACTGGGCCTCCGGGTCGACGAAGTAGGTCGTGCCGTAGAAGTCGTTGTCGCCCAACTCCTCGACACCGACACGGTTGATGGCGCCGACGAAGTACTCGTTGGCGGCGGCAGCGGCGGGCTGCTCCAGCTGCCACAGGTACGCCGACAGGCCGCGCGAGGTCGCCGACGGGTTGAAGACGATCTCCGCACCCGCGAGGCCCAGCGCACGCCAGCCCTCCGGGAAGTGGCGGTCGTAGCAGATGTAGACACCGATCTTGCCGACCTTGGTGTCGAAGATCGGCCAACCGCTGTTGCCCGGGCGGAAGTAGAACTTCTCCCAGAATCCGGGGACTTGGGGAATGTGGTGCTTGCGGTACTTGCCGAGGTAGGAGCCGTCCGCGTCGATCACGGCGGCCGTGTTGTAGAGGACGCCGGGCTGCTCCTCCTCGTACATCGGCAGGACCAGGACGATGCCGTGTTCCTTGGCGAGCGCCTGGAAGCGCTTGACGATCGGGCCGTCCGGGATCGCCTCGGCGTACTCGTAGAACGCCTTGTCCTGGACCTGGCAGAAGTACGGTCCGTAGAACAGCTCCTGGAAGCACAGGACTTGAGCACCCTGCGCGGCGGCGTCGCGGACCGCCTGCTCGTGGACCTGGATCATGGACTCCTTGTCGCCCGTCCAGGCTGTCTGGAACAGGGCGGCACGAATCACGGTGCTCATCGGGACCTCCGGTCGCTAGGTGTGCGAGGAGCCTAGGAAGTCCTGAAGTCCGGTTTGAGTTGCACGGTGTCACGTCTGCGGACGCTCGGCGTTCCACGGTGTCACCCTGTCGTGGCCGCATGTTTCACCGCCGTTTTCGCAGGTAGTCCCATGTTTCACCCCTGTTGCGCGTCGTGCGCGAGGAGCGCGATGTGCACCGACGCGGCCTGCTCGAAGTCGTCGAGGTCCACGCCGAGCCGGCCCTCTATCGCCTCCAGCCGGCGGTACAGCGCGGGCCGTGAGACATGGTGGAGCTGCGCGGTGCGCGACTTGTTGCGGCCGGTGGCCAGATACGTGCGCAGTACGGCGAGCAGGTCCTCGTCGGCCGCGCACAGCAGCCCGTCCAACTCCCGTTCGGCGAACGACTGCACCTGAGGGTCGTCCCGCAGCAGCCGGATCAGGCCGCGCAGATGGACGTCCTTGAGGCGGACGACGGTGGGGAGTTCGAGGGCGTCGCTGGAATCCGCTACGGCGTCGGCCACGTGCTGTGCCTCGCGCAGTCCGGCGGGCACGTCGTCCCAGACGGTGCGCTGCCCCGCGGCGGCCACGACCGCCTTCAACGCCCCCGACTCGGTGCGCAGTCGGCTCGCGAAGTGTGCGGCGAGGGCGTCCGCGTCCTGGTCGCGGGGGAGGCTGAGAAGGACGGCGGTGACGCCGTCGGCCAGTTCGGCGACGAGTCCGGGCAGGCCCAACAGCCGTAGCACGCGGTCGAGTTGGGTCGTGTCGCCGTCGCGTACGACCATCGGTACGAAGGTGCGCCGGTTGACCGGCAGGCCTGCGGCCCGCGCGCGGGGCAGGAGTTGGCGGGCCGGTACGACGCCGCTCGCCAGGTCGGTGAGCAGGCTCTGGGCGGACTGTTCCTCCCAGGTGTGGGCGGAGCCGCCGAGCATGCGGTGCAGGACGAGGGCCTCGGCGGCGCGGTCGGCGAGGAGACGGCCGGTGGCGGTGTCGCCGCGGTGGCCGCAGAGCATGATCTGGCCCCAGCGCTCGCCGCGTCCGCCCAGTTCGGCGCGGATCCAGCCGTCGCCCTCGCTGCCGCCCGCCTGGCGGGAGATGCGCTCCCAGTCGCGCAGCACGTCGTCGACGGCGGACCGCTCCCCCGCCGTGGCGAGGACGCGGTGGGCGAGGTTGGTGACGACCACGGGACAGGCGCTGTGCGTGGCGACCTCGTCGAGCAGGCTCTGCAGCGGGGCGCCGCCGGTGATGAGTGCGGTGAGCGCGGTCCGGACGGCCTCGGAGAGACTCACGGCGGCGAACTTCCGCCGTACCAGGCGGGATTGGACCTCTTCCGTCAACTCCGCGAAGGGGAAGGGGCGGTGGAGCACCACCATGGGCAGCCCGCACCGCTCGGCCGCGCGGCGCATCACGTCCGGCGGGGCGGGGAAGGCGCGGCCGAGACCGAGGACGACGGCGGATGCCTCCGCGCGGTGCAGGGACTGGATGTACTCGGCCTGGGCGCCCTCGTCACCGGCGAGGAGGACGCCGGTGGTGAGGACCATCTCGCCGCCGGTGAGCATCACCCCGACGTCGGCGGCCTCGGCGACATGCACCCACCGCACGGCGCGGTCGAGCTGGCTCGCGCCGGCCACCACCTCGGGCTCCCCGGCCAGCACCCGTTCCAGGGCGAGGACCTGACGGACCGACAGAGCGGGTTCCAGGGTGTCGAAGGTGGTGGCCATGACGATGTTCCCTTGCTCGTACTGCTGCTACTGCGTGCTCGCCAGAGCCCGTTCGAGGATGGCGGCGCCCTCCTCGGCCTCCGCAACGGTGAGGGAGAGCGGCGGGGCGATGCGCAGGGCGCTGGTGTCGTGGCCGCCGCCCTTTCCGATCAGCAGCCCGCCCTCGCGGGCCGCTTCGAGCACGGCGGAGGCGGCCTGCGGATCGGCCTCGTCGGTGCCCGGTTTCACCAGTTCGACGCCGATCATCAGTCCGCGCCCGCGCACTTCCCGTACGCCGGGATGCTGGGCGGTGACGGCCCGCAGCCGCTCGATGAGGAGACCGCCGACGCGGCGGGCGTTGCCCTGGAGGTCGTGCTCCAGGAGGTAGGTGAGGTTGGCGAGGCCCGCCGCCATGGTGATCTGGGTGCCGCCGAAGGTCGAAATGCTGTTGGAGTC
Organism: Streptomyces sp. NPDC050548; assembly: GCF_044457385.1. Taxonomy (NCBI): domain Bacteria; kingdom Bacillati; phylum Actinomycetota; class Actinomycetes; order Kitasatosporales; family Streptomycetaceae; genus Streptomyces; species Streptomyces sp. NPDC050548. The sequence goes on from NZ_JBITGV010000005.1 coordinate 208,087, forward strand.
GAGGCAGTTCATGATGTCGGCGCGGGCGACGACACCGCCGATCGAGCTGCCGTTGCCGATGCCCTTGGCGAAGGTGAGGATGTCCGGCGGACCGTTCTGGGCGTGCGCCTGCCAGCCCCAGAAGTGGTCGCCGGTGCGGCCCCAGCCGGTCTGCACCTCGTCGGCGATCCACAACACGCCGCGCTCGGCGAGTACTTCGCGGAAGGCGGCGTAGAGCCCGTCGGGCGGGGAGGTGAACCCACCCACGCCCTGGACGGGTTCGGCGATGAGGGCTGCGGGCGGGCGGACGTGACCGAGCAGATCCTTCAGGTCGGCCACGCAGGCCGCGATGAACTCGGCGTCGGACAGGTGGGCGTAGGGTCCGCGCGTGCGCACACCGCCGTGGACGTACAGCGTCTGGAGCGGGGAGAGCGAGGTCGGGGACCAGCCGCGGTTGCCGGTGATGCCGACCGCGCTGAAGGAGCGGCCGTGGTAGCTGTTGCGCATGGCCAGGATCTGGTTGCTGCGCCGGTACGAGGTCGCGAGGAGCAGGGCGGTGTCGTTGGCCTCGGTGCCCGAGGTGGTGAAGAAGACGCGGGCGTCGGGGATGCCGGACAACTGGGCGACGCGCTCGGCGAGTTCGACCATCGGCCGGTTCAGGTAGAGCGTGGACGAGTGGAGGATCCGCCCGGCCTGCTCGCTCACCGCCTTGGTGACCTCGGGGAGCGCGTGCGCGGTCATGGTGGTGAGGATGCCGCCGAAGAAGTCGAGGTACTTGTTGCCCTCGGCGTCCCAGACGTGCCGGCCCTCGCCGTGCGTGATTTCGAGCGGGTTGTCGTAGTAGAGGGCGAGCCAGTCCGGGAGCACGGCCTTGTGCCGCCCCAGCAGATCCTTTGTCACGGTTGCACCAACCCTTCGTAGGCGTCGGGACGACGGTCGCGGTAGAACGCCCACTGCTGGCGTACTTCCTCGATCAACCCGAAGTCCAGGTCGCGGACGACGAGTTCCTCGTCCTTGTCGCTGGCGACATCGCCGACGAACTGGCCTCGCGGGTTGACGAAGTACGACGTCCCGTAGAAGTCGTTGTCCCCGTACTCCTCCTGTCCAACCCGGTTGATCGCGGCGATGAAGTACTCGTTGGCGACGGCCGCGGCGGGCTGCTCCAGCTGCCAGAGGTAGGCGGAGAGGCCGCGTGAGGTGGCGGACGGGTTGTAGACCAACTGGGCGCCGTTGAGGCCGAGTTGGCGCCAGCCCTCGGGGAAGTGGCGGTCGTAGCAGATGTAGACGCCGACCTTGCCGACGGCGGTGTCGAAGACGGGCCAGCCGGCGTTGCCCGGCCTGAAGTAGTACTTCTCCCAGAAGCCCTTGACCTGGGGGATGTGGTGTTTGCGGTACTTGCCGAGGAAGGTGCCGTCGGCGTCGATCACGGCCGCGGTGTTGTAGTAGAAGCCGTCCTGCTCGATCTCGAAGACCGGGACGACGATCACCATGCCGGTCTCGCGCGCGAGCTGTTGCATACGACGCACGGTCGGCCCGTCGGGCACCGGCTCGGCCCAGCTGTAGTGCTCCGGTTCCTGGACCTGACAGAAGTAGGGGGCGTTGAACACTTCCTGGAACCCGATGACCTTGGCGCCCTGGCGGGCCGCCTCGCGGGCGTGTTCCTCGTGTTTCGCCACCATGGACTCGGTGTCGCCGGTCCAGGTGGCCTGGACCAGAGCGGCGCGTACGACGTTGGTCATGAGCTGCTCCTTCGACGGGACGTCAGAGCCTCTACGCCCGTAGACAAAGGCCGTAGAGGGATGAACGTAAGCCTCCGGAGGAGCCTTGCCAAGACCATCGTCGTTAACCCGCGGAGTCGATCGCGTTTCACACTCCGGTGGGCGAGTCGATGGGCCGGTCAGGCAGTGAAGCCCGCGACACGAAGGGCGTGGACCAGGTCCCAGTGGCGTTCGTCCGAGACGCCCTGGGCGGCCTCCAGCAGCAGTGGGACGAGCTGCTGGGGGTCGGCCGCGACGCTGCGGGCCGCCTCCTCGGGGGTGCGGACCCGGACGTAGGCGTCGAGCAGGGCGTTGATCTCGCGGCGGCGGCCCTCGGCGACGAGCGCGAGCACCGCCTCACCTATCTCCTCGGCCGGGCGGGCCACGCCCTGCCGCAGGATCTGCTCGCCGTCCGCCGTACGGCCCGCCGCGACCAGCGCGTCCGCCGCGCCGACCAGCCGGTCGGCGGGCAGCGAGGCGGCCTCCCAGAGCAGCGTCGCCCAGTCCGCGCCGAGCCCGGCGCGCTGCAGCTCGGCCGCGAGCAGCGGGAAGCGCGCGGCGGGCCAGTACGCGGCCTCGGCGAGCAGCGCGTGCGCCTCGCCGCTACGGCCCTCCCGCCGCAGCCCCACGAGCCGCTGCACGGCCTCCACGGTGGCCTGCCGCGCGTCGGCGTCCAACGCCTCACGCTTCGGCTGTGTCCGCTCGGCCGGCCGCGCGGCCCCGGCGAAGCGGGCCCCGCGCGGGGTGCGGCGGGCGGCGGGCGCCGGGGTCGGCAGATCCGGTACGACGGCCGCGGGGTCCGGGGCCGGAGTGCCCGCGGCTGTGTCGTCCTCGGCCATACCGGCGAAGCGGGCGCTGCCCCGGCGGCGCTTGCGCTGCTTGGGGGTGGGAGCGGGAGTGGAGGCGGGGGCCGGGTCGGGGTCGGTGGACTGCGTGGGCTCCGGGGCCGTGGGCTGTGCGGGGTCGAAGCCGACGGACGGCGCGGCCTCGGGTGCGGGCCAGCCGGAGGGTTCGGGCGCGGGAGTGGCGGCGGGGTTCGGGAAGTCGCCCGGCAGGGGGGCGGGGCTGCCGTAGTCGGGGTTGGCGCGTTCGAAGTCCTCGTAGCCGCGGCGCGCGTCGAGGGCCCTGTCGTCGCGGCGGGCGGGCTGGGCTCCGGTCTGGTCGCCGCCCGTCGGGTCGTAACCGCGGCGCGCCTCACGGACGCCCTCGTCGTGGCGCAGGGGGTCGGGGCCGCCGTAGCCGCTCTGCGGTCCGGCTCCTTGCGCCTGTTCGGTGTCTCGCTGGCGGGGCAGGCGGTACGGGGCCGGGCCGTTGCCGTACGACCCGTACGGGTCCTGCCCGTCGGACCGGCCGTCCTGGGCCTGGTCCTGGAAGGTGTCGTCGACCCGGAACACGTTGCCGTGCCGGTCGCGGTGGACGGCGCCGACGCCCCGGAGGCGGACGAGGTTGTCCAACTCCTCGATGCGGGCGCGGAGTTCGATGCAGCGGGCGGTGGCGCGTTCGTGGTCGTCGTGGGCCCAGGCGAGGTCGAGGCGGAGGGCGTCGGCCTCCTCCTGCGTGGTGGCGGAGGTGAGCAACCGTCCCAGTTCCGCCTGCCGTTCGGCGGCGTACTTCTGTTCGCGGAGCATCACGTCGAGCCGGTCACCGAGGGCGTCCCGGCTGCCGGGCCGGGCGTCGAACGCGGCGAGCGCCGCCGCGTGCAGGGCACGGGCCCGCTCCTTCTCCTGGGCGGCGACACCGGGGCCGTACTCCGCCGCGAGGTCCTGGAGCAGCGCCTCCACCACGTCCCAGGGCGGTATCTCACGTCCGCCCAGGCAGGCCTGCATACCATCGGGATCGCGCTGCCAGAACACCCCGCACCAGCCACCGCCCTGGTCGAGGCGCGCCAGGAGTCGGTCGAGGTAGTTCGCGAACTCCCGCACCTGTCCGGGGAGTTGATCCACAGCCATGCTCCAACTCCCGCCAGACCGGAATGCTCCGGTCCGTAGAAAACACCATTTGTGTTACGACGCGGCTACAGAAGCTTTTCGAGCCGGGCGCAGAGAGTTCGGAGCCTACGCCTCCCTCCTGTGCGCCCGCCGGGTTCACGCCGTATCCGCCCCCTCAGGCCGCCAACGGCGCACATCTGACGACGAGTTCGTCCATGGACAGCCCGAGCGCGTCGGCAAGTGCGGCGACGGTGAAGAAGGCGGGCGTGGGAGCCCGGCCGGTCTCGATCTTGCGGAGGGTCTCCGCCGAGATGCCCGCGTTCGCCGCCACGTCCGTCATGCTGCGGCCACCACGGGCCTCGCGGAGCAACCGGCCGAGCCGTTCGCCGCGTTCACGCTCTTCGGGGGTGAGAGGGGTGCGTACCATGCCGTCATTCTAATACCGGTATAGTAATTGGCATGGTGGAACTCAAGACGGACACGTCCATCGATGCGATGTACGAGGCGGGCCAGGTCGTGGCCCGCACCCTCACGGCCGTGCGGGAGGCCGCCGACGTGGGCGTATCCCTGCTGGAACTGGACGAGCTGGCGCACGACGTGCTGCGCGCGGCGGGCGCGACCTCGCCCTTCCTGGGCTACCGCCCCTCGTTCGCGCCCACCCCGTTCCCGGCGGTCGTCTGCGCCTCGGTGAACGACGCGATCGTGCACGGCATCCCGGACGGCTACCGCCTGCGCGACGGCGACCTGGTCTCGATCGACTTCGGCGCCAAGCTGAACGGCTGGGCCGGCGACTCGGCGATCAGCTTCACCGTCGGCACACCGCGCCCCGCCGACGTACGCCTGATCGACACCGCCGAGCACGCCCTCGCGGCGGGCATCGCGGCAGCCGTCGTGGGCAACCGCATCGGCGACATCGCCCACGCGATCGGCACGGTCTGCCGTACGGCCGGATACGGCATCCCCCAGGGCTTCGGCGGCCACGGCATCGGCCGCCAGATGCACGAGGACCCCGGCGTCCCGAACGAGGGCCGCCCCGGCCGAGGCCTCCCCCTCCGCCACGGCATGGCCCTCGCGATCGAGCCCATGCTGATCGCGAGCGGCAAGGACGGCTACCACGAGGCCCCGGACGGCTGGACCCTCCGCACGAACGACGGTTCGAGGGCGGCCCACGTGGAACACACGGTGGCGATCACGGAGGACGGTCCCAGGATCCTCACGGCACGCTGAGTGCCTTTGGGGGCGCGGGGAACTGCGCGACCAGCCACAACGCACCCGCACCCGCAAAACCACCCAAACTTGCACATGCCCCACGCAGTGGCCCGTGCCATGGTGGATTGATGACCAGCGGCTACATACCCCCCGAAAACGACCCCTTCGAAGACTTCCTCGCCCGGTTCTTCGGCGGAGCCGCCGGCGGAGCCGCCCGCCCCGGTCCACGCGATGTGGACATAGGCCGCCTGCTCAGCCAACCGGCCAGGGACCTCGTCCGGGGCGCCGCCCAGTACGCCGCGGAACACGGCAGTCGCGACCTGGACACCCAGCATCTCCTCCGCGCGGCGCTGTCCGCGGAGCCGACCCGCGGTCTCCTGTCCCGCGCCGGCGCGGACCCCGACTCCCTCGCGGCGGAGATCGACGCGCGCTCGGGACCGGTCCAACCCCCGGAGGGCACGTCGCTCGCCCTCACCCCGGCCGTCAAACGCGCCCTCCTGGACGCGCACGACCTGGCGAGGGCGGGCGGCGCCGGTTACATCGGCCCCGAACACGTGCTCGGGGCCCTAGCCGCGAACCCGGACTCCGCCGCCGGCCACATCCTGAACGCGGCCCGCTACGCCCCCACGGGCCTGCCGCCCGAGGCGCCGGACGGCACGCTGCCGCGCGCGGAACAGCCCCGCCCCACCGGCACCCCGACCCTCGACAAGTACGGCCGCGATCTCACCGACCTGGCCCGGCACGGCCGTATCGATCCGGTGATCGGTCGCGACGAGGAGATCGAGCAGACCATCGAGGTGCTGTCCCGGCGCGGCAAGAACAACCCGGTGCTGATCGGCGACGCGGGCGTCGGCAAGACCGCGATCGTCGAGGGGCTCGCCCAGCGCATCACGGACGGCGACGTCCCGGACGTGCTGACCGGGCGGCGGGTTGTCGCCCTCGACCTGACCGGCGTGGTCGCGGGCACCCGTTTCCGGGGCGACTTCGAGGAGCGGCTGACGAACATCGTCGGCGAGATCCGCGCGCACTCGGACGAACTGATCGTGTTCATCGACGAGTTGCACACCGTGGTCGGCGCGGGCGGTGGCGGCGAGAGCGGTTCGATGGACGCCGGCAACATCCTCAAACCGGCGCTGGCGCGCGGTGAGTTGCACATCGTCGGTGCCACGACGTTGGAGGAGTACCGCCGGATCGAGAAGGACGCGGCGCTGGCCCGCCGCTTCCAGCCGATCCTGGTACCGGAACCGACCGTCGCGGACGCGATCGAGATCCTGCGCGGACTGCGTGACCGCTACGAGGCACATCACCAAGTCCGTTACACCGACGAGGCGTTGGTGGCGGCCGTGGAGCTGTCCGACCGCTATCTCACCGACCGCCGCCTGCCGGACAAGGCGATCGACCTGATCGACCAGGCGGGCGCGCGGGTACGGCTGCGGTCCCGGACCAAGGGCACGGACGTACGGGCCCTGGAGCGCGAGGTGGAGCAGCTCGCCCGGGACAAGGACCAGGCGGCGGCCGACGAGGACTACGAGAAGGCGACCCAACTCCGGGACCGTATCGCCGAGTTGAAGGTACGGCTGACGGAGGCCGGCGGCGAGGACACGGGCGACGAGGGGCAGCACCTGGAGGTCACCGGCGAGGCGATCGCCGAAGTGGTGTCACGGCAGACCGGTATCCCGGTGAGCAGTCTCACGGCGGAGGAGAAGGACCGGCTGCTCGGTCTTGAGGAGCATCTGCACCGGCGGGTCGTCGGCCAGGAGGAGGCGGTGCGGGTCGTGTCGGACGCGGTGCTGCGCTCGCGCGCCGGGCTCGCGAGCCCGGACCGGCCGATCGGCAGTTTCCTGTTCCTGGGCCCAACGGGCGTCGGCAAGACGGAACTTGCCCGCGCGCTCGCCGAGGCTCTGTTCGGCAGCGAGGACCGAATGGTCCGCCTCGACATGAGCGAGTACCAGGAACGGCACACGGTGAGCCGTCTCATCGGTGCCCCGCCCGGCTACGTCGGCCACGAGGAGGCCGGTCAGCTGACCGAGGTCGTACGCCGCCACCCCTACTCGCTCCTCCTCCTCGACGAGGTCGAGAAGGCGCACCCGGACGTCTTCAACATTCTGCTCCAGGTCCTGGACGACGGCCGGTTGACCGACGCGCAGGGCCGCACGGTCGACTTCACCAACACGGTGATCGTGATGACCAGCAACCTCGGCTCCGAGGCGATCACCCGGCGCGGGGCGGGGATCGGCTTCGGCCCTGGCGGCGCCGACGCGGACGAGGAGGCCCGGCGCGAGCAGATCCTGCGCCCGCTGCGCGAGCACTTCCGCCCGGAGTTCCTCAACCGCATCGACGAGATCGTCGTGTTCCGTCAGCTCACCGCCGAGCAACTCCGCCTGATCACCGAGCTGTTGCTGGAGCACACCCGCCGCCTCCTGCATGCGCAGGGCATCACGGTCGAGTTCACGGACCCGGCGGTCAACTGGCTGTCCCGGCAGGGCTTCCAGCCCGAGTACGGCGCCCGGCCGCTGCGCCGCACCATCCAGCGCGAGGTCGACAACCAGCTGTCCCGGCTGCTTCTGGACGGCACGGTCGCGGAAGGGGGTCAGGTGACGGTGGATGTGGAGGGCGATCACTTGGCGTTCAACGGGCAGAACCCGTCAAGCGCCGCTCGCTGAGGCGCCCCTCAGGGGCGCGGGGAACTGCGCGACCAGCCCCCACGCCCCCGCAGACCGCGAACTACGGAGCCGGATCCACCACCTGCGCGGACCCCCCACCCCGCCGCACAGTCTCCGCCGCCGCCAACCACTTCCCACCCGGCAGCCGTTGCACACCCGTCGCCGCACCGATCTCCGGATTCAGCGTGAACGAGTGCCCGATAGCTTGCAGCTGCGTCTTCAAGTCGCTGTTGAAAAGCGCCGGTTCGAGCTCCGTGTTGGCCGCGTTGCGCTGGCTGGCGCGGGGCGCCGCGATCGCGTCCACGAGCGGAAGCCCCCGGTCGAGGAACTCCGTGAGGGTCTGCAGCACGGTGGTGATGATGGTCGCGCCACCGGGTGAACCGAGCGCCACGACCGGCTTGTTGTGCTTGTCGAGGACGATCGTCGGCGAGATCGACGAGCGCGGCCGCTTGCCCGGACCGGGCAGGTTCGGGTCGTGGACGGCCGGGTTGGCCGGGGTGAAGGAGAAGTCGGTCAGCTCATTGTTGAGCAGGAAGCCGCGGCCGGGCACGGTCATCGCGCTGCCGCCGGTCTGCTCGATGGTGAGCGTGTAGGAGACGACGTTGCCCCACTTGTCGGCGACGGTGAGGTGGGTGGTGTTCTCGCCCTCGTACGTTGTCGGAGCGGCCGTCCCGGCGGCGGTGCAGGCCGTCGGGTTGCGCGGGTCGGCGGGCGCCAGCGGGCTGGTGAGCACCGCGTCGTCCTTGATGAGGCAGGCACGCGAGTCGGCGAACTTCTGCGAGAGGAGTTCCTTCGTCGGTACGTCCTCGAAGGCGGGGTCGCCGACCCAGCGGCCCCGGTCCGCGAACGCGATCCGGCTGGCCTCGATGTAGTGGTGCAGGTACTGGACCTCGCTGGCCTTCGAAAGGTCCGTCTTCTCAAGGATGTTGAGGGCCTCGCCGACGGTCGTGCCGCCGGAGGAGGAGGGTGCGATGGAGTAGACGCCGAGTCCGCGGTACGACGTCCTGGTGGGCGCCTGGAGCTTGGCACGGTAGGCCGCGAGGTCCTCGGCGGCCAGCTTGCCGGGGCGGGCGTTCCAGCCGGAACTGGCGTCCACCTTCGGGGTGTTGACCGTGGCGAGGATGTCCTTGCCGAGGGCGCCGCGATAGATGTCCCCGATCCCCTTCTTGCCCAACTCCTTGTAGGTGGCGGCGAGTTCGGGGTTCTTGAAGATGGAGCCGACGACCGGCAGCGCGCCGCCGGGCAGGAACAGCTTGGCGGTGTCCGGGAAGTAGCGGAAGCGGGTCTCGTTGGCCGCGGTCTGGGTGCGGAAGGTGTCATCGACCGTGAAGCCGTCGGACGCGATCCGCTCGGCGGGTTTGAGGACCGTACCGAGCTTCTTGCTCCCCCACTGGTCGAGTGCCGTCTGCCAGGTGGCGGGTGTGCCCGGGGTGCCGACGCTGAGGCCGCTGCTGACGGCGTCGGCGAAGGCGAGGGCCTTGCCGTTCTCCACGAAGAGGTTGGAGTCGGCGGTCAGCGGCGCGGTCTCGCGGCCGTCGATGGTGTGCACCGTACGGGACTTGGCGTCGTAGTAGACGAAGTAGCCGCCTCCGCCGATGCCGGAGGAGTAGGGCTCGGTGACACCGAGCGCGGCGGCGGTGGCGACGGCCGCGTCGACCGCGTTGCCGCCCTTCTTCAGGACTTCGATACCGGCGGCGGTGGCGTCCGCGTCGACGCTCGCCACGGCGCCGCCGTAGCCGACGGCGACCGGAACCTTCGTCGGTGTGCTGCTGCTCGTCGCGGCGGGTGGGGCCGCTGCCCCGACCGACACCACGGCGGCCGAGACCGCCAGGACCGACAGTTTCCGTGCCACAGGGCGACGCATCCGTACCTCCAGTCCAGAACCGTCCGCGCAGCGTATCCACCTGGCACGGGCCCCGACAGACCGCTTCCGGCCGCCGCCACACGAACGTCACACGTCGAACACCGGTACGTACCAGCCACATCGGGCCGCTACCATGCGCGCCCATGAATGACGACGTGCGCAACATCGTTCTGGGCGTGGTCGCCGCCGGCCTCAGTGCCGCGCTCGGCTGGCTCGCCCGCACCTACCTGTGGAAGCGCAAACTCCGGCGCAAGCAGGCGTTCTTCGGGCTGCCCGACAACTCCGAGTCGCTGCTCGTGGTCAACCGCGAGGCGGGCGGCCCCGAACTCACGGTGATGCGGCACGACGTGTTCGCGCTCCTCGAACTCGCCGCCCTGATCAAGGACTGCAACGCGCACGCCCAGGTCGTCGCGCACGACGCGGCCCAGCAGGGCTTCGGCGAACGCACCGAGTTCTGCGTGGGCGGTCCGGCCTCCAACCGCCGGATGGCCGCGCATCTGGCGTCCCTGCTGCCCGGCATCCGCGTCAACGTCGACCCCGAGCCGGGGCCGGACCGGGGCGCGTTCCAAATAGGCAGCGAGCGCTACCGACTCGATCCCGGCAAGGGCGAGTACGTCCTTCTCGCCCGGCTCACCGCCGGTCAACTCGGCGGCGCGCGGCCGGTGTTCCTCTTCTGCGGCCAGCGTGCGATCACCAACCAGGCGGCCTCCCGCTATCTCGCCCGCAACCATGAGAAGTTGGCCCGCAAACACGGCGGCAACACCTTCGTCCTGCTGCTGAAGGTGGTCAACTCGCAGGCGTACGGCCCCGATGTGGTGGAGCTGGTCGCCGATGTGACGCGGGCCGCGGAGACCCCCCTACCTGCACCGGCACCACGAAGTTCGCACCGCGCCTCCTGAAGTCACACACACTTCAACAATCGTTACTGGCACGTAACTTACCCACGGGTTACCTCAGGTAAAGGGCTGCGGTTACCGTCGGGTCACTTTGCATTGACACGTGTGAGGAGTGACCTGTGCGAAACCGTCGCCAGTCCCTGCGTACGACCGCCGCGGTCGCCGTCTCCGCGACTCTCGTCGCCGGAGGCGTCCTCGGGCTCGCCCCCGCCGCCCAGGCCGCCACGAACGGCGTCCGCTTCGTCGACATCGCGGGCGAGAGCGGTACGAAACTCGCGGCGAACGTCGTCACCCCCGCAGGCGCCGACGGCTCGCGTCGCTACCCCCTCCTCGTCCTGCCCACGAGCTGGGGCTTCCCTCAGGTCCAGTACCTCGCCCAGGCCGAGAAGCTCGCGAACTCCGGCTATGTCGTGGTGAGTTACAACGTCCGCGGCTTCTGGCAGTCCGGCGGCGGGATAGAGGTCGGCGGCCCGGCCGACGTGGCCGACGCGTCCGAGGTCATCGACTGGGCGCTCGCCAACACCCCGTCCGACGCGGGGCACATCGGCATGGCGGGCGTGTCGTACGGCGCCGGCATCAGCCTGCTCGCGGCGGCACACGACAAGCGGATCAAGGCAGTTGCCTCGCTCAGCGGCTGGGCGGACCTGATCGACTCGATCTACTCGGGCCGCACCGAACACTCCCAGGCGACCGCCCTGCTGGACGGCGTGGGCCTGGTCACCGGCCGACCGAGCGCAGAGACGAGCCAGGTCTTCAAGGACTTCTTCGCCTCCGACCTGTCCAAGGAACAGGAGTTGATCGACTGGGGGAAGGAACGCTCCCCCGCGACCTACGTAGATCAGATCAACAAGAACGGCGCGGCGATCATGCTCGCCAACGCCTGGGGCGACACGATCTTCCCGCCCAACCAGATAGCCGACTTCTACGGCGAGTTGACCGGCCCCAAGCGGCTCGAACTCCGCCCCGGTGACCACGCCACCGCCGAGCTGACCGGACTGTTCGGGCTGCCCAACGACGTGTGGACGGACACCGAGCGCTGGTTCGACCACTACCTCAAGGGCGAGGACAACGGCATCAACCGCGAGGACCCCGTGGAGCTCAAGTCCCGTTCCACGGGCGGCTACGAGGGTTACCCGGACTGGAAGTCGGTCGGCGCGACCCGCAAGAAGATCGACCTCGCGGGCACGACCACCATCCACACCAATGTCGACTCGGGCGCGGACGGCGGGATCGTCTTCCTGTCCAGCATCCTCGACCAGGTCGCGCAGGTACCTCCGGTGGCCGCCGTTCCCCTCCTCCCCCGCCGCTGGGCCGCCGTATGGCAGTCGGCGAAGTACCCGAGCGCCCAACAGGTGCGCGGCACCGTGAAGTTGCATACAACTGTCACGGACACCAAGGAGAGCGGCACCCTCGTCGCGTACCTCTACGACGTGGGCCCGCTCGGCCTCGGCAAGCTGGTCAGCAACGCGCCGTACACCTGGCACGGGCAGACGCCCGGCAAGCCGTTCGGTGTGGACCTGGAGTTGTTCTCCACGGCCTACGACGTCCCGGCAGGGCACCATCTCGCCCTGGTCGTCGACACGGTCGACCCGCTCTACATCGAGCACAACCCGACCGGCGCGCAGCTGACCTTCTCCTCGCCTGCGAACGACCCGTCGTACGTGTCGATCCCGCTGCGCGAGCAGTGATCTCCGGCTGCCGCCGGACGGGCAAGTGCCCTCCAACTACTGCACCCGCGGCAGCAGCGTCCCTGGTTCGGCCGGGGCCACGTCCACGGCCTCGGTCTTGGGACTGCGCTGCTCCCGGCGGGACACCCATCCGGCGAACCAGGAGAGCAGCATGCACATCCCGATGTAGATCGGCGAGATCACCATCACCACCGGGATGAACGGCAAATCGTAGTCGAGGTTCGACGCGATCAGCTTCCCGGCGTGGAGAAACTCCTCATAGGTGATCAGATAGCCCAGCGAGGTGTCCTTCAGCGCGACCACCAACTGGCTGATGATGGCGGGCAGCATGGCCCGTACGGCCTGCGGCACGAGGACGTACGACATCACCTGGGTCTTGCGCATTCCGAGCGCGAACGCGGCCTCCCGCTGGCCGCGTTCGACGCTGTTGACGCCGGAGCGGAAGACCTCCGCGAGCACCGAGCCGTTGTAGAGGGCGAGGCCCGCGACCAGTGCGGGCAGCGGCTGCACCTTGAGCGCCACGAAGATGAAGAAGATCATCACCAGGACGGGCATGGCGCGGAAGAACTCCACGACGAGCGTGGAAAGCCAGCGCACCGGCCGGTGGTCCGACAGCCGTCCCACGGCCAGCAGAGTCCCGAGTGCCAGTGACAGTACGGCCGCGAGCCCGAAGGCCTTGAGCGTGTTGCCGAGGCCGCGCAGCAGCAGTTCCTGAATTCCCTTGTACTCGAAGGGCATCCACTTCGTGTAGGTGAACTGGTCGGTGTCGAACAGGAGATAGAGGATCCAGGCGAGGAGTCCGAGGATGACGACGGTGGACGCGATGCCGTAAAGGCGGTGCCGTTTGCGGGTCTTTGGGCCGGGGACGTCGTAGAGGGCGTTGGCGGTGGTCATCGGGCGACTCCCCACTTCCTCTCCATCGCGTTGAACAGCGCGCTGATGGCGAGGGTGATGATCAGGTAGCCGAGGGCGATCCAGACGAAGGTCCAGACGATGTTGTAGCCGAGCTCGCTCAACGTCCGGTATGTGCCGAGGAGTTCGGTGACGCTGAAGGCGCCCGCGATCGCCGAGTTCTTGGCGAGCGCGATGAGGGTGGAACCGACCGGCGGGATCACCGAGCGGAACGCCTGCGGCAGCACGACCAGGCCGAGGCTCTGCCCGAAGGACATCCCGAGGCTGCGGGCCGCCTCTCCTTGCCCCCTGGGCACGGTGTTGATGCCGGAGCGCAGCGCCTCGCAGATGAACGCCGAGGTGTAGCAGCCGAGTGCGAGGACCGCGAACACCTTGAAGGGCAGCACGAGTCCGAAGCGCGGCAGGCCGAGCAGCACCGCGAAGAAGAGCAGGGTGAGCGGGGTGTTGCGCAGCACGGTGACCCACACGGTGCCGAACACGCGCAGCGAGCCGACCGGGGCGACCCGGAAGGAGGCCATGAGGAACCCGAGGACGAGCGCCAACACCGAGGCGTAGACGGTGAGTTCGACGGTGCCGAGGAAGCCGTCGACGAAGGTCGAGAAGTTGTCTGTCAGTACGTTCACATCGGCCTCGCTCAGCTCGCCGGGTAGCGGTCGATCGCGGGCGGGGTGGGCGCGGGCACTCCGGACAGGCCGAGCGTCGCCTCGTACGCCTTCTTCCAGTCGCCGTTCTTCTCACGGGCCTCCAACGCGTCGTCGAGGGCGAAGCGCAGGGCGTTGTCGCCGTGCGGGACACCGATGCCGTACGGCTCCTTCGAGAAGGGCTTGCCGACGACCTTGAGCTGGTCGGGGACCTTCGCCGCGTAGCCGATGAGGATCGCGTCGTCGGTGGTGACGGCGGCGACCTGGTAGGTGAGCAGGTTGTCGACACAGACCGAGTAGGTGTCGTAGGCGACGAGTTGGGCCTTGGGGTAGTCGTCCTTGATGCGCTGGTACGGCGTCGAACCGGCCGCCGAGCAGACGCGTTTGCCGGCGAGGTCCTGGGGGCCGTGGATGTCGTGCTCGTCGCTGCGGACGAGGAGCGACTGACCGGCCATGTAGTAGGGGCCGGCGAAGCCGACGAGTTTCTTGCGCATGTCGTTGATGGTGTAGGTGCCGACGTAGTAGTCGATCTGGCCGTTCTGCAGGGCGGTTTCGCGGTTGGCGGAGGCGATCGTCTTGAAGTGGACGGTCTTCGGGGCGAAGCCGAGGGAGGCCGACATCATCCTGGCGATCTCGATGTCGAAGCCGGAGTAGGTGCCGGTCGCGGGGTCCTTCTCGCCGAGGTAGGGCTGGTCCTCCTTGGCGCCGACGACGAAGTAGCCGCGCTTCTTCGCCCGCTTCCAGGTCTTGGAGTCGGGGAGCTGAAAGCCTTGTGCCACTTGGTAGTTGGGGAGCTTCCCGGCGGCCGGGCCCTTCACGGGCGGGCTGCCCTCCTTGCCGCAGGCGGTCGCGAGCAGCGCGAGGATCAGCACGAGGAGCACACGGGTGGTACGGAACATGGATCGCACTCCCCCGCTCAGTGCTTGAGGATCTTGGACAGGAAGTCCTTGGCCCGGTCGCTGCGCGGGTTGGTGAAGAACTCCTCGGGGGTGCGGTCCTCGACGACGCGGCCGTCGGCCATGAACACGACGCGGTTGGCGGCGGAGCGGGCGAAGCCCATCTCGTGGGTGACGACGACCATGGTCATGCCGTCGTGGGCCAACTGCCGCATGACTTCCAGGACTTCGTTGATCATCTCCGGGTCGAGGGCCGAGGTCGGCTCGTCGAAGAGCAGTGCCTTGGGTTCCATGGCGAGGGCGCGGGCGATGGCCACCCGCTGCTGCTGGCCGCCGGAGAGCTGCGCGGGGAACTTGGGTGCCTGCGAGACGAGTCCCACGCGGTCCAGGAGTTCCATCGACCGCTTGTCGGCGTCGTCCCGCTTGCGCTTGCGGACCTTGATCTGGGCCAACGAGACGTTCTGCAGCACCGTCTTGTGGGCGAACAGGTTGAAGGACTGGAAGACCATGCCGACTTCGGCGCGGAGCTGTGCGAGGGCCTTGCCCTCCTCGGGCAACGGCTGCCCGTCGAGTTCGATCGTCCCGGACTCGATGGTCTCCAGCCGGTTGATCGCCCGGCACAGCGTCGACTTTCCCGACCCCGAAGGGCCGATGACCACGACCACCTCCCCCTTGCCGACGGTGAGGTTGATGTCCTGGAGGACATGCAGCTCCCCGTAGTACTTGTTGACGTCCCGCAGTTCGATCAACGGATCGACGGCCATGCCCAGCCCTACTCACTCTCAGCTGTGTCGTGGTTGCCGCAAACTATCCACACAAGACCGGAGTTAACGTACGACACGCACTTTTCGGGCATTAGCCGTATTTATGCCCCTCTTACTCTTCGGAGACCTCCGCGTAGAGCTGCGAGAGCTCGGGCACCCCGCTCGCGGCCCACTCATGACCGGAGGCCACGACATCGAACTCGCGCCCGGAGTCCAGCCGTACGACGGGCTGTCCGTCCGGCCGGATCTCCCAGACGGCGCCCTCCACCGTGCGCACGATCACGGTGCCCAGATACAGACCGGCGTCGTTGCCGAGCCAGGACACCGTCTCCTCGTCGTCCCGCCAGCGCGGCACCAGCTGGTCGAGTGCCTCCAACGAGCTTGCGGAGTCGTCGAGTTGGATGCCTTCCCGGGCAGCGTGCGAGCGGAGCAGCTCGCACTCGGCCAGCAACTCGGCGATGCCCTCGGCGTCATGGATACGGTGCTTCTCGGCCCGGTCGCCCAGGAAAGGGATGTTCATACATACAGCGTGTCATTCGCACCGCCGTACGCACCACAGGGCGTCGCCGGTGGCGTGTCAGCACCCCGGCCGCGGCGGGGGAAAGCCCCTCTCCCGGGCGCGGGTTGGCCGGATGGTGGGCGCGATGTCCCGTTCGTACGGTCGCAGTATGAATCGGACAGGCAGGATGATCGTGATGTCGTCGGTTGCCGCAGCCCTGGTGGTGAGCGGTTCGATCTCCGCGGAGGCCGTGGGGGCGGGGGCGGTTCCGGGGGCCGCGTCGGCGCAGGCCGTGCACGATGCGGGGCGGGGGCGGGTGGTGTCGGTGACGCACCTGCGGACGCTGTCCGCGCGACAGGTGACCGCCGAGCTGAGGAGCGACGAGGACGGCCCGGACTGGGACACGGGGAGCGTCCGCTACGGCGTGGACACGTACCGGGTGGTCTACCGCACGGTGGACGCCAAGGGCCGGCCGACCACCGCGAGCGGGCTGCTGGCGTTCCCGCGCGGTGGTGAGCGGCGGCTGCGGACGGTGTCGTTCACGCACGGCACCGAACTCTTCAAGGGCGATGTCGCCTCGGTGTCGACGGAGGTGTGGGGACAGGCACCCGCCCTCACCTACGCGTCGGCGGGCTTCGCCGTCGTACTCCCGGACTACCTGGGGCTCGGCCTCGGCTCCGGGCCGCAGGCGTGGATGGATGTGCCGTCCGAGACGACGGCCGCGCTGGACCTGCTGCGGGCCGCGGCCTCCGTCGCGCCCACGGTGGGACGGCAGTTGGGGCACGAGGTGCTGGCCACCGGCTTCTCCCAGGGGGCGTCGGCGGCGCTCGCGCTGACCCGGGCCCTTCAGGAGGGAGCCGATCCGCGCTTCCGGGTCGCGGCGGTGGCACCGGTGAGCGGCGCCTACGCCTTCCGGGAGGTGGCGTTCCCGTCCCTGCTGGACGGGCAGGCGGACGCGAAGGCCGGCGTGATCTACACCGCGCTGGCCCTGGTCTCCTTCAACCGGCTCCATCACGTCTACGACAGCCCGGGCGAGGTCTTCCGGGCGCCGTACTCCCGCACGATCGAGCGCCTGCTGGACGGCACCCACACCGGGCAGGAGGTCGTGGCGAAGACGCCGAACACGATCGACGCACTCCTCACCCGGCACGGGCGCGCGCTGATCGCGCACCCGACGGGCGGCCTGGCCGCCGCGCTGCGGATCACCGACGGGGTGTGCACGGGCTGGACACCGAAGATGCCCATGCGGCTCTACTACGCCGAGGGCGACGAACAGGCAGTGAACGGCAACAGCGAGCACTGCCAGGCGTCGTTCCGGGCCCAGGGGGTCGACGTACCGCTCGTCGACCTCGGCACTCCGGACTACGGCGGCTCCCGCCATCTGGGCTCCCAGCAGGCGGCGACGGGGGCCGTCGTACGGTGGTTCGCCTCGCTGGGCTGAGCGGGCGGGGCCGGTCCGGTCCGGTCAGACGTCCAGGTCGACGACGACCGGCGCGTGGTCCGAGGCGCCCTTGCCCTTGCGCTCCTCGCGGTCGACGTAGGAGTCGGTGACGGCCTTCGCGAACGGCTCGTTGCCGTAGACCAGGTCGATGCGCATGCCCCGGTTCTTCGGGAAGGCGAGCTGGCGGTAGTCCCAGTACGTGTACGGGTGGTCGTACTTGAGGGGGCGCGGGACCACGTCCGAGAGGCCCGCGTCGCGCAGGGCGGTGAGGGCGGCGCGCTCGGCGGGGGTGACGTGGGTGAGGCCCTCGAAGGCGGCCACGTCGAAGACGTCGTCGTCGGTCGGCGCCACGTTGTAGTCACCGAGCACCGCGAACGGGCGGCTGCCCTGCGCGTCCTCCGCGACAGCCGCCCTGAGGGCCTCGAACCACTGGAGCTTGTACGCGTAGTGGGGGTGGTCCACCTCGCGGCCGTTCGGCACGTACACCGACCAGACGCGGACAGGGCCGCAGGTCGCCGCGACGGCGCGGGGCTCCTGGACGCCGTCGTAACCGGGGTCCCCGGGGAGGCCCTTGACCACGTCGTCGAGTCCTACGCGGGAGAGCACCGCCACGCCGTTCCACCGGCCGGTCGCGTTCACCGCCGCCTCGTAGCCCGCCGCGCGCAGCTCGTCGAACGGGAACTGCGCCTCGGCGAGCTTGGCCTCCTGGAGGCACAGCACGTCGGTGCCGCTGCTCTCCAGCCAGGCCAGGAGCCTCGGCAGACGGGCGGTGATCGAGTTCACGTTCCAGGTCGCGATGCGCATGCCTCACAACCTACCGAACGGCACTGACACTCAGACCGACGCGCTGTCCCCCGGCGCCAGCCGCAGGTGCTCCGCGCCGCCGAGCGCGCCGATCTGGTTGTCGTAGATCGGGCGGGCGAGGTCCGTGAGGAGGGCGTCGTGGATGTCGTAGGCGCGCTGCGGCTTGACCTCGCGGACGTAGTCGATGACCTCGGAGATCTTGCTCCAGGGGGCCATGACCGGGAGCATCAGGGTCTCGACGGGGTGGTCGGGGACGGTGAGGGCGTCGCCGGGGTGGAAGACGCGGCCGGCGTCGATGAGGTAGCCGACGTTGGTGATGCGCGGGATGTCGGGGTGGATGACGGCATGCAGTTCGCCGTGCACCTGGACGTCGAAGCCCGCCGCCGTGAAGGTGTCGCCGTGGCCGACGGTGTGGACGCGGCCCGGGAAGGCGGCCGAGAGCTGGTCCGCGACCGACTTCAGGGTCCAGATCTCGGCGGCCGGATTGGCGTCCAGGCCGACCCGCAGCCGGTCCTCGTTGAAGTGGTCGAGGTGCTCGTGCGTGACGAGGATCGCGTCCGCGCCGACCGCGGCGTCCTCCTCGGTGAAGGTGCCCGGGTCGATGACGAGCGTCCGGCCGTCCTTCTCCAGACGGATGCAGGCGTGCGACTTCTTGGTGAGCGTGGTGAGCGTCATGGGTCCATCCTGCCGCTGCCCGACTCCGGGCGGGCGCCTGAGACTGGTGCTTTCGGTACCGGGCTGAAGATCACTCCGTGGGGGTCGTCTCCTCGCGGATGACCTGCTGGGCGACCTTGAAGGCGCTGTTCGCCGCCGGCACTCCGCAGTACACGGCCGCCTGCAGCAGCACCTCTTTGATCTCGACCGGGGTGAGGCCGTTGCGCAGCGCCGCCCGAGTGTGGAAGGCCAGTTCGTCCAGATGACCGCCCGCGACCAGCGCGGTGAGGGTGACACAGCTGCGGGAGCGCCGGTCGAGGCCGGGCCGGTCCCAGATCTCGCCCCACGCGTACCGCGTGATGAACTCCTGGAAGTCCCCGGAGAACTCGTCGGCCTGCGCCAGCGCCCGGTCCACATGCGCGTCGCCGAGCACCTCCCGGCGGACCTTGATCCCGGCGTCGTAGGGATCGGGACGGCCCATGACCTGCGGCGGTACCGGGGGCGGCGGCGCGATCTCGGCGATGGGCGCGGCCTGTTGCGGCGCGGCGAGGACCGGCCTGACCGGGGACGCCACGATGGCGACCTGCCCGGTGGACTGGTCGTAGGCCGGCTGCCAGGCCGTGGAGAAGTGCCGGACCAGGAGGTCGGTGACGGCGGCGGGCTGCTCGACCGGGACCAGGTGCGAGGCACCGGGTACGACCGCGAGGCGGGCGTCCGGGATGCCGGCGACCAGGGTGCGGGCCTCCGCGGGACCGGTGACCTGGTCGTCCGAGCCGACCAGGACGAGGGTCGGCACACCGATCCGGGCGAGTTCGGACCGTACGTCGAACGCGGCCAGCGCCTCGCACGCGGAGATGTAGCAGCCGGGGTCGGTGGTGCGCACCATCTGCACGGCCCACTCGGTGATCGCGGGCTGCGTGGCGGCGAAACCGCCGGTGAACCAGCGCTCGGGCGAGGTGCGGGCGATGGGGTCGAGCCCGTTGGTGCGCACGATCACCCCGCGCTGGCGGAACTCGTCCGCCGTCCCGAAGCGCGGCGAGGTCGCGATCAGCGCCAGCGAGGCCACCCGCTCGGGGTGGCGCAGGACCAGTTCGAGACCGACCGCACCGCCGAGCGCGCAGCCCGCGTAACCGAAGCGCTGCACGCCGAGCGCGTCGAGCGTGGCGAGCAGCCGGTCGGCCAGGTCGGAGACCGAGCCGGCCGGATACGCGGGCGAGCCGCCGTGGCCCGGCAGATCGAACCGGAAGACCCGCCACTGCTTCGCCAGTTCGGGCACCTGGCGGTCGAACATGTGCCATGTCGTCCCGAGCGAGGGGCCCAGGATGAGTACAGGGGCGTCTTCGGGGCCGTCGAAGCGGTACTGGAGGGCGGGGCTGTTGTTCATGTCGCTCACCGCTCCAACGTAACCGCCGTTTCTTACGGCCCGGCTGTGGGGCCCTCGGTCTCCGCACCCGGCTCCCACACTTGGGTGGGGAACTCTCACATCGCCTTCACCGGAGGGCGGGCTGAGCGTGGGTGGTGAGTGAGTTGCAGCTCAGAGTTCGCCGGGGGCGCCCAAACCCGTGAGTGCGCCGACCGGGTCCAGGTCCGGGGTGCCTCTGGGCCACCAGTCGTCGTGGCCCGGTTCCGATTCGTAGGCGTACCACAAGCCGTCGCGGCCCAGGCGGAGTTGGACATGGCCGTGGGGGTGGGTGAGGTGGTTGTGCCAGGGGCGGAAGGCCGGGAGGTCGGCGGCGAGGAGCAGCGGGCGGGCCCGGTCGAAGCGGCCGGCCGGCGGGTCCCAGGGCTCTTCGAGCACCGCGAGCCCCTCGATGCCGCCCTGCCGCCAGGCGGCGACCGCGCGTGCCAGCTCGGCCGGGGTGCGTCCGGTGGCCTTGGCGAGGGAGGCGTAGAGGGAGCGGGTGGTGGCGGTCAGCCCCGAGCCCGGGCGGGCGGCGGCGAGCCGTACCGCGTCCTGCCACAGGGTCAGTTCACCGACCGGGTCCCGGCCGGTGCTGAGCAGCGCGTGTGCGCGGGCGGCGGCGTCGGTCGCCAACTGGTCGAGGGCGAAGGGGTCCGGGCCGCCGGGCGCCGCCGGGTACACGGGAGGCTGCTCGGGGTGCGGAGGTGTGGGCAACGGGGGTGGGAGCGGCGGGAGTCGCCGGTCCATCGCGAGGGCTTCGGTGGCCCGTACTCCGGGGAGGGGGGCCGGTTCCTGGTCCTGGGCGGCGCGGGCGGCCCGGGTCGCGTTGCGGCGGGACAGCGCGTCGAGCAGCGGGCGTTCACCCCGGCCGCGCAGCAGGAGCAGGACGAAGGGGTCGGCGTCGAGGAGTCGCGCGGTCTGGTAGCAGAGGGCGGCGGCGTGCTTGCAGGGGTGACCGACGTCGGGGCAACTGCAATGCGGGTCGAGGTCACCGGGCCCCGGCAGCAGCGGAACTCCGCACTCCGCAAGGGACTTGGGCATCTCCTTGTCGAGCAGTGCGGCGATGTGCCCGGGCCGGTCGGCGGCGGCGTCCAGGAACCGGTCCCAGTCGCCGTCGTCGAGCGTCCGCAACCGCACCTGTACGCGGTACGGCCGCGGGCGGCTGCCCTGCACATACGCGAGTACGAGTCCCGGTGTCACGGTGATCGCGTCCACGTGGCCCTTCTCGGCGTAACCCCGCCCGCGCACAAGCCGCTTGGCGTCCAGCGCGCCTTCCTCCAACGCGGTGACCCAGGCGTTTCCCCACCAGGTCTCGGCGAAGTGCGTGTCCTTCGACGGCTTGGGCGGGAAGGCCGGGAAGGTGCGGCGGAGGTCGCCGTCGCGGGTGGGGGCGGCCATGGAGGTGGGGGTTGTGGGAATGGGGGGTGCGTGGATGGGGCTGGGGGTTGTGGCCGTGGCGCCGGGTGCGGTGTGGTCCCGCGTCCGTTCGTTCCAATCGTTCCAACTCGCCTGCTCTTCGGGGGCCTTGTCGGCGGGCGGCACCGTGATGGGGTCGTCGCCCTCAGGCATCCGGAAGGCGTCGGCGAGCATGTCCCGAACGGCGCGCGCCCGGTTGGCCTCGACGCCGCCGGGCATGTGGGCACGGGTTCGTGCGGTGCCAGTGCTGGTGCTGGAGGAGGCGGAGGTTCGGCGAGGTGGACGAGCCGCGGGCTCAACTCCCTTGCCCCCTACGTCAGTCCTGGCCTGCTGATTCTCCCGCCGGGCAGCTCGCAGCGCCTCGCGGGCGAGGTCGGCGGGACGGGCGGACGGCTGGTCCGGGGTGCTGTCGCCGAGGGTGCGAGCGGGGGCGAGGGGTGCCGAGTGGTCACCTTGTTGATCTACGGGGTCGGGAGGCTCCGGTTCGGTACGGGCGCCCTCGGGGGCGGCCGCTGCGGTTGCCTCGCGTCGGACCGGCAGGGCGGCGCGCAGCGCGGCGCGGGCGGCGTCACCGGGGCGTGGGGCGGGCGGTGAGGGATCGGCGGCCGGGGGTGCCGTGACCGTCGTCTCCTCGGCGCCGGTCACGACGGGAGCGGGAGATGCCGACGCCTCGGGATCCGTCGGCTCAGGCGCGCGGGACACCGACTCCCCAGGTCCGGCCGACACAGACACGCGAGACACCGACTCCTCGGAACCAGATGACACAGTCGCCCGGGACACCGACTCCCCAAGACCGGCCGACACAGGCGCACGAGACACCAACGGCTCGGAACCAGACGACACAGTCGCACGGGACACCAGCCTCCCGGCACCGGTCGGCCGGGGCTCGCGGGACACCGACCCCTCAGAACCGGCCGGCTCAAGCGGGTTGACCACCGGGTCCGCAGGGGCCGCCGTATCCTCCGCGGGCTTCTCCGGTCCCCGCTCCCCCCGCTCCTGCCGCTCCCGCGCGGCCCGCAGTGCCTGTCGTGCCAGGTCGGCGGGGCGCGCGGCTCGCGGCGCGGCCGCTTCCCGCTCTTCGTTCTCGCCCGGCGCGGGCCGCGCCCGCCCCGACTCGCCTTCGCTCACCGGCAGTTCTACGTCGTGCTCCGCTTCGCCCGCACCCTGCGCAACCCGCTCCGCTCCCGTCATGACTCCCTCCGCAACCGCACGAGGTCCGACAGTTCGCGGTCCGTCAGCTCGGTCAGGGACGACTCTCCGGAGCCGAGGATCGCGTCGGCCAACGCCCGCTTGGATTCGAGCATTTCGGCGATGCGGTCCTCGACCGTGCCCTCGGTGATGAGGCGGTGGACCTGGACCGGCTGGGTCTGGCCGATGCGGTACGCGCGGTCCGTGGCCTGTTCCTCGACCGCCGGGTTCCACCAGCGGTCGAAGTGGACGACGTGGCCCGCGCGGGTGAGGTTCAGGCCGGTGCCCGCGGCCTTCAGGGACAGGATCAGGACCGGGGTCGCGCCGGCCTGGAAGCGGTCCACCATGCGCTCCCGCTCCGGTACCGGTGTGCCGCCGTGGAGCAGTTCGACCGGGACCGCGCGGGCCGCCAGGTGGGAGGTGATCAGGCGGGCCATGCCGACGTACTGCGTGAAGACGATCGCGGAGCCGTCCTCCGACAGCAGAGTGTCCAACAGCTCGTCCAGCAGGGCGAGTTTGCCGGAGCGGGCGGCGAGGCGGTCGCCGCCGGCCTGGGCCGCCGTGTGCTCCTCCTTCAGGTACAGCGCCGGGTGGTCGCAGATCTGTTTGAGCGAGGTGAGGAGCTTGAGGACCAGGCCCCGGCGTGCGATGCCCTCCGTCGTCTCGATCGCCAGCATGGATTCGCGCACCACCGCCTCGTAGAGCGAGGCCTGTTCGCGGGTGAGCGGGACCGGGTGGTCCGTCTCCGTCTTGGGCGGGAGTTCGGGGACGATGCCGGGGTCGGACTTCTTGCGGCGCAGGAGGAAGGGTCGGACCAGGCGGGCCAGGCGGGTCACCGCCTCCTCGTCCTCGCCGTTCTCCACCGCGCGCGCGTGCCGGGCGCGGAACGACTTCAGGGGGCCGAGGAGCCCGGGGGTCGTCCAGTCCAGCAGGGCCCAGAGTTCGGAGAGGTTGTTCTCGACCGGGGTGCCGGTGAGGGCCACGCGCGCGGGGGACGGGATCGTGCGCAGTGCCTTCGCGGTCGCCGAGTACGGGTTCTTGACGTGCTGTGCCTCGTCCGCGACGACCATGCCCCACGCCTGTTGGGCGAGGGTCGCCGCCGCCGAGCGCATCGTGCCGTACGTGGTGAGGACGAAGCCGCCGGTCAGGTCCTCCAGGGTGCGGTCCGCGCCGTGGAAGCGGCGGACGGGGACTCCGGGGGCGAAGCGGGTGATCTCCCGCTGCCAGTTGCCCAGGAGCGATGCGGGGCAGATCACGAGGGTGGGGTCGCGGTGCGCGCGGCGCAGGTGGAGGGCGATGAGGGTGATGGTCTTGCCGAGGCCCATGTCGTCGGCGAGGCAGCCGCCGAGCCCGAGGGAGGTCATCAGGTCGAGCCAGGCCAGGCCCCGGAGTTGGTAGTCCCTGAGGGTGGCCTGAAGGGCGGGCGGGGGCTCGGCGGGCTGGATGCCCGCCGTCAGGCGGTCGCGGAGCGTGGCCAGCGCGCCGACCGGGACGGCTGCCACCTGTTCGCCGTCGACCTCCGCCGTGCCGGCGAGCGCGACGGACAGCGCGTCGACCGGGTCGAGGAGGCCCAGTTCGCGTTTGCGGGCCTTGCGGACGAGGGCCGGGTCGACCAGGACCCACTGGTCCCGCAGTCGTACGACCGGACGGTGGGCCTCGGCCAGGGTGTCCATCTCGGCCTCGGTGAGCGGGTCGCCGCCGAGAGCCAACTGCCAGCGGAACTGGAGGAGTTCCTCGCTCTCGAAGAAGCCGGTGCCGTCGGTCGCCGAGCCCGGTGCCGACCGGACCACGGCGGACACCGTGAGGTCCTGCGCCAGGTCCCGGGGCCAGTGGACGGCGACCCCGGCCGCCGCGAGGCGGGTGGCCGCCATGCCGAGCAGATCGCCCAACTCCTCCTCGGACAGGGCGAGTACATCGGGCACGTCCTGCTCGGTGAGGCGGTCCAGCGGGGGCCAGACGCGGGCGGCCCGGCGTACGGCCAACGCGGCGTCCACGCGCGCGCGGGGGCCGAAGGCGCTGTCCGCCGTGCCCGCCCACAGGGCCGCCGCGTCGACCACGAGGGTCGGGTCGGCGAGGCTGTGCACCTGGACGATCGCCGCGCCCGCGCTGCGCACCCGGCCGCCGTCGTCGAACAGGTCGTAGGCCGAGAGGTCCAGGCGGAGCGAGATCCGTACGCCCGCGTCCATGCCGGCGGCGACCTCGGCGGCCCAGTCCTGGGCGTCGCGCAGGCGCTGCGGCGGGCGGGCCGCGAAGGGCATCCCCGAGGTGTACGGCGCGGCCGGGGTGCGGGGCAGGGTGTCCGCGACGGCGTCCAGGAAGGACCGCATCAGTGCTTCCGGCTCGGGCAGCCGGAGCGGGCCCGGGCCGGGCAGCGGGACGGCGTGGCCCTCGTACGGGAGGGCCGCCGCGACCGCGCGGACGTGTGCGATGTCCTCGGGCTCCAGGGGGCCCGCCCGCCATGCGTCGTGGCCCGACGCGGTGAGGCCGGGGAGCAGCCGGCCGCGGGCCGCGAGCCGCAGCGCGTGCAGGGCGGCGGCGCCCCAGCAGGCCGTGGCGGGATGGGCTGCGGGATTGTGGCGGGCGCGCACGAGGAGGGGCAGCGCCGCTTCGATCGGCAGGGTCAGCGCGGGGGCGGACCTGCGGCGGACCGCGGCGCCCTGTCGTCGTACGACCGTCAACTCGGTCTGTTCCACGCCCTCTTCGGCTTCGGGGAGGGCGCGCTCGCCGTCGGGGTCCCAGAAGGCGACGCGGCCCTCGCGCGGGACGACGGGGGACGGCAGGAAGACCGCGGCCAGTCGTACGGAGATCTGCTCCATGAGTGCCGTGTCCGTCATACGTCCTGTCACCTCCCGCCCGTCAGTCGTGTCAGCTGTCTTCGACTCTACGGGCGGGGTCTGACAATCGGCTCCGGCGACCGGCCGGGGCGCCCCGCTAGGGAACGGTGCGGGAGACGACGTAGACCATGGGGAGGGCCGGATCGGACAGGTTCACCACGATGTCCTGGGTGGGGGCCGGGTCCTTCTGTTTGTTGACGACGCCCCACCAGGGGCCGGGGCGGGTGAACTTCCAGCCGGTGATCTTCTGGTCGCGGTCGCTGATGGTGATGTCGTTCTTCTTCAGCGTGTCCCGGTCGACTCCTATGCCGGCGAGGAAGGTGTCGAGGCCGGCTTCGGAGGTCTGGAACTGGACGTAGAGGCGGCTGGTCTTCCAGTTGTTGGTCTCGTAGAAGGCGACCTCTTCCGCCGGGTGCGGGACCGGTACCTGGTAGAGGCGGCGCTGGACCTTGGAGGGCCAGCCCACGGTGAGGCCGGTCGCCGAGTACTTGGCCTCCTTGTCCTTGCCGCTGTTGCGGCTCTGGTTCGCGGAGATCGCCAGGTAGACGGCCGGTACGCCGATGAGCAGCACGATGATGAGCAGGGTGAGCGCTCGGCGGCGGGCCTTGTGGCGGGGGTCCTCGGGTGGTCGGGGCGGCTCGTCCCGGGAGGTGGTCGGACGGGGCAGCGATGCGATCATGCCGTGTCCTGGGTGTCGCGCCGGGACTCGGCGAACCGCTCGTAGCGCTCGTACCGCTCGACACGGCGGCGCTTGGCGCGGCGGAAGCGGCGGGCGACCAGGCGGGCGAGGTCGGCGGCGCCGACCATGCCGGCCTCGGGGCCGAGCTGGGCGCGCACTATGCGAGCCTCGGGGCGGTAGCCGCGGCCGGTGAGCTGTCGCTTGAACGCGTCCCGCGCGGGGCCGATCAGCAGGTCGTCGGCGGCCGAGACACCGCCGCCGATCACGAAGCAGGAGGGGTCGAGGGCGGCGGCGAGGTTGGCGATGCCGACGCCGAGCCACTGGCCGATGTCCTGGAGCAGCTCGATGCACATCGCGTCGCCCTCACGGGCCAGCTCGGTGATCATCGGGCCGGTGATCTCGCCGATGTTGCCCTTGACGTGCTCGATGATCCCGTAGGCCACCGGGGAGTCGGCCGCGGCCAGCTCGCGGGCCTCCCTGACCAGCGCGTTGCCGGAGCTGTACTGCTCCCAGCAGCCGCGGTTGCCGCACGGGCAACGGTGGCCGCCGGGCACGACCTGCATATGGCCGAACTCGCCGGCGACGCCGTACTTGCCGCGCTTGACCTGGCCGTCCTCCAGGATCGCGCCGCCGATGCCGGTGCCGAGCGTGATCATGACGAGGTGGTCCTCGCCGCGGCCTGCGCCGAAGCGCCACTCGGCCCAGGCGGCGGTGTTGGCGTCGTTGTCCACCAGGACGGGGACGGAGAGCCTGCTCGTGATGCGGTCCCTGAGGGGCTCGTTCCGCCAGGACAGGTGGGGCGCGAACAGGACCCGGTTGCGCTCGGCGTCGACCCAGCCGGCCGCGCCGATGCCGACCGCGTGCACGTCGTGGCGGTCGGACAGGTCCAGGACCAGTTCGACGATGGTGTCCTCGACGACCTTGGGGCTCTTGGACTTGTCCGGGGTCTCCGTGCGGAGCTTCTCCAGGATGTTGCCGTCGGCGTCCACGACGCCCGCCATGACCTTGGTGCCGCCGATGTCGATGCCGACGGTGGGCACGCGGGGGGCGGTCAGGTGGGACCTGCGCTCGCGCGTGCCGACGGTTCGGAGCGCCGGGGCGCGGCGGGAGCCTATGGGGGCGCTGAAATTGCCGTAGGTGCTCATCAGGCCCGATTCTGCCTCACCGTGACCGTGGGTGCTGTGCGGGGGCGTATGGGGGGTGCGGATCGTTGTCTTGTACGGGTGCGTTGTGGCTGGTCGCGCAGTTCTCCGCGCCCCTGAAAGGGGCGCTACAGCGGGCGTCCATTAAATTCGAATTGTCCGGACATTACGGCAAGCATCGCAGGGAAAGCGGTGCACTCAGGGACGTACCAAAAGCTGGAACTCGAACGAATAGCGCGTCGGCCGATAAGTATGGCTGCCGAATTCCACCGCCCGGCCCGTGTCGTCGAACGTCGTGCGCTGCATGGTGAGCAGCGGTGCGCCCTCGGGCTCGGCGAGCCGTTCGGCCTCCTCGGCGGTGGCGCCGCGGGCGCCGATGGACTGGCGGGCGCTGTGCAGGGTGATTCCGGCGGCGCGCATCATCCGGTACAGGCCGGTGGCCTCCAGCTGTGCGGTGTCCAGGGCGAGCAGGCCGAGCGGGAGGTGGTTGGAGAGGTACGCCATCGGCTCGCCGTGGGCGAGGCGCAAGCGGTCGATGCGGTGTACGTCGCTGTCCTCGGCCACGCCGAGCGCCGCCGCCACCTCGGCGGACGCCGGGACGACGGTGTTGACGAGGACCTTCGTGGCGGGGCGCTGTCCGGCCGCCTCCAGGTCGTCGAAGAGGCTGCTGAGTTCGAGCGGGCGTTTGACCTGGCTGTGCACGACCTGGGTGCCGACGCCCCGGCGGCGCACCAGGAGCCCCTTGTCGACGAGGGACTGGATGGCCTGGCGGACCGTGGGCCGGGACAGGCCGAGCCGGGCGGCGAGTTCGATCTCGTTGCCCAGCAGGCTGCCCGGGGTCAGCGAGCCGTGCTCGATCGCGGCCTCCAGTTGTTGGGACAGCTGGAAGTACAGCGGCACCGGGCTGCTCCGGTCCACGCTGAGTTCGAGCGGCACTGTCGGGTCCACATCTGGTTTCGGCACGGGCCGAGCGTAGCTCTGTGAATGGTTGACGGGAAGTGATGTAGTTCGATTGTCCGGACATACGCATTGACAGCGTGCCTGGTCGGCCCTCAGTTTGTTCCCATGCGCATCGGAGTCATCGGTACGGGCCGCATCGGGACCATCCATGCCAGGACGCTCAGCCGTCATCGTGAGGTCGGTTCGCTGATCCTCACCGACGTGGACCCGGTACGGGCCCAGGAGTTGGCGAACCGGCTGGGGGAAACGGCGGCACCGAGTACGGAGGAGATCTTCAAGTGGGGCGTGGACGCCGTGGTGATCACTACGGCGACATCGGCGCACGCCGAATTAATCGGCAGGGCGGCACGCTCCGGGCTCCCGGTGTTCTGCGAGAAGCCCATCGCCCTCGATCTGCCGGGGTCGCTGGCTGCGATCGCCGAGGTCGAGACGGCGGGAACGATCCTTCAGATGGGGTTCCAGCGCCGGTTCGACACGGGCTACACGGGTGCCCGGGAGGCGGTGCGCTCGGGGCGGCTGGGACGGCTGCACACCGTGCGGGCGATGACCTCCGACCAGACCCCGCCCCCGGCCGCCTATCTGCCGATCTCCGGCGGGCTGTACCGGGACACCCTGATCCACGACTTCGACATGCTGCGCTGGGTGACCGGGCGCGAAGTGGTCGACGTGTTCGCGGCCGGGTCGGACGCCGGGCCCCCGATGTTCCGCGAGGCCGGTGACATCGACACGGCCGCCGCCGTCCTCACTCTGGACGACGGCACCCTGGCCACGGTGACGGCCACCCGGCTGAACGGGGCGGGCTACGACGTCCGGATGGAACTGGCCGGGGAGCTGGACCAGATCGTGGTCGGCCTGGACGACCGCACCCCGATCGCGTCCACCGAGCCGTCCGGGCCACCGGCCGCGACCAAGCCGTGGACCGGCTTCCTGGAGCGCTTCGCGCCCGCCTACGAGGCCGAACTGATTGCCTTCGTCGAGGTCGTGGTCGGTCAGCGGACCAATCCCTGCGACGGGCGCGAGGCCCTCCAGGCGCTGCGGATCGCCGAGGCGTGCGAGGTGTCCCGGCGCGAGCGAAGACCAGTCCGGCTCGGCGAGATCGCGGGTGGCTACGCCCTCAGTTGAGCAGTCGTATCGCAGGGGTCGCCGCGTCCGTGGCGGCCCCGAAGTCGCAATGGGGGCAACGCAGTTCGCGCGGCCGTCCCTGGTTGGTCTGGATGCTGTACGTGGCCGCCTCCTTCGCCTCGGGGCAGTAGGAGCGCAGGTGCAGCCGCACCCAGGGGTGGCTGGTCGGGGCCATGGCGGGCCTGCTGCTCCTCGTGTCCTCGAAGGGCGCCCACCAGAAGTCGACCAGTGCCCGCAGGGCCAGCCGCTCGGGACCCGAAGTCCTGCTGCCGTCCTTGGCCAGCCGGGGGTCGGCGAGCGCCGCGCGTGCCTCCTCGTACCCCACGATCAGCCAGGTCACATGGTGCTCGTCCAGCTCCGGCAGGCGCACGAGGTGCACCGGGCCGCGCTCCCGCAGCGTCGCGTACACCGGATGCGGGTCGCGTCGGAACTCCTCGCCGAACTCCCCCAGATCGATTGCCTCGGTCATGCTGTGCCCCCATCCCGGACGATCCCCCGAGATCTCCCAGCGCAGTGGGAACGCGCGGCGGCAGCGGCTAGTGCCCGCCGTCGCCGTCCTCTTCGAGGAGGCCCGCGTCGTACGCCAACAGGGCGATCTGCACACGGTTGTTGAGGTCGAGCTTGGCCAGGATGCGGGAGACGTGGGTCTTGACGGTGGCGACGCTCATGAAGAGGCCGGTGGCGATCGCGGCGTTGGCCAGGCCCTGTCCGACGGCGACGGCGACCTGGCGTTCGCGGTCTCCCAGGACGGCGAGGCGGGCACGCGCGCGTGCGCGACGGGTGTCGGTACCGGTGCCCGTGCCGGCCGCGTGTTCCATCAACTGGCGGGTGACCGCCGGCGACAGGACGGGATCGCCGGCCGCGACCCGGCGCACCGCGTCGATGATCTCGGCGGGCGGGGTGTCCTTGAGGACGAAGCCGGCGGCTCCCGCGCGCAGGGCCCGCAGAACCTGTTCGTCGGCGTGGAAGGTGGTGAGAACGATGATCTGCGGCGCGTCGCCGCGGGAGCGCAGCCGTTCCGTGGCGGTCAGTCCGTCCACCGCGGGCATGCGGATGTCCATGAGGACGACGTCGGGGTGGACGCGGTCGACGAGTTCCTGGACCTCGCTGCCGTCGGCGGCCTCGCCGACGATCTCGATGTCGGCGGCGCCGCCCATCATGAGGGAGAGTCCGGCCCGCACCAGCGGGTCGTCGTCGACGAGGAGCACTCTGATCGCGGTCATGGGGCTACGTAACCACGGCCCCGCGAGCGAGAGCCGCCGGGTCAGCCCCAGGGCAGCCAGGCGTCCACCCGGAAGCCCCCGCCGTCCAGCGGGCCGTGCTCCAGCCGTCCGCCCGCCAGCGTCGCCCGCTCGGTCAGGCCGATCAGGCCCTGCCCGGAGCCGGGGACGTGCGGGACCTCTCCCTCCGGGGGCGGGTTGTCCACGACGACCTTCAGGCCCTGACCGCGTTGGCCGAAGACCGTCACCGTGACCTCGGTGCCGGGGGCGTGTTTGCGGGCGTTGGTGAGGGCCTCCTGGGCGATGCGATAGGCGGTGCGGCCGATCGAGCTGGGGACCGTGGCGGGGTCGCTGACCCGGTTGTCGAGGGTGACCTTCATGCCGGCCTCGCGGGACTCCGTGACCAGCGCGTCCAGGGCGCCGAGCGTGGGCTGCGGGCGGCCGGTGTCGTCGGGTTCGCCCGCGCGCAGGACGCCGATGATCTCGCGCAGGTCCTGCAGCGCCTCGTGGGCGCTCTCCCGGATGACGCCGGCGGCCCGCGCGACCTCCTCGCGGGGCGCGTCCGGCCGGAACTCCAGCGCGCCGGCGTGCACGCTGAGCAGGGTCAGCCGGTGGGCGAGCACGTCGTGCATCTCGCGGGCGATGGCCTCCCGGGCCAGCCGCTGGGCCTGCTCGGCACGGAGTTCCGCCTCGGTCTCGGCGCGCCGGGCGCGGTCGCGCAGGCTGAGCATGAGCTGCCGCTTGGAGCGGACGAACATGCCCCAGCCGATGACGGTGAGGGTGAACAGTTCGGTGAACGCGACCGCGCCGGCGTACGGCAGGTCGGGGTCGGGGCGCAGCCAGAAGAAGACCGGGGTCAGGGCGAGCTGGATACCGCCGATCCAGGCCACGTACCGGAAGGGGCGGTGCACGGCGAGGGTGAAGAGGGCGACCAGGCCGGCGCCGCCCGCCGTGGTCGAGACGATGCCGACGGGGATCATGGCGATCGCCAGCCCGACCGGCCAGCGGCGGCGCAGCCACACGGTGAAGCAGGCGAGGACTCCGATCAGCTGGTCCACGACGGCCAGGGCGTGCGAGGTCCCGGTGTCGTCCCTGAGGCTCTGCGCGGCGATCAGCGCGATGATCACGGCCAGCAGGAAGCAGGAGGTGTCGACGACCCAGTCGCGTGCGGTACGGCGGGGCCGTCCCGGCCGTTCGACGTCCGGGTCGAGTTCGTCCGCCACGGCGGACGGCAGCAGCCAGCGGCGCCCCGCGAACGCCGACGGTACCTGCGCGGTCCTGTCATCGGTCACGGTCGACAAATCTACGCAGGGCCGGGCCCGGTCACCCCACCCCGACGGGGATCGTCGACCAAAGTCGCGGCATCACAGACTTTCGGCGGACACACCTCGCCCCGCGGCCCACGGAGGTGTTCGCTGCCCGTGCGAAGACCGCGTGGAGACGGCGCGCGTCAGGTTAACTTCCCGAAAACTCATCGGACTTGACGGGAAAATCTCCGCTGTTGTCATTGACATGCCACTATCTACGCGCGTCATCATGAAGCCATGAGATTCCCCCCACGGATCACCGGCATCGGCGCAGCAGCCGCCGTCCTGTCCACTCTCCTCATCGGCGGCACCGTCGCCACCGCGACCCCGGCGGCCGCCGCGGTCGGCAGCATCTGCTACAGCGACCTGCCCTCGCAGGCGTACGACACGCTCGACCTGATCGCGACGAACGGCCCCTTCCCGTACTCGCAGGACGGCGTCGTCTTCCGCAACCAGGAAGGCGTCCTCCCCAGCCAGGCGTCCGGCTACTACCACGAGTACACGGTCAAGACTCCCGGCTCGTCCACGCGCGGAGCGCGCCGGATCGTCACCGGGAAGAAGACGCAGGAGGACTACTACACCTCGGACCACTACGTCACCTTCGACCTGATCAACTTCGGCTGCTGAGCCGGTCGGTCAGGTCCGTTCCGTAGTCACCCGGGCGTCCGGCTCCCACCGGCTGCACCATCGCTCACCCCTCGCCCCGCGGCTCCCCCCACGATCATGGGCCGCGGGGCGAGGCACGTCCTGGCGCCGGTCGTACGGGACTGTCAGGTCTCCCGCTCGGGTGCGTACGCCTCCGCGTCCAGGCCGAAGGTCCAGGCGACTCCCGCTCTGGCCGTGCGCGTCGACGGGGGTACCCGTAGCCAGTACGTGCGGTGGGTGCCGTCGGGTTCCGGTGTGGAGTTGAGGACCTCCACCATGACCACGGGCTCGTCGTCGGCCAGGTCGATCCGCCACAGCGTGCCGGTCTCGTCCCGGTGCAGGGGGCGGGCGCCCGAATCGGCGAGGTACCGGTCGTAGCCGTAGTACTCCAGCATCACGCGGCGCAGCTCGGCGTTCTCCTCGGCCCGGACGCGTTCGGGGGTCAGCGTGGGCAGTTCGGCCAGGAAGGCGGCCGGGACCGGCATGCCGCGCCAGGCGTGCAGGGCGAAGCCGTCCGGGTACGCGAGTGCCGGGCCGTCCCCGTGGTCGAGTCGTCCGGCCTCGTCGCGGTGGAGGGCCGAGGGGCGTTCCGTCAGCACCGCGCCCCGGACGAACGGCCACCACCAGCCGGCGCCGCGGCACACCGCGGACAGCGCGTCGATCGGGCCGTCGTTGGCGGGGAACGCCGCGAGCCACGGGGCGTCGTGCTGCCCGAGGACGGCGTCCAGGAGGAGCAGCCGGATCTCCGCGGCCTCCTTGCCGGCGAGTCCGTGATCTCGGTCGACGGCACCGGCACGGTCCGCCGCTGCCACTTCGTCCGCGACGAGCTGGGAAATCTGTACGACGGCTCGTACCGGGCGGCGCTGCGCCCGCGCGCGTGTCCACTGGCCGTCTGCGACTGCCACATCGGCTATGTCCACCTGGAATCCCTGCCGTTGTACGACGTCTTCGCGGGCGGTGTCCTGGAGCGGGTGCCGTCCGCCTTCCGGGGCAGGGCACCGCACGTGTCCTGCCGCTCACGGCGCGGTCGATGTCCGGCGGCGACCAACAGGGCCGCTGAGTCGGCGGGTTCGCGGACTGCGGGGGTTCGGCGGGCGCGGGCCGCACCCGGTCTCCGTATCCACCGCCCGCGCGGCAAGGGCGAGTTGGGGCCGGGGGCCTTCGCGGCCGTCACCGGCGTCCACCCAGCTGTCTCTCCGCGGGCGGTCGATGTGCGTCGTAATGTCAAGATCGTGTCCTCAGTGATGCCATCCCTTCTCAGGCGTGTCTCAGGAGTGTCATCGGGTGAGGGATCGCCCCAGGGGCCCCGTGATGGAGGGAGAACGACCGCGGGGCAACCGCGGATCGGCAATCACGGGGAGAACGAGACACATGATGTTCAAGCGATTCGGGACCATCGCCGCGACCGCGATCACCGGCACCCTGCTCCTGACCGCCTGCAACGGCGTGGACGGTGCGGCCGACGCCACCGTGTCCCATCCGGCGGCGACGGGGGCGACGCAGGCGGCGGGTGCCATCGGCCGCTACTCCGAGAACGCGCCCGGAGCGCAGTACTTCACCACGATCCTCACCGGTGACAACGAGGTGCCCGTCAAGGGCAAGCCGGCGGTGGGCGACAAGGACGGCAGCGCGGTGGCCCTCATGCGGATCCAGGGCGACGAGGTGTCGTTCGCGTTCGCGTGGACGGGTATCGGCACCCCGACCATGGCCCATCTCCACCAGGGTGCGCGGGGCACCAACGGTGACGTGAAGATCCCGTTCTTCATGGAGAAGCTCAAGGGCGGCACGCCGTTCGTGTTCGGCACCGTGAAGGTCAAGGACGCCGACCTGCTGCGGAGCATCAAGGCGCATCCCGACCAGTTCTACTTCAACCTGCACACCGCCGAGTTCCCCGGCGGCGCGGTCCGCGGACAGGCCGTCGCACTGCCGGGCGCGGTCTCGCTGCCCGACGCCATCCGGCACTCGGCGCTGGCCGGCGTCGTCAAGGGGGCGCAGATCTACGCCTGCACCAAGCAGGACGACGGCTCCTACGCCTTCACCCAGGACAACGTCGACGCCACCCTCCAGGGCGGCATCCAGCACAGCTTCGCCAAGCACGGCCCCGCCGGCCCGCCGCAGTGGATCGCCCCGGACGGCTCCTCGGTGACCGGGACCGTCGTCAACAAGTTCGACAACGGCAAGGGCAACATCCCCCAACTCCTGCTCCGCGCCCAGCAGACCGGCAAGAGCAAGGGACTTCTGTCCAAGACCACCTCGGTACTGCGGCTCGACACCGTCGGCGGCGTCGCCCCGTCCGGCACCTGCAACCCGACCGAGCAGCCCACCGCCCGTGTCCCCTACACGGCCGACTATCTGTTCCTCGCCACGAAGTAGCACCTACCTGGCCGGCCGGCCCGGACACCACCAGGCGATGCGAGTCCCGCGCGGACTCGCATCGCCGCGTGTTCCGACGACAGATGCTTCGCGCCTCGCTAAAGGTCGATCTTCACGGATGCCCCGGGCTTGAGGGAGATCTTCTTACGGACCTTCCCGGCGCGGAGTTCCGTCTCCGTCCCCCCGACGCTTCGGACCGTGACCGTGGTCGCCCTGCCGTCGCGCCAGGAGAAGTCGACCGTGAATCCGCCACGGGCGCCGATCCCGGCGACGGAGCCCTTGGCCGCCCAGGCCTTGGGCAGTGCCGGGAGCAGTTCGAGGACTCCCGGCCTTGAGTACAGGAGCATCTCCAGCGCTGCGGCGGGGCCGCCGAGGTTGGCGTCGATCTGGAAGATCGTGTAGCTGCCCTGGCTGTACATGTCGAACCAGTTCGCCGAGGTGCCGTTGCCGTTGTTCATCGAAGGGCGCAGCACGGTGAGATAGAGCTGGTAGGCCTTCTCGGCGTCCTTGAGCCGCGACCAGCACAGTGATCGCCAGGCACAGGCCCAGCCGAAGCTGTCCATTCCCCTGGCGGTGAGGAGTGCGCGTACGCCGTCCACGAGTTCGCGCGGGCTGGTGTCCACGGAGATCCGGTCGCCGGGGAAGAATCCGATGAGCGGTGAGAGATGGCGGTGTGTCGTCTCGCCGAGGTTGTCGGGGCTCATCCACTCCTCCAGCCAGCCGGTCTTCGGGCTGACGCGCGGGAGATGGAGCCGGGCGCGCATCGATTCCAGCTCGGCGGCGAGGTCGGTGTCGCGGCGCAGCGTGCGGGCCGCGACGGCGAACTCCCGGAAGAGTTCCCACGCGAGCTCCTGCCCGTAGGTGTTTCCCCTGCCGTCCGGGCCGTGCTCCGGCGACCAGGAGGTGTCGTCCACCAGGACCTCGCGGGACGAACCGTCCGCGTCGGTCACCTCGGTGGTGATCAGCCGTGCCTTCCAGAACTCGGCGGCCCCCTTGAGCACCGGGTAGATCGTCTCCAGGTACGCGCGGTCCTGGGAGTACTCGTAGTGGCGCCAAAGTGTCGCGCAGAGCCAGGCGTTGCCCGAGGGGTGCCAGGCCCAGCCGCTGCCGCCGTAGATGTTGGTGGAGAAGGCGATGGCCCAACCGGCCACGTTTCCCGAGCTGTTGCGGAAACGGTTGTCGGGGCTGTTGAAGAGCCGTCTCGTCACATCGGTCCAGACCGGCAGTTGGGACCGGCAGTAGCGTGCGAGCGCCTCCGCGTTGTCGCCCAGTCCGGCGGGGTCGGCCAGCCAGTAGTTCATCTGCACGTTGATGTCGGTGTGGTAATCGGCGTACCAGTCAGGGGTGTTGTTGTGGATCCACAGCCCCTGGAGGTTCATGGGCAGCCAGTCCCTGGACCCGGTGATGGTCAGGTAGCGGCCGTACTGGACGTAGGCAGCCTCCAACTCCGGGTCCGGGGTGGACGCGTCGGTGTGTCTGACGGCGATGCGCGACCACGAGTCCAGCGACCGCTGCACCGTCGAGGATCTGCCGAGGTCGATCGAGAAGCGGTCGTAGAGCCGCCGGTAGTCGGCCACGTGGGTGGCGAGCAGAGCGGCGCCGGAGACCTTCGCCGCGGCAGTGCTCTTGGCGCGGGCCACCGTGAGCGGGACCAGGGACGGGTCGCGGAAGTCCTTGTCGGCGTCGGGTGCGTAGTCGGTACCCGCGCAGACCGCGATCAGCAGTTCGCGGCAGCCGGAGAAGGACAGCTTGCCGTCCTCGGCCCTGATGGTTCCGGTGCTGCTCACGGCGGTCACGGAGGCCGCGTACCGCAGGCCGTTCTTCAGGGTCGCGGCGAACGAGAGCTGTTTCCCGTCCGCCGACGTGGTCTCGCCGTGCGCGCCCTCCAGCGAGATCGCACCGGTGTGGGTGCCGTCCCCGGTGAGCCGGACCACGATCACGTCGTCGGGATGGCTGGCGTAGATCTCGCGGCGGAAACGGGTGCCGTGGTGCTGATGGGTCGCGGACACGACACCGTTGCTCAGGTCGAGACTGCGCCGGTAGCCGCTGATCTCCTGCGCGGTGTGGCCCGGCAACGTGACGCGGAGTTTGGCCAGCAGTCCGAAACTGCCGAAGTCATCGGCTCCGTAGGGAAGTTGACCGTCGCTGGTGAGGGTGTCGTTGCGCCCGCCCGTCCAGAACGAACCGTCCGTGAGGTACACGAAGTCGTCCGCGGGGTCACAGCCGACCAGGGCACCCATCCTGCCGTTGCCCACGGGAAGCGCCTCTTGGATGATGTGCGACTCGTCGGCCGGCTGCCGGTACCAGAGGGTGGTGGCCTCGGCCTCCGGAACGATGTCCGCGTGAGCGGGGCGCTCGGGGGCGGCATGCGCCACGAACGGGGGCAGGCCACCGAAGGCGGCGAGACCACCACCGGCGACACCGGTCAGACGAAGGAAGTCACGACGGGAGGAAGAAGGCACGGCGGATCTCCTCGGACGGGACGGTCGGGATTAATTCGTAAATTAATGAGACCCCGAGGAACAAGCAATGGTCGTGCAGCCAAAAGATCCGACCTCTGAGGCATCTCGCTCTCACCAAAGAGACGATTCACGAACGTACTGGGGCTATTTATCGGATGAATGACCGAGGCCAGTGAGTCCTTCGTGCGTCACCGTGCGGCGCCGCGCCCCCACGCCGTCCCGACCAGGACGAGCACGCCGCCCGCCAGTCCGAACGCGCCGAGCCGTTCCCCGCCGAGCGCGATGCCGACCGCGGCGGCCCACAGCGGCTCGGTGCCGAGCAGCAGGCTGACCCGGGAGGGGGAGGTCCGGCGTACGGCCCACATCTGGACGAAGAAGGCGAACAGGGTGCAGAACACGGACAGGAACAGCAGCCCGGCCCACTCGCGCGGCCCGAAGTCCGCCGCCGTCGCCCACGGTGTCGTGTCGGCGCCGGCCGACAGCAGCGCGAACACCCCTACGGCCGCGCCGAGTTGGACGGTGGTCAGGGGCAGCGCGTCGGCGCCCCGCACGGACTTCACGCGGGACATGGCCAGCACGTGCAGGGTGCGGGCGAGGGCCGCGAGCAGCATGAGGAGGTCACCGAGGGAGGGGCGGCTGAAGCCGGCGCCCTGGGTCAGGAGCAGCACGCCGAGCACGGAGAGCGCGGCGGCCCCGAGGAAGGCACGGGAGGGCCGGGTGCGGGTCACCGCGGACTCGGCGAGCGGGGTGAAGATCATGGTGAGGCTGATGATGAGGCCCGCGTTGGTCGCCGAGGTGTGGACGACGCCGTAGGTCTCCAGGAGGAAGATCCCGGCGAGGATCAGCCCGAGCAGGGCCGCGCCGCGCCACTGGGCGGCCGTCAGGGCGCGCAGCGAGCGGTGGCCGACGACCGCCAGGACGGGCAGGACGAGGGCGAAGCGCAGGACCAGGACGGCGAGGACCGTACGGGCGGTGGTGATGTCCTTGGCGGCGAGATAGCTGGCGCCCCAGACCACGGCGACCAGCAGGACGGGCAGGTCGGTGGACCAGGTGCGGCGGGGCGCGACGGCGCGCGGTACGGCGATCGAGGACATGGGGGCGGCTCTCCCGGTCTCCGGCGAAGGGGTGGAGACATCGGCGGCTGCCACACGGAACGATCACCGTACCCGCGCGGGCCCCGGCTGACTAGGCGTTTTCCGGGTCGGCGTACGAGCCGTACGTGGGGCGGCCCGCCAGGTCGTACGACTGGATGGAGACCCCGGTGCTGGTGACGGTGCCGCCCGTGCGCCTGAAGGCCTTCGGCGTGGTGCCCTCGGGGAACAGGCGCAGGCCGGTGCCGAGCACGACCGGGAAGGTCACCAGGTGGACGGTGTCGAGGAGGTCGAGCTCCAGGAGGGACCGGACGAGGGCGCCGCTGCCGTGCACCTGGAGTTCGCCCTCGGTGCGCTCCTTGAGGTCGGTGACCTCCTTGGCGAGGTCGCCGCCGAGGACGGTGGTGCCGGCCCAGGAGGGGTCGGTGAGGGTGGCCGAGGCGACGTACTTCGGCAGGGCGTTCAGCTTGGACGCGATCGGGTCGGCGGGGTCGGTCATGTTCGGCCAGTACGAGGCGAAGATGTCGTACGTACGGCGGCCGAGCAGATAGGCGCCGGAGCGGTCGAAGACGTCGACCACGAACCGGCCGAAGTCGTCGTCGCCGTACACGAAGCTCCAGCCGCCGTGCTCGAAGCCGCCCCGGGTGTCCTCTTCGGGGCCGCCGGGGGCCTGGTAGACGCCGTCGAGAGTGACGAAGATGGTGGAGACGAGCTTGCCCATGTCGGGTGCCTGCTTCCTGGTGCGGGGGTTGGTGTCATCAGCTCAGACCCGGCCCGCCCCCGCAACTCATCGGTCGCTACGGCTGCTCACCCGGCGTGGGTCGAGAACATGCCGCCGGTCGGGCCCTGCTTGTCGCCGCCCTGGGCCTTCTTCAGGGCGTTGGCGAGGCTCTCGATGGTGAGGGACTGGAGGATGACGCGGCCGTTGCCCTCCAGGGTGGCCAGGGAGAGGCCCTCGCCGCCGAACACCGCGTTCATCAGGCCCTGGCGGTTGAGGCCGCCGATGCGCTGGACGCCGTACTGGATGCCCTCCTCGAAGGCGACGAGGCAGCCGGTGTCGACCTCGATGCGGCCGCCGAAGTCGGCCGGGTTCAGGTCGATGAAGTTGCCCGCGCCGGCGATGATCACCGTGCCGTGCCCGGTGAACTTCTCCAGGACGAAACCCTCACCGCCGCTCATGCCGGTGCGGCCGCCCTGGAAGGCGATGCCGAACTGCACGCTGGACTCGGCCGCCACGAAGGCGTCCTTCTCCGCGAACCACGCGCGCGTGCCGTCCAGTTCCAGGGCGCGCATTTCTCCGGGGAGCACGCCGGCGAAGCCGACGGTCCCCTCACCGCCCTGGGAGGTGAAGTACTGGAACGCCAGCGACTCGCCCGCGAGCGCGCGCTGGCCGACCTGCATGGCCGTCCCCATGGCCTGCCGGAGGATGCCGCCCATACCTCCGGAACCGGCGCCGCCCTGCTGCTGTCCGGCGCCGGGCGGGCCGCTCAGCCGGGTCTCCATGGTCACGTTCGTCGTCTTGAAGAGGAACTTCCCGGCCTCGCAGTACACGGTCTGGCCGGGGTTCAGGTTGACGACCGCCATCTGCATGGCGTTGCCGACGATTTCTTGCTGAAGGGTCACGAGGGGAGAACGCGGCGGGGGGTCGACTCGGTTCCGGGTGCGGGTGGATTGTGGCTCGGGTCCCTCGGGGGCTGCGCCCCCAGACCCCCGCTTCGGCCCTGGAGGCTCGCGTCAGCCGCCCAGCTCCTGATGCCGCGCCGCCAGCGCCGCCGCCCCCTCCTCCGTCAGCGAACCGAACAACCGCAGCCGCGAGATCCCGCCGTCGGGATAGATGTCCACGCGCGCGTGCGTCCCGGTCGCCGGAGTGGGGAGGACGAAGCGGTGGTTCGTGTCGGGCTGGAGGCGGGTGCGCGGGAGGATCTCGTGCCAGTCGCCGGACTCGCCGTCCCGTACCGACACCGACGCCCAGCCCGCGCTGTTGCCCTTCAGGTACGCCGTGTCGATCTCGACGGCGCGGATCCGGGACTGGGCGGCCAGGGCGTAGCGGATCCAGTCGTTGCCCTGGTCGCGGCGGCGGCGCGTCTCCCAGCCGTCGTCCATCTTGCGGGAGCGGCCGGGCTGGATGGTGTTGGTGGCGGGTGAGTAGAAGAGGTTGGAGGCGTCCTCGGCCCGGCCGCCGTTCTCCAGGGCGACCACGTCGAAAGTGCCCAGCGCCGCCAGCCAGTCGGGGTCCGGGGCGACCTCGCCGTAGACCCGTAGGCGCGCGATG
Organism: Streptomyces sp. NPDC050548; assembly: GCF_044457385.1. NCBI lineage: Bacteria > Bacillati > Actinomycetota > Actinomycetes > Kitasatosporales > Streptomycetaceae > Streptomyces > Streptomyces sp. NPDC050548. The sequence goes on from NZ_JBITGV010000005.1 coordinate 248,795, forward strand.
CCGCCGTCGGGGTGCTGGTTGACGCGGAGGTGGGTGAAGCGCTGTTCGACCGAGATGGAGAAACCGTTCGCCGCGTGGCCGCCGACCGGTGTGCGCGGGACCAGGGTCGTCCACTTCACGTCGTCGGAGAGCAGGTCCTCGGGGGACGGGGAGCCCGGCACCGAGACGGCCTCGACCGACACCGCCTGCGGGTAGTTGCCCCGGAAGTGGGCCGTGTCGACGACGATCCCCCGGATCACGCCGGGCGCGCCGAGCCGGACCAGTGCCCAGTCGTGGTCCTCCGCCGTCGGCCAGGGGTGGTCCGCCGAAGCGCCGCGGCGGCGGCGGGTCTCCCAGCCGTCCATGATCTTGCCCTTGTGGCCGAAGTGCTCGGGGTCGAACTCGGCGGGCCCGGGCACGAGGAGGTTCTCGCGCTGGGCGAAGAACTCGTCGTTGGCGGCGATGACTCCGGCGCCGAGTTGCCGGTCGGCGAGGTTGGCGTACTGGGTGAAGGGGAAGTCGGCCGTGCGGTAGTCCGCGTACGGGTCACCGCCTCCGTAGGGGTTCGCGTCGCCGGTGAAGCGAGCCAAAGGAAATGGATGCTGCGCCGTCACTGATTTTGCCTTTCGGGAGTCGGCCGCTGCGGGTGCGGGGAATCGGTCGATCAGGGGGTACGGGTCAGGAGTTGGCCTTTCGGGTCGGTGAACTCGCCGTCCAGCACGATGCGTTCGCCGCGCAGCCAGGCCGACTTCACGACGCCGCTGAGGGTCTTTCCGGCGTACGCCGTGACGCGGTTGCGGTGGTGGAGGGCGGCCGGGTCCACGGTGAACGTCTCGTCGGGCGCGAGGACCGCGAAGTCGGCGTCGCGACCCGCCTCGATGGCGCCCTTCTGCTCAAGTCCCGCCAGTTGTGCGGTCCTTGACGACATCCAGCGGACCACGTCCGCAAGGCCGTAGCCACGCTTGCGCGCCTCCGTCCACACCGCCGCGAGGCTCAGCTGGAGGCCGGAGATGCCGCCCCACGCGGTGGCGAAGTCGGCGGTCTTCAGGTCGGCGGTCGATGGTGAGTGGTCCGTGACCACGCAGTCGATGGTGCCGTCGGCCAGCGCCTGCCACAGGAGGTCCTGGTTGGCGGACTCGCGGATGGGCGGGCAGCACTTGAACTCGCTTGCGCCGTCCGGGACTTCCTCGGCCGTGAGGGTGAGGTAGTGCGGGCACGTCTCCACCGTGATGCGCACGCCCTCGGCCTTGGCGGCGGCGATCAGCGGCAGCGCGTCGGAGGAGGAGAGGTGCAGGACGTGCACGCGCGCGTCGAGGCGCTTGGCGGCGGCGATCAGTCCCGCGATGGCCGTGTCCTCGGCGTCGCGGGGGCGGCTGGCAAGGAAGTCGGCGTACTTGGGGCCGCCCTGCTGGGGGGCCGCCTCCAGATGGTGGGGATCCTCCGCGTGCACGATGAGCAGGCCGCCGAAACCCGCGATCTCCGCGAGGGACAGGGCGAGTTGGTCCTGGTCGAGGTGCGGGAACTCGTCCACGCCGGACGGGGACAGGAACGCCTTGAAGCCGAAGACGCCGGCGTCGTGCAGCGGGCGCAGGTCCTTGACGTTGTCGGGCAGGGCGCCGCCCCAGAAGCCGACGTCGATGTGAGCCTTCTCGGCGGCGACTCGCTGCTTCGTGCGGAGGTTGTCGACCGTCGTCGTCGGCGGGAGGGAGTTGAGCGGCATGTCGATCAGGGTGGTGATGCCGCCGGCCGCCGCCGCGCGCGTGGCGGTCCAGAAGCCCTCCCAGTGGGTGCGGCCGGGGTCGTTCACATGCACATGGGTGTCGACCAGGCCGGGCAGCAGGACGTCGTCGCCGAAGTCCTCGAACCGTGCGCCGGACGGGACTTGGGCCTCGTAGGGGAGAACGGCCGTGATCTTTCCGCCGGTCACGGCGACCGCCGCGGCGCGTGTTCCCTCGGGAGTGATGACACGCGTGGAGCGCACCACCAGTTCAGCGTCGGACACCCGGACCCCTCTCTGCCACCGTCGTCGCTCCGTTACTTCCGGGAAACGGGATTTACGTCCACGTAACGGAATTCAACGTTCTGTTGAAGGAGTCTTCACTCCCGCTCCCGTACCGTCAAGGGCACACCTCTCCGCGATGTGCCGCACGCGCACACTCTGGATGTTTCCGCAAAGCGGAAGTAGACTTCCGGCAAGCAGAACGTAGCTACGCACCGGCGGGGAGTCAACCGGCCCCCGGGTAGGCTTCAGCCCTTCCCGCCCGTGCCGAAAGGAACGCGCCGTGCCGCCGTCCATCGCCAGCAGCACCGACTCCACCAAGTCCGCCACGGGTGGTGTCCAGTCCCTTGAGCGCGCCTTCGACCTGCTGGAGCGGATGGCCGACGCGGGCGGTGAGGTCGGCCTGAGCGAGCTGTCCGCGAGCAGCGGACTGCCGCTGCCCACCATCCACCGGCTGATGCGCACGCTGGTGGTCTGCGGTTACGTCCGCCAGCAGGCCAACCGCCGGTACGCCCTCGGCCCGCGGCTGATCCGCCTCGGCGAGTCCGCGTCCCGGCTCCTCGGCACCTGGGCCCGCCCCTACCTCGCCCGGCTCGTCGAGGAGACCGGCGAGACGGCGAACATGGCCCTGCTCGACGGCGACGAGATCGTGTACGTGGCGCAGGTGCCGTCCAAGCACTCCATGCGCATGTTCACCGAGGTCGGCCGACGCGTCCTGCCGCACTCCACGGGCGTCGGCAAGGCGCTGCTCGCCAACACCCCGGACCACGAGGTGCGCGCGCTGCTCGCCCGCACCGGCATGCCGGCCGCGACCGAGAAGACGATCACCACGCCGGAGGGTTTCCTCGCGGCCCTGGAGGACGTGCGCCGCCTCGGCTACGCGATCGACGACAACGAACAGGAGATCGGCGTCCGCTGCCTCGCCGTCTCCGTGCCCAACTCCCCTACGGCGGCGGCGATTTCGATCTCGGGCCCGGCCGGGCGGGTCACCGAGTCGGCGACCGAGAAGATCGTGCCGATCCTGCAGCAGGTGGCCGGCGAACTGTCGGAGGCGCTCGCCAGCCAGAACCCCGCGTGAGCGGCGTACAGCGCTGGCCCGGGCGGTACACCGACCGGCACGGCGGCGAGGACGTCGTCTTCGAGTCGGACGGCCGGGAGTCGATCCGTACGACGATCAGGGGCGTCCGCTTCGAGGGGGACAGCATGGACGACCTCGGCGCGCTGGGCGGCGAGCCGCCGGAGGTCCCGTTCACCTTCTTCGACGGGGCGTTGTGCTCCTGCCTCCTGGAGTGGACCGTACCGATGTCCGTCACGGCCGAGGGGCAGGGCGTACGGACGGCCGCGCTGGACTGCGCGCTGTGGCTCGGCGGGCCGGGCGGGCCGGGCGGGGGCCTGGACACGGAGCGGCTGTTCACCGTCCTGCGCCTGGACGGGCACGAGCACCTGACCACGGAGGACCACGACACCTTCGAGGACGCCCTGAACGACCTCCAGCGCCTGCTCCTCCCGGCGGGCGTACGACTCCGGGCCTGTGTCGCGTGCGCCTGGTCCGACTACAACCCGGCCGGCAACGGGCTGATGGCGGGGCTGGCCTGCTTCCGTGACGTCAAGGACCGCTACCGCCAGGTCGACGGCAAGCACGGCCCGACGGGCATCTTCACCCTCTGGGACGAGCACACCGAATTCGTCCAGGAGACCTGGCTGTGCGGCGAGTTCGAGCACCGGTCCGGGCACGCCGGCTATCGGGGAGCGTTCCCGGCGCCGAACTAGCCCTGGCCGCCCCGCGGTTGGCCGAACAGGTCCACGGCGTTGCGTACGTCCGTCAGTCCCCTCGTGAGGGCGCTCACCGAGCCGATCGCGCCGGCGATGAGGAGCAACGAGCGGCGCAGTCGCGGGATTTCGGGGATGCCGTCGATGGTCATCGCGGCCAGCGCCGCGAGTTCGTCCTCGGCGATGACACGGTCGGGGAACTCGGCCGGATGCGCGGCCAGTTCGCGGCGCAACCGGGACACCGCGGTCCGCAGTTCCGCCACCCTCGGATCCTCGTCGCTGCCGGTCACTGGCCTCTGCCCCAAGCTCCGCAACACAGCTCTCCCCCCTCGCACGCCGTCGTGCGCAAGAACTTTGTGATCCCGCCGCGCACCCCGCGACACTGGTCGGGCACCGAGGGACGCGGGCCAGTAAACGCCACCCGGTGCGGGCTGCGCCACTCCGCGGACCGAAATTGAGTCGGAGGATTCCGTGCCGTCGCCGCCCGGTCAGGTATGCAGGACGTATGACGCGAAACGAAGACCAGGTCGCCGGGCTGCTGCTCGCCGCCGGGGGCGGCCGGCGGCTCGGCGGGCGGCCCAAGGCGCTGCTGGAACACCGGGGGCGGCCCCTTGTGGAGCACGCGGTCGGGGTGCTGCGCGCGGCCGGGCTCAGCCGCGTCCACGTGGTCCTGGGGGCGCGCGCCGACGCCGTACGGGAGCGGGCGGAGCTGACCGGGTGTGTGGTCGTGGAGAACCCGGAGTGGGAGCGGGGCATGGGGTCCTCGCTGCGGGCCGGACTCGACTCGCTGGCCGGTACGGGGGCGCGGGCGGTGCTCGTGTCGCTCGTGGACCAGCCCGGGATCGGCGCGGAGGCGGTGGCGCGGGTGCTGGCGGCCCATGGCTCCGAGGACTCGCTCGTCTCGGCCGCCTACGACGGGGTGCGCGGGCATCCGGTGCTGTTCGGGGCCGCGCACTGGGCCGGGATCGCCGAGAGCGCGACCGGGGACCGGGGGGCGCGGGCGTACCTCAAGGCGCACGCGGACGAGGTCGTGCTCGTCGAGTGCGGGGATGCGGCGGAGCCGTACGACATCGACACTGAGGCGGATCTCGTCCACCTTGAGTGAACGGGGTGACACTGAGCGCCACTTTGGCTCGATACGGAGAATCTCGACGTCAACAAACCATTGAACTTCCACAATGAGGAAACTAGTATCCACTGTTCAGAAGCGCCCGGCGGCCCCTCGGGTGCTCTCCGTCCTACCCGGGTCATCTGGCACCCGGTGCCACGCTCGCTGAAGGAAGTGACAGTTCATGTCCGCACCAGCGCCGTCCTCGCCGGTCGTCGTCGACGCCGAACCGCTGCCCCGGCAGGAGGAGGTCCTCACCGCCGAGGCGCTCGCCTTCGTGGCCGAGCTGCACCGGCGGTTCACGCCCCGCCGGGCCGGACTCCTCGCCCGCCGGGCCGAGCGCCGCGCGGAGATCGCCCGTACCTCCACGCTCGACTTCCTCCCGGAGACCGCCGCGATCCGCGCGGACGACTCCTGGAAGGTGGCCCCCTCCCCCGCCGCGCTGAACGACCGGCGGGTCGAGATCACCGGCCCCACCGACCGCAAGATGACGATCAACGCCCTCAACTCGGGCGCGAGGATCTGGCTCGCGGACTTCGAGGACGCCTCGGCGCCCACGTGGGAGAACGTCGTCACGGGCCAGCTCAATCTGATCGACGCCTACACCCGCGCGATCGACTTCACCGACCCCAACTCCGGTAAGTCGTACGCCCTGAAGGCGGATGAGGAGCTGGCGACCGTCGTCATGCGGCCCCGCGGCTGGCATCTCAACGAGCGTCACCTGCTGGTCGACAGTGAGCAAGTCCCGGGCGCCTTCGTGGACTTCGGGCTGTACTTCTTCCACAACGCGCGGCGGCTGCTGGACCTGGGCAAGGGCCCGTACTTCTACCTCCCGAAGACCGAGTCCCACCTCGAAGCGCGGCTGTGGAACGACGTGTTCGTCTTCGCGCAGGACTACGTCGGCATCCCGCAGGGCACGATCCGCGCGACCGTGCTGATCGAGACGATCACGGCCGCGTACGAGATGGAGGAGATCCTCTACGAACTCCGCGACCACGCCTCGGGGTTGAACGCGGGCCGCTGGGACTACCTGTTCTCCATCGTGAAGAACTTCCGTGACGGCGGGCCCAAGTTCGTCCTCCCGGACCGCAACGCGGTCACGATGACGGCCCCGTTCATGCGGGCGTACACCGAACTCCTCGTCCGTACCTGCCACAAGCGCGGGGCGCACGCGATCGGCGGCATGGCGGCGTTCATCCCGTCCCGCCGGGACGAGGCGGTCAACAAGGTCGCCTTCGAGAAGGTCAAGGCGGACAAGGACCGTGAGGCTGGCGACGGTTTCGACGGGTCCTGGGTGGCTCACCCGGACCTGGTGCCGATCGCCCTGGCCTCCTTCGACGCGGTGCTCGGCGAGAGGCCGAACCAGAAGGACCGGCTGCGCGAGGACGTCGAGGTCAAGGCGGCCGACCTGATCGCCGTGGACTCGCTGCACGCGAAGCCGACGTACCCGGGGCTCGTCAACGCCGTTCAGGTGGGCATCCGTTACATCGAGGCGTGGCTGCGCGGGCTCGGCGCGGTCGCCATCTTCAACCTGATGGAGGACGCGGCCACCGCCGAGATCTCGCGCTCGCAGATCTGGCAGTGGATCAACGCGGACGTCGAGTTCGAGAACGGCGAGAAGGCGACTCCCGAGCTGGCGCGCAAGATCGCCGCCGAGGAGCTGGAGAACATCCGTGCCGAGATCGGCGCGGACGCCTTCGCCGCGGGCCACTGGCAGCAGGCCCACGACCTGCTCCTGGAGGTCGCGCTCGACGCCGACTACGCGGACTTCCTGACCCTGCCGGCGTACGAGCAGCTCAAGGGCTGAATCTCAACGAGCGCGGGGAAAAGCTCACTTGTCCGAGTGGCCCAGGGACTTGTCCGGGGCCACTCGGTCGCGTACGAGCTGCTTCACGGCCGTGGGTTCCGGGAAACCCTGCACACGGCGGTCCCACACGACCTCGTCGTTGACGCGGACGACGAAGACACCGCCCGTGCCGGGCTTCAGGGACAGTTCCGTCAACTCGGTCTCGAAGGTGGTCAACAGCTCCTGCGCCAGCCAGGCCGCGCGCGGCAGCCAACGGCACTGGGTGCAGTACTCGATCTCGACTCGCTGGGTCATGCCCGTCGTCTTCCCCGTCATCCCAGGTGTACCGACCAATCCTGTTCCGCCGCCGGCTTGCCGTGCAGGTCGGGGACCCGCTTGAGCCAACTCGGGCGGCCCTGCTGTGTCTTCGCCGCGCGGAGGGCCTCCTCCGCGGCGCGTTCCTCCCCGCTGGGGAAGTCGGTGGGGAGCCAGGCCGCGGATGCCTCCACGCGCGCGTGGAGGTAGACGACGTACGCCTCCCGGACGGCGTCGGGGGTCGCGAGGCCCGGTTCGCCGGCCAGCCAGGCGTCCGGCACCTCGGCCACGATCCGGCGCAGCAGCTCCTCGGTCACCCTGGGGGCCAACTCGGCGTCTGCGGCCCGGGTGTCGGGGGCGTAGTGGCCGAGGGCGTGGTGGCGGAAGTCGTAGGCCTTCGTGGGGTCGGCGCCGTCCCAGCGGTGGTGGAAGACGAGGGCGGCACCGTGGTCGATGAGCCACAGTCGCGGGGGTGCGATGCCGAGGGTCGGCCAGATCATCAGGTTGGAGCTGTGGACCGTACGGTCGACGTTGACGGTCAGCGCGTCGAGCCAGACGATCTTCCCGGCCTCCAGCGGGTCGACCGTGCAGCGCGCGGCGACCTCCGGGGTGAAGTCCCGCGCACCCGGCAGATAGTCCATGCCGAGGTTCAGGCCCGCGCTCGCACTGTGCAGGTCCCGGACCTCCTGGTGCGGTTCCTCGTCGGCGATCTCCGGATCGAAGTGCACGAGCACGAGTTCGGGGAAGCGCAGTCCGAGCGCGCGGGCCAGCTCCCCGACGATCACTTCGGCGACCAGCGCTTTGCGGCCCTGCGCGGAGCCGGTGAACTTCACGACGTAGGTGCCGAGGTCGTCGGCCTCGACGACTCCGGGGACGGAGCCGCCGGAACGCAAGGGTTCGATATAGCGGGTTGCCGCGACCTCTCTCAGCACTTTCTCAGGCCACCTTACTCTTCACCCTTGCAGTCCACAGCCGGCCTCAAGGGCGTCGAGGAGTGGAAATTGCCCGCCATCAGCTTTGGGGGGAATCTCCGGCCTCCGGCATGAAGTGAGCATAGTAACCAAGGGTGATCACCGGCGGCGAGTGCCCGAGCCGCCTACGGCCCTCGACGCTCAGGGGCGCATGCGCGTGGGGCGCTCGTCGTCCTCTCGAAGCCGGACGACGGCAGGCGCGACACCGGTCGTGCGCGCCTGCCGCGTCGCGGCCTTTCAGCCCCGCGGTGCGACGCGGATACGGTTCCCGTCAGGATCGGCCGCGAGGAAGGTCGGCCCGAACCCCGCGTCATGAGGCTCGCGCAGGATCGTGACCCCCTTGGACCTCCACCGCTCAAAGATCGCGTTGAGCTCGTCGGGTCCACCGCCGATGGCCAGGCAGACCTCACTGGTGCGCGGGACCTCCGGTGACAGATCCTCGAACTGGCCGGACCACACACCGAGGTCGGCGCCCGGCCCGAGGTCGAAGGTGATGTATCCCGACGTCTCGAACGAGGGGCTCAGGCCGAGCAGGTCGCCGTAGAAACGAGCCGCGGCGGGAGCGTCGTTCACGTAGACGATGGACACGACGGATGTGGTCATGGTTGTGCCTTCTCCCAGGTCGTAGACAGGTACGCAGCCGCCACCCTGACCGGGATATGCGCCGCATCGTGTCGCAATTCCTGAAAAAATCGGTGGGTGACCCCAGACCGCTTCTTCACCCTGATGCTGCTCCTCGCATCGAGGGACACCGTGACCACACAGGAACTCGCCTCAGCGCTCGGGGTGTCCCTTCGAACCATCACCCGGGACCTGAACTGGCTCCGCGACGCCGGTCTGCCGGTGACCGCACACCGGGGCCGCCTCGGCGGCGTGACCATGCTGCCCGGGTCCGGGCCCGACCTCACGCGGCTCACACCGGGCGAGCGCGATCATCTGTCGCTCACCGGGCTGGACGAGAAGCAACGTGCGGAGCTCGACGCATCGGCCGAGAGCCGGCGCGCGCTCTCCAAGATCGCCGCCGCACAGCCGCGTCGAGTCCATGAACTCCTGCCGCTCACCGACGTGGTGCACGTGGACAGCCGTCCCTGGCGTCAGACACCGACATCCGGCACGACTCCGGCTTCGCTGATCGGCACGGTGCGGCGAGGCCGCCGGCTACGGATCGAGTACGACAGCCCACGCGAGTCAGGCCCACGCGACCTGGTCGTGGATCCCTACGGGCTGCTCGCCAAGGCCGGCATCTGGTACCTCGTCGCCGACTGCGCCAGAGCGCCACGGATGTACCGACTCGAACGGATCACGACGTGGCAGGAAGTCGACCAGCCACGACGGATCCGCGAGAGCCAGACCCTGGCCACCGTCGCCGCAGCGCTCACCGATCAGTGGGAGCACAACCACACGACAGAGGTCAGCGCCACCATCGACCGGACCCAGTTCGAGCGAGCGCAACGGATCTTCGGCCTACGGCTCGTCCCGGACGACCAGGAGGAATCCGCCCCCGGCCGCAAGGTGACGATCCGCTTCCTTCATCTGGAGGACGTGCGAGCACTGCTGCCGTTCGGGAGCGCCATCACCGTGCACGGCCCCACCGAAGCCAGGGCTCACCTCCGCGACCTCGCCGCCGACCTCGCCCACCACTACGGGCCGTCACCAACGCCCTGACGCGCGACGCCCAGAGCCCGTGCTTGCCTCGGCAGCATGCAGAGATCGCTGCCGGGAACGGGTGTTCGGGTACATCTTCGAAAGCAGCCTGGAAGTCCCGGCGTTCCTCCCGCATGAACGTCAGCAGCGGATCGTTTCCCTGAGGATGCGGAACGAAGAGGTGTCCGAAGCCGGACGGAATCGCTCACGGGCACCGAGCAGCGCCTCGACCGAACCGGTCACGGCCGGCGGCGGAGTTGGTCCGACGGCGTCCCCGCTCACTCCGCCAGCGGATTGGGCACCGGCAGATAGCGCGCGTCGGCGCCGTCCGCGCCGGTCCAGCGCAGCAGCAGATTGGTCTTGCCGGGCAGAGTGGGCGAGGCGAGGAGCACGGCGACCTCGGGAAGGTCGTCGCGGCGGGCCAGTTCGGCGCGGACTGCGGGCCAGGGGTCCAGCTTCGGGTGGCGCTCGGCGAGGACTCCGGCCACCTCCACGAGGTGGTTGACGACCAGGCAGTACACCAGCCGCTCCCACCCGGCGGCCCGGTCCACGTCCGACAGCAGCTTCACGCCCTCCGCGTCCCGGTACAGCGCCTGCACGGGCGTTCCGTCGCCGTCGACGGCGACCACCGTGTTCTGCAGATGCGCTTCGAGTACGACGCCGTGGTCCGCGAAGGCACCCAGCGCGGGCGGTACGACCTGCCGCAGATACGCCTTCCACCAGGCCGCCGGGTCGGTCGTACCGTCGAGCGGGTTGCCGTCGAAGCCCTCCACCAGCGCCGCGGCGAGCAGTGGGGTGGTGCCGGGCAGGAGGTGGTCGCGCAGGCCGTCGCGGACCAGGACGGCGAGTTCCTCGAAGGCGAAGTCGGCGGTGCGGTAGCCGCGGTCGCTCAGCCAGCCGGCCGGACCGGCCGTCGCCGCGAAGGTGTCCAGGACGGCCGTGTCGGTGCGCCGGAGTTTCAGCAGGTCGTGGCGCCACAGCCGGCGCACGTCGTTGGTGATGCGTACGTCCAGGCTGAACTTGAGGAACAGGTCGTCGACGGGCTCGTACACCGTGCGGATCGCGGCCGTCGGCCAGGCCTCGGTCGCGGTCGTGCCGAGCCGGATCAGGCGGCCGTCGGCGAAGGCGTCCGCCAGCGCGTCGCCGACGAGGTCGAGCTGCCAGGGGTGGGCGGGCAGCAGCCGGTAGCCGGGCGGGGCCTCGCCGAGCGCGTCCAGGGCGGATACGTCGCCCTCCTCCACGACCGCGTCCTCGCGCAGTCCGAGCAGCACCAGCGGGAAGCGGGCGTACGCCTCCGGGGCGTAGGGCAGCCAGCCCGTGACGGGGCCGCCGCCGCGGGCCTTGGGTGCGGGATGGTAGGGATGGCCGGTGATCAAGGACTGTTCGGAGCGGAGATACGGGTCGGCGGGCGCCGTCGCCCGCTCGCGCGCGGCGAGCAGCGCGGCGACCGCGTCACGGCTGTCCGTCATCTCGGCGGGCAGTTCGTGGTTGGACACCCCGGTGTGCCGCGCCAGTTCCTCGGCTACGAGTTTCACGAGTTCGGCGTGGCCCACGCGGTGCCAGTCGCCGTCCGCGTACACCTCGGGCTCGGCGGGCCGCCGCTCGCCGCGCACCCGCAGCAGCCGGCCGCTCCCCGGCAGCCGGTACACCCGTCGCTCCCCGGGATCCGGGAGCGGCCGGGCCACCTCCCGGAGCAGACAGTTGAGCAGGGGCGCCGCCGCGTACGCGTCGGCACGCTCCGCCGTGTCGGCGCCCGGAGGTGTGAAGTCGACGCGATCCATTCGTTCCCTAAGTCCGTGTCCTGCGATCGCGATCAGTATGTCTCTCGTCGTCACCGACCCTGACGCCCCGTCCGCACCCGAGGAGTCGACCGTGGACTGTCCCCCGCATCCCGAGGCCGAGGTCGCCGAGGAACTCGCCGCCGTACGGCCCGACCTCCTGCAACGGTACGCGGCCGAGCTGCCCGGCGCCCGCGCGGCGGTGCTCACCCGGCTGTGGCGGGCACTCGCCCATGAGCCACTGCCGTGGATCACCGGCCGGTCCCCGGGCCCGGTCCTACGGCTCTCCGGGGGCCGGACGCTGCACGGCCCGCCCGCCGATCCGTACGCGACCGACGCGTATGTCACCGTCGTGCACCTCGACGGCCGCGCCTACGCCGATCCGGCGCGCCTGATGACCGACCTCACCGTGCCGCACGGGTCGGCGTTCGCGGCCGAACTCGGGCACAGCGTCGCCTCGTTGGCGCTGTCCCGGGCCAACCGGCCCGCGCACCCGGAGGAGTGGCCGGAGCACGACTGGGAGTGGGAGCAGCGGATCGTGGACGGGCATCCGTTCCACCCCAACTGCCGTTCCCGGCCCGGGTTCTCGGTGGCCGAGCAGCTCGCGTACGGGCCCGAGCACCGGCCGGTGGTGGCGCTGGGGTCGGTGCCGGTGCGGGCGGAGGAGTGTCTGCTGACCGGCGCGTGGCCGGACGAACTGCGGGACGCGGGAAGGCTGTTGATCCCGGTGCACCCGTGGCAGGCGGCCCATGTGCTCAAGCGCGCCGGGGACGATCCCGTGGACGCGCATCCGCTGATGTCGCTGCGCACCCTGGCGCTGGCGGGCGGTACGCACGTCAAGACGGCGCTGAGCGCCCGGTTGACGTCCTCGGTGCGGGACATCTCGGTCTACTCGATCGGTCTGTCGGCGGCCTTGTCGGCGTTCGGGGAGACCCTGGCGGCGCGCTCGGACGGCCTGTTGCACGTCACCCGCACGCTGGGTGCGGCAACCGCCAACTCCCCTGACCTGGCGGCCGTGTTGCGGGAGTCGCCGCAGACGTACGCGGACACGGAGGCGGGCGAGCGGGTGCTGCCGGTGGCCGCCCTCGCGACCACCGGCCTGCCCCGATCGCCCGCCTGGCTGGCCGAGTTCACCCGTCTCGCCCTCGTCGTCGGTCTGCGTCTGCTGGAGTCCGGTGTGGCCCTTGAGGCACATGGTCAGAACCTGCTGGTGGTGCTGTCACGGACGGGTGCCCCGATCCGCCTGGTCTACCGCGATCTCGCCGACATCCGGGTGAGCCCCAAGCGCCTTGCCCGGCACGGGATTCCGGTCCCGGAGCTGAGCGGACGGATCGTCACCGACGACGAAACGACCCTGCGCCGCAAGCTGTTCGGCTCGCTGGTGGCGGGCGCGCTCGCGGGCACGGCCGGTTCCGGTACGGCGCTCAGGGCGGCGCTGGCGAGTGTCGTACCGAAGCTGGAGCGGACGCCCGACCTCCTCGCGCTCCTCCAACAGCCGCTGCCGACCAAGGCATTGACGCTGATGCGGCTGTCACCGGAGCTGCCCGGGGACCAGTGGACGGGGCTGCCCAACCCGCTCGTTTTGGAGCCCGGTCCATCTGATCAATAGGATCCGGCGATGATCACAAGACAACGGCTGGCGGCGGGGATCTGTGCCCTGCTCGCCACCCTCTCGGCCGGGGTCGCCTTCCCGGCCGGAGCGGTCGCCGACGAGACGGACTCCACGGCCTCCCCCAAGGTCGAACTCGTGCTGGACGTCAGCGGTTCCATGAGCGCCAAGGACATGGACGGCGGCTCCCGGATGGCAGCGGCGAAGCAGGCGTTCAACGAGGTGCTCGACGCGACACCCGAGGAAGTGCAGCTCGGCATCCGCACCTTGGGCGCCAACTACCACGGCAACGACCGCAAGACGGGCTGCAAGGACACCGCGCAGCTCTACCCGGTGGGCACCCTGGACCGCACCGAGGCCAAGGCCGCGGTGGCGACGCTCCAGCCCACCGGCTGGACGCCGATCGGGCCCGCGCTGCTGAAGGCGGCGGACGACCTGGACGGCGGTGACGGCACCCGCCGTATCGTCCTGATCAGCGACGGCGAGGACACCTGCCAGCCGCTGGACCCGTGCGAGGTGGCCCGCGAGATCGCGGCCAAGGGCATCGGCCTGACCATCGACACCCTGGGTCTGGTGCCGGACGCCAAGACCCGCGACCAGCTCAGCTGCATCGCGGACGCGACCGGCGGCACGTACACGTCCGTGCAGCACAAGGAGGAACTCTCCGACCGGGTCGGTCAGTTGGTCGACCGGGCCGCCGATCCCGTGGTGACTCCGGTCGCCACCGAGGGGACGGCACAGTGTTCCAGCGCCCCGACCCTCAAGTCCGGTCTGTACACGGACCGCGAGGAGTTCGGCAAGCAGCGCTTCTACCGCGTGGACGTCGACCCGGGCCAGGAGCTGCGCGCTTCGGTGAGCGTGGGCGCCGACCGTGAAGTCAACCCGGACTACGGGGTGTTGCTGCGGGCGGTCACCGTGCACGGCCGTGAGATCGTGCGCGGCGAGGGCACGGGCAACGGCCGTACGGACGTCATCTCCACCGGGCTGCGCTACCCGAAGGCCGAGAGCGACGACGACAACGCCCCGGCCGAGACCGTGTGTCTCCAGGTCACCAACTCCTTCTCGGCGGCCTCCGGCGTGAAGACCACGCCCGGTCTGCCCCTGGAACTGACCGTCGACGTCGTGGACGCGCCCAGCAGTTCGAGCGACGTGGCCTCCTTCGGCCTCGGCCGCGGCTGGTGGCTGCTCGGCGCCCTCGTGCTGACCGGCTTCGTCGCGGGTCTGCTCTGGGGCTGGCTGTCGCGCTGGCGTCTCGCGGTCTGGAGGACCAACTGATGCGGATCACACGTGTGTTGAGCACGGCCCTGCTGATGGCGGGGCTGGCGGCGGGCCCTGCGGCGGCGGACTCCTCACCGTCCGCGAGCGCCTCCGCCTCCTCCGACGGCAGTTCGGCCCCGACCCAGGCCGGCACCTCCTTCCGTACGGCCACGGAACTCGACCAGGGGCAAACAGGCACAGCGAGCGGCTCCACGGGTGACTACCTGTACTGGTCGTTCGCCGCGGACGCCGGTCAACGCCCCACCGTGAAGGCCACGGTGAAGCTCCCGGACACGCACGCGGGCGAGACCTGGCAGCTCGATGTCTACGACGGCCTGCGGCGCCGCCAGGCCTGCCAGTACGGGGCCGCGACGCGCACCGCCGCACAGGGCACCGGCTCCCTGGACCTGGCGTGCACGCTGCGTACGGTCCGTGCCTGGTCGGAGCAGTGGGCCAACGACCCGTTGCCCGGCACCTATTACGTCCGGCTGACGGTCGTGGACCTCCAGTCCTCGGACCTGGGTCAGCCGGTGAGCACCGAACTGCGGGTGGACTCCAAGGACATCGGCGGTTCGGCGGCGGTGGACGGCTCGCTGGCCCAGCCGCTGACGCCGGGGATCGCGGTCAAGTCGTCGTCGGACGAGGACAGTTCGTCGACCACGTCGGCGGCGCTGTCGAGCATCGAGCCCGACGGCGGCTGGTCGTCGGGCTGGTGGTCCGACCGCTGGGTGTGGACGGGCATCGGCGGTGTGCTGGCCGCGCTCGCGGGGATCGGCGGGTATGCGCTGACGCGGGGGTCGGGACGGCCTCGGCGGGTACCGCCGCCGGGCATGTGACGTCTCATCAGAAGGCCCGCCCCTGGCGGGCCTTCTGCCGTTCCGAGGCTCTTTCAGGCCTCCCGCAGGGCCTTCGCGAGCGTGCCGTCGCCGCTCACCTCGACGCGTCCGGCGCGCACCGCGTCGGCGAGGCTCAACTCCCCTTGCGCGACGGCCGTACAGGTGTCGACGCCGAGCACGAGCCGGGCGTCGGGGTCCCGAGTCGCGGGCCCTTCGCCGTAGACCTCGCCCTCCCCGGCCACCCCCACCCACACGTGGAACTCCCCCTCCTCCAGCCGGACTTCGACCAGCCCCTCGCCCTCCAGCGCCCGCAGCAGCGGCAGCGCGAACCAGTGGGCGCGCACCGCGTCGGTGGGCCGCCGCTCCCCCAGTTCGGGCGCGCCCCAGGTGCCGAGGGCCTGCAGCACGGGGAGCAACTCCCGCCCGCGTCCGGTGAGTTCGTAGACGAAGGCGGCACCGGGCGGCGGCAGCCGCCGTCGGGTGGTGAGCCCGTCCCGCTCCATGTCCTTCAGCCGTGAGGCGAGTACGTCCGTGCTGACACCCGGCAGATCGGCGTGCAGGTCCGTGTAACGGCGCGGTCCTGCGAGGAGTTCGCGGACGATCAGCAGGGTCCAGCGGTCGCCGACGAGATCGAGGGCCCGGGCCGCGGAACAGTACTGGTCGTAGCTTCGGCGAGGTGACATGCGACGCAGTCTAGACATGTTGTTGGACTTTCCAAGCTCACACTTGGTAAAACCAAGCAACACACGAAGCCGATGGGGCGAGGGCGCAATGGAGTTCCGGCAGTCGAGCAAGCTCAGTGAGGTCTGTTACGAGATCCGCGGTCCGGTGATCGAGCACGCCAACGCACTGGAGGAGGCGGGCCACAGCGTCCTGCGTCTGAACACCGGCAACCCCGCGCTCTTCGGCTTCGAGGCGCCCGAGGAGATCCTCCAGGACATGATCCGAATGCTCCCCCAGGCGCACGGCTACACGGACTCTCGGGGCATCCTCTCCGCCCGCCGCGCGGTCGCCCAGCGCTACCAGACCCTGGGTCTCGAAGTCGACGTAGACGACGTGTTCCTCGGCAACGGCGTCTCCGAACTGGTCTCCATGGCCGTCCAGGCGCTCCTGGAGGACGGCGACGAAATCCTCATCCCCGCCCCGGACTTCCCGCTCTGGACGGCGGTCACGACCCTCTCCGGCGGCAAGGCGGTCCACTATCTCTGCGACGAACAGGCCGACTGGTACCCCGACCTGGACGACATGGCGGCGAAGATCACCGACCGCACCAAGGCCGTCGTCATCATCAACCCGAACAACCCCACCGGCGCGGTCTATCCCAAGGAGATCGTCGAGGGCATCCTCGACCTCGCCCGCCGGCACGGCCTGATGGTCTTCGCGGACGAGATCTACGACCAGATCCTCTACGACGACGCCGTGCACCACTCGGCCGCCGCGCTCGCCCCCGACCTGGTCGTCCTCACCTTCTGCGGGCTGTCGAAGACGTACCGGGTGGCCGGCTTCCGCTCGGGCTGGCTGGTGGTGACGGGCCCGAAGCAGCACGCGAAGAACTACCTGGAGGGCCTGACGATGCTGGCCTCCATGCGGCTGTGCCCCAACGCGCCCGCGCAGTACGCCATCCAGGCCGCGCTGGGCGGCCGTCAGTCCATCCGCGACCTGACCGTCCCCGGCGGGCGGCTGTACGAACAGCGCGACGTGGTGTGGGAGAAGCTCAACGAGATCCCCGGGGTGTCGTGCGTGAAGCCGAAGGGCGCGCTGTACGCGTTCCCCCGCCTCGACCCCAAGGTGCACAAGATCCACGACGACGAGAAGTTCGTCCTGGACCTGCTGCTGAGGGAGAAGATCCAGGTGGTCCAGGGCACCGGCTTCAACTGGCCCACCCCCGACCACTTCCGCATCCTCACGCTGCCGCACGCGGACGACCTGGAGGCGGCGATCGGCCGGATCGGGCGGTTCCTCGGCGGGTATCGCCAGTGATCTCGCCCCGCCCCGGGTAGCCCCTCCGCATGATGGACCGCCCCCTGCTCCTCCTCGACGTCGACGGCCCCCTCAACCCGTACGGTGCCCGGTTCCTGCGTCACCGCGGCTATGTCACCCACCGGCTGTGGCCGACGAACTGGTCGGCCCGGCAACCGCCGGGCTCCCGGCGACTACGACGTGGGCTGCGGGTACGCCTGCACCCGGGGCACGGCGAGCGCATACTGGCGCTGCCGTACGAGCCCACCTGGGCCACCACCTGGAAGCACCAGGCCAACGAGCTGATCGCGCCGGCTGTCGGGCTCCCCGGCGACCTGCCGGTGATCGAGTTCACCCAACTGTTCACCAAGGACCCGGACGGCCTCTACTGGAAGACCCGTCAGATCGTGACCTGGGCGGCCGGCCGCCCTTTCGCCTGGGTCGACGACCTGATCACCGACCTGGACGTACGGCATGTCGAGGAGCACCACGACGGCTCGGCGCTCCTCCTCAAGGTGGACCCGCGCCGTGGTCTACGGGAGAGCGATTTCGCGACGTTGGAGCGGTGGACCCATAGCCTGTGAGGTATGGGCGATCTTTTCCTGGTACGGCATGGAGAGACCGAATGGTCCCGGTCGGGGCGGCACACCGGCTGGACCGATGTCCCGCTGACCGAGAAAGGGCGGGCGGAGTCGCGCGGCCTGGTGCCGCTGATCCGCTCGCACCGGGTCGGCGCCGCGTTCGTCAGCCCCTTGCAGCGGGCGCGGGAGACCGCCGAGCTGATCGGTCTGACGGACGTACGGATCGACCCTGATCTGCGGGAGTGGGACTACGGCGGCTACGAGGGGATCACGACCGTCGAGATCCAGCGCACCCGGCCGGACTGGTTCCTGTTCACCGACGGGGTCGCGCCCGGGCCGCCGGATCATCCTGGGGAGAGCCCGGAGCAGGTGGGGCAGCGCGCCGACCGTGTGCTGGCCGAGGTCGACGCGGCGCTCGCCAACACCGAGGGCGTGGTGGTGCTGGTGGCGCACGGCCATTTCCTGCGGGTGCTCACCGCGCGGCGGCTCGGGCTGCCGCCGTCGGAGGGGGCGCTGTTCCAGCTGGCGACCGGGACGCTGTGCCGGCTGGGCACGGAGCACGGGCGGCCGGTGATCGCCGCCTGGAATGTCAGACCGCCGTCGTAGCCTTCGAATGAGCCGCGGACACCCGTCGACGCGGCGGGGAGGAGCACGCCGTGACACGACCGCCGACCGCCGCGCAGCGGCGTGTCATCGACGCCGCCGACCCCGTCAGCGGGCGGCTGCGGGGTACGGAGGCGCAGCTCGCCGCGCTGGTGAAGCGAGGGCTCGCGTTCCGGCATCCGCGTCCGCCGCACGACCACTTCCTGACCCCGGCGGGGCATCGCATACGGGAGTCCGTCCCGGAGATCGCCGAGCCCGTCGTGGAGGCGCCCGCGACCGCCGGGGTGTTCGCCGCGCGGATCGGCGGCGAGGACGCGGCGGACACCGGTCCGGCCCGCACCCGTGAGGTGCACAGCGCGTGGCAGGGGCTGGTGGAGCTGCGCCGGATGACCAACCGGGACGGCTCCGTGGACCGGCCGTGCGGCTGGGAGCGCACCCATCTGGTGCAGGCCGCGGCGCTGGCCCTGGAGGCGGCCGGGCACCGGCCCTCCGGGCGGGACGACACGGAGGGCTACCGGGTACGGGCGACCCCGCAGCCCGAGGCCGTCGCCGTGCGCGAACCGGACGGGGCGGCGCTGCGCGCCTGCGCGGAGACGCTGGAGCGGGCGGGCTGGCAGGTGAGCGAGCACAACGAGCCGCGTACGGGGGCGAGTTACCTGCTGGCTTCACCGCGAAGAAGCTGAGGGGCATGCCAAGATCGGTGGGGCAGATCGTCCGTCAGTACGAGAAGGGAACGCAGTGAGCGAGCCGTTTTCCGTCCCGGTGACCGTCCGCGGATACGAGACCGACAGCCTGGGGCACCTCAATCAGAGCGTGTATCTGCAGTACGCGGAGCATGCCCGCTGGGCGCTGTTGCAGGCCGCGGGGGTGGGTCAGGCCGAGTTGCTCGCCGAGGGGATCGCGCCGGTCGTGCTGGAGACGACCATCCGCTATCTGCGGGAGCTGCGCGCGGGCGATGACGTCGAGGTGAGCTGTGTCTTCGAGTGGGGTGAGGGGAAGACGTTCCGGGTCACGCAGACGATCACGAAGACCGACGGCACGGTCTCCGCCGAGGTCGCGTCGGTCGGCGGGCTGCTGGACCTCAAGGAACGCCGACTGGCCGCCCAACCCCGGGAGTACTTCAAGCAGTTGACGACCGATCCGGGTCTGTTCGGGCTCTGAGCCGGGGCTACTCCGGCTGGTGCTCGGCGTCGTAGGCCGCGCGTGACTCGGCGATGTGGACGCGGTTGCGCTCCGCCCAGTCCGTCAGTCGTTGCAGTGTCTCGTGCAACTCCTGGGCCACCGGAGTGAGTTGGTACTCGACCTTGGGCGGCACGGTCGGGAAGACGGTGCGGGTCACGAGTCCGTCGCGCTCCAGGTTGCGCAGCGTCAGGGTCAGCATGCGGCGGCTGATGCCCTCGATGCTGCGCTCCAACTCGGTGAAGCGGACGGGGCCGTGGGCCGCCGCGACCAGGATCTGCACGCTCCATTTGCCGGCCACCCTGTCAAGAACTTCGCGCACCGGGCAGGCGTGCGCGTTCACGACCTGGACGGTAACACCGGTGTTCCCCTGGGACATCGAAGTGCCTCCTTTTGCCGACCTCCATGGTTCCTCACGATGTTCCCCGTTACAAGTCGTGCACCTATGGGTGCAACGGAGAACGATGGAGGCCACGAGCCATGTCGACCCTGTCCGAGTCACAGCCACGCGCGCTGGAACGAACGTACTCCCGCTGGGCGTCCCTCGTCGTCCTGTGCGCGGGGACGCTGATGACGATCCTGGACGGCAACATCGTCACGGTCGCCATGCCGGCGATCCAGCGCGACCTCGGGTTCTCGGGGCCGGGGCTCGCCTGGGTCGTGAACGCCTACATGATCCCGTTCGGCGGACTGCTGCTCCTCGTCGGCCGACTGGGCGATCTGGTGGGCCGCAAGCGGATGTTCACGACGGGGCTCGCCGTGTTCACCGCGGCCTCCGTGCTGTGCGGGGTCGCGACCAGCCAGGGGATGCTGATCGCGGCCCGGGCGGTGCAGGGCGTCGGCGGGGCGATGGCCTCGGCGGTCGTCCTCGGGATGCTCTTCGCGCTCTTCCCCGAGCCGCGTGAACTGGCCCGCGCCATCGCGGTGTTCAGCGCGGTCGGCGCCGGCGGCGGAGCCCTCGGCACCTTCCTCGGCGGGGCGCTGACCCAGGCCCTGAACTGGCACTGGATCTTCCTCATCAACCTGCCGATCGGGATCGCGGCCTGGTTCGCCGCCGTCCGCGTGCCGGCCCCGGAGCAGGGCGCCGGGCTCGGCAGGGGTGCCGACTACCCGGGCGCCGCGCTGGTCACCGGCGCGCTGATGCTCACGGTGTACGTCATCGTCGGCACCGGCGCCCGCTCCCTCACCGCCACCCTGCTGCTGGCCGCCCTCGCCCTGGCGCTCTTCGTGGCGTTCACCGTCCGCCAGGCCAGGGCCGCCCGCCCGCTGCTGCGCCTGCGGCTGTTCCGCTCCCGACTGCTGACCGGGGCGAACGCCGTGCAGATCCTGATGATCGGCACGATGTTCGGCTTCCAGTTCATCGGCGCGCTGTACGTCCAACGCGTTCTGGGCTTCAGCGAGTTGCTCACCGGTACGGCGTTCCTTCCGGCACCGATCGCGGTCGGCGCACTGATGCTGGGCCTCTCGGCACGGACCATCGGCCGCTTCGGTGCGTACCGGGTGCTGCTGGCCGGGCTGGTTCTGATCGTCGGGGGCATGGCCCTGCTGAGCCGCGCCCCCGCCGACGGTTCGTACGTCGCCGACGTCCTGCCGCCGCTGCTCCTGCTGGCCACCGGGTTCGCCGCCGCGATGCCCGCGCTGACCGGGCTCGCCATGTCGGGGGCGCGGGAGGAGGACGCGGGACTGGCCTCCGGGCTCTTCAACACCACGCAGGTGGTGGGCGGTTCACTGGGGCTCGCGGTGCTGTCGACACTGGCGGCGGGCCGGACCGACGAACTGGTCTCCGGGGGCGCGGAGTTGATCCCGGCGACCGCGGCGGGATACCAACTCGCCTTCCGGGTCGCGGCGTTGATCGCGGCGGGAGCGCTGGTCCTGGCGGCGGGGGTGCTGCGGGGGCGGCGCGACTGACGCCCCCGCAGCGGCTCGGGTCACCCCTCCCCGGACTCCTTCCCGAACGCCGCCCTGTGGTCCTGGGCCCACTCCCGGTATGTGCGCGCCGGGCGGCCCAGGACCTCCCGCACCTCCTCGGTGACGACTTCGTTGCCGCCGTTGCGGACGAACTCCCGGCTGATCTCGGAGGCGTCGACGAACGTGTCGTTGTAGCCGAGACCGAGCAGATACTTTCGCGCCTCGGCCGAGGACAGGTCACGCACCTCCACGGGACGACCCAGGACCTCGGCCAGTACGGCGGCCTGGTCCGGCACGCTCAGCACCTCGGGTCCGGTCAGTGTGTGTGTCCGCCCCGAGTGGCCCGCGTCGAGCAGCGCGGCCACCGCCACCTCGGCCACGTCACACGGGTCGACCACGCCCTGGCCGCCGGCCCCGCTCGTGTTCGGCAGCGGGGTGCCCGCTCGCACGGAGGCTGCCCAGCCGAGCGTGTTCGAGGCGAAGGCGGAGGGGCGCAGGATCGTCCACTCCAACCCGCTGTCCCGCACGGCCTGTTCACCGGCCACGTGCCAGCCGCCGACCGGTCCGACGGCGGGGTCGCCGGTGCCGATGCCGGAGAGCTTCACGATCCGGCGCACACCCGCCGCCCGTGCCGCCTCGACCAGGCCCCGGTCGTGCTCCGCGTCGTCCGGTCCGAACACGCCCACCAGGAAGGCGACTTCGGCGCCGGTCAGCGCGGCGTCCACGGAGGCCCGGTCGGCGGGAAGACCCCGTACCGTCTCGACCCCCGAGGGAATCCGGGCCTTCTCGGGGTCCCGGGTCAGGGCGCGCACCTTCTCGCCGCGCGCCACGAGCTGTCGTACGACCTCGCTGCCGATGGTGCCCGTGGCACCGGTCACTAGGATCATGGCCACCACGGTGGGCGGAGAGGGGCCTTCGGTTCTAGGAGATTCCGGCACGTTCGGGAGCCCGGTGCGGGCCGGTGTCGCGCTTACCGTGGAGGGGTGACGAACGCCGACGTGTCCGAACGGGAGTTGCCCCTGCCGGACGAGCTGCGCCCCTGGGTCTCGCGCATCGCCGACCTGACCGTGAACCGCTTCCCGGTGGAGCCTTTCGTCCATCTCCCGGACGCGGCGACGAAGTTGGTGGTCCGCGTCGAGGGGAACGGCCGCCGCAGCGTCCTCGTCGTCGGGCCGCGCGTCCGGGCCACCTACCACGCGGCCAAACACCTGGTGTCCTGCGCGGAGTTGCGGCTGACGCCGGGCACGACACGGCCGTTGCTGGGCGTTCCGGCCGTCGATCTCGTCGGCCGGGCCATGCCCCTGGGCGAGCTGCCCGGCCGGGCCGCCCGCCAACTGGCCGTGGAGCTGCGCGGGTTGGAGCCGGAAGCGGCAGTCGCGAGGCTCACGGAGGTCATCCCCGCGCGACTCTCCGCCGTCGCGGACTCCGCGCGCGCCGAACTCGTCCGGGCCGGTGTCGACGCGATGTCGATCCGCACCGGCCACCTCCCCGGCCCGGTTCCCGCGGTCGCCCGCGAACTCGCGGTCAGCGAGCGGCAGTTGCGCAACCTCTTCACCGAGGGGGTCGGCCTCTCCCCCAAGCACTACGCCCGCATCAACCGGGTGCGCGCCGTGGTGGCCCACGCCACCGAACTCTCCTGGGCCGAACTCGCCGCCGTCACCGGCTACTACGACCAGTCCCACATGACGTCCGACTTCCGCGCCCTGATGGGTGTCCCGCCCCGGTCGTACTTCACGGGCCGGCTCCCCGAGGCCATGCCCTGCCGGGCGGTCCGGGGCGGCTGAATTCGGGTGCGGGCCACCCCGACCACCTGCGATGCTCCCGCCCATGGCCGCACGACGCGTCAAGCCCAGCCTGTACATCTCCGTCGACATCGAAGCCGACGGTCCGATCCCGGGCCCGTACTCCATGCTGAGCCTCGGCGCGGCCGTCGCCGGGGCGCAGGACGCCGAGGGGTTCACCGCGGCGGACCCGGAGAAGCTGACCTTCTACCGTGAACTGCGGCCGATCGGCGAGGAGTTCGTGCCGGAGGCGCTGGCGGTGAGCGGGCTCGACCGGGAGCGCCTCGGGCGCGAGGGTGCGGAACCGGGCGTCGCGCTGGCCGAGTTCAGCGCCTGGGTGCGTGAAGTCGCCGTGGGCGCCCAGCCGGTGATGTGCGGCTACCCGGCATCGTACGACTGGATGTTCCTGTACTGGTATCTGATCCGCTTCACCGGCGCGAGCCCCTTCGGGCACTCCGGCTGCCTCGACATGAAGACGCTGTACGCGGCGAAGGCCCGGCTGCCGCTGCGTGCCGTCGCCAAGGGCACGATGCCGCGCGAGCTGCTGTCCCGGCGGCGGCACACGCATCACGCCCTCGACGACGCGATCGAACAGGCCGAACTGCTCGCCAACCTCATGGCGTGGCAGGGGAGTTCACAGTGACTCGCCGACGCCGTACGGGAGGAGCCGGCCGGTGCGGGGTGGCTCCTGTGTCTGCTGTCGCCGGCCGAGGTGGTTGAAGACCAGGTTCAGGGCCACCGCCGCCACACAGCCGGTGGAGATGCCCGAGTCGAGGACGATCCTGACGGTTCCCGGGAACGCGTGGTAGAAGTCCGGTGCCGTGATCGGGATGATGCCGACGGCCAGCGAGACCGCCACTATCAGAACGTTGTCGCCCTTCTCCAGGCCGGCCTTGACGAGGGTCTGGATGCCGCTCGCGGCGACCGAGCCGAACAGGACGACGCCCGCGCCGCCCAGCACCGGGCGCGGTACGACGGCGATGAGCGACGCGGCCATCGGGCACAGGCCCATCAGCACCAGGAAGCCGCCGCCCGTGGCGACGACGTAGCGGCTGCGGATGCGGGTCATGGCGACCAGGCCGATGTTCTGGGCGAAGGCGCTACACATGAAGCCGTTGAAGAGGGGGCTGATCGCCGAGCCGAGGGTGTCGGCGCGCAGGCCCGCCGCGATGGTCGCCTCGTCCGCCGGGCGTTCGACGATCTCGCCCAACGCCAGCATGTCCGCGGTGGATTCGGTCATCGAGACCACCATCACGACGCACATCGAGACGATCGCGGCGAGCTGGAACTGCGGTGCGCCGAAGTGGAAGGGGGTGGGGAAGCCGATCACGTCGGCGTCGGTGACCGGGCCGAAGTCCGTCGCGCCGAAGGGGATCGCGAGGAGCGTGCCGATCAACAGGCCGAGCAGGACGGCCACTTGCCTGACGAAGCCCCGGGTGAAGCGGCGCAGGACGAGCACGATGACGAGGGTCGCCGCCGCGAGTCCCAGGTTGGTCGTCGAACCGTAGTCGTGCGCCGAGGGGTTGGGCCCCTGCGCCCAGCCGAAGGCGACCGGCAGCAGGGACACGCCTATGAGGGTGATCACGGTGCCGGTGACGACCGGCGGGAAGAATCGGACCGCCCTGCTGAAGAAGGGGGCGGCGAGGAACCCGAGCAGACCGGCGACGATCACCGCGCCGAAGATCACGGGCAGCGCGTCGGACTTGTCCTTGGTGGAGGCGGCGATCGCGGTCATCGGGGCGACCCCGGCGAAGGTGACGCCGTTGACGAAGGGCAGCCGCGCGCCGATCCTCCAGATCCCGAGGGTCTGGAGGAAGGTGGCGAGACCCGCGGTGAAGAGGCAGGCGCCGGTGAGGAAGGTCAGTTCGGTGCCGGAGAGGCCGACGGCCGCCCCGACGATCAGCGGCGGGGCGACGACACCCGCGTACATGGCGGCCACGTGCTGCAGGCCCGTGGTGGCCATCTTGAGTGCGGGGAGTTTCTCGTCGACGGGGTGAGCGGTCACTGCGGTTCCTCCGGGTCAGCTAACACGTCGGCTCTGACGTGGGTTTAGTGGAGGTGGTGCGCGGTCGTGCGGGACCGGAGGACGGAACCCAACAAAAGGGATGGGTAAGGCCGTTCCGGGGCGCGCGGATGCACGCCCCGGCCACGGCCACCGGATGAGGGCCGTCCCCCTCAACCGGAGATCTTGGATCGGCCGACCGGATCAGCGGCGGGGCGACGACACCCGCCTACCGGCCGAGCCGCCAACTGCTCAGCCCTGTGCGGCGATCCGCGCCAGCCGCCGGGCCTCTTCCCGTGTCGCGCGGGCGATGGCGTCCTCGTCGACGTGCAACAGGCGGTTGTTCTCGACGATCTGACGGCCGTTCACGAACGACGCGGTGACCGGGGCCGCCGCGCCGAAGACCAGCGCGGTCACCGGGTCGGCGATCGAGGCGTGGGCGAGGGTGTCCAGGTTCCACAGCACCAGGTCGGCCAGCTTGCCGGGCTCCAGGGAGCCGATCTCGCTTGCGCGGCCCAGGACTTGGGCGCCGCCGTAGGTTCCGAGGCGCAGCGCCTGACGGGCGTTGAGGGCGGCCTCGCGGTGGGCGCCGAGGCGGTTGATGAGGAGGGCGTTGCGCAGTTCGGTGTGGAGTTCGCCGGACTCGTTCGAGGCGGTGCCGTCGACGCCGAGGCCGACCGGGACGCCGGCGGCGAGCATGTCGGGGACGCGGGCGATACCGGCCGCGAGCCGGGCGTTGGACGAGGGACAGTGGGCGACACCGGTCTTGGTGCGGGCGAAGGCGGCGATGTCGGAGTCGTTCATGTGGACGCAGTGCGCCATCCATACGTCCTCGCCGAGCCAGCCGGTGGACTCGAAGTAGTCGGTCGGGCCCATGCCGAACAGTTCCTTGCAGAACTGCTCCTCCTCGACCGTCTCCGAGCCGTGCGTGTGCAGCCGTACGCCGAGCCGGCGGCCCAACTCGGCGCCCTCACGCATGAGTTCGGTGGAGACGGAGAACGGTGAGCAGGGCGCGACGGCGACCTGGGTCAGCGCGTCGAAGGAGGCGTCGTGGTGCTCCCGTACCGTCGCCTCGGTCGCGGCGAGGGCGCCCTCCAGGGTCTCCACGGCGAAGTCCGGCGGCAGCCCGCCGTCCTTCTCGCTGCGGTCCATGGAGCCGCGGGCCAGTGTGAAGCGGACGCCCATCTCGCGGGCGGCGCCGATGATGGCGCCGGAGAGGTCGCCGGAACCCTTCGGGAAGACGTAGTGGTGGTCCAGCGCGGTGGTCACACCGCCGCGCGCCAGCATCGCGAGGGAGCCCTGCGCGGCGGCGCGGACCATCGGCTCGTCGATGCGCGCCCAGGTCGGGTACAGCGCGACGAGCCAGTTGAAGAGGTTGTGGTCGGTGGCCAGACCCCGGGTGATCCACTGGTAGAAGTGGTGGTGGGTGTTGACCAGGCCGGGGGTCACCAGGTGACCGCCTGCGTCGATGCGCCGGACCACATCCGTGAGCCCCTCGGGCGCCTTGCCCGCGCCGAGCGACTCGATGCGGTTGCCGGCGATGACGAGATGACCGGTGGCGTACTCGGTGTCCTGGGCGTCGACGGTGGCGATGGAACAGTTCTCGATGACGATGCGCTCAACGGCTGCCATGGTGGGTCCTTCAGAGGTTGGTGAGGTCAGCCGGGATCTTCGCCTCACGGCCGTCCCTGAGAACGGTCGCCTCGATCAGGCCGTAGGGGCGGTCGGCGGCGAAGTACACCTCGTTGTCGTTCTTCAGCCCGAACGGCGCCAGGTCCACAAGGAAATGGTGCTTGTTGGGGAGCGAGAAGCGGACTTCGTCCATCTCCTCGCGGTTGTCGATGATCCGCGAACCCATCTGGTACAGGGTCTGCTGGAGCGAGAGCGAGTACGTCTCGGCGAAGGCTTCGAGCATGTGCTGCTTGGTCCGCTCGTAGGAGGTCTCCCAGTCGGGCATCTCCTGTGCGTCGTCGGACCAGTTGAAGCGCCAGCGCGCGGACACCTCGGTCGCGAGGATGCGGTCGTAGGCCTCGGGGAGGGTCGTGTACTTGTCCTTGACGTAGCCCCAGAACTCGGAGTCCGTCGAGTTGAGGACCGTCAAGTCCTTGAGCCCGGAGACGACTTCCCAGCTCCGGCCGTCGTAGGTGATCTGGGTGAGCCGGGTCTCCTGGCCCTTGCGGACGAAGGAGTGGCCCCCCGTCGTACGCTCCCAGGCGTACTCCTCGATGCGGATGCGCGCCCTCTTGATCGGCTCCTGCGAGGTCACGAAGTGCCGGGCGAGGTGGATGCCGAACTGCTCGGCGGACTCGATGCCGTGCTCCTTGGCGAACGCGTACACCGTGTTCTTGGTGGTGTCGGTCGGCAGCACGTTGGCGTTCGAGCCGGAGTAGTGGACCTCGTCCATGTCGCCGCTCAGCGACACGGAGACGTTGAGGTCCTTGATGTGGTGGGTGGCGCCGTCCCGCGTGATCTTGACGACTCGGTTCTCGGCCTTGCCGTACTGGTTCTGGCCCAGGATCGTGGTCATGTGCTAGCTCCCTCGATATACGGAGTAGCCGAACGGGTTGAGCAGCAGCGGTACGTGGTAGTGCTCGCCGGGCTGGACGGCGAAGGTGATCGCCACCTCCGGGAAGAACACTCCGCTCGCACCGCTGTCCCGATTCGCGGGGGCGTCCTGCTGCGCATCGGCTTGCTTGTTCTCTGAACGCTGGAAATACGCCTCGACGGCGAAGTCGAGCCGTACGTGTGTGGTGCCCGCCGGCAGCGCCGGAAGGTCCTTGCACCGCCCGTCCGCGTCGGTCGCGGACCCGCCGAGCGCCTGCCAGTCCGCCGACGGCCCACTGCGGGCGGCGAGTTGGACGGCGACACCGACGGCCGGGCGGCCGATGCTGGTGTCCAGGATGTGCGTGGACACCGAGGCGGTGGTGCTGCTGCTCATGCCGTTTCTTCCTCTACGAGCTTGGCCAGCCGGATGCGGTTGATCTTCCCCAACTCGGTGCGGACGATCTCGCGTTCCCGCTCCGGCGAGTTGCCGATCCGTTCCTTGACGGCGTCGCGCAT
This sequence comes from Streptomyces sp. NPDC050548, assembly GCF_044457385.1. NCBI lineage: Bacteria > Bacillati > Actinomycetota > Actinomycetes > Kitasatosporales > Streptomycetaceae > Streptomyces > Streptomyces sp. NPDC050548. The sequence continues at coordinate 276,920 of NZ_JBITGV010000005.1, forward strand.
CTGCTCGCCGGTGCGGCCGGTGGCGCAGATCAGGAAGACATGGCCGAACCTTTCCTGGTACGCCAGGTTGAGGTCGAGCATCTCCGCCTTGAGTGCCTCGGAGGCGCCCGCCATGCCGCGCTGTTCGCGGGCGGAGGTGGGGTCGCCGGGCTTGGGGCGGCCGATCGGCGGGTGTCCGGCCATCGCCTCGCCGAGGTCCTCGGCGGTCAGGTCGGCCATCGCGGCGTCGCTCTCGGCGTAGAGGTCCTCGGGTCCGCCGTACGGACGACCGGCGAGCAGTCGCCGGGCCCACGCCGTGGAGGCGCACACCTCCAGGAGGGCGGCGAGGGCCGCGTGCTCCTCCAGGGCGTTGAACCGGGCGAGACCCGGCGGCGTGGATGTCGACGTCACGGGAGCCTCCGTGGCCTTGTGCTGATCGGGCTGGCAGTAGCTAACGCCCCTCGGCAACACCACGTCAACACTTTGTTGAAAATTCGGGGTAACAAGCGCAGGAGCGGCTCAGCTCTCCTTCTCGCGATTGAGGTAGTTGTACACGGTGAACCGGCTGACCCCGAGGGCGCTCGCGACGGTCTCCACGCCGTGCCGTACCGAGAAGGCGCCGCGCGCCTCCAGTATCCGTACGACCTCCTGCTTGGCCTTGCGGTCCAGGTCCGCGAGGGGCTTGCCCTTCTTGCGCTCCATGGCGGCCAGGATGTGGTCCAGCGAGTCCGCGAGCTGCGGCAGGCGTACGGCGACCACGTCGGCGCCCTCCCAGGCGAGCACGACGTCGTCGGGGCCGGCCTGGTCGGGCGGGACCAGCTCGCCGCCCATCGCGTCGACCAGCGGCTTCACGGCCGTGATGAAGGGCTCGTCCCCGATGCCGGTCACCGGTCGCCCTCGCCGATCACGTTGAGCTGGAGCGAGATCCGGGTGGCACCGGCCTCCAGGGTCCTGCGCAGCAGCGCGTCGACGGCGCCGAGCACCGCGTCGGCACCCCCCTCGGCCGTGTTGCCGAACGGCCCGACGTCCACGGCGTCCAGCTCCGCCCCCTCGATGACCTCCCTGGCGACCAGCGCATGCGCGGGGGCCTCGTCGAGATCGAAGGGCTCTGTCGTGAACTCCACTCGCAATCGCACGCGCACAACCTAACGCGCGGTGTCGTTTTCCGCCGAGCCCTCTTGACAAGCTCCGGCACCCGACGGCAATCTTCCATTAAGCAGAAACAATATTCCGCAATACGGAATATTCAATCAGAACCTCGACACGGAAGGGAGCGCGGCCCCCATGGGATTCGCAGACCAGCGCTTCAACGTCAACCTGTCGATCCTCTTCACCGAACTCCCGCTCCTGGAACGCCCCGCGGCAGCGGCAGCGGCCGGCTTCACCGCGGTCGAGCTGTGGTGGCCCTGGGTCGACTCCCCCACCCCCGCACAGTCCGAACTCGACGCTCTCAAGCGGGCGTTGGAGGACGCGGGCGTCCAGCTCACCGGCCTGAACTTCTACGCCGGACAGCTGCCGGGACCGGACCGCGGCGCCCTGTCGATCCCGGGCGAGGAGTCGGAGCGGTTCCGCGCGAACATCGACGTGGCCGCCGACTTCGCGGGCTCGCTCGGTGCCACCGCGCTCAACGCGCTCTACGGCAACCGCGTCGCGGGCGTCGACCCGGCCGAGCAGGACGCGCTCGCGCTGGAGAACCTGGCCCTCGCGGCCCACGCCGCCGACCGGATCGGCGCGATCCTCCTGATCGAGGCGCTCAACAGGCCCGAGTCGCCGCTGTACCCGCTCGTCAGCGCGCCCGCCGCCGTGGGGATCGTGGACAAGGTGAACGCCGCGACCGGCCTCGGCAACGCGCGCTTCCTCATGGACCTCTACCACCTGTCCATGAACGGCGAGCAACTCCCCGCGGTGATCGAGGAGTTCGCGGCGAAGACCGGCCATGTGCAGATCGCGGACAACCCGGGCCGCGGCGCCCCCGGCACCGGCACGCTCCCCCTCGAAGACCTCCTCGACCAGCTGAGGAAGGCCGGTTACGACGGCTGGGTTGGCCTGGAGTACAAGCCCGGCGACCGCCCGAGCGCCGAGGCCTTCGACTGGCTGCCCAACTGACCTTCACCGAAAGGCACTTCCGATGAGCAAGCTCCCCAAGGTCGCCTGGATAGGCCTCGGCATCATGGGCTCCCCCATGTCCGAGAACCTCCTCAAGGCCGGTTACGACGTCACCGGATTCACCCTGGAACAGGACAAGTTGGACCGCCTGGCCACCGCCGGCGGCAGCGCGGCCGGTTCCATCGCCGAGGCCGTGCGCGACGCCGACGTGGTGATCACGATGGTGCCCGCGTCCCCCCAGGTCGAGGCCATCGCCTACGGTCCGGACGGCATCCTGGAGAACGCGCGCGCCGGCGCCCTGCTGATCGACATGTCGTCGATCACCCCGCAGACCTCGGTCGACCTGGCAAAGGCGGCTGCGGACAAGGGAATTCGGGTCCTGGACGCCCCCGTGTCGGGCGGTGAGGCCGGTGCGATCGAGGCCGTGCTGTCCATCATGGTCGGCGGCGACCGGGCCGACTTCGACGAGGCACGACCGATCTTCGACGCGCTCGGCAGGACCATCGTGCTGTGCGGTCCGCACGGCTCGGGGCAGACCGTGAAGGCCGCCAACCAGCTGATCGTCGCCGTGAACATCCAGGCGTGCGCGGAGGCCGTGGTCTTCCTGGAGAAGTCGGGCGTGGACCTGGCGGCGGCTCTCGATGTCCTCAACGGCGGGCTCGCGGGTTCGACCGTGCTGACGCGGAAGAAGGACAACTTCCTCAACCGCGACTTCAAGCCGGGCTTCCGGATCGATCTGCACCACAAGGACATGGGCATCGTCACGGACGCGGCCCGCAACGTCGGGGCGGCCCTGCCGGTCGGCGCGGTGGTGGCCCAACTCGTCGCGTCGCTGCGCGCGCAGGGCGACGGCGGCCTCGACCACTCGGCGCTGCTGCGCGCCGTCGAGCGCCTCTCCGGCGCGCAACTCTGAGACTTCCGGGCGGCGCCGTCGCCGACATCTGTCCTGTCGCGCCCAGGCGGTGGCACCGCCCGGAATCATGCCGGACCGAGAAAACCAACAGACGGCCCGTGTGCGCCGGACGACCCGGATGAGGGGTGGTCGCCGGCACGGCGCGGGCGGGGCCAGGACCGCGGCGGTGTGCGAGCCAGTGCGGTGGTGAAGGTTCCGGGGCCTCCTTCTCGACCTGAGAAGAAGGAGCCCCCGGTTCCGTCGCGACCGCCGCGGTCCCAGCCGAAACACCGGCCCGAAACACCGGCCCGAAACACCGGCCCGAAATACCCCTCCCCATGACCCCGTCCGGCGGCGCGAACGTCCTGTCGCGCCCAGCCTCGCGCCGTCGGACGGCCACCACACAGAGCGCCGGAGACGGCGCTCTTCGGCGTTTCCGGGTGCGGATCCGCCGTACTCGCAGGAGCCTTGACGCATGACACATCCACCGACGGAGTTTCCGCACATCGTGGTCCACCCCCCGGCCCTGGACGGCTCCCGTCGGGTCACCACCGGCGACGAGACCCTCGGCCTCGCCTCCCACCTGGACGACGTCGTCGAGATCCTGCGACTGGCCGACCTGGACCGGATCGAGGTCGAGGAGAGCGATCTCATCGAGTGGCAGGGCGGCGGGCCGGAGGACTGGCCGGGGCTGTCGGAACACCACGATCAGTAAGAGTGAGCCGACAACCGACACAGCCCGAAGCAAAACAGAGGGGGCCGTCCCTCAAGGACGGCCCCCTCTGCTCCTCCCGCGGTCTCAGACCTTCAGCGTCCTGATCGACGTCGGCGCATGCCCCGGCTCCGTCGCGATCTCCTCGAACTCCACCACCTCGCCGATGTCGTTCGTCCGGCTCATCGAGATGTTGGTGACGCGCTCCAGGATCGCCTCGACGACGACCGGCACGCGGAACTCCGCGGCGAGCTTCTTCGCCTGTTCGAAGGCGGTGCCGAGGTCGGCGGGGTCGGTGACCCGGATCGCCTTGCAGCCCAGGCCCTCGACGACCTTGACGTGGTCGACGCCGTAGACGCCCAGCTCCGGAGAGTTGATGTTCTCAAATTCCAGATTGACCTGGAAGTTGATGTCCAGGCCGAGCTGCGCCTGCCGGATGAGGCCCAAGTAGGCGTTGTTCACCAGGACATGGACGTACGGGATGCGGTGCTGGGCGCCGACCGCCAGTTCCTCGATCATGAACTGGAAGTCGTAGTCGCCGGAGAGCGCGACAACGGACGCCTCGGGGTCGGCCTTGGCGACGCCCAGCGCGGCCGGGATCGTCCAGCCGAGGGGGCCCGCCTGGCCGCAGTTGATCCAGTGGCGGGGACGGTAGACGTGCAGCATCTGGGCGCCGGCGATCTGCGAGAGGCCGATCGTGGAGACGTACCGGGTCTCCGGGCCGAAGGCCTTGTTCATCTCCTCGTAGACGCGCTGCGGTTTGATCGGGATGTCGTCGAAGTGCGTACGGCGCTGGAGAGTCGACCTCTTCTCCTGTGCCGAGGCGGCCCAGGCGGAGCGGTCGGGCAGGCTGCCCGCGGCCTTCAACTCCCTTGCCACGTCCACGAAAAGCTCCAGCGCCGCCTTCGCGTCGGAGGCGATGCCGTAGTCGGGGGCGAAGATCCGGCCGATCTGGGTGGGCTCGATGTCGACGTGGACGAAGGTGCGTCCGGCGGTGTAGACGTCCAGTTTGCCGGTGTGGCGGTTGGCCCAGCGGTTGCCGATGCCGAGGACGAAGTCGGACTCCAGGAAGGTCGCGTTGCCGTAGCGGTGCGAGGTCTGGAGGCCGACCATGCCGGCGTTCAGCTCGTGGTCGTCGGGCAGGGCGCCCCAGCCCATCAGGGTGGGGACGACCGGGGTACCGGTCAACTCGGCGAACTCGACGAGGAGTTCGGCCGCGTCGGCGTTGATGACACCGCCGCCTGCGACGATCAGCGGGCGCGAGGAGGCGTTCAGCATCCCGATCGCCTTCTCGATCTGGGCGCGGGTCGCGGCCGGTTTGTAGACCGGCAGCGGCTCGTACGTCTCCGGGTCGAACTCGATCTCGGTGAGCTGGACGTCGATCGGCAGGTCGACGAGGACCGGGCCGGGACGGCCCGAGCGCATGAGGTGGAAGGCCTGCTGGAAGACGCCGGGGACCTGGGCCGCCTCCAGGACGGTGACCGCCATCTTCGTCACCGGTCCCGCGATGGAGGCGATGTCGACGGCCTGGAAGTCCTCCTTGTGGATCACGGAGGTCGGAGCCTGGCCCGTGACGCAGAGGATCGGGACGGAGTCGCCGGTCGCGGAGTAGAGGCCGGTGATCATGTCGGTGCCGGCCGGGCCCGAGGTGCCGATGCAGACACCGATGTTGCCGGGGCGGGTGCGGGTGTAGCCCTCGGCCATGTGCGAGGCGCCCTCGACATGGCGGGCGAGGGTGTGGTGGATGCCGCCGGCGGCCTTGAGGGCGGCGTAGAAGGGGTTGATCGCCGCGCCGGGGACGCCGAACGCGTCGCTGACGCCCTCGCGCTTGAGGATCTCGACTGCCGCGCGGGCAGCGGTCATACGAGCCATGGAGTACTCCTGCTTCGGCTGTCGGATTCGCGTCACCGTCGCGCCCCGCGGTGAGTGGTTCCGCATCGAGTTCGATACTTACTTCCGCTTACTTCCGCATCGCGGAATCCAAATTCTACTATCTGGAAGAAATGTAAGTGGAGGCACGAAGGCCGTCAAGAGACGGACAAGCAGGGGTTTCCAGGAGGACGATGGGGCGCATGTCCGAGAGCGTGCCGGTGCGCTGTCCGGCCTGCCGACGTGAGCACGTCTATGCCGCGCCGTCCTATCCCTGCGTCTGCGGTGCCCCCGTGGCCCCGCCGCTCGATCCGCGCGGCACGGCGACAGTCGTGAGCCACCGGGTCTGGGACGAGGACTGGATCGCGGTGCGCTGCGAGGCCTGTGGGCGTCTGGACGAGTGGCCGTACCCGGAGCTGGGCTGCCCGTGCGGGACGCTGCTGCGGATTCCCGTCGCCGGGGAGGAGCCGCCGGCGCAACCGGCCGCGAGCGTCGCCATGGTCGACACCGGCGCGCGGGACCGGCCCGCGTTCCAGCCCGTCACGATCCGCACCGCGCGCGACGCGGTCACGGCCGCCGCGCTCTATCTGCGCTGGCTCGGCTACCGGGACATCCGCCGCGCCGACCAGCGGCCCCCGTCGGGCATCGGCCTGGCCGCCCGCGGCATCCTGGCGCAGGTGGACCCCACCGTGCGCCCCGCCTCACTCCGGGACGTGGAGTGCCTGTGGCTGACGGCGATGACGGAGTCCACGGGCTGCGTCTACTTCTCCCTGGCCGGCTACGCCGACGACGCCCGAGTCCGCGCCGACGCCCTCGGCGTCCCCCTCTTCGTCCTCGACCTCACGGGCACGCCCCAGCCGATGAACGAACCGGCGGACCAACTCGACGCGGCGGGAGGTTAGTTCGACGGCCGCGACGACCACGGCCGCTACGCGGTGACTCGCCGCAGCCGACGGCCCGACCCCGGCGGCCGGGCTGCGGAACAGTCCAGGGGCGGAGCCCAGGGCCACGCAACCGGAGCAACGCCACGAAAACCCACGGCGGATCGCCGATTCACCCACAGGACCCTCCCGGACACCCCGGCCGGTGAGCGACCGGACCGGCCAACTCGACGCGGCACGGGGTCAGTTCCACAGCCGCGGCGACTCGCGGCAACCGACGGCCGGACCCAGGGGAACCGGCTGCGGAACGGTCCGGGGGCGGAGTCCAGGGCCACGCGGCCGGGGCGGCGTCACGAGAACCCGCCGCGGACCGCCGGCTCCGGGCTAGTTCGAGGAGTCGGCCCCAGGTCGGCTGTCCCGTACCGCCCGCTCCCGCAGTTCGATCTTCCGTACCTTTCCCGAGACCGTCATCGGGAAGGTGTCCATGATCTGGAGCAGGGTCGGGATCTTGTAGTGGGCGAGCCTGTCCTCGCAGAAGGCGCGGAGTTCCTCCAGGGTCGGCGGGGCGGCCGGGTCGCGTGGGATGACGCAGGCCAGCACCTCCTCGCCGTAGCGCTCATGGGGTACCCCGACCACCTGGACGTCGGCGATCCTCGGGTGGGTGTAGAGGAACTCCTCGATCTCGCGCGGGTAGATGTTCTCGCCGCCCCGGATGATCATGTCCTTGATGCGGCCGACGATCTCGACGTAGCCGTCCTCGCGCATCATCGCGAGGTCACCCGTGTGCATCCAGCGGCCCGCGTCGATCGCCTCGGCGGTCTTCTCCGGCTCGTTCCAGTAGCCGAGCATCACGCTGTAGCCGCGGGTGCACAACTCGCCCGCGGTGCCCCGTGGTTGGGTGACACCGGTGGCCGGGTCGACGACCTTGACCTCCAGGTGGGGCAGCACCCGCCCGACCGTGCCCGTGCGGTGTTCCAGGTCGTCCTCCCGCCGCGTCTGGAGCGAGACCGGGGACGTCTCCGTCATGCCGTAACAGATGGACACCTCCGCCATGTGCATCTCGGCGACCACCCGTTTCATCACCTCGACCGGGCACGGCGAGCCCGCCATGATGCCCGTGCGGAGGGACGAGAGGTCGTACGACGCGAAACCCGGGAGGTTCAACTCCGCGATGAACATGGTCGGTACGCCGTAGAGCGACGTGCACCGCTCCTGCTGTACGGCCTTCAGCGTCGCCGCCGGGTCGAAGGACGGGGCCGGGATGACGATGCACGCGCCGTGCGAGGTCGCCGCCAGGTTGCCCATCACCATGCCGAAGCAGTGGTAGAAGGGCACCGGGACGCAGACCCGGTCCTGCTCGGTGTAGGTGATCAACTCGCCGACGAAATAACCGTTGTTGAGGATGTTGTGGTGGGAGAGGGTGGCGCCCTTGGGGAAGCCGGTCGTGCCCGAGGTGTACTGGATGTTGATGGGGTCGTCACAGGAGAGTTCCGGGTACGGCTCGTCACCTGTGCCACGGCTCAGCAGCGCGTCCCAGCTCGGGTCGCCGATGTACACGACCTCACGCAACTCCGGGCACTTGCCCCGCACTTGGTCGACCATCGCCCGGTAGTCGCTGCTCTTGTGGGCGACCGAGGAGAACAGGACCGAGATGCCCGCCTGTTGGAGAACGTACTCGACCTCGTGGGTGCGGTAGGCCGGGTTGATGTTCACCATGACCGCGCCGATGCGGGCGGTGGCGTACTGGACGAGCACCCACTCCGGGCAGTTGATCGCCCAGATCCCGACCCGGTCGCCCTTCGCCACCCCGCTCGCGAGGAGCGCGCACGCCAACCGGTCGATGTCGGCGGCGAATTGGCCGTAGGTCCAGCGCCGCCCGGACGGTACGTCGACGAGCGCCTCGCGGTCGGGCCAGGCGGCGACCGCCCGGTCGAGGTTGGCGCCGACGGTGTCGCCGAGGAGTGAAGTCCCGCTGGTGCCATGGCTGTACGAGTTCGTCGGCGGGTTCATGGGCGCGTTCATCGGAAGTCCTCCTCGCGGTACTCGGCGGCCGACCCCGCGGCCGTCGCCTCGCGCAGTTCGATCCGGCGGATCTTGCCGGAGACGGTCTTGGGCAGCTCGGCGAACTCCAGCCGCCGGATGCGCTTGTACGGGGCGAGGACCTGGCGCGAGTGCTCGAACAGCACCTTCGCGGTGTCGGGCCCCGGCTCCCAGCCCGCCGCGAGCACGACGTACGCCTTCGGCACGGCGAGCCGCAGTTCGTCCGGCGCGGGCACCACGGCGGCCTCGGCCACCGCCTCGTGCTCCAGCAGGGCGCTCTCCAGCTCGAACGGGGAGATCTTGTAGTCGGAGGCCTTGAAGACGTCGTCGGACCGGCCGACGTAGGTGATGTAGCCGTCCTCGTCGCGGGAGCCGATGTCGCCGGTGCGGTAGTAGCCGCCGGCCATCGCCTCCGCCGTACGGTCCGGGTCTCCGTGGTAGCCGGTCATCAGGCCCACCGGCGGGTCTGACAGGTCGAGGGCGATCTCGCCCTCGGTCGCGCCCGGCGCGCCCGACACCGGATCGAGCAGCTCCACCCGGTACCCCGGACTCGGCCGTCCCATCGAACCCGTCTTCAGCGGCTGGCCGGGGCTGTTGGAGACCTGGACGGCGGTCTCGGTCTGTCCGAACCCGTCCCGGATGGTGACGCCCCAGGCCCGCCGGACCTGCTCGATGACCTCGGGGTTCAGGGGTTCTCCGGCGGCCAGCGCCTCGCGGGGCGGGGTGCGCAGCTGGGTCAGGTCGGCCTGGATGAGCATCCGCCACACGGTCGGCGGGGCGCAGAAGGTGGTGACGCCCGCGCGGTCCATCTCGGCCATCAGCCGGACCGGGTCGAAGCGCGTGTAGTTGTGGATGAAGACGGTCGCCTCGGCGTTCCAGGGCGCGAAGAGGTTCGACCAGGCGTGCTTGGCCCAGCCGGGCGAGGAGATGTTGAGGTGCACGTCGCCGGGCCGGAGCCCGATCCAGTACATGGTGGCCAGGTGGCCGATCGGGTACGAGGTGTGGGTGTGCTCGACCAGCTTGGGGCGGGCGGTGGTGCCCGAGGTGAAGTAGAGCATCAGCGGGTCGTCGGCCCGGGTCGGTTCGGGGTCCCGTACGAAGAGGGAGGCGGAGGTGTCGTAGACCTCCTCGAAGTCCAGCCAGCCGGGCCGTTCCGCGCCGACGGCGATGCGGGTGTAGTCGCCGGGCACCTCGTCGAACTTGCCGGCGTCCTCGGAGCGCACGATGACATGCCGGACCCGGCCGCGCTCGACGCGGTCGCGCAGGTCGGCGGGGCCCAGCAGCGGGGTGGCGGGGATGACGACGGCGCCGAGCTTCATCGCGGCCAGAGCGGTGATCCACAGTTCGACCTGGTTGCCGAGCATGACCAGGATCCGGTCCTCGGCGCGGACGCCCCGGGTGCGCAGCCAGTGGGCGGCCTGGTCGGAGCGGACGGACAGCTCGCCGAAGGACAGCTGGGTCTCGCGGCCGTCCTCCTCGACGATGTGCAGCGCGGTGCGGGCGTTGCCGTACGCGATGACGTCGAACCAGTCGAGCGCCCAGTTGAAGTGGTCGGGCCGGGGCCAGGAGAAACCCTCGTAGGCCGTGGCATAGTCCTCGCGATGTGCCAACAGGAAATCCCGCGCACTACGGAACGACTCGCTTGCCGTAGTCATCTGTCCTCCTAGTAACCGGACCATTGCCGGGCGGCTCTCTGACATCGTGTAATCCGTGATGTGGGTCTCACTACCCCCGTACGGGGGTGTGTGCAGCGGAACGGCCGCAACGAAGGGGCAAGCGGGTGGCGACGGACGCGGCGGGGATGGTGGAGATTCAGGCGGCACTGGTACGGCTCCGGCGCGGCACGGGACTGCCCGTCGCCTTCGGCGGCCTGGTGGAGAGCGGCCGGCAGCAGATGCGCATCAGCGAACTGAGCGGCACGCTGACCCCGTCGTTGCGCGCCCTCGCGGTGAACTCGGGCAACGGTCTCGGCGGCAAGGCCGTCGCCCTCGCCCGCCCGTGCGCGGTCCTGGACTACTCCGCCTCCCGCCAGATCAGCCACGAGTACGACGCCCCGGTGGCCGCCGAGGGCCTGCGCGCGATCCTCGCGGTCCCGGTCGTCGTACGACGCCGGGTGCGCGGTGTCCTCTACGGCGCGCTGCGCACCGCCCAGCCGTTGGGCGACCGGATGCTGAGCGCGGCGATGGCGGCGGCCCGGGATGTCGAGCAGGCGCTGGTGGTCCGGGAGGAGGTGGGGGAGCTGCTGAGCGCGGCGCGTCCGGCACCGTCCCCCGACCCGGCGGCGAGCACGGTGTGGGAGCAGGTGCGGGAGGCGCACGCGGCGCTGCGGGCGCTGGCCCCGCGCATCCCGGACCCGGTGCTGCGGGCCGAACTCCTGGACGCCTGCGGCCTGTTGACGGCCGACGCGGCCACCGGGGACGTGGAGCTGGCGCCCCGGGAACTGGACGTACTGGCGTGTGTGGCGGCCGGGGCGACGAACGCGGTGGCGGCGGAACGGCTCGGGCTGCGGCCGGAGACGGTGAAGGGGTATCTGCGCTCGGCGATGCGGAAGCTGGGCGCGCACACCCGCGGGGAGGCCGTGGTGGCGGCCCGGCGGGCGGGGGTGCTGCCATGAGACGGGCCCGGGTGCGGGCCCGGGGACCGGCTCCGGTGAGGGCCGTCTATTCATTCATCGGAGCTTTGAATTTCCTCCTGTCACACGGTTGTTATTTCCCTCACGACCCCGTCCATCCGAATTTCAAGGACTGATTGCCTAATATTGGCCCGGACACGACACGAGGGGAGCGGTGACCGTGCGACGGGACTTCAAGGAGCCTGCCAGATGCCGCCCCGACCTGGTCATCGGCCGGGAGGAGATGTTCAACGCCGCCCGTGACCAGCTCGCCGGCGGTGGCAGTGTGCTGCTCCACGGCCCCGCCGGAATAGGAAAGTCGACCGTCCTGCGGGCGCTGAGCGCGGAATACGGCGACTCGGCGCGGACCGTGTTGCGCTGCTCGGCCACGGAGTCCGAATCGCACCTCCCCTTCCTGGCCCTCGCCGACCTCCTCGGTCTGGTCCTCGACGAGGTGTCCGAGCGGCTGCCCGCCGCCCAGCGCACGGCACTGGAATCCGCGCTCACCGGACGCGGCGAGTCCTCCCTCCAGCGCGACGGACTCGCGCTGCGCCTCGCCGTCCTGTCCGCGCTGCGCGCACTCGCCGCCGACGGCCCGGTCCTCGTCGTGGCCGACGACCTCCAGTGGCTGGACCCGGCCAGCGCGGAGCTTCTCGGCTTCGCCGCCCGCCGCCTCGGCGACACCCAGGTGCAGATGATCTTCGCGGTGCGCACCGAGGGCCAGGAGTACGACCGCTATCTGAACGCCTCGCCGCCGGACACCCTCGCCTTCCGGCTCAGCCCGCTCTCCCGGGCACAGGTCTCCGCGCTGCTCGACGACCGCGGCTACACCGGACTGCCCCGCTCCACGGTCCGCGAGATCCACCGCACCAGCGGCGGCAACCCGCTGTTCGCGCTGGAGCTGGGCCGCGCCCTCGCCGAGAACCCCACCCCACCCAGACCCGGCGAGCCGCTCCCCGTGCCGACGTCACTACGCGCGTTGGTGCTGAGCCGGCTCGACATGCTGCCCGCCGAGGCCCGCCGCACCCTGCTGGTCGCCAGCGCCGGCGCCCGCCCGACCGTGGCCCTGCTCCAGACGGCCGGCCGCGAGAACGCCGAGGCCGAGACCGCCCAGGCCGCCGAACTCGGCCTGCTGGCAACGGAACCCGAGGGTCCCGCCGTACGGTTCGCGCACCCGCTGATCTCCGCCGCGCTGTACGCGGAGGCCCCCGCCCAGGAGCGGCGGGCCGCGCACGCCGCCCTGTCCACCGCCGCATCCGACCCCATCGAGCGCGCCCGGCACCTGGCCCTCGCGACCACCGGCACCGACCCGGAGGTCGCGGCCCGGCTCGCCGAGGCCGCCACCCTGGCCCGTGACCGCGGGGCGCCCTCGGTCGCCGCCTCCCTCGGGCTGCTGGCCGCCCGGCACACCCCGGGCGACAGCGTGCCGGGCCCCGATGAGCGGCGGTTGCAGGCCTCCGAGGACGCGATCACCGCGGGCGAGCTGGACCTCGCCCGGGACATCGCGCGCGAGGTGCTGACCCGGACCTCGGTGCCCGCCGAGCGGGTGCGGGCCTGGATCATCGTGATCGACACGGCCGGCCACTCCATGGCGGACGTCGACGCCGTCTTCCCGCAGGCCCTCGCCGACGCGGGCGACGACCCCCGGCTGCTCGCCCTGGTCCGCTACCAACTGGCGTGGCGCGCCCTGCTGGTGGAGGGCGACTTCGCCGAGGCCCGGGCGGAGACCGCGCGCTCGGCCGAACTCGCCGCGCTCGCCGGCGACCGGCGCACCGAACTCCTCGCCCTCTCCTTCCAGGCCCAGGCCGAGACCCTGATGGGCCATCCGGACGCACCGCTCACCATCAAGCGCGCGCTGAAGGAACCCCAGGACCCGAGGGTGGCCTGCCATCACAACGGCGCCGGTTCGGCCCGGTTCCGCTGGCTGGTGATGAGCGATCAGCTGCCGGAGGCCCGCGCCACCATCACCGCGCTGCTGCGCGAGGTGCGGCGACGCGGCTCGGTGGAGAGCGAGGTGCACTTCCTGCGCGGCTTCGCCGAGACCGAACTGCGCTCCGGGCACTGCGGTCGCGCCCTCGACCTGGCCCGCGAGGGCCTGCGACTGGCCCGCGACTCCGGTATCGGCCAGACCGCGTCCGCGATGCTCACCGCGCTCGCCGAGGCCTCCGGCGGTGACGTCGAGGAGGCGCTCGCTCTCGCCCGGGAGGCGGTCGAGCACGCCCAGGAGGACGGCGACCAGATGTATCTGTCCCGGGCCCTCGGTGCCCTGGGATACGCCCAGTTGGTCGCCGGGGACGCCCACGGGAGCGTCCGCTCGCTGCGCCGGGTCCGCGAACTGGAGCAGGCCCTCAAGGTGACCGACCCGGCGCGCGGACGCTGGCACGGCGACCTCGCCGAGGCCCTCGTGCGGATCGGCGAGACCGCCGAGGCCCAGGACGTCATCGACGTGACCCGCGAACGCGCCCTGCGGCTCGGCCGCGAGAGCGTCCTCGCCGTACTCGACCGCGCCGAGGCCCTGGTGCGCGCGGCCCGCGGCGAACACGACGCCGCCGTGGCACAACTGACGTCCGTTCAGGACCGGCTCGCCAAGCTCGGCTACGGCCTGGAGGAGGCCCGCGCGGCCTTCGCGCTGGCGTCGCTGCGCACCGGACAGCCCGGCCCCACGTCGTACGACGAGGCGACCCGCCTCTTCCGCCGCTGCCGTGCCCTGCCCTGGCTGCGCCAGGTGGACGAGGCCGCCGTCACCCGCCCGCCGGAGCCGGCGCCCGCGGCCACCCCCGCGCCGCCCGCGCTGGACGGACTCGACGGGCTGGCCTCGATGGAGCGTCAGGTCGCCGCGCTGGTCATGGAGGGCGCCACCAACCGGGAGATCGCCGCCCGGCTGTTCATCAGCGTCAAGACGGTCGAGGCGACTCTGACCCGGGTCTACCGGAAGCTGGGGATCCGCTCGCGGGTGGATATCGTCCGACTGGCGGCGGGGCGCCGTCCGAACTGAGGACCCTACGGGTTAACTGTGCGGCGACCGAGGGTTTTCCCTGCCCAACTCCCCTAGGGGGTTCCCTCATTGGGAGCAGGGTGTGCCTGGTTCTAGCTTATGGGTGTGCCGCTCGCCCGGGCATACGGGGGTCGGTCCCGCGACCCCCGTTGCACACCCCCACACCCGCGCGACCCCCCACCGGCAACCCTAATGAGGAGACTCATGTTCGGGCTCAACCGCGCCAAGAGATCCACCGCAGTCCTCGCAGCAGCCGCCGCTGCCGCAGCGACCGCACTGCTCAGCGCCCCCACCGCTGTGGCAGCCCCCCAGCCCATCGTCGGCGGCACCACGACCACCACGACGTCGTACCCGTTCGTCATGCAGATCACGGACGCCTCGCAGAACCAGTTCTGCGGCGGCACGCTCGTCTCCGCCACCAAGGTGATCACCGCGGCTCACTGTATGGTCGGCGAGACCACCAGCAGCGTCCGCGTGGTCGGCGGCCGTACGTACCTCAACGGTACGAACGGCACCGTCAGCAAGGTCAGCAAGATCTGGATCAACCCCAGCTACACGGACGCCACCAACGGTGACGACGTGGCGGTGCTGACCCTCTCGACCTCGATGCCGTACACCACGGCGTCGTACGTCTCCTCCTCACAGACCAGCGTGTACGCGGCCGGCACCACCGCCCGCATCCTCGGCTGGGGCACCACCTCGGAGAACGGCAGCTCCTCCAACCAGCTGCGGACGGCGACCGTGCCGATCGTGTCCGACACCAGCTGCAAGAGCTCCTACGGTTCGGACTTCATCGCGTCCGACATGGTTTGCGCCGGATACACATCCGGCGGCGTAGACACCTGCCAGGGCGACAGCGGCGGTCCCCTGCTCATCGGGGGCGTCCTGGCAGGGATCACTTCTTGGGGCGAGGGCTGTGCCGAGGCGGGTTACCCGGGTGTCTACACCCGGCTGACCACGTTCTCCAGCCTGGTGACCACACAGGTCAACTCGTAACCCGGAAGGTCTCCTGAGTACACCTCAGGGAAAAACCAGGGTGCGTTGCGGGCTTCCACGAGCAGCCCGCAACGCACCCTATCCATGTGCGGGACAAGTGGTCCGGCTACTTGTCGGCGATGAGCTGCCCCGCCGCTCCCCAGCTGTCGGCGGGCACCTCGTGGATCCAGACCTGCACGGTCTCGGCGGGGATCTTGTACGCGTCGACGAACGCGTCGGTGACCCGCTTGACGAGGTCCCGCTTCAGCTCGACGTCACGCGGTCCCTGCTGGATGGTCACGATGGGCATGCTGAACTCCCTTGAGTTGCGCTCCTGTTCGGTGAGTCCAGTTCATCGTGCCGCCCGTCCCCGACCAAGAAGCAGCTCGCGAACGCGACGATCAGTTCTCGTGATCGCCGCAGGCCAGCAGCAGGTTGCCGAGGTGCGGGGGCGTACGCGTGGCATGCACGGCCAGGCCCGTCGAGAGGCTCAGCCCCGGCACCGCGAACGGTACGAAGGCCACGCGCGGGTGGTGCAGCACGCGCGCGTGGGAGGCGTAGACGACGGTCCACAGCGGGCGGGTGCCGATGCTGGCGAGGGTGTCCTGGAGTGACCCGCTCACCGGTCCGGGCAGCGGCTCGAAGCCGGCCGAGTGACAGGCACCGACGACCAGATCGACCAGTGCCGGATTGTTCCGGCGCTCGGTGAGCGCGAGGGGCAGCGCGGCCAGTTCGTCGACCCGGATCTCGGGGCGCCCGGCCAGCGGATGCGAGGCGGGGACGGCGGCCACGAGCGGATCGGGCCACAGGGGCAGCACCCGTACGCCCGGCACCGGCTCCACGGCCCGGACGAACGCGGCGTCCAGCCGCCCGCCCGCGACCCGGGCGAGCCGCTCGCCGACCGGCAGCGAGAACAGTTCGACGGGCACGTCCGGGGCCCGCTCGGCGAACGCGCCGAGGACCCGGTCCAGATGCGCGCCGAGCCCGGTACTGGTACCGATCCGCAGCCCCGGCGGCGGGGCGACGGCGGCACGGGCCCGCTCGGCTGCGGCCAGCACCGCCCGCGCCTCGGGCAGCAGCCGCTCCCCCGCCCCCGTGAGCCGCACCCGCCGGGGCGACCGGTCGAACAGTTCGGCGCCCAACTCCCGCTCCAGCCGCTGGACTTGCTGACTGACCGCCGACTGCACGATGTGCAGCCTCCCCCACTCTCGGCTTCGCTCGAGCGGGGGGACCCCCATGGCGGCCCGCCCGAAGTGCAGCTCCTCGGCGACCGCGACGAAGTAGGTGAGCTGCCGCAGTTCCATGTGTTCGACTCTAGAGGGGGCTCCTGGACTCCTGTTTCAATGAGCGCCCTGATGGGAGTGATAAGCATGGTGTCCACGGACCGTTTCCTCGCCTTCGCGGCGATGTCATTGCTGGTGATCGTGATCCCGGGGCCGAGCGTCCTGTTCGTCATCGGCCGCGCGCTCGCCCACGGCCGCCGCACGGCGGTGGCGACGGCGATCGGCAACGTCTTCGGCTCGTACCTACTGGTGACGGCGGTGGCGTTCGGCATCGGCTCACTCGTCGAACGCTCGGTCACGATCTACCTGACGGTGAAACTCGCGGGCGCGGCCTACCTCGTGTTCCTCGGGGTCCAGGCCTTCCGCCACCGCAAGGACCTCAAGGCCTCGGCGATGCGGACGGACCAGGCATCGGAACCGCGAGGCGACCTCCGCACGGTATTGGACGGCGCCCTGGTCGGCGTCACGAACCCCAAGGGCGTGGTGTTCTTCGCCGCCGTACTCCCCCAGTTCGTGAACCACTCGGCGGGCAACGTCCCCCTCCAGATGCTCCTGCTCGGCCTGATCCCCATCTCCATCGGCCTGGTCACGGACACCCTGTGGGGCCTGACCGCCTCGGCGGCCCGCACCTGGTTCGCCGGCTCCGACCGCCGTCTGTCCCTGATCGGCGGCGCGGGCGGCTTCACGATGATCGGCCTGGGCGTGACGGTCGCGGTGACGGGCCGCGCGGACTGAACCTCTACGGCCTCTACGGCCTACTCCCCTACGACGGTCCCGAACCGGATGTCGTACGACGTCCCCGGGTGCATGGTGTCGAGCATCCGCGCCCCTTCGGCGGTGACCGCGTCGCGCTGGGCCTTGGTCAGCCGACCGAAGGGTTCGACGACGAGGTGGCCGTCTCCGTCCTCGATCTTCCAGACGCCGGCGAGGAAGCCGTCGACGAGGAGCGTGCGGTGGGCGACGTTGCCCTGCCAGGCGCGGCCCCAGTACTCGGCCGGTACGACCCGGGTGCGGTCGGCGTGGGAGAGGAGCAGGTTGTCGAACTCGGGCAGGAAGCGCGGCGGGGCCGGGGTGTCGGCGGCGGGGCGGGGCGCGTCCGGGAGGTCGAAGAGTTCGACGCCGTTGGGGTCGTAGAAGGTCATGAGTCGCGGGCGCAGCCGCTCGAAGGCCTCGCGCAGCCGGGTCAGGCCGGCCCAGGTCTGCATGTCCTTGACGGAGGCCGGACCGAAGGCGGCGAGATAGCGCAGCACGGTCGCGTCGGGGGTGGGCACGGGTTCGGCGGGCCGGCCGAGCCAGTGCTCGACGGTGGTGAGCGCGACCTGACCGCTCTTCCCCCACAGCCCGCGCGGGGTGACCTGGACGAGGGGCAGCCGGCACCGGGCGGCGATCGCGAGGGCCTGCGGATCGGCGTCCGGCCACTCGACGAGCAGCGCCTCGCGCAAGGCCTTCATGGTGCGCGGCTCGGCCTCGACGAGTTCTCGGGCGAGTACGGCGAGCCGGTCCAGGTCGACGCCGACGAGCCCCTTGCGGAAGGCGCCCAGCTCACGGTCGCGGGCGGCCTGCACAAGTGGGCGCAGGGTGAGGGCGTCGGCGGCCGTGTGGGTGTGGATGGTGGACCGCATGGTGACGATCCGGACGACCTCCCGCTCCGCCATCAGCCCGGAGAGCGCCGCGGGCGTGAAGCCGTCGAGGCGGGCGGCGAGGGCGTAGTACGGCGGCTTGACGTTCTGGGCCTGGAGGCCGAGGAGATGCTCGACGGCGGCATGGGCGGAGAGGGCGGAGCGGCGCAGGAGGAGCTGCCGGTCGAGGGTGGCGCGGTTGAGGGCGCGGAGGTCGAGTACGGGAGCGGTCGGGTTCTTCGCCATCGCGGTCTTCTCCTTGGTCACACTCCGCACGCTAGCGACGATTGCGGACACCTTCGGTCCGCAACTCTCACCGAATCCCGGACCCGATCACACGCCGAGGTCGTTTGCCCCGTATATCCTGCTCGTGCCCTTGCTCCGTGATCACGCAGACACAGGCCCGATCGAGAGGCACCGCGATGCCCCAGCGACGCGCCCGCCCCACCGCGAAGAACGGCTGGACCGGCAGGAACGGCAAGAGCGACGGAAACGACAGGACCAGCAAGAGCGGCAGGCTGTCCGGTTGGCGCCGCACACCGGCCCCACCCCCGACGCCCACGCCCGAACCCTCGCCGTCCTCCTCCACCGACGCACCCCCCTCCGAACCCTCCGACGCGGGCAGCGTCGTCCAGGCCGCGCTGTACCGGGACGGGGTGCGGGTCTCGGCGCCGGACACCCTCGCCGACACCTTCCGCGAACTGCGCGAACAGCCGTCCGGCATGGCGTGGATCGGCCTCGCCCGCCCCACGGAACGCGAACTCCTCTCCCTGGCCGCCGAGTTCGACCTCCACCCGCTGGCCGTCGAGGACGCGATGGAGGCCCACCAGCGCCCGAAACTGGAACGCTACGGCGACACGCTCTTCGTAGTCCTCAGCGCCGCCCGGTACTTGGACACACCGGAGGAGGTCGACTTCGGCGAACTGCATGTCTTCGTGGGCCCGGACTTCGTGATCACGGTCCGGCACGGCGCGGCACCCGACCTCTCGGCCGTCCGCCAACGCATGGAGGAATCACCGGAGTTGCTGCAACTCGGCCCCGAGGCGGTGCTCTACGCGATCCTCGACGCGGTCGTCGACGGCTACGCGCCCGTGGTCGCCGGCGTCCAGACCGACATCGACGAGATCGAGACGGAGGTCTTCCGCGGCGACCCGGCGGTCTCCCGCCGGATCTACGAACTCTCCCGGGAAATGGTCGAGTTCCAGCGCGCCACCCGTCCCCTGGTCGGCATGCTGCACAGCCTGATGGCGGGCTTCGCGAAGTACGGCACGGACGAGGAACTCCAGCGCTACCTCCGCGACGTCGCCGACCACGTCACCCACACCAGCGAACAGGTCGACGGCTTCCGCCAGGCCCTCACGGACATCCTCACGGTGAACGCGACCCTGGTCACCCAGCAACAGAACGCGGAAATGCGGGCGTTGGCGGAGGCGGGGTTCGAGCAGAACGAGGAGATCAAGAAGATCTCTTCTTGGGCGGCGATTTTGTTCGCGCCGACGCTGGTCGGGACGATCTATGGGATGAACTTCGATCGGATGCCGGAGTTGCACTGGGTACTTGGATACCCCTTCGCAATCCTACTGATGGCGGTGGTGTGCACCAGTTTGTACGTCATCTTCAAGCGGAAAGACTGGCTCTGAGTAATCGCCCTGGGAGGCGCTCCCGGGAGTGACTGCGGCCCGGATCGCGGGCTCCGACGGTGCCTCCGAGGCCGCTGGGGAGAATCTGGGGAGAATGGGCCGCGCTCCAATCTGCGCGGTCTCATGCGATCGCGGGCGTTGACCTGCGGTTGCCTCGCCGCTGAAGCGCAGGCTGGCAGCACTGATCGGCACGGAGAGTAGCCAACTTCCCTTGTGGAACGCCGAAACGGGTGGGCACAGCAGATCGCTGTGCCCACCCGTTTCGTGGGTTGTGCGGAGAGGACGTCTACGCGGCCAGTGCAGGCTGGCCGATCAGGGCGTCGATGGCGCCTCGCCCCTTGCCGCCGGCCTCCGGCATGAAGTGGGCGTAGTAGTCCAAGGTGATGGTCGGGCTCGAATGGCCGAGCCAGCGGGCCAGGGTGACGACGGACTCGCCCGCTTCGAGGATGACCGAGGCGTACGTGTGCCGGAGCACGTGGAAGCCGTCCTTGCGGGACGCCTTCCACCGCTCGTCTTTCTGCCGCATGGGGATGACGTCGGCGGCTGCCAAG
Organism: Streptomyces sp. NPDC050548; assembly: GCF_044457385.1. NCBI lineage: Bacteria > Bacillati > Actinomycetota > Actinomycetes > Kitasatosporales > Streptomycetaceae > Streptomyces > Streptomyces sp. NPDC050548. The sequence goes on from NZ_JBITGV010000005.1 coordinate 297,073, forward strand.
GCCGGCTTCCACACCTCGACGTTGAAGATGTTCGCGCGAAGGGCGTTGCCGTACGTCGTGGTGATGACGAGCGGGAACTTCTTCGTCTCCCGTTCGGGCTCCGGGCCACCCCACGGCAGCTCCACCTCGACCGCCGGATACTCCATGAAGTACTGGGCCAGGGCCGCCGCGACCGACGGAGGCATATCGACGACGCGGGTCTTGCCGCCCTTCGGCAAGGTGAAGTACAGGCGCCCGCCAAGGAGTTGGACCTGCCGACGGATACGCAGGACTCCACGGGCGAAGTCGACGTCCTCCGGCGACAACCCGAAGACCTCGCCCTGCCGCAGCCCGCAGCCCAGCGCGAGCACGACGGCGATGCGGTAGCGCGCGTTGATCGCATCCCGTACGCGCTGTGCGGTCTCCAGGGGCCAGGCGTCCCGCTGGTCCTCCGGCGCCTTGGGCCACCGCACGGACTTGGCCCGCATCGGGTTGCGCGCCAGGCGCTTGTCGTCGATGGCGGTCTCGAAGATGTTCGAGAGCGTGCCGAGGATCTGCCGGGCGTATCGCGGCGAGAGTTCCTTCTCCAGCGCGGCGATGTATCCGCGCAGTACCGCCGGGCTGATGTCCCGCAGCGCGACGGTGCCCAACTGAGGTTGGATGTGGAGGCGGACTCGTTCGTCGATGCGTTTGACCGTGCCGGGCGCTCCACGAACTCCTGTCTGCCAGAAGCGTGTTACGTAGTCGTCCAGCGTGATGGAGCCGTCCCGGGGATCGACGAACTCGCCGCGTTCGCTGTCGGTGCCAGCCGTTCGCAGCCACGCTTTGGCGTCCTCGAGCACGTCGAACGACTTGTCCCGGACACCAGGGATACCGGCAACTCGGTACCGGGAGCCCTTGCCGTAGCGGGTGGTGCGTTCCCGCTTGCCGGTGTCGGGGTCCTTCTTCTTCTTGATCCAACGGTCTTCTATGTAGCCGGCCAAATACTTCCCTCGATGGCAGGTTGCGTGCGGTAGGAGTCAGCCCGCTGGTCAGGCGCCCGTGGCGTAGTCCGAGCGTTTCTGCGGTGCGGCGCCCAATGGGCTCAGGGTTGTATTGGAACGTGAGTCGGCTTGCTCCTGTTCGCGGATCCAGGCGTCGAGCGCTTCTATCCGGTACATGACGCGACCACGCGACCCCATCCGGAAACTGGGCGGGCCGTTTCGGCGATGCCGCCAGACGTAGAGGGTGTGCGGGGACAGGCCGAGGTATTCGGCAGCGTCTTTCACGCTCAGGAATGCCTGGCGCGTTGTGGGGGTGGAATCCGGAACTTGGATAGGACTCGGCTTCGGAGCAGAAGGCGGACGTGCAGGCATGGGTGGCCTCCGTGGGCGTGGCGCGGGGGTGGGCGTGGTCTGCCAGGCGGCGCGACATTGGAAAGGGACGCTCTCTGCCGAGCGCGGTTGGCGAACACCATCAATGGTGCGGAGCATCCCCGGTTTCGGTAACCGGGGATCTCGTGCTATACGCCCCAGCGAGTACGAGCCGTACGGCCCGGGGCAAGCACTCGCCGAGGGTCTCCGGGCTGTGAATCCAACTCCGGAGGCAGGTCAGACGAGTCTGGGGTCTCCGAGGAGCGCTGGAGGTGCGACGTGCAGTGCCTCGGCGAGAGCCACGAGGTCGTCGATGTCGCACCGGCGCTGAACGCGTTCGATGCGAGACAACATGGTGTTGGACATCGGGTGGCCAAGTGCGGTGACACGGCGAGCGAGTTGGCGTTGCGACAAGCCTCGTTCGGTGCGGAGGATTTCGATGGTGCGGGCCACCCGTATTCCTGCGGGGCCGATTTCCAATGAGCGTGCGGGCATGGCTCCAGTTGTAGCGTCCATTCGCCGGTTTGGTTAACCGGCGATCGTGGTCTATGTTCCCCCGCGTTGTCCGCATGCGGAGTGGTTCCCCGCGCTGACATGACCCGAGAGCCGCCGCGCTGATCGCCGCTCAGTGACTGCTGCGACATGGGGTGTTGTGTTGTAGCTTGCCCGTCGCCGGCACGTCAACGGCTTCCCGATGTGATGCTTCTGGCTTGGAAACCGGCACAACTATTTGGTCAACCGGCGATCGTGCCTTACCGTTTTGCCACCGCCCCCTACCGCCTGCTTTTACGGCTGCCTTTCTGCCGTAAGAGATTGCGCGGGATGGGGCTGGACTTGTGCGACCTGGGTGTGGCTATGTTGACGACACCCCCGGAAAGCGCGAGCGGCCATCAGCGCGCCCCGCGCCGCCGGGCCGGCCAACTCCCCCACCCCGTACGCCCGTACCGCCGATCGACGGTGAGCCGTGGGCACCTGCCCACCTGCAACCGAGTGAGGACCCGCCCCTCTTGGCACGAATCCGCACCATCAAGCCCGAAGCTTTCGTCTCCGAGTCCCTGGCTGCTGTCTCGCTGACCGCCGAGCGCACCTTCTTCGGCCTGCTCACCCAGGCCGACGACCAGGGCCGTCATCGCGACCACGCCGCCATCATCGCCGGGCAGCTGTGGGTCCTGCGCCCCGACCACACACCCTCCGACGTCGAGACGGACCTCGCCCAGCTCGCCGACGCCGGTCTGATCTGCCGATACACAAGCCCGGACGACAAGCGGTACCTGCACGTCGTCACATGGCACCAGCATCAGAAGATCAACCGGCCGAGCGTGAGCCGTCTGCCCGGCTGCCCTCGCCACAACGGGCCGTCCGGCACCCGGCCGATTGCCGCCGCACCGGTGGCGGAGGCGAGCGTCACGGAGTCCGCACCGTTGCCTCACGGAACCCTCCGTGAGACCTCCTGCGAAGCGCGCGAGCCTGCACCGCATTCGGGATCTGATAGGAAACCGGCAGGTCAGAACGATTTCACGGAGCCCTCCGTGAGGGAGTCAGGAACCCTCCCCGCATCGGCGGTGACGCCTCACCGTCCGGATCTAGGACCTAGGACCATGGATCTAGGAAATACCCCTTCGGGGGGCGCAAGCGCCCACACGCCCGACACCCTCTCGGCCAGGGAGCTCCTTGCCGAGTACGTCAGCGCGTGCAACCACCGCCCACCGGACGACGTCCTGAAGCGTCTCGGCGGACAGGTGCGCAAGCTGCTCGACGAGGGCATCGCCACCGACTACCTCCGGGCCGCTCTGAGACTCCATCGGCTCAAGGGCCTGTCCCCGAGCGTCCTGCCGAGTCTCGTCCACGAGGTCATGAACGCCGCGCCCGTACCAGCCACCCACAAGGCATGGACGAATCCCGCCGATGTCGACGCCGCCTACGGAGGTGACCTCTGACCGCCATCCTCACCCGCGAGCCCCACCGGGTCGGCCCGATCGCCGACCGGCTCAACGGCATCCTGGCCACGCGCGGCATCGACCCCGCGGTCACGGCCCAGGAACCACCGGCCGAGCCGGTCACCGCCCTGGAGCTTGCGGACGCCCGCATCCCCGCCCGCTACCGCCGCGCCCTGGCCGACCACCCGCAGATCACCGCCTGGGCCGACCGGATCGCTCGCGCCGGACGCCCCGGACCCGGCGGACCGGGTATCGCCGAGGGACCGTCGCTGCTGATCGCCGGCCCCACCGGCACCGGCAAGACCTACCAGGGATACGGCGCGGTCCGTGCCCTCCTCTCGCGAGGGGTGCGCCTGCGCTGGGAAGCCACCACCAGCGCCGACCTGCACGCGCGCCTCCGCCCTCGCGCCGGGCACGACGGCGAGCGGGAGCTTCAGACGCTGGCCCGCTGCCCCCTGCTGCTCCTGGACGACCTCGGCGCGGCCAAGACCAGCGAGTGGACCGAGGAGTTGACCTACCGGCTCATCAACCACCGCTACGAGCACATGCTCCCCACCCTCATCACCACGAACCTGCCGATCCCCGAGCTGCGCACCGCACTCGGCGACCGCGTCGCCTCCCGCCTCGCCGAGATGACCGAACGCGTCATCCTCACCGGACCCGACCGACGCCGCACCGCGCCCACCGCCTGACGGCAGCCCGCGTCTCCCCCCTCGCCCTCACCTCACCCCGCCGCCCACGCAAGAGGCATGCACTCGCTCGCGTGGACCCTTGGAGAGCCTCTGCATGACCCCTGGCACCACCGCACTCATCAGCACCAACGGCACCGGCATACCCGCCTGGCCGCACTGGATCCCTGCACCTGTGCCCGTCGCGGTCCTGGTCGCCGTCGCCCTGTCCGTCACATGGTCCCTACGGCAGCGCCTACAGAAGCGGGACCCCGAGCAGCGCCGTAGCACCGCCGCGGTCCGGGTCGCCGCCATCGCCGCGATCGGCTGTACCGCCTACAGCGCGGACACCAGCTGGCGGTTCGCCGCCGACTATCTCGACATGGGCAGCAGCATCGAACGGGCGGCGATGTTCGCCGCCGCCGAACTCGCGCTGTTCTCCACCGCCCTGCTCGCCCGGGCAAACCTCAACGGCCCGAAGCAAGCACCCGGTATGCCCGGCACCCTCACCTGGGTGATCACCGGCGTGCAGATCGTGCCCGCCTACGCCGAGTCCGGGCTGGTCGGCGGAACCGTGCGGGCCTTCGTCGGCCCGGTCCTGGCAGCCCTACTGTGGCACCTGGCCATGGGCATCGAACTGCGTCACCGCACCCCTGACGCCGACTCCCGCAGCCTGACCGCCGTCATCGCCCGACAGGCACGCGAACGCCTTCTGGCACGCCTGGGGATCGCCGACCGGGATGCGGACGCCGCCCGGATCATCCGCGACCGCGCCCTCGACCAAGCCGTCACCCTGATCCTCCGGGCAGAGACAATGACGCCCAATCAGCGCACCAATTGGCGAGGCCGGCGCCTCACCCGCCGCCTGCACCAGGCCCTAGAACAGGCCGATGTCGACCGCGACGAGCGCCAGGACGAGTTGCTGCTGCGCAAGCTCGCCACCCGCCAACAGGCCCTCACCCTGGCCTCCATTCCGCTGCCCCGGCGTTGGCCCGCCCTCGTCACGGGCAGGACGGTCAGCTCTACGACTGCCCGCCCGCGCGCCGTAGCGACGAAGCGGGCCGAGAATCCGGGCCGCCCGTCCGAGAGCGACGCGGGCGATGACACCGCCCACCGGGAGCCCGAAATCCGCCCGCACCAGCCCGCCCGCACCACCACGAGCCGAGAACCAAATCCGGGCAAGGAACCGTCGGATGCCGATCCGGGCAAGGCCACGCGGGCGAAGCCGAACCGCCCGGGCCCCAGACCGCGCGCGACACGGGAAGTGCTCACCTCCTACGCCCACCGAATCCACGGCGAGACCGGACGTCTCTCCCGCGATCTGCTGGAAGACACCGTGCGCGAGGACGGTTACAGCGTCGCCAGCGACACCGCCGGGGAGGTCGTCCGCACCGTCAAGGCCGAGCTGAGGGCCGCTCACGTCGACCATCCCCACTGACCCGCTCCGACCTCAACACCCAAGGAAGAACACTCAATGCACGGCTCGAACCACGAACTGCCCACAGTCCAAAGGGAGATGATCATCTCAGCGCCATCGGGAGCAAGTTGGAGGTTCGGACACTCCCCCGGAGGGGGAGCGCCCGAACCCGACCCCGCCCCAGGGGTGACGGGGTCCGTCCAGCACCAGGGGGCGCCGGACGGGAAGGCTGCGACCGAGGGCGGACCGCAGCCAGGCAGGGCCAGCCGCAAGGGCAGGGCCAGGAAGGGGAAATCCCGCCCGCGCGACAAGAAGCAGCGCCCCGCCCACAGCGTCCGCCTCAACGAACAAGAACTCGCCATCATCCAGTCCGGCGCCGACCACGTCGGCATGAGCGTGGCCGGATTCCTCGCCCATTCCGCCCTGGCCTCCGCCCGCGACCAGTCCCGCACCGCGGCAGCCATCGCCACCGAACGGGACATCCTGACCGCCCTGTTCGGTGTGCGCCGTCAGCTCGGCTGGGCCGGCAGCAACGTCAACCAAGCCTCCAAGGCCCTCAACTCCGGTGCCGACGCACCTCACTTCGCCGCGACCCTCGCAGATCTACAGCGCGCCGCACAGGCCGTCCAGCGGGCGGCCGACAGGATCACCAACGGGCAGGAGGAGCAGGCAGCTTGATCCCCCGGATCCACCAGCAGGGAAGCAAAACCCTCGGACTCCTCAACTACCTCTACGGCAAGGGCACCCACGAGGAACACATCGACCCACACCTGGTCGCTTCCTTCGACGGCATGGCTCCCGACCCCGGCCGCGACCCCTCGGTGACGAAGGAAGACCTCCAGCACCTCCTCGACCAGCCCCTGGCACTCCTCGAACCAGACCAACGTCCCGACGAGCACGTCTGGCACTGCTCCGTGCGCGCCGCTCCCGACGACCCGATCCTCAGCGACGAGCAGTGGGGCGACATCGCCCGCCGCGTGGTCGCCGCCACCGGCATCGACCCCGGCGACGGCGCCGGCTGCCGCTGGGCCGCCGTCCGCCACGCCGACGACCACATCCACATCATCGCCACCCTCGTCCGCGAAGACGGCCGCCGCCCCGACCACCACCGCTCCGGCAAACGCGCCCAGGCCGAATGCCGCCTCATCGAAAAGGAGTTGGGTCTGCACCAGGTCTCGCCCGGTGACGGCACGGCCGCCAAGCGGACCACCAGCGCCGAACGCCACAAGGCCGAACGCGAAGGCAGGCAGCAACCGGCACGCGACGAACTGCGCGAGACCGTACGGCGGGCAGTGGCCGGGGCCACGAGCGAGGGGGAGTTCTTCGACCGGCTGGCTGCCGCCGGCCTGCTGATCCGGAAGCGCGCCGCGCCCTCCGGCGACCTGCTCGGCTACAAGGTCGCCCTCCCGGACAACCGCAACGGTGACAAGGAGCCAGTGTTCTACGCGGGCTCCACGCTCTCCCCCGACCTGTCCCTGCCCCGCATCCGCAAACGGTTCACCGTCGACACCCCGAACCGGGGCACGGACGCACCCTTCGCCGAAGCCTCGAATGGCCCCGCGACCGCGCGGCGTCGGACAGCCACGGCTGCGTGGCAGGCGGTGCTGGTCATCGACAATGGTGAGGACGGCCAGGTGGCCGCGCGCATCTCGGCGGCCGGGGAGATCCTGGACGCGCTCGCCAAGACCTCCGCCGCCCACACCCGCACCGAACTGCGTCAGGCCGCCGCCGTATTCGAGCGGGCCACCCGCTCCCACGTAAGGGCCGAACACGGGCACGACCGTGCCCTGCGCCAGGCCGCCCGCGATCTCATCTACAGCGGCCCCGCGCTTGGCCGTGGGGAAGACGGAGCCACCACCGCAATGGCGATCGACATGCTGTTCTTCCTCGTCACCGCTGCCGCCCACTGGCACGCCAAGAAGGAGCACGCCCAACAGGCAGCCGCAGCCCTCCAGGCCGCAGAACATCTGCGCACCGCCTACCGGGCCGCCGCCGACGTCCCGTTGAGCGTGCTGTACCAGCGAGGCCGGCGCCTGTCTCAGCCCCTGCGACACAAGCAAGCCGCCCATCTCCGAGCGGCGGTACCCGAGTTGGCCGAACAGATCCTGGCCGAGCCTGGCTGGCACGCCCTCGCAGCCACCCTCGCCGACACCGAGAGCGTCGGCCACGACCCGGCCACGCTGCTCACGGAAGCTGCCGGACGACGGGAGTTGGGCACCGCAGACTCGATCAGCGATGTGCTGGTGTGGCGGCTGCGCCGCATGGCCGACCTGCCCGCCGACGCCACCACAATGCCCGACCACACCCCCTATGCCGCCAAGCGCAGCAGGCGCGCTGTCCCGCCCGCCCCAAGCCGGGATAACCGGTCCAGCCAGACACGGTGATTCAGCACATACGCCGGTGCCCTCTGCCAAAAAGACAAAAGGCACCGGCAAGCCGAGTAATCAGAAGGCGACTTGGACCTTGGTAACCGCCTTCTCCAGGTTGGCGTCCACAAGTCCCGGCAAGCCGGAGACGATCACCAACACGTTGCTTACACGTATCGCCGTCTGCTTGACGACGGTGCGTTGCTCGCCGATCGAATAGGTGAGCAGTTGGCTCCACTGCTCGTCACCCAGATCAGGCGCGGCCGTCACCCGGGTGCCCATGTCGATGACGGTGCTGCCCGACATCACCTGGTACGTCCGGCAGGAGACCATCGCATCGAAGATCTGCCCGATGCCCTTCGACAGCTTCGCGGCGCTGTCGCTGTACAACTCCTCGAAAACCGCGGAGTCGCTGCCGCCGGCGTAGGCGAAGGACGCCTTCGCCTTGCGGGAGAAGTCGAGGCCGGCACCGGTCGCCGCGTCAGCGCCGAGCTTCTCCAGCGCCGGGCAGCCGATCACGCTCACGTCGTCGTGCGCAGCGGGGCGCTGCGGCGTGCGGGCGTAGCCCTCGCCCAAGTCGCCTTCCTCCAGGAGCCGCTTGGCCAGCTTTGCCGAAGACAGCGGGGCTGGCACCGAGGCGTTCTCGGACGGGGCGGTCGCGGCGGACGCCGGGTCGGTGGAGGAGGTGCTGCCGATCGAGCAGCCCTCCAGGGCCAGGACGGCGAGGACGCTCAGGCTGAGGACGGTCATGGTGTGAAGGCGCAAGTGAACCCCTAAGTGGCCTGCGAAACGGACAGGTTGACCAAGCCGGGCCTCCGAGCACCGGCAGCGAGAAGGAGCGCAGGGGCTTCGGGGTTCAGTGGCCGAGGTGGCGCAGGCCCTCTTCGAGGGTGGGGTGGAACCGGTCGACCGGACCGGAGTTGCGGTTGTACCAGGCCGCATCCAGGCCGGGCTCCTTCGCCTCGTGGCCAGCCCGGCAACGCAGCCATATCGAGTTGTCGCGCATGCAGAAGACGATCCAGTCCCGGTACACGCCGCACTCGGGGCACGTACGAACCTCGCCGCCGATGACGAGCGGCTGCTCCCAGCGCATCATCAGCCCAGCCACCTCCTGGCGGGACGGCACCCGCAACTCCGGGGGTAGGAGGTCACTCACCGCCGATTCCTCCACAGTCGGTGCTGGAACCGGTGCGGCCGGCTCGGGAAAGTCGCGCCACGGCGGTGTGGCCTGCAGCTGCAGCAGCAGCTCGTAGCTGGCACGTTGGGCTTCGCGGAACGCGCGGTCCTCGCGAGCGCGTCGAAAAAACAAGCTCTCTTCCTCTCGGTCATCGGGCGAGCGCAGGGAACGTGCCTCATACGTCTGACCTGCTGCTGCGCCGAGAAATCTGCGACGAGCAGCACACCTGCGGTTCCGTCAGTGCGCGGATCGTCAGCTGCGGTGGACGACTGTGAGCCGTCCCTCGGCGCTCTTGGGCACGCTGTGGCGGGCCACCGGGACCGGTGAGGCAAGCGATGACGTGAACGCGGCTACCAGGCCGTTCGGAACGCTGGCGCTGAAGCTGGCACACCACAGGTACGGGGCGCCGAGAACAGGCTCCGCCCACGCCTGCCATCCCGACAGGTCAGGGCGCGGGTCGGCGTCCTGGATGAGCGGTGGCATCGGCTCCAGGGAGACGCAGCCGGAGAGCCCGAGGTCCGTGGCGGTGGTGTGGGGGCGATCAACGTCGCGGAGCCAGCCTTGGGCACTGAGCGCGTTGAGCACCGTCTCGGCCCCGCCGAAGTCGGTGTCGGTTGCCTCGCAGGCATCGATCGCCACGAGGAGATCGGCGAGCGCCTCGTACGGGACGCCAGTGGTGAAGTACGCGTTCCACTCCGTCATCGCAGAGTTGGCGTGCGGACGGGCGCTCAACTGCCAAGCAACAGGCAATCCGCCCAGCTCGAACGGGTAGGCCGCGAGGATCCACTCGGCGCCACGCAGTTTGTCCGGGCTCACATACAGCAGGGTGTGGCGCGAGGTGGGCCACATGCTCCAGCCGAGACTGACCAAGGCGTCGCCGATCCGCTCGGCGAGCACGCCGTCATCACCCGCCAGGTGACGCGGGGTCACCCAGTACACCGGGTCAGGCAAGTCGGTACGGGAAGAATCACTGGGATGGTGCGGATACAGAGGCGCCTCCGTGCCCTCGGGATGGGTTACTGACCGTCGTTGACCTGGGGTTTCGGACGGTCGTCCACGTTGACATGCCAGTCCGCAGAGCACCAGTGGTTTCGGGCTCTTCCCTGTCTGCCTCCGGCGAACTGGTGTCCGTTGCCATCCTTCTGAGGCGTTTGACAAGGAAGTCAGCAGCAACCAGGTGGCGTAGCCGGCTCGGAGGCGCCACGGTCACTGGAGCGGCATTCGCCCTCGGTACCGACGGCGGTATCTCGCGTTTCTGGGCGTTGTGGGCTCGGCGAACCCGCCAGGTCGGCGGGGATGTCCGACGCCCGGGGCCTGGCCGGTCCCGTTCAGGACGGGGCGTGTCCCGGAGGCGACGCCCGTTGGCCGTCCGGCTGTCCGCCTGTACCGGTGGCCGAGGCACAGGTGGGGTCGCGTCCGTCGCGGGGTCTGGGAGTCGGCAGCTGCGGGCGTGCCAGTTCGTCCTGCAGCAGTGCGTGCCGGAACTGGTAGACCGCGCCCACCTGGCGGAGCACGCCCAGCCGGTGTGCCTCCGCGAGGCATGCCTGGAGCCGCCAGGGCAGGTGACCGGCGAGGGCGTGCCGGAGGCGGGTCAGTGTGTAGTACGGCCAGCAGGTGCTCATGACGGCAACGGCCGCCCCGAGCGGGCCGACGTTGACGACAAGATCCTGCAGGAGCAGCAGGGCGAATTGCCCGAGCGGCGGAGGGCTGCTGTTCGCCGACGGCATGACCTCGGTGACGGCTGTGTCGACGAGGGTAAGCACTGCGCCGGCCGCGACGAACGCGAACGCGAGTCGCCGGTCGTGGCGGAGCGAGGAGCGCGGCGTGGACGGCCCCCGGCCTGCCGGCACGCCTGTGCTCTCATACCAGTACGCCGCCGCTGCCATGGCCCCGACGATGGCGCCCACCACCAGCGCCGCATCGGCGTTTCCGGCCGCGCAGACCGGTTGGAATTGAAGTCGGCCACGGGACTGCAAGCAGAACATTATCGACTCGACCGTAAGCGAAGCCGCCCCCACCACCGCCGTCACCGCCGCGAACCTGCGGGCACAGGAACCGAGCCGCGCGTGCCATGCCCGCGTGGAGAAGTGGCCGCGCCTCGGCTGGCGAGGGCTGGAGGGCACACCCGCCACCATGAGCACCGGCAGGAACTGCGTGACGAACACTGCCACGGTGAGGAATGCCGACAGCAGCGGCCCACCGACCGAGTTGTGCACGTAGACGAGGCTGTATACGGCGATGAGCACTGCCGGGACGATCGAGGCCAGCGTCACCACCGCGACCGCGTCGCGCACCCGCCCGGTCCGGCGCCGCGCGAGCAGCAACAGGCTCGGCACGATCAGCAACAGGGAGAGCAGCTTTACGACGAGCAGCGGAACCCAGGGGTCACCGTAGAGGCGAACGGTGGGACTGGATTTCACGGAGTCCAGGAGCCCGGGCAGCGCCACCGCCACTGCAAGCGCTCCGACGAAGGCCGCGACACCCCAGGCGGCACGGGTGGCCCTGGAGGTGTCGTGCAGTTTCCACCAGGCGAGGTCGCGGGTCCCCTGGCGTGCCATCGCACCGGCGAGGAAGCGCAGCCAACGGTCCGCGCGTTCCGGAGAGCCCCCGTAGACGCCCTGCGGATCGCGGGCCACGGCCCGCGCGTAGAGCGCGGGCACCAGAGTGCCGAGGAGATGCCGCTGCAGTGTGCGCCGGTCCGGGAACCGGTGGCGGTCCAGCAACTCGCGCGGATCGACGGTGCCCTCCACACAGTGCGCGCGCACGAGGCTGACCCCGAGCGGGGTGGCGAGTACGGAGGCGAGCGGACCGTCCGGCCTGGCCGCGACTTCCTGGGCAACCCCGCGCCAGGCCACCTGGCGTCGCCCTGGCTGGTCGCACAATGCGAGCGAGCGCACTGCCTCCGCCGGTGCCACCGGCGACGGCGCGAGCACCGCCGCTCGGGGCAGCACCCCGCACTGCGCGACCGCCTCGGCGTACTCACGACTGCGGCAGGTCAGCATCAACGGTGCCCGCGGATCCAGCCCCTGGACCAGCGAGCACAGCACCCGCGTGCGCCGCTCCGGTTCCAGCTCGTCCAACCCGTCGATCACGGGCGCCACCCTGTGCCGCGCCAGCAGGTCCCCGGCCGCATCGGGCCCGAACCGTTCACGGTCACCGAGCACGGGATACGTCGCGAGCAACTGCCGGCGCAGCCAGCGCTCGGCGGACTCCCGCTCGGGTCGGAACGAGGACGCCGTGAGGATCACCGGTACGGGAACCTCCGGCGATTGGCGCATGTCGAGCAACGCGAGTGTGAACAGCACCGCGCAACTGGTCTTCCCGCTGCCCGCGTCGCCGACCAGTACAGTCCGCCTCCGAGCCGAGCCGGCCCAGAACTCGGCGAGCTCCTGCCCGCCGGAGAACCGGACCCCGGGCCGCATCCCGGTCAGCTCCGCGTGGTCGGTCAGCTCCACCGCTCCCCCGCCGACGGGTGTCCAGACCACAGTCACCGGCCACGGGTCGAACAGCTGACGGAACACCACTTCCCGGGACCACTGCTCCCGTACCGCGTCGGACAGCACCTGTTCTGCATCTGCTCGTTGGCCGTCGTCTGTCCCGCCGATCACCTGAGGGCCCTGCCAGGTCCACGGAATCCCGGCGGTCACCACCGCCACCACCGTCGCGATCACCGCCACGTACACCTCCGGCGACACTGACTTGTCCGGTTTCTGCAGCAGCAATGTGCTGCCGCCCCAGGCGACAGCGGCAGCTACCACTGCAGCTACACAAACCCATAGGGAACGGGTACGGCGGTTCATACGGGCGCGATCCTTCTGGTGTGGTCATGTGCTCGCCGGATCAACGAGCGGCGGGAGAACAGGTGTCGCCGCCTCCTCTGCGCCCTAGTGCCGCCGTACCCGGACATGCGGTCGCTGCTCGACGTCGACTGAGTTGGATGACACAGCGACTAGGTTCGCCGTCAAAGGACAACTGGTGTCCGTCGCCGTCCAATCGGGGCAATTGACAGCTGTCCCGTCTCTGTCGACCTGGCCCCGTCTCAAGTGATCCGGTCTGATCCGCTCGTCATCTCAGATGATCTGGTTCACGGTGAGCGGCGGTGTCGGCTACAGCGGGTCTTGCTGTTCGGCCTGTTCGGCCTGTTCGACGGGGAACAGGATGGGGCTGAGGAGGTAGCGGGTACGTTCCCTCGACGCTTCGTTGGCGAGGAGGGGCGCGATGGCGGCTTGCATCGCGCCGATCAGTGCTACGAGCTCGTCCTCGCTGAGCCAGATTGCGTGCTGCCGATAGCCCACGAGGTCGTCTACGGGATCGCTGCCTTCGCGCTCCAGGTAGGCGCCGAACTCCGCGACTAGGGCGGCCATGGCGGCAGCGAATGCCCGCTCGTGGTGCTGCGGGGTGAGCGCACGCGCGGTTTCCGCGTCGATGCCCGCGCGTTCCTGCCGCAGCCGGTATCGGCGTTCGACGGCGCCCCGCACCCGCCGTTCGTCGGCGACGTCGAGGATGCCGCCCGCGGCGAGAAGGTCGACGTGCCGGTAGACGGTCGCCTTGGACACGTCCGGGATCAGAGCGCACAGCTGCCCGGTGGTCAGGACCCGCCCGCCGCGCAGTGCGTGGACCACGCGGAGGCGGACAGGATGCGCCAGGAGTTCCAAGGTGTCCATCCCCTCACTTTCTCACGCATGCTACCTTTCTCAAATCTAAGAAAGGTGAGGGGATGCAGACTGCGGAGGAGACCGCCGTGATGGTGGTCGCGTGGGCGCGCGATGCCCGTTTCAGGGAGATCACTGCACTGTTCGCCCCGCCGTTGCGTGCCGCGCTGACCGCCGAGACATTCCAAGCGGCCTGGCTCGCCGAGACCGCGGGAACCGGTCCGGTCACGGACCTCGGCGAACCGTCGAGCGAGAGCCTGCGGCCGGACCTGATCCGTGTCAGCGTTCCCGTGGTCTGCGAGCGGGGACAGTTCACCGCCGTCATGTCGGTCGACTCCGCCGGCCTGCTGAACGGGCTGCGCCTCGCGCCCCCTGCCTGCGAACCCTGGGCGGCGCCCTCCTATGCGGATCCGGACGCCTTCGAGGAGCACGACGTCACGGTCGGAGCCGGTGCTCTCGCCGTGGCCGGCACCGTCACCGTTCCGCGTGGCGACGGCCCGTGGCCCGGGGCCGTGCTGCTGAGCGGCGGAGGCCCCTTCGACCGGGACGCGACCAGCGGACCCAACAAGCCACTCAAGGACCTCGCCTGGGGTCTGGCCAGCCGCGGCGTGGCAGTGCTGCGCCACGACAAGGTGACCTTCACACACGCGGCGGAGGTGGCTGCCGCGGACGACTTCACGATGACTCGCGAGTACATCCCGTACGCCGTCGCCGCCGTGCGCCTGCTCCAGAAGGAGCCGCGCGTCAATTCCAGCCGGGTGTTCGTCGCCGGGCACAGCATGGGCGGCAAGGTCGCCCCACGGGTCGCCGAGACCGAGCCGTCTGTCGCGGGCGTCGTGATCCTGGCGGGCGACGCCGAGCCCATGCACCGGGCGGCCGTCCGGGTCGTGGGCCACCTCGCCGCACTCGACCCCGGCCCGCACTCCGAGGCGGTCCTCGCGGAGATCACCCGTCAGGCCGCGACCGTCGAGACCGCCCTGTCACTCCGTACGCCCCGGGAGGACCTGCCCTTCGGCCTTCCTGCCTCGTACTGGCTGGACCTGCGCTCCTACGACCCGGTTGCCACCGCCGCCCGCCTGGACAAGCCGCTCCTGATCCTTCAGGGCGGCCGCGACTACCAGGTCACCGTCGAGCATGACTTGTCCCTCTGGCGAGAGGGACTGGCCGAGCGTCCGGACGTCACCATCCAGATCCACGAAGTCGACGACCACCTCTTCTTCCCAGGGACAGAACCGTCGACGCCCGCCGGGTACATGGCACCCCAGCACGTCGACGCGGCAGTCATCACGGACGTCGCCGCATGGCTGGACTGCCGGCTTCAGCACGAACCCTGCAACCGGGCGAAAACGCCCCAGGTGAACCAGATCACCTGAGACGGACACGAGTATCCGCTCTCGCCGGACCAGATCATCTGAGATTTTCGATGCCTCCCCGTCTCACTTGAACTGGTCGATCCAAGTCAGAGCCGGTCTCGGAGACCAGATCCTTTACGACGGGACAACAGCGAACCTAGCCGTACGAGGGACCCGAACTGAGGGCGTGAGCGCGTCAGGGGTGTTCCCCCGAGGGAACAGACCGGACGTTCCCCCAAGGAACGGACAGCGCGTTCCCTAAAGGAACAATGTCCGTTGCCGCTGAAGCCAATCCGCGCAGGTCAACGCCTTCCGCCGGACTGACCTCGTTGGCACTTCTCCCGGACTCAAGGAAAGGCGGACAGGAATCGAATCCGGCCATACCTGGGGTGCGGCGGCCCGTCCGCTCTTCGTCGCTCTGCCCCCGGCCGCGTAAGGTCAACTTCCTTACTCCTGGCAAGTTTCGGCAAGTTCCTAGCTCCACGGCACAGCTGCGGGCAAGCTCTGGCACAGAGATCGTTACCGGCATCCGAGGAGGACATCATGGCCCTGCGTAAGCTCGGTAAGGACCCGGAGAGTCCCAGTGGCGGCTCCCCCACCATCTACCTCGACGAGGAGAAGGACAGCTACCTCGTGCAGGGGCTGAAGGTGGAAGACATCGAGCGCCTCGGGCAGATGGACATCCCCGGCCATGAATCGGTGGTGGAGATCCCCCGGCGCATGGTGCAGTTCTTCCTGGAGGTGAAGAAGGTTGACGAGAACCCCGACGTTTGAGGAGCTGTTCCGCGACTGCCAGCGGACGGCTGTCCATCTGGAGATGCGCGACGCCTACATGAAGTCGGACCCGGCCTTCATCGACTGGAAAGCCGGCATCACACTCGACCCAGCCGAGCGCTGGGGCGACTGGCACAGCATCGTCACGGAGGCCACCTCGCGAGGCGTCGAGATCCGACGGGCCCGCGTCGTCTCGACTCCCATCAGCGAGTACATCCGCTTCGAGTACGACGTGACGGACGGACTCAACATCGCCGCCGGCGAGCACGTGCGCTGGCTCTCCCGGCGAAACTCAACGGCTCTCGCGCTCCCGGGCAACGACTTCTGGCTCTTCGACTCCAGCCTTGTCCTCGTCAACCACTTCGACGGCGAAGGCGAGAACATGGAGGTGGAACTCACGGACGACCCGGAAGTGGCGAAGCTCTGCGAGTCGGCCTTCGAGGCCGTGTGGGCGCGGGCAACACCGCACGCGGAGTTCCAGCCGGCCGAGTCGGCCTGATAGCTCGAACAGCACCGTCGCAGCGACATGACATCGCCATCTTCGAGCGTTCAGGAAGCCCGCCGGGCTCTAGGTAAACGCCTGAGCGAAATCCGGCTCGAAGCCGGGCTCACCAAACGAGCGTTGGCCAGCAGCCTCGGCTGGCACGAGTCGAAGTGTTCGCGCTTCGAGAGCGGCACGCGTCCGCCCTCGGAGCGCGACCTGCGTGCGTGGGCTGCTGCTTGCGGTGCGGAGAGCGCGGCCGAGGATCTCGTCTCGACAGCCCGCGGCATCGAGGGGATGTATGTCGAGTGGCGCAGGTTGGAGCGCACCGGTCTGAAGCAGGCCCAGGAGTCCGTCCTCCCCCTGTGGGAACGCACCCAGCGCTTCCGCTTCTACTCCCCGTGGCTCATTCCTGGCCCGGTGCAGACGGCCTCGTACATCACCGCGCTGCTTACCTCAATTCGCAACCGTCGCGGCCTCATTGATGACGTTCCGGCGGCCGTCAAGGTGCGTGTGGAGAAGCAGCAGATTGTGTACGGCAACCACACGTTCGCGATCCTCCTGGAAGAGGGAGCGCTCCGAAAGCGCATAGGCGGGACGGAGGTGATGGCCGGCCAACTCGGCTATCTGCTCAGCGTTATGGCGCTTCCGTCGGTGAGTATCGGCATCATTCCTGAGGACGCCGACCGTTCCGGCCTCTGGCCCGTCGAGGGTTTCTTCCTGTACGACGACCACACGGTCCACGTCGAACTCGTCTCGGCCCACCTCGCCGTCACGCAGAAGCACGAACTTGCCATGTATGCCCAGACGTTCACGGAACTGGCCGAACTTGCCGTCTACGGCCCGGCGGCACGCGAAATCATCACGGCAGCCATCGAATCCCTGGGGTGAATGCCGGGCAAGTTCCGGCACACTCGTAGAGCCCTTCCCATCGCCCTTCTTAGCGTTACTGGCACGGCCGGAAACGCGCACTGAAGGGGCGAGACGGTGATCACTGTGGCAAGTAGCGGCAAGGCATCGAGAGCAACCGACGGCGCGGGAACCGAAGTTCTCCCCATCGACGTCGAGACGATTTCGGAAAGCACCGAGGCAGCCCTCTCCATGCAGATGGCCACCTCCACCCGCAAGGAAATGGACGCATCCCTGCCGGAGATCGTCGGGCACCTCAACCTCCTGCTCGGTGAGGATCTGGGGGCGGACGAGGACGACGACGTACGAGAGCTGTTCCGCAAGGGGTATCGGCTCCTCGACCTGCAGAACCGTCCGACCCCGGAGACCCCGTCGTTCGGCGCCTTCATCTACCTCCGGGATGCCGCCGACGTCACGCGAAGGCTCCTGTGGATCTACACGCAGCGCCACGGGCTCGGTGCCCCGTGAGTGTCCGGGAGGACCAGATCGTCCGGGAGTTGTCCCGCTACATCTACGCGCACCCTGACGAGCAGATGGCGCTGATGCCGGTGTACGACGCCGCCCGCGACCACGCGCAGCGCGGGACCTGCACCCACAGCCGGCGCTGCCCCCTCGTGACGACGGGCGCGGTCATCGTCGATGAACACAATCGCGTCCTGTCCCTGCGGCACAACGGTGCCTTCGCCCTGGCCGAAGCAGAGCCGGAGGAGCAGGACGACTCGCTCGGAGGGGCGGCCCTGCGTCTGCTGGCCGAGGCGGTCGGCATCCGGGACGTGTGGACAGAACCCGACAGCGATGGCCCCTTCCTGATCGACGTGACCAGAGCGGGGCAACACAGATACGGCCCCCGCCTCCGGATCGGCTTCAGATACCTCTTCCGGGCCCACTCCGGCGCCATCGCCCCGATGGTGATCGAAGCCGGCGCGGCGGCCTGGATGCCCCTTGCGGAGATCGGTATCCCGTCAGTCCGCGACCGCCTTCACGGCCACCTGGTCGGTGCCCCTTGAGCCCCCGCAACCAACAACTCGCCTACGTGGCAAGCCTCTTGGCACTCGGCGGTTCGATCCTCCTGGCCATCTGGAGAGGCTGAATATACGAGCGCCGCACCACCGAGCCAACTCCTGTGCCTCCTCCCCTCGGCACCATCCCCGGTCACAGGCAACCAAGCGACGTCCGCATAGGCGATTTCGTGTTCCTCGACGGGATGTACCTGCGGGTCCGCGACATGAGGTCCGCCGGCACCGCGGGGCGCCGGGTCCTGATCTTCGACGGGCACTCCCCGTGGGTCATGAAGGAGTCGACGACCACGTACCGGCCCGTCGAACTCCTCTGATCCCGGCCCCCATTCAGCCACCACGAGAACTGCCACCTCACGCCAGCGAGGAGCTTCGCCATGCGCTTCCGCAAGATCCACGGAGCGGGAAACGACTTCGTCCTGTTATCCGACCCCTCGCCGAATAGCGAGGAGGACTGGCCAAAGGAGGCCGAGCGCCTCTGTGCCAGGCGAACCGGCGTAGGCGCGGACGGCCTTGTCGTCAGCAGCCTGATCAGCATCAGCCCGGTCGTCCTCGAAGTCGGCTGCTTCAACGCCGACGGCTCGATCGCGACGATGTGCGGCAACGCTCTGCGGTGTACCGCCTGGGCCGCCCACCACGACCACGGCTTCCGCGAGATGAGCCTCCGCATGGCGGGGGTGATGCACGAGGCGATCGTGAGCGACGACTCCGTGTGGGTCACCGCCGAGGTCGGCGCGGTCCATCCCCGCCGCGTGCAGACCGTCATCAACGGCAAGCCCACTTGGTTCGACAGCGCCCACACCGGCACCGAACACGTCGTCGCCGTCGTAGACGACGTGGATGCCATCGACGCGGTACTCGTCGGACGCCTCATCCGCCACCACGCCGACCTGGCCCCGCTGGGGACGAACGTCAACTTCGTACAGGCCGCCGGCAGACAGGCATTGAAGATCCGCACCTACGAGCGCGGCGTCGAGGCGGAAACCCTCTCGTGCGGGAGCGGAGCCGTCGCGGCCGTCGTCATCGCCACCCTGCGCGGCCTCGTGTCGCCGCGCGCCATCACCGTCCACAACCGCGCCGGGGAGCCGCTCACGGTCCGGCCACACCCCGACCGACCGAAGCGAACGCACTGGGTCGGCGGACCGGTCACCCACGCCTTCGAAGGGGTCCTTGCATGACTCAGTTCCTCACCTCCAGCTCTGACCTCGCGGTGCGCGAAGCCACCCAGAACCTTCGCGACTGGCAGCGCGACCGCGAGGGGCTCGGTGTCGCCCTCGTCCACGGACCGGTATCAGCCGAGGACCGGCTCTACCACTCGAAGTGCCCCGTGGACCAGCGCTCCGTGACCGCCCTGTCCGAGGCCCTCGACGACATCGGCGCCCGCTGGAAAGTACTGAACCCTTGCGAGCCGGACTTCATCACGCAGTTGGCCGGATACGACGTAGCCCTCTCCAACCTGCACGGACCGTACGGGGAGGACGGAAGGCTCCAGGGCCTGCTCGACTACCTGCGCGTGCCGTACTGCGGTAGCGGAGTCGCAGCGTCCGCGGTCGCCGCCGACAAGATCCTCTGCAAGCGGGTGATGCTGAGCCTCGGCGTCCCCACCCCCGGGTGGTGGGTGTGGTCCGGCGGCCCGATGCACTGGAACAGTCGGGCGGCGATGGTCAAACCGCCGTTCGGCGGCTCCAGCGTGGGTATGAGCCTGGTCCGCGAACAGGCAGAGCTTCCCCAGGCGTTGGCGGACGCGGCCAGCGAAGAAGGCGACGCCGTACTGGTCGAGGACTACCTGACCGGCGTACCGCTGACCGTGGGACTCCTGGAACTACCCGGAGGCGCGGTCGTCGTACTCCCCCCGCTGGCCACCGAAGCCACCGAGGCGGAGTTCTACGACGCCGACACGAAGCTCGACGTGGACTCCAAGGGCGCCGTAGCCGTTCGGGCCGCCGAACTGCCGCCCGAGGTACTGGCCAAGGTCACCGAGCACGCCACGACGCTGTGGGACGGTCTCGGGCTACGCGGGTCAGCACGCGTCGACTTCATCCTCACCGAGGACGACCAGCCGTACGTCCTGGAGGTCAACAGCACACCGGGCATGTCCCGTGACAGCAACTTCGTGGTGGGCGCCGCGATGGTCGGACTCACGCACACGGATGTCGTAGTGGCGATGCTGCACGAGGCGTTGGCCCACCCGCCATACGATGTTCCCCTGCCCACTCCCGCGTTCTCCAGCACCAGGCTGACTCGGGAGGCTGCCGTCTCTCCGTAGGAGCCCGCCCGCTGTGTCGCGCGTCCACGATGTCCCCATGTGCCGACAGCTCATCGCCCCCGAGGAATGGGATCGGCACGGAGGATGGGCACTCGGGGACAGGCTGGAATGGTCCAACCGGGCGTGCGGCCTGGCATCTCTGAGGATGATCCTGCTCGCCTACGGGCGCGAGGCACCCACGGTCACGGAACTGCTGAAACTCGCGGTCAAACACGAGGTTCTGACCCCGCGTGGGGCACTGCACGCGGGGATCGCGAGCCTGGCCACCGACCTCGGCGTCCCGGCGACCTCAGAGCCTCTACCCGTCGAAGACCTGCTCGCCCGCCTCGATGTCGCACCGGTCATCGTGTCCGTCACCGAGCAGCTCCCCGACGACGGACGTTCCGGGGGCCACCTCGTCATCCTTCGCGGCTACGAGGACGACCCCGACCCGACGCTCTTCACTCGGGACCCGTCGGCCTGGGGCCAGACGCACGATCAAGTCTCCCTAAGTCGCCTGTCCCCTTCCTACGCCGGCCGCGCGATCACCTTCGCGCCCCTGAACAACGGAGAATCTTGATGCCCGAGACAGACGGCGAGACGACCGAGGCCGCAGGCGGCCGAAGGATCGCCGTACTCGGAGAGATGCTGGAACTGGGCGACGAAGCCGTCGAAGCCCACCGCGAGGTCGGGCGCATGGCAGCGGAGAACGGCGTCGATCTCATCGTGGCGGTCGGCGATACACTCGCCAAGCAACTCGCCCTCGCCGCCGGCGCGGCGGGCGTGCCGGACATCGCGATGGTCGGCGACAATGGCACCGCCGCCGCCTACCTGGCCTCCATCCTCCGCCCCGGCGATGTCGTGCTCGTGAAGGCGTCCCGCGGCGGCCAGCTCTGGCAGATCGCCCAAGCGCTCACTGGACAACCCGTCACCGGCCTATGAGCAACCGTCGGCCCGGTAGCGCGCCAGGTTCAGCCGACTCCGGCTCACACTCAGGACTTGCAGACGTCAACCAATTGTGGCTGCAGCCAACGTGGTACCCCGACCCCAAACATCTCACTGCGGGCCGGGTCGAGAACGCCCGATGCGGGATCTAGAGCGTGCCTCCCTTTCCGGCTACGTTGCCCGCATGACGACACAGCTCGACCATGGAATCGATCCCGCGCCGTCGATGCTCCGGTGCGAGATACGGCAATCCAAGCTCTATCCCAGCCTCGTTCTCGCCTTGCGCGACATGCGGCAGGCCAACGGTCGTGATCTGGTGACGGGAGCGGGAGAAGGCAACGAATCGTGGGTCGGCCTGAGCTTGGCGATGATTGTACTGGACACGCTGTCCGGCCCCAGCCCCGGCCACGTGGGCAACAGTTGGGACCGCCTGCTCACTTCACACGGTATCCCAGCGGACGACGCAAAGATCGTCTACAAGCTGCGCTGCTCCCTTCTGCACGGTTACGGTCCGCCGAAGCCCAGCGCCGTGAACAACAGGAAAGTACTGCTGACGTCTGACGCGGCGGCCTACGCGGTCGATACGTCCACGACAGGTCAAGTGCTCATCAGCGTGCCCGTGTTCTGCGGACGGCTGGTGGAGCGGATTGCCCACGCAGCGCCAAGGAATTGGGACACAAGCCTGATCGATACCGACATCCAGCTCTGAGCCCAAAGCGGGCTCGCGACGCACTCCACATGGGGCGGCATCGGAATGACGTCGCACGGAGCGGGATCTGGCATATCCGCAGTTCAGCGCAGGTTCAAAGCCACCCGGATCATCACCAATCGAGGGGTACTTGTGAGTCACCCTGCGCGGACAGTGACACACTTCCCTCCCAGAGCACACCACCGTTCTGGCACGCGCAGCTTCGATCGCCACCGGACGATCACCGGCACCCAGTAGCCCACGCAGCGGGCCGAGACACTCCGCAATCTCGACGCAATCTGACAGGACTCAGCCTAGGTTTGCGCGGTAGCGAGATCGGCGTCTCGCCGGCGAGTTCCCGGCCGTGCGGGCCTGCCAGGCAACGTTGGCTGATGGACCTGGCTGCCGAGGTCGAACCGTCGCCTCGGGTCGGACCTCCTGGCCCTTGTCGGCGCACCATGCCTCCGGGGGTCACTCCTCTTCGACGTGCAGCAGCGCCGGGAGCGCGAGGAGGCCGGGGGCATCGGCCGAGTCGCGGTCGAGAACTACGGTGCCCGTCGGGGTGGTGAGGGTGAGGGAGCCGACGTGGCGGGCACCGGACCACCACTCTTCGACGATCCGCGTGAGCCGGGCGCGGGCCGGGCGCGTGACATCGGTGAGGGGGACAACCACATGGTCAGGTGTCGGGAACCGCAGCTCGCCATCGTGCACGCTGGTGTCAACAATGAGCCGGGCCAGCTCCCACATCAGGTCGCGGTCTTCGCGGCCGGGGCCGCAGCGAATATCGAGCTGGTACTCCGTGCGATGGGGCGCTTCCCGAGCTGCGGCGACCATCAACGGCTCCCACAACTCCGTGGCAGTGGGCGTGTCTTCCAAGGTGAGGCGCACCCCAGAACCGTCTTGCGGGCCCAGTCGGAAACCCCGCACCGGTCCATGCGGGGACCGATCGCGTTGACGTACGGACACCCTCGGCTCGCCGGGCTCCGGGGCCGTATATGTGAGCAGAGCCGAGGGATGTGCGGCAGCCATCAACGGCATCACACGCTCCTGAATGTGGCGGCTCGGCTCCGGCTGCCGGATCAGGTCGTCGTAGAGCAAGCCAAGCCCTTCACCGGTCAAGGGGAGCGTCCAGTGATCGAGGGCTTCACGCCACCCCACTTCGTGCGAGCCGCGGCGGCCTCTGCGGCGCGCGACCCATGCCGACAGCGCGGCAATGTCACCAGCGTCAGCCTGCGGCCCTCGCAGATCCGAACGCGAGGACAGCCACTCGTCGACCGAGTCGACGTCCCCTTGGCGGCAGCGCAGATATGTGACCGCCAGGTCGAAGAGCGTGGACTCGCCGACTCGCGACGAGGCGGCGGACAGCGGCCCGCGCCACGCCTGCGCGATGGTTCCGGCCCACAGCGACTCGCCGCAACGCAGGGCCTCCAACAGGGTGTAGCCGGAGTCTGCCACCGGTCGCAGTGTCAGACGGGCGCCGGATAGGCCCTCAACCGGGTCAACAGTCACGGGCAGGCCGGGCGGCACCAGCGTGCAGGCGGGCGAGCGCTTGCCACCCCCCACTTGGACGGCAAGTGGACGCTCGGCCGTGCCGATCGGGACGACAGCCGACGCGTCCACCTCCGTGTCACGCAGGGCCGAGGGCGGCAACGGCACCCACCCGTCGGCACCGCTTCGAGGCCCCTGCCACAGACACAGCCACCCGCTCGTGCTGCGACGCCCTCGGTCCGACGGCCGCATCTCCGGAGTGGTGTCCGTCGCGAAGCGTGCCGTCCGGTCCCCGCCGGTGACGAGCGTGCGGCGCAACGGCAAGTACGGTGACCAGCCGCGGAGCAGGAACCGCTCGCCGACTCGCAGTTCCACCGTGTGCGGTTGGTCGACGCTCAGGGGAAAACGGTCTAGGACATGGTTGCGGCGGTCCAGGATCTCCGCCGCGCCGACGACTGTGCCCTTACGGGCAGCCGGCACGGTCGGGGCAAGCACGGCGATCCGTTCCGTGCGGGAACTCACAACTCTCCCAAGGTGAGGGTGCTCTGATGGCTGGGAGGGGACAGCCACACGTCGAAACCGGTCGCGGTGAAGCGGCCATTGACGAAGTCGGCATCGACCCGGGCTGGCCCGCTGGGACCCTCGCCCTGCCACGGGTCGGGCTCGGGATCTCGCCGCTGAATGGGACGCCCGCCGACGCGCTCGGACAGTGTCCACATGGCCGACGAGAGCGCGTCACCGGGATTCGTGTCGAAGTGGAACGGCACCGGCGGGCATGCGTCGAACGTGAACACGGTGCCGCCCTTGGTGGAGCTGCCGGAATAGTCGCACACTTGGCGCGGCTCGTCCGGCGCGCGCAGCCCTGGCCATTCCGTAAGCTGACGGACGTACGGCCCGATGGTGTCCGTGGTGACCTCCCATCTCGAGCCCTGCCGAGGCTCGCGCGGCATGCCCAGCGCCCTCAACACCGCGCGGGTGAACAGCGAGGGCGACTTGAGGCGGGCGTACGCGTCGGCGGTGACGTCGGTGGACCGCAGCACCAGCCGATCCCGACTCTGGGGATCACGCGCTGGGGACTTGAGTGCGGTGGCATCGATGCCAGCCGCCTCCTCCAGCGACGACGGCATGCCGCGACATGCGTCGACGAAGAAGAGCTGCTTCTCGGCAGTATTGTCTTCCATCCCCAGTACCGTGCGATCCAGGTCGACGGCGTTCTCGAAATACGAGAACAGACTCTCGCCCGTGTCCTGCAGCAGCAGGCCGTGCGGGCCCCGGCCGACCTGGACGCCGTGCCCGCAGAAGTGGAACAGCGCGACGTTGTCCGCATGGCCGTCGCAACGCTCGTACCAGCGCTCGAACGCTGCTCTCACCTCGCGCATCATGGCCGGTGCGATCTCCGTCGAACCTTCGTCGCCCGCTAGGCGCACCGGATCCTCCGCCGAGATCAGCACTTCCAGGCTGCCCAACGGCAACTCCGGGCGCGCGCCCAGCGGACCGAGAAGGGCCTCGCACATCGCCGTCGCGGACACGGGCGGCGCCGTCAACTGCGCGAAGCCTCGACAGTGGTCGTCGCGGCGAGCCCTGGGCCGCTGATGCGTGCCGCCCTTGAACCAGTCGTATTGCCCCACGCCGATCACAAACGCGTGCAGCGCCGGTCCGTCGATGGCGAGATCCCTGAGCGTTGTCACGAGCGGACCCCCTCGGCAACCCGGCGAGCCAGCCTCCGGTGGAAGTCCGGCGAAGTGAGATACGCGCCGTGTGGCAGCAGTGCCCCACTATCGAACACCAGATCCTCAGCGCCAGCGAACACCGGCCCAACCACGAACGCCAACGGATCCCGTACGTCCACGACGTTGATCCAACGCGTCACGTTCGGTAGCCGCGATACCTTCGCGACCTGTGGAGACGGCACTGCCGGGTCGCTCGCGGCGAACAGCTTCAACTCCTCGAACAGGCCGACCTGCGTGCCCACGGTGACCAGCAGGTCGACGCGTACATCAGGCCGGTAGAACGAGAGGACGTCGTGAACGATGTTGCCGCCCATGCTGTGCGCCACGACGATCAGCGGATCACCATACGCCCGCACCGCACGGGCCGCGTCGTCGAGCGCCTTGCCCACCAATTGCACGACAGGACCCGGCTGCTCGACACTGCCGCGCCCTGCGAGATACCCGGCGACGTCCGCGAACAAGAGCGCGCCCTTCGGCGTGAAGCGCCGACTCACCGCCATCACACCGCTGGCGACGGTCTTCGCGAAAACGGCGTTGATCCGTCGCACGGCCGCCCGCGCGGGCCGGGGCACAGACACACCTCCGAACCGCTCCCACTCGTCCGGTACGTCCTTCTGCCCGCCGCTTTCATCCAACTCGTGCTGCCAGGCGTCGAGTTCCTCGTCCAGGCGATCCAGAAAATCGACGTCGGCCTCGACCTCACCAAGCCACGCGAAGAACTCGACGCCATCACCGCGTCGGCCGTCGCCGGTCTTGCGCGCCCAATAGGCCACGGCCCTCGCGCAGAAAGCGACCGTCGCGTCCCGCTCCTCGGCCGACCGTGCCTCCACCGACGCCGCCAGCAACTCCACGGCCCACAAAAGCGACGCCCGCGCGGCCGTCACCAGCACGTGTCCTTCGGCGACATCCGGCGCCGCCGCCACAACTCCGTCGACCATCTCCGCGACCGAGTCGTCGATCTCAGCCTCGTCGCCACCGAGGGATTCGACTCCGGCGACGTGCAGACTCGCCCAGTTCCATGCCGGCGGCGGCAACAGCGCTCCCCAGCGCGGATTCAGGATCGGCGTCTCGGGCGACCGGCAGCCAGCCGCTGGCATCAACGCGAGCCGAAACCAGCTGTCCCGAAGGGCCGTCCGCCGCTCATCTTCCGCCCCACGATTGGCAATTCCGTGCACGTGAACCAGCGGCATCGTTTCCCCCTCAAGCCCGGACTGTTCATTCTGCAGCACCGGACCACCCTCACGAGGGTGGGTGAACTACCCAGGAGGACACTGCTTTCGAAGAGAGCATGCCCCACCCCTTTCTCAACGCCGGTCGCAGCTCGTTCGCTGCCTTCCTCGCCAGCGAGTTACCCAGTACTTGGCGCTTGCCAAGATCGCCCGTGCCGCCAGATCCGAATACGACACGGCTACCCCGTGACCGAGATCGCTGCCACGGACGAGCGACGTGGGGCGAACGGCGCCGCCAAGCCAGACTGCCGTGAAGGACCCTCAGTTAGCCACTAGAACTGGAACCCACGACGTGGGGCAGGTCGGCCTGTCACCCAAACCTGCAGCAGACTCCGCCGCGTTCCGATAGCCGCGGAGTGAGCGAACCAGCGCGTCTCGTGCCCTGCGATAGGCAACGCTCCTTCACCTCTGCGAGCAGGCTGGCGACTGCCAGGACAAGCACACCGACGCCAGCGGAGGACGTGGCCGATATGCAGGAGCCATGGGGCATTCCGACAGACCTACAACAACTGCAAGGGCACGCCGAACGCGCCTTCGTCGAGGTGCAGCGGGCGGACACCAAAGCAACGGCGTTGTGTGGAATTGCCGGCGGACTGCTGGCAGCAGGGGTCGCCGTTCTGTCGAGTACAGACGTTCTGCCCTCCATCGGGGTTTTCTCCCTACTACTGATGTGCCTGTTGCTGCTGTTCGCGATAGGGGCCGCGTTGCTCGTACTGCGCCCCGTGGTGCCAGGGGCGGGATTGCGGGCCGAACTGATGGCCGAGGCAGTCGTACACCTCAGGTTCGGCGTGAGTGCAGCCGCGCATGGGGAGCTTGAACGACATGTCGAGGCACGCCGTTTGCGGGTTCTCGCCTGGCTCGCGGACAGAAAGCTGCGCGCGGTCCGCCTCGCCGTCGATTTTTCCCTGGCGGCTCTTCTGATGGCTGGAATATGCCTGTTGAGTTGCTTTCTGGTTAATTGAGACGATCGCCTCAGTGTGTGTCGGGGCCGCGCAGCAGGGGGCGACGTGTATCAGCCGCATGCCATGGTGATCGGTAACGAGTTATGGGCCTGCCTGAGGGCGTTGGCACCGCAGCACGTCCGTCCCGCCCGGAGTGTGCTGCTGCGGCAAGGAGACGCGGCAACACATGTCATCGTCCTGGAATCCGGGTCGACAATGATCACCTTGGCCGGGGCCAGCGGGGAAAGGACACTGCTCGCCGTGCGCGGCGCCGGTGAGTTGCTTGGAGAGTTGGCGGTGCTGGACTCTCAGCCACGCACAGCCACCGTAATTGCCGCCGAGCCCTGCCACGTTCACATCGTTCCAGCTGCTGCCTTCCTCACCTTCGTCGACGAGCATGACCTGCTCGCCCCTCTGTTGCGGCATGCCATTGCCCGCGTCAGGGAGTCGGAGGCCGTCCGGCTCGAACTGGCTACAGCGTCGGTTCCGCTGCGTCTGGCATCGGCTCTGTCGCGCCTGGTCGACGTCGCATCCCCTTCGGCCTCGGATCTCGCCGTGCGTCTGACACAGACGGAGCTCTCTCAGATGATCGGAGCTTCGCGCAACGCGGTGGTCAACGCGCTCAAGCCGTGGCGCGAGCAGGACTGGATCCGCACCACCTCTGGTGGCGGGCTCCTCGTTCGCGACATCCATTCGATTCAGTCACACGCGCGTACGCAGACGTGACGGGCCGCACTTCAGGCGTGCCCACTGCTGGGCAGCGGCGGCCGTCCAACCCGATCAGCATGGGCATTTCCCTGACCGCCTGTGCTGAAAGGACGGTGCCCGATGGATGCGCCGCTGCAAGCAGAGTCCCTGGACGTGCCCGCTGAACTCGCCCTCGTGGCGATCGACATGGAGAAGTACAGCCAGATCCCCGAGGCGAAGATGGCCGCCGCGCGGTGCGACGTGGACGACATCGTGGCAAACGTGCTCGCCGAATGCCGGCTGCCTGCTCCGCAGGATTTCCCCGGGGGTTACAAGGACAACGGCGACGGGGCGATCCTGCTGTTCCCACCCTCGGTGCTGGCTCGGCTCGTGGACCCGCTGCTGGGCCGGCTCAATGCGGCGCTGGTGCGCTACGAGCAGCAGCGGCTGGCCAGCAGTCCCGTCGTGCGACTGCGGACCAGTGTGCACGTCGGCCCGCTGTCCGTCCCCGACCACCGCGGCAACGCCATCAACGACACCACTCGGCTGCTCGACAGTCAGGCAAACCGCCAAGCGCTGTCCGCCGCGAAGGACAGCGGCGTCTTCCTCGCTGCCGCGCTCTCCGAGATCGTCTACCAGCGCACGGTGCACGCAGGACGCACGCCTGATCTGGGCCCGCACCACTTCCTTGAGGTGATTGCCCGCGTCAGCGACAAGCCGGGCTTCGAACAGCCCTGCCGGATCCACGTGCCCGGACTGACCGGACCGGCCGTGCGCCCCTACGTCTCGGACGCCGCATCGCCGGCTGCTGCCTCGTCCTGCATCACGCAGCCGAGCGATGCGACGGCGACACCGGCTGCCAGCACTGGCGGGACGTTCCAGTTCCACGAGCAGGTCAGCGACGCCACGATCGCCAACAGCATCGAAACCCTGCGAATCGATCGCCGCCAGCGGTGAGGCGCCCGGCCTTCCGCCCTGCCGCTCGTCCCGCACTCACCCTGGAGTACGCGTATGTCTGACGTACCGTTCGACCCCACCCGCTCCGACACCACCCCGCCGACCAGTGAGGCTGGGGAGAACCAGTCCAACGGCTCCGGCGGCTGGCTGCATCGCCTGCGTCCTGGAACCGGCGCACCCGATCGGCCGGATGGAAACACCGGCGAACCATCTTCCTCTTTGGTTCCCCCACCACCGGATCCTGTCCCACCCGCGCCGCGCGTGCACGAAACCGACGGTGGAGCGACACACGTGTATGGGGATCCCGACGTCGTCGCCCACTTCATCGAACAACTGATCCTGGAGACCCGAAAGCAGGACGTGCTGGAGGGCGTCAAACAAAGTCGTGAGCGGCTGCTCGATCAGCCTTTCGTTCGCAGCGCGCACTGGGACACGGTCTGGGAGCAGATCGTCAATCCCTCAACCGGCCGCCCCCACCAACCCGTGATCATCGTTGTCGCGCCCCGCTCATGCGGCTCGACGACCCTCGCACTGCGCCTTCTGGCCGAACACACTGCCATCAACACCACCGTGGTCAAGTTGGACGCGGACTGGAGGACCCCCAGCAAGGGCCGCTTGCCCCTGGAGAGGACACACGCCTACCAGCTCGACCTCAAGCACCCGGAGAAGGATCAGGTATCGGCCGACTTCCTCAACGCTCTGTCGGAACACGCCACCCATCTCCGGGACTGCCGTTCCTATCTGGCGCTGACCGTGGCAGAGGACCTCTGGAAAGATCACCGCCTGAGCGATCGTGACGGCATCCAAGTGGTTCGGTTGCGCGAGGCGCCCGATGCCCTGGCAGTGGTAGAGGCGCATCTGGACGCCAACGGCTACGGACAACTGGCCACATCGCTGAAGTCCCTCTCCAAGGCCACCGCTTCCCTGCGTGGACTGACCGCGGTGGCCGCCGTGCGGGCTGCGGAGGCCGCCGTGATGGCCTGGGAGGAACACGTCCACGCCAACCCCCAGCAGCCGCTCGCACAGGCCGACGGCGAGGGTGGAACCCCGACACCTCTGGAAGAACGCATCATCGCGGCGCTGACCGACTGGCGTGGGGAACTCGACAGCAGGTTCGGCGAGATGAACGGCCTGCACGACCACGACAACCCCTCACTCACCGTGGAGGACCGTTGTCTGCTGCTTGCCCTGGCCGTGCAGCAGTCAGCGCCCATGCCCGTCGTCGCGCGCAGTGCGGCTGCTCTGCTGAAAGGCATCGGAGCCGTCCCCGACGCTCCCGGCGCATCAGCAGGATTTTCCCCCACTCTCACCGCACTGTCCGGACGGGGAATGCGCAGGCGTATCCAGGATGTCGGGGGACGAGTCGACATGCAGGACACCGTGGTCTTCGACCGGCCCGCCTACGGACGCGCGGTGCTGGAGTACGTCTGGGACAACTACGACGTCTTGCGCAAGCCCTTGCTGACCTGGCTCGTCGCGACAGCCCAAGGCGCCGATCCGGAAGACCGCGCAGTGGCCGCGCTGGCCGAACTCACCGTGCGGCACGGATCGGTGGACTACCTCACCACACTGGGCGAACTCGTCGGCAGCAGTCAGCCACAGGTGCTCGGTGCGGTCATGGAAAGCGCCGTGCACAACGAACACGTCGGACGCCTGGCCTGGGAGGCGCTCTACGGGTGGGCGGAGCAGAAGAGTTACGCACCCACCGTGATTGCACTGTGCCGACGCATCCTGGAGGACTCCTCCGCCGATACCTCCCTGGCCAAGCGGGCAATGGTGCGCCTGCGCCGCGTCGCACACAAGAACACCGACGACAGCGTAGTCAGCCAAGTCCGGGATGCCTTCGACGCTCTGGCCGAACACCCCACCGTGGCCCAGCGACTGGTGGGTGAGGTCCAGGGCTGGCAACAGGGCAAGGTCTCCGCACGCGGCGGTGCACTGGCGTTCCTCGCTTTGATGACCGTCCGCCGCGACGGCACGCCGTGGCTCGTGTGCAACCCTCCCGCCGGCATCGACGTACAGCGAGCCGTCCACGACCTGCTCTCCTCTTCGGAGACCTCCGCCGAAGTCATCTCGCGCCTGACGGACTGGATCCGTTCTTGTGCTGGCAATCCCAGCCTCTACACGCAGATGCGCGACCAACTCCTGCGTGCGCTGAGTGGCCACAACATGTTCGAGGCCGGCATGAAGCTCATGAACGAGCTGCGTGGGATCTCCACCGTTGAGGGCGTCACCGTGGCTGACGACTTCTACAACCACCTCGTCGACAGCCGACTGCGCACGGTCTTCCCGCTCGAAGCGAACCTCGTATGAGGTGGCCGTGGCGCCGCGCTGCCCGTACAAGTAGGTCTGCCCAGCCGCGTCTGCTGCCCAGTGCCACCGACGGCATCGCGTTCGAGGCTATGTACACGATCACCTGGCGACCACTCTGGCGTGTACCTCCCAATCTGGAGGAGACAGTGCGCGCTACCGTGCATGCCACAGCCGCTGGGGCTGCGGTGCGTCAGGGAGCCTCAGACCTGCCTGCCGCACAAGATGCCGTCAATGCCACCCTCGGCTGCCTGCTTCGTCGCGCCCCGAACTACTGCCTCCTGAACGTCCGCGCGGCTCTTGGTCTGCCCAGCGCAGCGCAGGAGCTACTGGCGCAGCGGGCAGCGGACGAGCAACGTATCCGCCGTCTGCGGTTCTTGAAGACGAATCTCTACGATCACCCGGATCTCGTCGTCCTGGACCAACTTGAACACCACGCTGCCGGTGTCCTGGGCGACGAACACGTTGCCGAGCTCCAGCGACTTGCTCGCCTGATCTGCTCCTGCGACCGCTGGTGGTTCCCACTCCTGCAGCAATGGGAGCAGGTCGGCCAAGGGTTCACGAATATCGAGAAGCGACAGCAGGCCATGCTCGTGCTGTCCGACTCCCTCAAGGCTCTCAACGGCGGCAGCTTGCCCAGCGGCATGGCACCGACGGACATAACTGAGTCCGACGAGGCGTCTCGAAGGGCGCATCCATGAAGCTCGTCCTGTGGCGGGTACTGCTGGCCCCCCTCACCAGCCTTCGAGCCCTGATCATCCAACGGCGCAGTGCAAGCGCCCTGTCGTACGACGCCGCGTGGCGCCGAGCCCGCCTGGATCGTTGTCCCGATGACATGGTCTACCGGCTCCACGGCCACCAAGCCGCCACGCCCCCCGAACAGGCTTCCGGCGCCCGGGCACCCGCCATACCGCCTAGGAACGACGGGCCGACCGACCGGCGACCCCTGACCTGAGGTGTCCTGCACCACGCAAGCTCCTTCGCCCTGTCCATGGAGGACAGGGCGAAGGATCGTCTATGCAACAACCGGCAGCGGAGCATCGAGATGTTCCCAAGCGCCAAGAACCAGCTTTGTGGGCGTCCGGCTGCAGGTGGGTGTAGTGCTGGGTGCTCTGGAAACTCTCGTGCCCAAGTAGGTGCTGGACCTCGTAGAGCGAGCCTTCCTTGTGGACCAGCCACGAGACCCATGGAGTGCGGCAGGTAGTCGGCGTCTGTGACGACGCATCATCTGACCGTAGTCTGTGCATAGTCCCAGCTCCCAGAGCGGCACCCCAGCGCGGCCGAGGGCGCCACCCACTCCACGGACGTGATCAGCGACGGCTTCACGCACCGCTGTAGCAGCAACTGCGGCGGGGTGTAGCCCCTCGGCTCTCCCAGATCACGGATGGGCCGGGTGGCACTGACGAACCATCCTTCTTCACTGGCGTGACACGTCCAATCGATCTCCTAAATGACAGACCGCGAGCGAGCGAAGCAAGCGCCGGACAGAACGGTCACAACGTATCGGGACCAGAGAGCGTCTGAGGAGCTGAACCACCGGTGGCACTGGGGCCGCCTAGTGGTATCTCGGAAGTCGTGTAGGGATCTCCGACTCGGGGAAGACACCGGCCAACGGAGACAACGCATAGGGGGATGCACATGCCAGGGGCGACGCCAACGGCGTCACCGGCATGCCGAACCCGGTGACCAACCGCCCCACCTGGGCCGAGTCGAGCGACCTCCCGACAGCACGGACGACCACCGCTCGGCCAGCGCCAGGCTCCTCGGCACGACCCTGGCGGGTCCGTCGCGGACCTCGCCCTCGCGCCTCCGGAAGGCCCTCATCCCGTGCTGCCCGACCTCTCAGCGGTCCCATCCTGGGCCGCCGCCTGTCTCGTCGCCCTGACCACCGTCACCACCACGCTCGTCACGCTGGCGCGCAGCCTCGTCCGCGCCCTCCCCCAGACCGCCCCGGCACGGCTGGAGTGGTGGCGTGAGCTTGAGCTTGTTCCGCTTTGACGGACACCATTGGTGTGGTGGTCAGGCTGCGCGTGCGGTCTCGTATTCGACGGGACTGCGGTAGCCGAGGCTGCTGTGCAGTCGGTGCAAGTTGTACCAGCCCTCGATAAAGTCGAAGATCGCGGTGCGGGCGGCGGCCCGGCTGGGCCAGGCGGTGGTGTCGAGCAACTCCCTTTTGATGGTGGCGAAGAACGACTCGGCGAGCGCGTTGTCCCAGCACTGTCCGGTTCGGCCCACGGACAGACGGACGCCGAACTCCGTTGCCAGGGTGGCGAATTGCTGACTGGTGTACTGACAGCCACGATCCGAGTGGAAGATCACCGGCCGGGTGGGACGACGCTGTCGGCAGGCTGCCGTGAGGGCGTCGGCGACCAGATCGGTTCGCAGGTGATCGGCCGTCGCCCAGCCGATCACCCGGCGCGAGGCGATGTCGATGACGGTGGCCAGATAGAGCCAGCCCTCCTCGGTCGGGACATAGGTGATGTCGCCGCACCAGCGGGTGTCGACGCCGGCTGGGTCGGGACCGAACTGCCGCAAGATGAGGTCGGGCCGGGTGGCGGCGCGGGGGTCGGGGATGGTGGTCAGGTGCCGTCGTCTGCGGTGGCGGCCCTCCAGGCCCGCCGCCCGCATCAGTCTGGCGATGCGGCGGCGTCCGCAGACAGCACCCTCGCGTTTCAGCACGGCGTGGATGCGTGGAGCGCCGTAGGCGCCGCGCGATTTGGCGTGGGCCTCGGTGATCTGGCCGGTCAGTTCCGCGTCACGGACCGCCCGCGGGCCGGGCTTGGCGGTGCGGCGGGCGTAGAAGGCGGTTCGGGAGACCTGCAGCAGTTCACACGCGCGCTTGACGTTGTGACCGTCTCGCTTCTCCGCCTCGATGAACGGGTGCACCGTCACCGGGTCTCCTTCGCGAAGAAAGCCGTGGCCCGCTTGAGGACGTCGACGTCCTCGCGCAGCCGGCGGTTCTCCCGCCGCAGCGCGGCCAATTCCTCGCGTTCACTGCTGGTCAGGCCATCGCGTTCGCCCGCGTCGACCTCGGCCTGGCTGACCCACAGCCGCACCGCGGTCTCCGTCAGGTCGAAGTCCTTGGCAATCTGACCGACCGAGCGGTCACCGCGACGGCACAGCTCGACGATCTCGGCCTTGAACTCCGGCGTGAACGAACGGCGAGGCCGAGGCTTCTTCTTCCCCATGCTCTCCATGATGGACATCCTTCCGGGGCAGAACCCCTGATCTCGGATGTCCGTCAAAGCGGATCAAGCCCAGATCGTCCTCGGCCTTGGCCGCTATGCGCAGCGCGTCGCCGAGGTTGACCACCTCACGCTCGGTGTTGGGGATCTCGATGCCGACCGCGGGCTTGCCGGCTGCCGGGAGAGTGATCCGTACATCCGGGTTGGCGACCGCGTACGCGATGTTCTTCGTCAACGCGATGATCCGCTCAGCCTGCACGGCAGGGCCCAGCTCGACGTCGTAGCGTGTCACCGTCGGTCCGCGCCAGAACCCGGTGACGGCAGCGTCGACCTTGAACTCGCTGAAGACGTTCTGGAGCGCGGCAATCGCTGCATCGTTGGCCGCGCTGCGTGCCGTAGCGGGGCCGCCTCGTGCGAGCAGGTCCACCGAAGGCAGTGGGTACGTCATGGCAGCGGCGTGCACAGATTGCCCGGCATGCGGCGGCAAGTCCCCGGATGCGTCGGGCGAATACTCGGCCGAGCCTACGGTGATCGGCGAGGAAGGCGTGTCGCGCAGCGCAGCATCTTCCAGAGTCCTGTCGGCGGTTGCGGCAACACGCCCAACCTCTGCGTTCCGCCCCGCACCGGGCAGCCGTGCTCGAATCGACGGGGGAACATCCAGTTCCCGCTCATCGCCCGCCGGCGGCCGTGGGGGTCTCCTCTCCTGCACAGCACTGATGCGAGGTCCAGCGAGGGGCGCAGAGACCGGCTCAGCGGTGAGCGTCGCGGGGACGGCTCCCCCATGCGACCTGCCGTTGGCCCAGGCGATGGCCACCCTGTATTCGAGCTCGACCCACATCTGCGGTCTCTGCTTCACATTGGCGGCACGGATCCGCTCGTAGACATACTCGTAAAGATCATGGACGCTGACGATTCCGTCTTGGTCCCGGTCCGCCTCGCCAGTCCGAAGACCATCGATGACTGCCCCGGTGAATCGAGAGGGTTCAGGCACCAACTTCGTGAGGTGATCGCCCTCCCAGGCGTACTCGGTGCGGTTCGTCGCCGTGAGAATAGCCCGGCCATGGCCTGCCAGTTCTTCCTTCACGTGCACAGCTGTATCGCCCTTGGCCCCGGGCAGAAATGCACCGCTGTAGCAGCAGTCGAGGAGCACGACGATCGACTTCGCCCGGCAGCGGCGCATCTGCTCGTGCACGAACGCTGCGGATATCGCGGTGGAAGCCAGGAGCCTTCGGTCCGTGTCTGCGGCAGCGAAGTAGAGGCTCCCGCTGTCGTCCTTGATGCCGTGGCACGAAACGTGAAGGAGTAGCAGATCGTCCCGACTTCGGTCCAGGAAGAAGGTCTCCAGGCGCCGATTGACTTCGTGTTGAGGACGGTCGATCACCTGCGTGACGTCGAATGCGCCGACGCCTGGATCCTGAAGCACTTCCGCAAGCCCTGCGGCGTCCCGCGCGGGTGAACGGAGCTGTTTCAGCGCGGGATTCTCGTACTCGCCCGTGGCAATGAGCAACGCGCTGCGGCTACCAGACACGGCCGCCCGCCACGCCTCTCCGCTCGACAGAGCAGCTCGCGTCAGGCACCTGGCAGCCCTGATTCGCCTTCCGGCCCCACATGTGCGGCGGATCCATGGGCCACGATGAAGGCGTCGACGAGCCGCCGTTGGTCTTCCGCCGAAGCCTGTTCGAGCTCGATGTTGTCGTCGCCGAACACAACCCGTACCTTGCGAACCGGACGGTTGGCCATCCAAGTTTCCAGTAACCGCAACACCCCCCGCAAGGCGATCGGCGACAGGGTTATGGCGAGTACCCCAACGGCGACGGCATCGCCGGGCTTGGAGCCTTCGGGAGTCTCATCGACACGGACCGGCTCAACGCGATCAACGTCAAGTTCGAGCAGGGCCGCACGTAACTGGATGGTGAGTTCGTCGAGTTCGACCGGATCGCTGTCAGGTGCTCCCTCAAGCGTGACGGTCATCAAGTCTGCGTTGGCCACAACACCCCCAGGAAACTACCCACGCAGACGAGCATATCGTCAACCTCCCGTCGGCTTGGGGGTGTTGACGACTGAGGGCGATGCTCCTCATCGGATGCCTGCTGCCTGTTTAAAAGCAGTTGTGCGTTCCTTCTCCGCGGCTGTCTTGCTGTGTCCGTGCAGCGTGCGCCGCAGGGCCGTGGCAACGTCATGTACGGGCCGAACCGCATAGCCAAGTGCGGTGGCGGTGTTGACGGTCGCGTCGCGGAGCACGGGAGCGATCTCGTCCACGAGATTGCCGGGAGCGCTGTTGGGAGTGTGCGTGAGGAGCGCCGCGATGAGCGGGCCTACGCGTTCGATCGTGCCTTGGCCCTTTGAAAGGGCCGCAAGGAGGACCTTCCAAAGGGGCGCATAGTCAGGGCAAGCGGCAGCAATGAGGACTGCGTGTGCCTCGTCCCATTCGCGAGCCTCGACTGCGTCGTCAAAGTAGTCGGAGATGGTCTGGGAAGCCTGCGGGCTCGTCGAGATCAAGGTGAGAAGCGCCGGTAGTTCGTTGGTAGTAGCTGTACTGAGGGCCGTCATGAGGATGTCTGGTGCTGCTTGGGCTTCTTGATCAGTGTTCGCACCGTGCGCACGGTGCGGGAGGACGCCTTCCCCGAGCTCGCCTCTCGCACCCGGGCGGCCGCGTGACGGACATGCCAGAGCTGCACACGCGGCTCCTAGCGGACGTCATCGCCCTCGGTTCTCCGTATCCACTGGTTCTCACCGGTGTATACGCCGTGCAGGCACACCGCCTGGTGAACCGACCCAGCCAGGACCTCGACGTCGCCACCGAGAACCCGGCGCCCATGGCCGACATCGCAGCCACGCTCCGCGCCGGCCTGGAAGCCCGCGGCTGGAAGGTACACGCGCTGGAGACCGCCCCGCTGTCCGCCCGCTTCACCGTGGCCGACCCGGCCACCGGGCAAGAATGCGAAGTCGACATCCTCAAGGAAATCTTCTGGCGGCCGGTCGCCCAGAGCCCGTACGGGCCCGTCCCCGCGGAGGAGGACGTGGTCGGGACCAAGGTCCGCGCCCTCGCCGACCGCGGAGCGCCCGCGACCTGATCGACGTGTTCGCAGCCTCCCGCCGCTGGACCAATGCCGAACTCGAAGAGTTCGGCCGCCGACACGCCCGCGGCCGCTTCGAGCGCGAGGACCTCCAGGCGAACCTAACGGGCGCCGAGTGGACCGACGACGACGCCTTCACCGCCTACGGCCTCGATGACGCCACGATCATCTCTCTCCGCGCCTGGGCGGTGGAGTGGGCCGACGACCTCGCGACCCGTCTCCTCGAAGAGTCCGGTGCCCCCGACATCGACTGATCACGCCCAGGCGAGGCACATCTAGCAGGTACCCCCGTGCCAGCAGATCAGTTGCGGACCGGAAGACCGTTCCTCAAAAAGGCCCCTACCCTCACACCGACCCGTCGGGTTCACGCTCCGACGGCATCGCGGGCAGACCGTCTTCGAGGACCCGCCGAGCTTCTGCGAGCTGTGACTCGGCACGTTGCAGAGCAGCGATCAGCTTCGGGAGCCCTGTGCGTGCGGCCGGATCGCCATCCTCGCCATCGGTGTACGCCTTGAGGGTGCGCGCCAGCCGAAGGAGGGCGTCCCGCGCCGCTCGTTGTTCGTCCGGTTCGAGATGCTCCGAGAGCTTCAACCACTTGGCCTCCTTGTCGTCGGCCTCTTGGGCAGCAAGCGCGACAATCTCACCTGCCACGCCACGGACGGTCTCCTCAAGGCTCAACGCCACCCGAAGTAGCGGTGCTCCGACCATGTCGTCCTCACTGGGTTCACTCCCAGACGGGAACATCCGGTAAAAGCTCC
This sequence comes from Streptomyces sp. NPDC050548, assembly GCF_044457385.1. Taxonomy (NCBI): domain Bacteria; kingdom Bacillati; phylum Actinomycetota; class Actinomycetes; order Kitasatosporales; family Streptomycetaceae; genus Streptomyces; species Streptomyces sp. NPDC050548. The sequence continues at coordinate 335,393 of NZ_JBITGV010000005.1, forward strand.
AGCGGTCTTGGGGCTCGCTCAGTCGTTCCAATGCCCTGAACACGGGCTCGAACGCGCGCAGCGGTGGAGTCGGGGACGGGAATGCCGTCCGGTGGTCCCAGAGCGCGAGGATGACGGTCGTCGCTTCGCGGCGTACGCCGTCCGCCTCTGCTCCCGTGGCGTTCTCCGCCTGCACGATCAAGTCACCGATGCGGTGGGCCATCCAGCGGCCCAGGACATCACTCTCAGAGAGACTGTCGGCGATCTCCTTGCCAAGTTCGAGGGTCCGCTCAAAGCTCGCCGCATCTTCCGGAGTCATCGAAGAGGTAAATCTTGTAGGACCGTTCGCGTGGGGGGAGGGATTCGTCATCGTTTTGGCGGGACCTCGTCGTGTAGCTCTGCTTGTGGTCTTTGTGTGTGCGGTCGATCATCACTTCGACGATCATGCTGTGTCCGGCCAGAGCCAGCAGTTCCTGAAGGGCGTCCCGCTGAATTTCCAGCCGCCGTCCCTGAGTACCCGTCACGCGGTCCGAACTGGTCGTAGAAGTATCGTCCCAGTAGGCGCTACGAAGAGCGATATCACCGGCCTGAGTCCATTCGCGCATATCTGCGTCCGCTTCCAGCCCTAGCAGATCGATGACTTCATCAGAAGGCATATAGGGCGGGTACTTGATCCCTGCGGCCAGCGGATCCTTACTGTCCATCCCCTCACGCCCGTCAGGATCGACGATCCATCCGGTGAGCCGGAAACCTTGGACGTCGAACTGGTAGTCGCTGTCATTGGCATCGGGAATGCGGTAGCCCATGTACGAAGGGGCTGTCTGCAGGGCAAGTACCAGTGCTCTGGCCCTCTCGGGAGTGACGAGGGCACTACGGATCAGGACGCTCTGCTCAGCTTCGTATCCCGCGTCATCGGAGCTCTCCCAGACTGTGACCCATCCGTCACCCGCCAAGAGACGCTCACTGAAGTGCCTGCTGTTCAGCCGCCAGACCCAGTCGGCGTCCGGGGATTCGTTCTTTCCTCTCAAGACGCTCTGCGGTGAGGGGTCCCGTCGGTCGGCAAGCCACCTGCCGTCGTCTCGAGTGACGCGGAAATCACGAAGCCAGTCGGTGAACAGGTCCATGTCCGCCTCGCTGTCCCGGTACACGGGATGAACCTTGAGCAACTCCCCGGCCACGGTCCACAGGGCGTGAGTCGTGAGGTAGAAGTCCAGGTCGTCGGCGTCCGGCCGGGTCGTACGGTAGGCGAAGGTGCTCCCGTCCTTGTACAGCCTGAGGGTGTGGCGCGGGTCGTCCTCGTGGGTGCCGCGGTAGGGGAGCCGCCAGGTGTCCGTGATAGTGCGCCCAGCGAGACCTATGACGGTCTCCTCGGAGACCCCAAAGGCTTCGCCGAGGGGCTTGCACCAGTCATCCTTGAAATCCCAGAAGAAGCGAAAGTCGCTTAGTTCGGATTCGTGGGCTTCGTCCTCCATACGGCTTCGATTTCTTGCCTCTCCTTCCTCCCACGACTCAGCGAGGATTTCCGTCGGGATGTTGATCTCGCGTACGGTGGCGAGTTCCTCTGCGCTCAGGATCTCAGGGCGGGACGAGGCGAGGGCCAGACAGATCGTTTTCGCGCTCTCCTGCATCACAACGTGCGGTCCGTCGTCGAAGAGCACTCTCCGCAGCAGGGGCTCGAACTCTGCAAGTGTCCGATGCGTCGCGGGGTTCTGAGCGGCCCGCGCGAGGGCGAAGAGCAGCCATTGACGGGCGTGCCGATCGTAGAAAGGCAGACGGGCGTCATGGAACGGAGTCACATCGATCGTGCCGAGCGCGAATCGTAGGAGGGCGTCAAGTTCTTCTTGGCAGTTGAGTTCGGCGAGGAGCCTGACACAGTGTGCGGCCCGCCACCTGACGTCCTGCTCGGGGTCACCCAGGACTGCCCACAGATAGCCTGCGAAGCACTCCACGACTCCGGTCGGTCCAGTGGAAAGGTCGGCGAACCCACCGTCGCCCGAATCCTCGGGGCAGAGGTCAGCCAGCATGGTGCCGAAGTCGTCGAGGACAATCTGCGCCTGCTGACCGGTAAGGCGTGGGGCAAGTCGGGCTGCCAGGTGATAGCACTCCTCGGGGGGAAGCACGGCCGACTGCGAACCGAGTTCTCGAAGAGCCGTCGAGAGCAGATCCACATCGCGCTCGTCGGCCAGACGAGCGAGTTCGGACAGGCCGATGGGGTCGTAGACCTTGGTGGTCAGCTCCCGGCTGAACCGGGTCGCGGCCGTGTCCGCGAGATGCCTCAGTTGCTGGCGCGCCGCTCGTGGCAGCAGCGGCAGAGCGGCCAGTTTCTTGACCATCTGCGCGTAGTCGAAAGCGTCGAGGTTGGGATGGGACTGGAACGCGGCGAGCATGTCGTCGAGTTCACGCAGGGGCACCTTGACTGCTTGGGCTATGACCTGCTCCATATACAACAGGTGGTCGGACGTGCGAACGAGGTGGCGGGCCTGCTCCCAGCCTTCGGCGGTGGAGAAGTCGCACTCTGCCAGGGCGTCCTCGGCCTGCCGTGCACGAGCCGCTCGCGCTGCGTCCTGCTCATTGTCCGGGGTCCATCGGCCCGAGCTGTAACCGCCCGATGCGGAGAAGGCGATGTGGCGTTTGCCAGGGGCGAACAGTGTTCCGGAGATGTCGACGTCCAGTTCGGCGGCGGTCCGGTCGAGGCGTTCGAAGGATGCGCTGCTGAAGCGTCGTGGCCGTAGGAATTGTCCCAACGTTCCAGCGATACGCTCACCGTCGCCCGGAGTCTCGCGCAGTGCTCGTTCGACGAGACGGAGTTCATCGACGCGGTGCTCGTCGAACGGCACCAGCGCTGCGGCGGTGACGGCGGACGGAGCGAGCGGGCCGGCCTCTGCGTCGAGCAGTGCCTGGATGAATGAGCCCACGGAACAGAAGCGGCGGTCGCGCCAGCGGGAGGCGACGGTCGTCGCGGTCGTGGCGCTCAAGCGGCCCATGGCGACCAGTACCTCGGAGTGATTCGTTGCGTCCCCGAGGTAGGGTTCCAGGCTTTCGGTAAGTTGGGCGACGCGATAGGCACGACGGTCGTCGTCGTGATTGCCGTCGGATGCTCGGCGGGCGACGGAGAGGAAGGCCCGCCACAACGCGTGTACGTCGTCGCCCACGCGGTCGGTCAGATCGATCGCCTGGGTGAAGTAAGCGTGAGCTTCGCTTCTGTCGAATCGCTGGACGGCGCGAGTAAGTTTCACCATCTGCTCCGCCTTGTACTCGGCACTCTCCTTAGCCGCGTCGAGCGAAGCGGCCACGGATTCAGCGAGTTCGACGGCGACGTGCTGCAACTCATCGACAGGAGCAGCTGCTCGGACAGCGTCGATGAGGACCCCATCAGGAAGGTGCCGCTGCGCGCCTCGGTACCAGTCGAGCAATTGCTGGCGCGTTCCCTCGGACGAGCCGAAGGCTAGGATCCGGACGCCGAGCCCGGCAATGCCTCTGTGCAGGAAGTGGGGCACCTCCTCAAGGGTCCGGTGGGACGGGGTAGGAGGTACGAGTTCCAGGAAAAGACTTTCCGTGTCTCTGACGGTTCCAACGAGGCAGTCGATCCACAGGCTCGCCCAGGCGCCGAGGGGCACGACATTCTGCTTGTGGTCGTTTTCGGTACTTGAGTACGTGTGCGGCTTCTTTCGCGCTTCCCGGACGTCTTCGCCGGCGAACTCGTCCACGTCGAAGGGCTGTCTCCGGATCTTCGACAGCAACGCGAAGCCGCACAGCAGCGTGATCGTGTCGGTGCCGCGCCCCCAGCGGCTTCCGGCTCCCCTACCCAGGTCGCCGGGGAGATTCAGCCGCAGGATCCGCTCGGCTTCCCCGTCCGAGAGAAATCCGTGGCGCAGGCCCATCGCGACGATCCAACCGACCGCTGGAAGCTCCTTGTTCTCTTCGGAGTATCCCTGGTGCCGACGAGCGGAGACGGATCGGCGCTGGCGCTTCAGCATTCTCACCAAGCGCCGCGCAAGGGGCGCCTGGCAGACGAAGTTGGCCTGCCAGGCGGCAGAAGCGACCGCGAGCTGAAGGTATTTCAAGGACACGGCCGCAAGGCCGAGAGCCTCCAGATCCTCGGTGCGGCCCGAGTCGGCAAGCCGGGTGGCGATGATCAGTCCAGCCTCGAAGGCCACCCAGTTGGGGCTCCACCGAGCAAGATGGCTGACACATGCCTCTACGCCGTCGGTGTTGAGAAGCCCGAAGGCGACCTCGGCAATATCCGTCGCGGTGACTCGGTGCCGGTTCGCATCGTCGTCGTCCGACTGCTGCACCCATGCCCTGAGCCATTCCGAGGCGCTGCGCAGCCGACTGCGGGCGAAGTCGGTCTGGCCTGCGGCGAACGAGAGAAGGGCGCCCTCGCAGTGAAGATTGGAGCCGGGCCAGTCGCCGACGAGGCTGCGGTTCGCGACGATGTCCTCGATCGTGACGGCATCCAGGAACTGCCCCGCCAGATCGGTGTTGGACCGCAGCAGTTGAAGGCGGCGGGAGTGACCGGCGGCCAGGCTGCCGGCCTTGATGGCCAGCCGGGTTGCCTCCCACTCCTTTCCCACGCGCAGTGTGGCTTTGAGAGCGAACTGGGCCCGTTGCTGGGCGATCTCCCGTTGTTCCAGGTCATCGCCCTCGGGTAGGGCGCCGTCGGTCATCGCGAGTTCGACGAGGGTGTCGACCTGGCCGGCCTCCCAGAGCAGTTGGGGCAAGCTGGCAGCCACGTACGGTTCGTCGGCGGCGAGCGGGGTCAGTCGGTCGATGAAATCGATCAGGGAGTTGCCGGTGGGACGGTACTTCGTCCGGAACCAGGTCTCGGTCGGTTCGTCACGGAACTGCAGCGTGTCACCGTCGACGAGGAGCGGGCGTCCGAGGTCGGCCGCGAAGCTGTGCACGAGGGCGGCCGGTACTCCGCACAGCTCGGTCAGAACCTTGACGGGCAGCCTCGGCCGGAGCGCGGCCAGGGCCTCGCACAGACGGTCGATCTCCGCGCTCAGGTGGTGGGCGTCTTTGCACCGGTCCACCATGTCCTGGAGGAGTTCGTCGAAGAGGGAGCCGTCGGGGTGCCTCGCCTCCCCGAGAGAGACCAGACAGGATTCGATGTCCGCGGCCATGCCCAGAACGAGGGCCTGGATCCGAGGGTTGCCGCCGGTACGCCGATGGAACTCGGCCGCCTGTGCCTCCGAGACCGGCCCGAACACCGACTCAAGATGCTGCTTGGACTCGGCCACGCCGAAGCCCTCGAGCTCGATTCTGTGTACGTTGGGCGGCGGTTTCAACAGATCGATGCGTTCGCTGCGGCACAACATCACGAGCCGCACGTTGTCCGGCAGTGTCTCGCGCAGCACGTCCGTGACGAAGGTCCGCTCCCCACCGTCGTTCGCGATGAGCGCCGCGTTGTCAGCCGCGTCCACGACAAGAACCAGGAGCGCCCCGGGAGCGGAGGCCGTGACAGCCTCCGCAGCGCCCCGGACCCTGGCCATGAACGCCCTCGCGTAGTCGGCTGGCTGAGCTGTGCCGACCGGGATCAGCGGATCGCAAAGGGCATGCGCAGCAAGCTCGTTCGCCAACTGCACCAAACCTTGACGATGTTGATGGCGCGGTGAACTGGAACGCCGGTACCCACCGTTTCCGAAGCAGTCGTAGACGAGTATGACCGAGCCGGAAGGCAGATTCGGTTCGATCTGTGTCGTGAGCACCGACTTGCCCACGCCACCGGCCGCGTGAACGACGACGGGCCGCCCGATGAGTCCGACGATGTCGTCGACGATCGCGCGAGTCTGGTCCGTCACGATGACATGCCCGGGTTTGTCGATGAGGTTGGGCGCGGGCAGCACATGCTCAGGTGGGACTCCGAGAGCAGCGAGCACCGTGGAGCGTTCAACGACGTGGTTCGCCTCGAGCGAGGTCGCGCGCCTGGTGATCATCTCCTTCAGCAGCAGGGGCTGCACATCCGGGGCACCGGGAAGAAGACCGGTCAAGTCCAGCCGGAACAGCCCTTCGAGCCGCAACAGACCCGGGGCCGTGGCATCCACCTCCAGGCGACTGAAGAACGCGGCCTCACCAGCTGCGTCATCGGAGAAGTTCGCGTACTGCCTGAGGTACTTGACATCGTGCGCGTACTCACTGGGCTCTCCGCCGGCTGCCAGGACCTCGATCGCTTGAAGCACCGACTCACGGACCGGCCGATTGGAAAGGAACTCGAAGGTCACCTTCTCTTCGAGCCCCGGGGACTCCTGACGGATCTGCCTGAACTTCTCCGCGAATCCCTTGACCGTCTTCGAGAGACCCGACACAGTCCACTCCTCCGTGGCCTGTACGGTCGAGTGCTTCAGCTGTCGGTACACCACACGGTTGGCCTCGTGAAGGCCGGTCGCACCGTAGTACTCGGCGATGTCGACTACGTCCTCGCCAGCCTCGCCTTGGGTGTCGTCGGGCGACACACCCTCGACAGCGATCGCGGTCAGATCGGCGTCGGGAAGCAGCAGTTTCAGCGCCTGGCGAGCCGCCCAGTGGTAATGGAACTGATCACCGTCCCGGCTGGCACGCAGAAGATCGGTGTCAGGCATACCCACTCCCGACAGTCCTCACAGCGATGGAAGGGGGCAAGGGATTCCTCACATCGCAGCAGACCAAGACGGTATAAGCGCACATACATTACCCACCCCTCTCGGAGTCGGGCAACGCATCCACTGGCGCACCCTGCCTTCGGCTCCGGCGGGCGGTATAAGCCAGGGCCAGGTACCCCAACCCCCGACCCCCGTCCTCCAGACCGTGCTGATCACCCTCAGCACGGGCGATGCCGGCAGACGACGAACCTATAGACAGGCTCCTGCCCTGCCTACGGCAGCCACTCAGCGTGCACACGGCCGCGCCCCAGTTGGACTGGCTCCCCCTCGCCTGTGGCCGCAACTCGGGTCATCTCTGGGGAGAATTTGGGGAGTACGAGCAGCTCTGGGGAGAGCGTGGGGAGAATCGACTACCCAAGCGGGTGCGAGCCTGAAAGAACACGAAAGAAGGATCAACGCAGGCCAGGTACCTGATCGCTCACATTTCTGCAGGTCAGGGCCACCTGGACGATGACTTCAAGAAGATCTCTTCTTGGGCGGCTATTTTGTTCGCGCCGACGCTGGTGGGGACGATCTACGGGATGAACTTCGATCGGATGCCGGAGTTGCACTGGGTGCTCGGTTACCCCTTCGCCATCGTCCTGATGGCGGGTGTTTGCACCAGTTTGTACGTCATCTTCAAGCGGAAAGACTGGCTCTGAGTAATCGCCCTGAGAGGCGCTCCCGGGAGTGGCTGCGGCCCGGATCGCGGGCTCCGACGGCGCTTGCGAGGCCGCTGGGGAGAATGGGCCGCGCTCCAATCTGCGCGGTCTCCTGCGATCGCGGGCGTTGACCTGCGGTTGCCTCGCCGCTGAAGCGCAGGCTGGGAGCACTGATCGGCACGGAGAGTAGCCAACTTCCCTTGTGGAACGCCGAAACGGGTGGGCACAGCAGATCGCTGTGCCCACCCGTTTCGCGGGTCGTGTGGAGCGGACGGCTACGCGGCCAGTGCAGGCTGGCCGATCAGGACGTCGATGGCGCCGCGCCCCTTGCCGCCGGCCTCCGGCATGAAGTGGGCGTAGTAGTCCAGGGTGATGGTCGGGCTCGAATGGCCGAGCCAGCGGGCCAGGGTGACGACGGACTCGCCCGCTTCGAGGATGACCGAGGCGTATGTGTGCCGGAGCACGTGGAAGCCGTCCTTGCGCGACGCCTTCCACCGCTCGCCCTTCTGCCGCATAGCTTGGTGTTTAACCAGGGCCGTTCACCTGACCCGCTGATCTTGGTTCGTTCCCGGGACAGCAGGGCGGCCGTTCTTCACGCTTCGAGGTGTCGAGCAACGTCACGTGAAGGAACGGCCGCTGGTGAAGAGTCTCGCCGCTGAACAGTCCGCCGACGCCGCGTTGGGTGTCCTGTCCCACTTTCGTGTCCAGTTCTACGACTGCCTCTACACCCGGGCGGATGCGCTCTTCGAGCCCACCGACGCGGTGCTGTGCTCGGACGGCCCGGTGACGTCGCTGGTCGAGTTGACGCTCACGGCCGAGCACCGGCGCGGGCACGGGGCGATGTACGACGCGGTCAATCACGGCTGGCTGGAACCGCGGCGCCTGCGCAGGCTGCTGGCCTCCACGCCGCTGCCGCGTGCCGCCGACGGGCGGATCGTCCTCGCGGTGGACGTGAGCAACTGGCTGCGGCCCGACGCCTCCACCAGCCCGGAGTTGCTGTTCTGCCACGTCTACGGACGGGGCCGCAGCGCGGATCAGTTCATCCCCGGCTGGCCCTACTCCTTCGTCGCCGCGCTGGAGACGGGACGCACGTCGTGGACGGCCGTGCTGGACGCGGTCCGGCTGGGGCCGTGCGACGATGCCACCGCGGTGACCGCCACCCAGCTGCGGGACGTGGTCACCCGGCTGGTGCATGCCGGGCAGTGGCGGCCGGGCGACGCGGACATCCTCGTCGTCATGGACACCGGCTACGACGTCACCCGCCTCGCCTACGTCCTGGCCGACCTGCCCGTCGAGCTGGTCGGCCGCCTGCGCTCGGACCGCGTCATGCTCCGGGACGCCGGCCCACGCCGCTCCACCCCGCGCGGCGGACAGCCCCGCAAGCACGGCGGCGTCCTCACCTTCTCCAAGCCGGAGTCCTGGCACACCCCCGACCAGGCCACGACGTGCGACACCACCCGCTACGGCACGGCCGAAGCCCTCGCCTGGGACCGGATGCACCCCCGATTGCAGGCCCGTGGCCCCTGGCTCGACCACTGCGGTGAACTCCCTTTGATCCACGGCACGTTGATCCGGCTGAAAGTTGAGCACCTGCCCGGTGACCGTGACCCGAAGCCGGTGTGGCTGTGGTCCTCACGCACCGGGATTACCGGCGCAGACATCGACCTGCGCTGGCAGGCGTTCCTCCGCAGGTTCGATCTTGAACACACCTTCCGGCTGTTCAAACAGACCCTGGGCTGGACCGTCCCCAAGGTCCGCGATCCGCACACGGCCGACCTGTGGACGTGGCTGATCATCGCCGCCCACACCCAACTCCGCCTTGCCCGGCCCCTCGCCGAGGATCTTCGTCGGCCCTGGGAACGGCCGGCGCAACCTCGTCGGCTCACCCCTGCCCGGGTCCGCCGGGGGTTCCGCCACCTCCGCGTGAAGACCGCCCGTCCCGCCGACGTGCCCAGACCCTCCAAGCCCGGACCCGGACGCCCACCCGGCTCGAAGAACCCCAGGCCAGCCCCACGTCACGAGCCAGGGAAGACCGTGAAACGAATCGAAACCCTCACCGAACACGTCCGCCTGAAACAGCAGCGAGGTTAATGATCAAGCTTAGTAGATCGACCACCTCATCGTTCACGACGAGTTTCAGTGCCTTATCGGCCAGGTCGAAGAGTCGCGTGAGGGCATTCGCCGTGAGGCAGGAGTGGACCCTGGTGATGGCGACGCACGCCGTCGCGTGTCCGTCGTCGGAGAACTGGTACTCATGAGGCCCCCGTGGCACATCGGCGGCAAGCAGGTCGAGGAGAGTCTGGGCCTGAGCTGGCGTTCCTCGTGGGAACCTCAGGGCGCCTCCTGTCGGGCGGCTTCGGCTTCCAGCTCCGCCAGCCGCTCCGCGGCGAAGCGGACACCTGCGTCCTGTGCCTGGCGCAGGGCTCGTTCCGCGCCCGCGGTGTCGCCGCGTTGTCGGCGGAGGGCGGCGAGAGTCAAGAGGAGATGCGGGTCCCCCTGGCGGATGGCTGGGATCAGGAGCTGTTCAGCCGCCTCGCTCTCTCCGCGGGCGGCGCGGGCGCGCGCAAGGGCTTCGATGAGAGTCACGGAACGAGCGGCCAGTTCCTCAGCTTGACGTGTTCTTCCTGTCGTCTCCAGGATGCGGACGAGATCCGCCTCCGCGCTCGGGTCCCCCTCCTGCAGTATGCGCCGATAGAGCCGCTCCGCTCGTTTGAGGTCGCCTTGCTCCTCCCGCAGTCTGGCAAGCTCTGGCAAGGCGTGGCCCACGCCGAGGTTGTAAGCCTTCCAGAGCAGGCCAGCGGCCGATCGGTAGCCACCCTTGCTACGACGGATCATGCCCAGACCGCGCAGAGCATTCGTCTCGCCCATGGAGACGGCAATCTCGCAGAAGTGTTCGGCGCGGGCCGTGTCCCCCTCCTCCTCATACACCCAGGCGAGTTCGCGCGGAGCGTTCATGTCGCCCGCCTCCATTGCATGCAGGAACACCTCGATTGCCCGAGGCGTGTCCGTGTACATATAGGCCCAGGCAAGCCCGGTGAAAGCTTCACTGTTGCCCGCTTCGAACGATCGCGTCGCGAGGTGGAGGGCGCGCTCGTGCTGGTCGCAATCTGCCAGCCAGCGGGCCTGATACTCGACGGCCCGGGCTCCGAAGAAGCCGCGGTCGAGGACGGCCTCGTAGAGCCGCTCCGCAGCCGTGTCCTCTCCGCGCTGGGACAGGACGGACGCGAGCCCCGCTGCAGCGTCGAACCTGCCGCTGGATTCCACGGCCTTCCGGTACCAACGTTCCGCCTCGTCGAGCAGTTGCGCACGCTCGTACCGCCAGGCCAGGTGGACTTGAGCCTCGGCATCGCCGAGCTCGGCGGCCAACTCAAAATAGGACAGAGCATCCTCGCCCTTGCCGCGGTCCTCGAGCCAGAGGGCGAGCGTGGACAGTGCCGCGCCCTCGCCTTCCTCTGCCGCCACCATGGCCAGGGCCTCGGCGTCCGTCGTCATGCCGCGGGCCAAGGCTGCGCGGCTCAGCGTGACCTTGTCCCCGGCGCTGGCGGCATGTTGTACGGCGGCGGACCAAAACCTCTCACCCGGGCAATTCAGCTCGCGATGCCTTCTCGCGTGCAGTTCGACGAAGTCCGAGAGTCGGTAATGGCTCGGTTCCGGTAGGTCCGGCAGAGATGGGCCCGGGGCCGGCGTCAGAGGCCCACGTACACCACGACACGGGGCTGACAGGTACTCCACCGCTCGCGTGAACCAGTCGGGCCGTGCCAGGTCGCGTTGCAGCGAGGTGAGGTACTCCGCGGCAGCGTTCTTGAGGAAGGCATGCGGGAGATCGAGGCTGTGGCCCAGTCGACGGGCGTCCATGGCGGCCTGCAACACCGCGCGGGCGGTGGGCGATCCCGTCTCGTAACGCTCCAACTGGGCCGGGCCACCGGCCAGGTACTGGATAACGTGTCCGCTCTCGGCGAGGCGCGCGGCCTGCAGCATCCGTTCATCGGTGACCTCGGACCCTGCGGTGAGAATGGTGAGCTCGTCCTCACTGAGCGTTTCCGGTACTCGGATCGGGCACCTGGCCAGCAGGGATTTCGTCTGCGCGCGTTCGTCCCGTGGCGCGGTGGTCATCGTGGCCCAGTGCTCATGCCAAGCCGTACCGAGGACGAGCACGGGTACGCATCGGGCGCTTCGAAGCAATCCCGTCAGTCTGGAAGCGACCTGCTCGTCCCGATCGGTGTCGCCGGAGAGGAGGTAGCGGTTGATCTCGTTGAGCCATAGGACCGTTTGGGGGCCTACCAAGTCGATCGCGGCGAGCAGGTCCTCAGGGGCAGCCGGATGCCACAGTCGCCAGTCCCCAGGCAGCCGCTGAATCGCCTCCCATGCCGCTCGCGTCTTCCCCGTGGAGGAGTCTCCAAGAAGCACCTTCATGGCGCTTCGCCCTGCGAGGGCCTGGTTCACGGCGATGCCGAGTTCGTCGTCGAAGGGCCTGCGGAAGTATGCGGGCAGTGGCCCACCATCGTCAGTCGCGTGGTCGACGATGATCGCCTCGTGGACCTCCAGGTCGAAGGGGTCGGCGGCGGCGATTGGGATGCCCGGACGATTCAGGCCGCCCGCGCTCTCCGTGGGCGAGAGCTCCCCCAATGCCTCGCGGTCGCAGAACCGGCGAGCCGCTTCGTCTCCGAAGTAGCGGGCCACGATGAGTGGCCGACTACGCAGCAGGATCCCCAGGTGCTCTGCGTCCCAGATCTCGCCGAGAGACAGTCCCGGATACCGGTCCTGGTAGCCGTGGGCCAGATCGCGCACTTGGGTGCGCGTCCCCCTGCACGAAGTGACGATGACCAGGCGCGCCACGCCCTGAGGGCGCGGACCGTGGACGAAGGTGTCCAGCGCCTTCTTCGCGTTTGTGTCCGTGAACCGGGTCACTTGCTTGACTTGGAAGGCGTGCCAGCCGCCGTCCGCTGCACGCCCGACGATGTCAATACCGCCCTGCGCCTGCCCGGGCGTTCCGTAGCGGTGGCACGGCGACAGACACTCCACTGCCTGCACGAGTTCGCACACCAACCGCTCGAAGTCGTCCCAGAGCATGTCATGGAATGGGAGGAAATCGATCTTCTTGTCGATTACCACGGGCTGTCGTGAGGACTGCACTGCACTAACCCCCGCTCGATCCACGCGTCAACGTGCGGTTCACAGGCTAGACGGGGGGACTGACATGGACGCGCTCCCCCAGTTCATGGGTCGAGCCGAAGGGTTCGAGGCGATCGAGGCGGAAGGCGAGCACCGGGGTGCCCGCCTCGTTCAGGGCGGTGAACGCCTGGTGCAGCACAGCGCTTTTCCCGCCGCCCGCGGTACCGGTCAGCAGGATGAGCCGCCGAGTGCCTTCGCCGATCTCGGCCACGAGACGGGCGGCCTCCTCGCGGGGGATCGTGGGCCTCAGGAGCGTACGTTCGACGCTCGCCGCCCATCGACGCGTCGCTGTGCTCACCGCGTCGGACGCTGCGGCGGCGTCGACCCGTACGACACTCCGCAGTCCGTACGGCGCCAGCCGGGCGGTGAGGGCCGCGACGTCGAGCGTGGTGCCCACGTTGTCGAGCAGGAGTTGACCGAGGGCGAGCGCGGCCAGGCGGCCGGGCGCTCCGGCCAAGACCTGTTCGGCCAGGACCGCGTTGGTGTGCACGAGGTCCCGTTCGTCGTGCCACTCCACCCGAAGTCCTCTCAGGATTCTCCAGGCTGTCGCCGCCGAACCGTAGATGTCGGCCGAGGCCAAGGCGTCGAAGGGGCCCCGGAGTTCGTCCGTCAGCCACTCGGTCCGGAAAACGGCGAGATCGTCGGAACGGCGGGCCCGGTCGGCGAGTTCGTCGAGCGCGCGGGCGGGAAGCACGGAGACGAAGTGAAACTCCCTGCCCGCCTCGACGTGCGAACGCAGGCTGTCCCACACCCCCTTCTCGCGGAGCGAGGCCACGTTCCAGCTGTTGGCGTTGCGGTTCTGCCGCTTGACCTGGTGCACCTCCGTTCCGTGGTCGTGCCGGTAGACGAACTCGGTCCCGTCGCCGAGCGGCCCGCCGGGCTCCACCTGGAGCGAGGTGCCCGAGCCCAGCAGTACGTACAGGGCGTGTCTGATCGTCCAGGCGCCTTCATAGCGATTCCCGAACTTGTCCGTCTCGCCACCCGGCCGCGGTACCACCGTGTCCCGCCCCCTGTCCCTCGCCCGGCACCTATGTTCTCGGAGGCTTGCGCGCCTTGCGCGGTCTGTTCCAGCCCCCCGCCGGCCGCTCCCGCTCCCGGGCCGCCGTCGCCGCGTCGAACTCGGCCTTGCTGATCACCGCCCGTGGTTCGGGCACGAGCGTGGTCGCCGTCGATCGCCAGGGGACGGCCGAGGACCAGCCCACCAGGGGCAGTGTCTCGTCGTAGTGGGGCGCGAACCGCGCGACGGCGATGGTGGGCATCCGGTAGTGCAGGCCGCGGACGTGCGCGACGAACGAGGCCGGCAGCGCGACGTGATGGGTCTCCACGTAGTGCGCAAAGTCCCGGCGCCACAGCCAGTTGCCGTCGGTCATCAGCGACGAGCATCCCGGAGAGTGCCGGTGGGGGCTCCCGGTGAGGACGTCGACCCCGCCTTCCATGACGTCGAGGAGGACGTGACCGCCGTCCAGGTAGGCGACCAGTTCCGCTTCGTCCGGTTCACCGACGGGCCGGACGGCGTCGCGTATCGATCCGTTCGGTTGGCCGGACCTGACGTCCAACTCGTCGTAGAAGCCCAGCAGTTCCAGCATCGTTACTCCTTCGACCTCGACCCCTCCACCCGCGCGAGCCACGCAGTGAGCAACCCCTCCAACGCCTCCGCCTCCCCCGGCGTCAGCAGGCCCAGCAGGCGGTGTTCGTTGTGGATGTGGTCGGTGAACGCCCGGTCGATCAGTTCGTGTCCGGGGTGGGTGAGGGCGACGATCCGGCCGCGCTGGTCGTCGGCGGAGCGGCGGCGGGTGACGAGGCCGGCGTGCTCCAGGCGGTCGATCCGTTTCGTCATCGCGCCGGTGGTGACCATGGTGTGGGCGGCGAGTTCGCCGGGTGCCCGTTCGTAGGGCTCGCCGGCGCGGCGCAGGGCGCACAGGACGTCGAACTCTCCCTCGCCGAGTCCGTAGCGGCCGTAGACGAGGCAGAGTTCCTCGGTGAGGTGGTCGGCCAGGCGGTGCAGCCTGCCGATCACGCCCTGTGGGGTGACGTCGAGGTCGGGGCGCTCTCGGCGCCAGTCGGCCTGGATACGGGCTACGCGGTCCGGGGGGTGCGGGAGGTGCGGGGCGTCCATGGGCACCACGATACTTTCCCAGGAAGCTACATTGGCTCTATGTTTGCTTCCATGGAAGCAAACATGCGATGGGTGGCACTCACCGCCGTCGCACCGGTGGCCTGGGGCACCAACTACTACGTCACCCACGCGTTCCTGCCACCCGACAGCCCGCTCTACGGCGCGGCCCTACGAGCCCTGCCCGCCGGCCTCGTCCTGCTGGGCCTGTGCCGGCAGCGACCGCGCGGCGCGTGGTGGTGGCGGTCCGCGGTGCTCGGGCTGCTGAACGTGAGCGTGTTCTTCGTGCTCGTCTACGCCGCCTCCCAGCTGCTCCCGACGAGCATCGCCTCGACCGTCATGGCGGTGTCCCCGCTGGCGATGATGCTCATCGCCTGGGCCCTGGTGTCCGAGCGGCCCGGCCGCGCGCACCTGGCCGGCGCGGCGATCGGGCTCGGCGGTGTGTGTCTCATGCTGTTCACGGGGGCGGACGGGGTGAGCGTGCCGGGGGTCCTCGCCTCGGCCGCGGCCATGCTCGTGTCGGCCTTCGGCCACATCCTGACCAAACGGTGGAACACCACGGGTACCGACGTACTCGCCTCGACCGCCTGGCAGCTCACCGCCGGAGGGCTGTTCCTCCTGCCGGTCGCCGCGGTCGTGGAGGGTCCGCCGCCCGCGCTCTCCCCCTCGGCGCTCCTCGCGTTCGGCTACGTCACGCTCGTCGCCACCGCACTGGCCTTCGCGGCCTGGTTCACCGGGCTGCGGCACCTGCCCTCCGGAACAGTGGGTCTCATCGGACTGCTCAACCCGGTCACCGGCGTACTGCTCGGCACGGTGGTCGCCGGAGAGGTCCTGACGGTCCGTCAACTGTGCGGACTGGCACTGGTTCTGGCCGGAGTCGTCCTGGGCCGCCCGACCCGCCCCTCCCGCCCCACCCGCGCGGGCCGCCGCGGCACCGGCCGGACACCACCCCACTCCGTACCCGACGAACGTCCCGTCCACGAGTCCGTCGCCGGCGACCCCCGGTAAGGGGCGGTTCTGTACGACCGGGTGCCGTTCCGGGCCCGTGCCGCCTCAGTGCCGCCGCGAGGCCAGCGCACTGCGCAGTCTCCTCGCGGAGTCGTCGAGCAGTGCCGGATCCTCCTCGGTCTCCTCACCCTCCTCGGCCTTCGTGGGCCACAGATACGGCATCCGGTCGCCCTGGTAGCGCGGGACCACATGGACGTGCAGGTGGAACACCGACTGCGTGGCGACCGCCCCGGACGACTGGATGACGTTCAGCCCCTCGGGGCGGTGGGCGGCCCGTACCGCGTGGGCCGCCCGGAGAACCGCCGTGCCGACGGCCGCCGCCGTCCCCTCGTCGAGGTCCCAGATGTCCGCGACATGACGCCGGGGCACGACCAGGACATGCCCGGGGTGTACGGGTCGTACGGGCAGGAAGGTCAGGGACTCGGCGGTGTCGGCGACGACGCGGGCCGGTTCGGTGCCGGCGGCGATACCGCAGAAGACGCAGTCGGTGTCGTGACGATCCACCCTCATGGGTCGACCATAGGCCCGTGCGCGGGCGCACCCCTCAGCGGACGCCCGCGCCGGGCGGGCAGTCCGCCCGCGTCGACGTGCTGGTATCGAGTCACTGAACGCACTACGCCACCAGCTCAGTTGGTCAGGACCGGTTCCCACCGCAGGACCCCCGCCGCCGCCACGGCACCGCCCTGCGTGACGCCGAACTCCCAGCCCTCCTCGCCTCGCTCGCACGCGACGTACGCGGGCGGGTCCCAGTCCGTGAACCGGGAGGCCGTCATACGGCAGCCGGTCAGCCGGCCGGAGGTGTCGCCGCTCGTGAGGCAGACGGCCTGACGGGCGGCTTCCAGGAGGACCATGCCGGGGATGTGGTCGCTGGGGTGGTCGAAGAACAACGGATGGCGAAGGTCGGCCGGTGCCACCCGCAGCGAGCCGGTCCCGTCCCGGGCCACCATCACACCGCCGGAGGCGGAGGCCGACACGGCGGCGGGCGGGAGTCGCCGGACGTCCTCGCCGGGTGGCGGAAGCGCACCGGCCCGGGCACCTCGCAGCGCCCGGTACTCGTCCTCGGTGAGAATGCGGGCCCGGCCCTCTGCGCTGCCGAACTCGGCGTCGCCCGCCGCCAGTTCGAGCCGGAGACTGAGCGCGGCGGGATACGGGAGGCCTTCGACGCGACGGACGTCGTGGACCGTGGCGCGGCAGGTCACGTCGGTCGCGCCGTAGCCGACCACGGGTTCGGTGGCGGGGTCGAGGCGGAAGCCGATGGTCTTGATGACGGCCCTGCTGCGGCTGGGGACACCCAGGAAGCGCTGGCAGAGGTAGAGGCAGCCCTGCCGGAGGGTTTCGGCGATCAGCAGCGGGTCGTGCCGGTCGCCGGATCCGGGCCGGAACGTGGAGTGGGAGCGTGACCACTGCGCGGCGAGCAGAAACCGCCCCTCGCCCAGTGCGTGTCCGTCGGTGAGCAGGACCTCCGCGATCGACTTCCGGTGGACGAGATTCCGCGGTACGGAGCGGTCCCAGCTCAGCGTCGGGATCGCCGCCGTACCGAAGGGGGGAGATCCGGTTGATTCCTTCATAAAATAATAGGATGCGTGATTCTTGTGGGTGCGGATAAGAAATGCCGCACCGTCCGATAGATTCGCCTGAAAAGACGATTCAGCGTGAAGGGCAAGGGTCGTTGAGGGCGATGCAAGAACGCGCGGAAGCCACCCGGCAGGCCGTCCTGGCGGCGGCGGCAGTGCTGTTCGAACAGCATGGTTACGTCGGGACGAGCATCAGCGACGTGGCGCGGAGGAGCGGCTACACCAGCGGCGCCATCTACTTCCACTTCGGCAGCAAGGAGGGCCTGGCCGCGTCCGTCTTCGAAGCCCACTTCGGTGAATGGCCGCGGCTGGTGGAGAGCTGGACCTCGCTCGAAGGACCCGTCCTGGACCGGCTGGTGGGCCTCAGCCTCGCGGTGGCGCGCGAGTTCCGCGACAACGTGATCGTGCGGGCGGGCAACCGGCTCTCGAACGAGAGCAGATCCATTCCCGCCGAACTGCCGCAGCCGTTCGTCGGCTGGATCGAAACCGTCGCCCAACTCCTCGACTCCGCACGGGAGAACGGCGAACTCGCCCCCGACACGGATGTCGAGCGGGCCGCGCGGGTCGTCGTCGCCGGATTCTTCGGCACCCACACCGTGTCCGCCGCCCTGGACGACCGCAAGCACGTCGAGCAGGCGGTGACCGACCTCTGGCTCTTCCTGCTCCCCGCCCTCCAGGCCTCCCCCGACCCGCACGGCTGCCTGGACCGGGCGCGCACCCTGCTGGACCGCGCTCCCGGACCGAGGTCCGCCGCGTAGGCACCGCTCGCCCAGCCACCGCTCCCCTCGCGCTCCCGCACGCCCCACCCGAACGGGTGGCGGCGCTCTCGGCAGCGGCTCCCACCCTCTCCACAATGGAACATAACGATCGTAATGTTCTGCGATCCGCAGTTTCTGTCACGAGGTGAGCCGCATGGCGTCCACGACCCGCCCCAAGGAAAACCCCAATTCCGCCTCCGGAACGAACCCCTTCGAAGCCGCGTACCGCGCCCTCTTCGACGCTTTCGACGACGACGGAAGCCGGACACTCTCCCGTGCGGAACTCGTCAGGAATCTCCATGCCACCGGAATCCTGGAGGACGACCCCAGGATTCAGGGCATCCTCGACGCGACGCGGGACGGCGACGGCGACGGCGAGCGGGAATTGGGATTCCCGGAATTCGTGGCCCTGATCCAGCATCACAGTGGTCTGCTGCAGCGGGCGATGCGGAATTCCCTCGTCGTGCCGGACTTCCGGTCGCTCACCGAGGAGATCGACCGGATCCATCACGATCTGCTGCCCGTGCGCGCCGGGCGGGTGGCCGACCACATTCCCCAACTCGCCCGTGTCGACCCGGAACAGTTCGCGATCTCCCTGTGCACCGTCGACGGCCAGCGGCACACCGTGGGGGACGCCGACGTCCCCTTCTGCGTCCAGTCGGTGTCCGAGACCGTCGCCTACTGCATGGCGCTGGAGGAGCACGGCGTCGACACCGGGGCGATCATGAGCTGCGCGCTGATCCGTCCCGAGCTGTCCCTCGCCGACCGCTTCGACCACGTGGCGCGGACCTGGCAGCGGTTGGCCGGGGGCAGGCGGGTCGGGTTCAACAGCTCCGCCTGTCTCTCCGAACGGCAGACGGCCGACCGCGATGTCGCGCTCGGCCATGCGATGCGGGAGAGCAAGGCCTTCCCTCCGGGCACGGATCTGCTGCGGACGCTGGAGTTCTCCTTCCAGTGCCGCTCCATCGAACTGGACGCGCGCATGCTGGCGGTGGTCGCCGCCACCTTCGCCAACGGAGGGGTGTGCCCGCTGACGGGCGACCGGGTCTTCGGCCAGGAGACCGTCCGGCACTGTCTTTCCCTCATGTCCTCGTGCGGGATGTACGACTTCTCCGGCGAGTTCGCCTTCACCCTCGGCCTGCCGGCCAAGGGCGGGGTGTCCGGCGCGCTCATGGTGGTGATCCCCGGGCTCATGGGGGTCTGTGTCTGGTCCCCCAGGCTGGACGAACTCGGCAATTCGGTACGGGGAATCGAGTTCTGCCGTCAGCTCGTGAAGAAGTTCGAGGTCCATCCGCCGGCTCGCGTCCGCAGGGGTGGACATCAGCACCGGTGACTACGACGGCCGCACTCCGCTGCGTCTCGCCGCGGCCGAGGGTCATGTGGAGGTCACCGGCTGCCTCCTCGCGCACGGCGCCGACCCCGCGGCGACCGACCGCTGGGGCGGCACCGCCCTGACCGACGCCCAGCGCGGCGGCCACACCCAGGTCGCGGAACTCCTCGGTCCGCACACCGCGGTGCCCCAGCAGAAGGCCACTCAGGCCGACAGCGGGTCAACTGCCGCCTCCGCAAAGTGAGTCGACCGACTGGTGCCGGAACTCGGCACCTCAGTCCTCGTAGTCCGGGGCGATGCGCTCCACCAGACGGAGCAGTGCCGACCAGGCGAGGTCGTAGGCCTTGTCGTCCTGGAGGTCCGACTTCTCGTCCTCGCCGGTGAGTTGACGGGCTGTCAGTTCGCAGATGTCGGGGGCGGGGGTGCGGAGCGGGGTGCCCGTGGCGGTCGCGGTGGTCTGGATCTCGCAGGCCTTGTCGAGGTAGTACATGCGCAGGAAGGCCTGTGCGGGGGTCTCTCCCACGGTGAGCAGGCCGTGGTTGCGCAGGATCATCGCGGGGTGGCCGCCCAAGTCGCCGACCAGGCGCCGCTGTTCGGCGAGGTTGAGGGCGACGCCCTCGTAGTCGTGGTAGCCGAGCCTGCCGTAGAACTCCATGGAGATCTGGTTGAGCGGGAGCAGGCCGCTCTCCTGGGCGGCGACCGCGCAGCCCGCCCTGGTGTGGGTGTGCAGGACGCAGTGGGCGTCGGGGCGGGCTGCGTGGATGGCGCTGTGGATGACGAAGCCGGCCGGGTTGACCGGGTGGGGGGACTCCTCGACGGGGTGGCCGGACAGGTCGATCTTGACGAGATTGGACGCGGTGATCTCCTCGAAGAGGAGGCCGTAGGGGTTGATCAGGAAGTGGTGTTCGGGGCCCGGGAGGCGGGCCGAGATGTGGGTGAAGATCAGGTCGGTCATCCTGAAGTGCGCCACGAGCCGGTAGACGGCGGCCAGTTCGCGGCGCAGCCGGAGTTCTTCCGAGGACATGGGGACCTTTCAACGGGGTACGGCACGTGCGGGTGCGGGTGGGGGGGTCCGGTACGGCGGGTCAGGCCACGCTCAACTCCGCTGCCGCGGGCGCCGGTTCGCCCGCCAGGCGGCGGTGCCAGGCCTGGACGACGGACTCCTCGGTCGGCTTGGTGAGGAGGCTGACGGCCACATAGGCAACCAAGCCCGCCAACAGGCCGTAGTAGATGGGCTCGTTGGCGAGGAGGCCGTCGGTCACCATGAGGACGACGACCGTGGTGCCGCCCGCGATCATCGAGGCCATGGCGCCGGGCAGGTTGCCGCGCTTCCAGACGAGGCCACCGAGGATGGGCACCAACAGGCCGCCGACGAGCAGGTTGTAGGCGACGGTGAGGGCTTCGATGACGTCGCCGAGGGCGCAGGCGATGCCCATGGCGGCGATGCCGAGGACGACGATCGCGAGGCGGTTGGAACCGATCTCGTCGTCCTGCGAGCCGGTGACCGTGCGCTTGCGCAGGCGGGCCCAGATGTCGTTGTTGGCGACGGTCGCCGACGCGATCAGGGCGCCGCTCGCGGTGGACATCATCGCGGAGAGCGCGGCGGCCAGCACCAGACCGCGGACGCCGGTGGGCAGGGCGTGCCGGACGATGGTCGCGAACGCGTCGTCGGCGGCGGCGAGGTTCGGGTAGAGGGTCTTGGTGGCCATGCCGATGACGGCTCCGGCCAGGGCGTAGACCAGACAGTAGACGCCGGCGACCGTGCCGCCCCAGGACGCGACCCTGTCGGAGCGGGCGGTGAACACCCGCTGCCAGATGTCCTGTCCGATGAGCATGCCGAAGGTGTAGATCAGCACGAAGGTGAGGATGGTCTGGCCGCCGATGGAGGTCAACGAGAAGTAGCCGTGCGGCAGTTCGTCGGCCATGGCGCCGAAGCCACCGGCCTTCACCACCGCGATGGGCAGCAGCAGGACGAGCACACCGAGGCTCTTGACCACGAACTGCACCATGTCGGTGAGGGTGATGGACCACATGCCGCCGAGCGCCGAGTAGCCGACGACGATCGAGCCGCCGATGACCACCGCGACCCAGCGCGGCACGTCGAACAGGACGTCGAAGACGCTGGCGTAGGCGATCGTGGAGGTCACGACCAGCATCAGCGTGTAGATCCACATCACCACGCCGGAGATCACGGCGGCGGTGTCGCCGTAGCGCAGGGAGAGCATCTCGGCGACGGTGTAGACCTTGAGGCGGGCGATGCGGGCGGAGAAGAAGATGCTCAGCGCCAGCAGTCCGAGGCCGATGGCGAAGACCATGGCGGCGCCGGAGAGGCCGTAGGTGTAGCCGAGGCGGACGCCGCCGATGGTGGAGGCGCCGCCGAGGACGACGGCGGCCATGGTGCCGGTGTACATGAGGGGGCCGAGGCGGCGGCCGGCGACCAGGAAGTCGCTCTTGGAGGCGGCGCGTCTCTTGCCCCACCAGCCGACGCCGATGATGCCCAGCAGGTATGCGGCCATGACGAAGTAGTCGACGGTCATCCGTGACCTCCGGGTGGGAAGGGGTGGTGCCTTGGGAGTGGGATGACGCTATAGGCGTTCGCACTGGCGCCGAAGTGGCGGTTCTGTCCAATATGGAACGGTCCATTGGATGATTCCGGCAGTCCCGCACGACATGGCCGGGTCGGGAGGATGTCCCCTCATGACCGAGTCCGAGCAGCCGTCCGTGCCGCTGAGCGTGCTGCTCGCCGACCCCGCCCTCGGTCTGCGCCAGGTCGCCGGGCCCGTCGGGGATCGCCTGGTCAGCACGGTCGGCACCACGGAGATCGAGGACCCGTCGCCGTATCTGGTGGGCGGCGAGCTGCTCCTCACGGCGGGGGTGCGGCTGCCGCCCGACGCGGAGGGCGTCGACACCTATGTACGGCGGGTCGTCGCGGCCGGGGTGTGCGCGCTCGGGTTCGGGGTCGCGCCCGTGCACGACGAGGTCCCGGCCGAGCTGGTCGCCGCCTGCGACCGGCACGGCCTGCCCTTGCTACGGCTGCCGCCCGCGACCCCGTTCGTGGCGGTCGGGCAGGCCACGTACGCGGCGATCGGCGAGGCCCGCAACCGTGCGCTGCGCGAGATCTCCCGGGCCCAGTCGGCGCTGGCCGCGGCGGCCGCCCGGCCGGACGCGCTGCGGGCCGTGCTCGCCCAGCTCAGCGGGCACACCGGCGCCTGGGCGGTGCTGCACGACGCCCGGGGCAACGAGCTGTTCAGCGCGGGACCCCGGCCCGCGCCCCCGACACCGGGGCGGGTGCGTGACCTCGCCGTGCGCACGCTCGCCCGGGTCCGCACCGGTTCCGGCGGGCGGTCCGCGCCGGCCGCCGCGGCCGACCACGAGGGCGGTGTCCATCTGACCGTGCACACCCTGCCCGGCGCCGACGGCACCGCGACGGCGCTCGCCCTGGGCCAGGCGGCGACCGAAGCTCCGACTCTCGTACACCGGCAGGTCACCAGCACGGCGGCCGTACTCCTGGCCCTGCTCACCAGTCCCCGGCACGCCCTGGGCACCGACACGCACAGCGCGGGCGCGCTGGTACGGCTGATGCTGGGCGCGAGCCCGGCCGACGTGGCACCGGCCCTCGCACCCACCGGGCGCTGGGTCGTGGTCCACGGCCGGTACGCGACGACACCGCCGCCAGGAGACGATCCGGCCCAACTCGCCACCCTGGGAACCGCGTTGGGCACCGCATATCTGTATGTCGACGGCTCCGAGCTGAAGGCACTGGTGCCCGGTGCGCCGGACGTACGGCCCGAAGTGCCCGCGCAGGCAGCGGACTTGGGCTGGGTGCTCGGGTTCAGCACCCCGGTGCCCGCCTCGGAGCTGGCGCACGCGGACGTCCAGGCCGAACGTGCCCTGCAACGCGCGCTCGCGGCACAGGTGCCCGCCGTCGTCCACACCAGGGATCCGCTCACCGTCCACGGGCTCGTTCCGGCCGCCGACGCCCGGGAGTTGGCCCGCACCCGGTTCGCCCCGCTCGACGACGCGGGTTCCCCAGGCGCCCCGGTTCTCGTCGAGACCCTGCGCATCTGGCTGACGCTGCACGGCAGTTGGGACCGTACGGCGGCGGCTCTGCACGTCCACCGGAACACCGTGCGGCACCGTCTGGCACGGATCGCCGAACTGCTCGATGTGGACGTACAGGACCCCGGCACGCGGATGGAACTCTGGTTCGCCCTGCAGTGGTTGCCGGACGAGGGCCAGGACCGTTCCGGCTGAGGCTCAGCGTTTGCCGTCGGAGCGCTTGCGGTGGAGGGTGAAGTTCTCGAACACGGACAGGTCGCCGTTCGGCTTGTTCACGTTGTAGTAGGTCACGTGCATGCGGGTGGTGTCACCGGCGTGCCGGCCGGGGTCGACGGTGAACGCGGCGAAGCCGTAGGGGTGTTCGGTGTCCCGGACGCCGATCCAGACCGCCTCCTCCTTGGTGTAGGTGGAGGTGCGCTTGCCGTTGGAGCCGGGGGTCGCCGACACGGACGTGATCACCTTGCCGGTGCCGTCCTTGAAGAAGCTCTGGTTCGTGGTGCCCGAGACGCCACCGCCGCCGAGGATCATGTGGACGGTGCCGAGGCCGGTGTCGATGTCGTCGGTGGCCGTGGAGACCGGGTTGGGGGTCAGCGTCTCGGTGCCGCTGACGACTCCGCGAACGGCCAGCGAGCGCTCGTAATTGTGCTCGTGGCCGCACAGGACCAGGTCCACGCCGTAGCGGTCGAACAGGGGGCCGTACTTCTGGCGCAGGCCCAGGTCGGCGCCGTTGGCGTCGGTGGAGCTGACCATGACCTGGTGCATGGCGACGACGATCCAGTCGACGTCGCGCGAGGCCCGGGCCGCCTTCAACTCCTTCTCCAGGAAGGCGAGTTGGCGTCCGCCGGAGTAGCCGCTGATGTAGACGTCGCCGCCGTCCTGGAGGCAGTTGTCGTCGTTCTGCAGCACGATGACCCGGACCGAGCCGGCCGTGAACGCGTAGTAGAGACCCGCGAGTTCGGCGTCGGTCTCGGTGGACGGCAGGTCGAAGTAGGTCTGGTAGGCGCCGAGTCCGATCGGGCCGTTGGCCTTCTCGATCTCGTGGTTGCCGGCCGCCGGCATCCAGGGGCGGAAGCGGGCCGAACGGGTGTTGTTGGTGAAGAAGTTGTTCCAGGTGCGGACCCGGTCGACGTCCAGGTTGGCGTAGCAGAGGTCGCCGTTGAGCAGGTGGAAGAGCGGGGCGACCTGTTCGATGCCGGTGACGATGTCCTTCGTCGCGGGGGTGGAGTTCGCGTCGAGGCCGACCGTGCCGTTGGCCGCCCAGGTCACCTGCGGGGCGGACTGGTCGCCGAAGCTGGTGAAGGTGATCGGTTTCCGGCCGCGCGGGGCGGTGCGGAACGTGCCGCTGTCGGGGGTCGCGCCCTCGTGGGTGGCGAGGTAGAGGTAGTCGGTGTCCGGGGTGAGCTTGTTCAGCGCGGCGTGGTGGACGTAGACGGTGCGGCTGGAGGTGCCGTCGACGTAGGTGACGGTGCGGGCCTTGGCGCTGGAGCCGAAGCCGTGCTCCAGCGTGCCGTAGCGCACGACCGGTTTGGACACCGGTCTGTCGGTGATCCACGAGACCGTCATCTGGGTGCGCGGGTCCGCCCCGAAGGTGAGGTGCAGGCCCTGGACCGGCGAGGCGCCGGAGGCGTCCGCGGTGAGGTGGAAGGCCGGGGCGTCCAGCGGGGCGGCCTGTGCCGTGCCTGCTCCCAGCAAGGGGGTGACGGCGGCGCCCGCGCCGGCCGTACCGAGGAGACCCAGCGCGTGCCGTCGGCTGACCCCCTCGGACGACTGCGCCGAACCGTCCGGTGTCTCTGTCTGTGCGGTCATGATGCCCTCCCTGGCGAGCAGTTGAGCTGACAACGTCCGCACCCTGGCGCTTCCCGGCGGCTCCTGAGTGAACAGTGCGTTGCCAGACGGTCATCGCGAAGCGCGGGGCGTGCCGGGGCGGCGATTCTTGCCCCGCGCTTTGCCGGGGACCGACACTTCGTTGACACGGGCGGGGCGCGGAAGGCGAGTTGAGGGATCAATTCCGGCCACCGCCGCCACGGCGTCGAGAACCGGCACTTCGCCGGGCCTCGGAAGTCTGTCGTACGGCGAGGAGCGGGCGACGAGGAACAGTGCCGGGGCGGCAGCGCGCCACGTCTGGTCCTAGCGGTGGCCGGGGGCATCGCCCGGGGGTCGCAGCCGGGCCGAAGTGGTCTAGACCGCCAGGCGAGGCAAAGGTCACAGCCGCGTCCTCTGCTGCTCACCTGCACGTTTGCCCTAGCATCCGAGCATGACGGTCCTGCCTGACGACGGGCTCTCGCTGGCCGCCGAGTTCCCTGACGCGACCCATGAGCAGTGGCAACGCCTGGTGGAAGGCGTACTGCGCAAGTCGGGCAAGGAAGTCTCGGGTACGGCGGCGGAAGACGCTCTGTCCACCTCGTTGGAGGACGGGCTCCTCGCCCGTCCCCTGTACACCGCGGACGACTCCGCACCCGAGCCCGGTCTCCCCGGTTTCGCCCCCTTCGTACGGGGCGGCCGAGCCGAGGGCAACACCCTCGGCGGCTGGGACGTACGCCAGCGGCACACCACCGCCGACAACTCCGCGGTCCTCGGCGACCTGGAGAACGGCGTCACCTCGCTGTGGCTGACCGTGGGCGAGCAGGCCGTCCCGGTCGCCTCGCTCGGCCGGGTCCTCGACGGCGTCTATCTCGACCTGGCACCCGTCGTCCTCGACGCGGGGCCCGAAGTCGCTTCCGCCGCGGCCGAGTTGCTACGGCTCTACGAGGAGCGGGGCATCGCGCGCGAGGCCGCCCGGGGCAACCTGGGCGCCGACCCCCTGGGCTTCGCGGCCCGCACCGGAGCGGACCCCTTTGACTTCGCTGCCGTCGCCGCGCTCGCCCTGCGCTGCGCGGAGGAGTACCCGGGGCTGCGCGCGCTGACCGTGGACGCGCTGCCGTACCACGAGGCCGGCGGTTCGGCGGCGCAGGAGCTGGGCGCCTCGCTCGCGACCGGTGTCGCCTATCTGCGGGAGCTGACCGGGGCGGGGCTGAGCGTCGAACAGGCCGTCGCCCAGCTGGAGTTCAGGTACGCGGCCACCGCCGACCAGTTCCTCACCATCGCCAAGTTGCGCGCGGCGCGCAGGCTCTGGGCCCGAGTGGCCGAGGTGTGCGGGGCGCCTGGCGGACAGGTGCAGCACGCGGTGACCTCGCCGGTGATGATGTCCCGCCGCGACCCGTGGGTGAACATGCTGCGCACGACGGTCGCGACGCTGGCCGCCGGGGTGGGCGGTGCCGAGTCCGTCACCGTGCTGCCCTTCGACCACGCGCTGGGATTGCCGGACGCGTTCGCGCGCCGGATCGCCCGCAACACCTCGACGATCCTGGTCGAGGAGTCGCATCTGTCCCGGGTGATCGACCCGGCGGGCGGCTCCTGGTACGTGGAGCGGCTCACGGACGAACTCGCCCACGCGGGCTGGGAGTTCTTCCAGCACATCGAGCAACAGGGCGGTCAGGCCGCCGTGTTGGCGTCCGGAAGCCTCCGCGAGGACCTCGCCACCACCTGGGCGGCCCGCAGCGCGAAGCTCGCCAGGCGTCGCGAACCCATCACCGGCGTCAGCGAGTTCCCGAATCTCGCCGAACGCCTCCCGGAGCGCGCGCCCGCCCCCGCCGAACCCTCCGGCGGACTGCCGCGCGTGCGCCGCGACGAGGCCTACGAGGCCCTGCGCGCCCGCTCCGACGCCCACCTCGCGGCGACCGGCACCCGCCCGCGGATCTTCCTGGCCGCGCTCGGCCCGGCCGCCGCGCACACGGCCCGGCTCGCCTTCGCGTCGAACCTGTTCCAGGCGGGCGGCATCGAGCCCGTCACCGACGGCGAGTTCGCGGACAGCGGCGCCACCGAAGCCTGCCTGTGCTCAAGCGACGCGCTGTACGAGGAGCAAGCGGCCGTTGTCGCCGGGGAGTTGAGGTCGGCCGGTGCCGGGCACGTGTTCCTCGCGGGCCGTCCCGGGGAGTATCCCGGTGTCGACGCCTATGTCTTCGCGGGCTGCGACGCCGTGGCCGTCCTGTCCGCCACCCTCGACCGCATGGGAGTGTCCTGATGGCAGCGAGCGGGCGCATCCCCGACTTCTCCGGGATCGAGCTGGGGGCCCCGGCCGCCGAAGCCGGACCCGACGAGTGGCGCGACGCCGTCAAGAAGGCGGCGGGCGGCGACGATCTCCTCTGGGAGACCCCGGAGGGCATCGCGGTCAAGCCGCTGTACACCGGGCAGGACCTGGAGGGCCTGGACTTCCTGGCCACCTACCCGGGCATCGCGCCGTATCTGCGCGGCCCGTACCCGACGATGTACGTCAACCAGCCC
Source organism: Streptomyces sp. NPDC050548 (assembly GCF_044457385.1). Lineage (NCBI taxonomy): Bacteria > Bacillati > Actinomycetota > Actinomycetes > Kitasatosporales > Streptomycetaceae > Streptomyces > Streptomyces sp. NPDC050548. Next base: position 362,985 of record NZ_JBITGV010000005.1, read on the forward strand.
TGGACGATCCGTCAGTACGCGGGCTTCTCCACGGCCGAGGAGTCCAACGCCTTCTACCGGCGCAATCTGGCGGCCGGTCAGAAGGGCCTGTCGGTCGCCTTCGACCTGCCCACGCACCGGGGTTACGACAGCGACCACCCGCGCGTGACCGGTGACGTCGGCATGGCGGGCGTGGCGATCGACTCGATCTACGACATGCGGCAGCTCTTCGACGGCATCCCGCTGGACAAGATGACCGTGTCGATGACGATGAACGGCGCGGTGCTGCCCGTGCTCGCGCTCTACATCGTGGCGGCGGAGGAACAGGGCGTACCGCCCGAGAAGTTGGCCGGGACCATCCAGAACGACATCCTCAAGGAGTTCATGGTCCGCAACACCTACATCTATCCGCCGAAGCCGTCGATGCGGATCATCTCCGACATCTTCGCGTACACCTCGCAGCGGATGCCCCGCTACAACTCGATCTCCATCTCCGGCTACCACATCCAAGAGGCGGGCGCGACAGCCGACTTGGAGCTGGCCTACACCCTCGCGGACGGGGTCGAGTACATCCGGGCGGGCCGGGAGGCGGGGATGGACGTGGACGCGTTCGCGCCCCGGCTGTCGTTCTTCTGGGCGATCGGCATGAACTTCTTCATGGAGATCGCGAAACTGCGCGCGGCCCGCCTGCTCTGGGCGAAGCTTGTGAAGCAGTTCGACCCGCAGAACGCCAAGTCCCTTTCCCTGCGCACCCATTCACAGACCTCGGGCTGGTCGCTGACCGCGCAGGACGTGTTCAACAACGTGACGCGTACGGCCGTGGAGGCCATGGCCGCCACTCAGGGCCACACGCAGTCGCTGCACACCAACGCCCTCGACGAGGCCCTTGCGCTGCCCACCGACTTCTCGGCGCGCATCGCCCGCAACACCCAGCTCCTCATCCAGCAGGAGTCCGGCACGACCCGGGTCATCGACCCCTGGGGCGGCAGCGCGTACGTCGAGAAGCTGACCTACGACCTCGCGCGCCGGGCCTGGCAGCACATCGAGGAGGTCGAGGCGGCGGGCGGCATGGCCAAGGCGATCGACGCGGGCATCCCCAAGCTGCGCATCGAGGAGGCGGCGGCCCGCACCCAGGCCCGCATCGACTCCGGGCGCCAGCCGGTCATCGGCGTCAACAAGTACCGGGTGGAGACGGACGAGCAGATCGACGTCCTCAAGGTCGACAACTCCTCCGTCCGCACCCAACAGATCGAGAAACTGCGGCGGTTGCGCGCCGAGCGCGACGAACAGGCCACCCAGGACGCGCTGCACGCCCTGACCCGGGCCGCCGAGGGCAGCGGCAACCTCCTGGAGCTGGCGGTCAACGCGGCCCGCGCGAAGGCGACGGTCGGTGAGATCTCCGACGCGCTGGAGAAGGTGTACGGGCGGCACGCGAGCCAGATCCGTACGATCTCCGGTGTGTACCGCACCGAAGCCGGCGAGTCTCCGTCCGTCGAGCGCACCCGCGCCCTCGTGGCCGAGTTCGAGGAGGCCGAGGGCCGCCGCCCGCGCATCCTGGTCGCCAAGATGGGCCAGGACGGCCACGACCGCGGCCAGAAGGTGATCGCCACCGCCTTCGCCGACCTCGGCTTCGACGTCGACGTCGGCCCGCTGTTCCAGACGCCGGGCGAGGTGGCCCGCCAGGCCGTCGAGGCGGACGTGCACGTCGTCGGGGTCTCCTCGCTGGCCGCCGGACACCTCACCCTCGTACCGGCGTTGAAGGAATCGCTGGCCGAGGAGGGCCGCGAGGACATCATGATCGTGGTCGGCGGGGTGATCCCGCCGCAGGACGTGCCGACGCTCCTGGAGATGGGCGCGGCGGCCGTGTTCCCGCCCGGGACGGTGATCCCGGACGCGGCCTACGACCTGGTCGAGCGGCTGGCCACCGACCTCGGGCACACCCCGTGATCGATGTCGACACCTATGTGAAGGGCGTACTCGACGGCAAGCGGGCCCTGGTGGCCCGTGCCATCACGCTCGTCGAGTCGACCAAGCTCCAACACCGGGCCATGGCACAGGAGTTGCTGACCGAGCTGCTGCCGCACAGCGGGAAGGCGCGGCGGATCGGGGTCAGCGGTGTGCCGGGCGTGGGCAAGTCGACGTTCATCGACGCGTTCGGCACGCTCCTCACCTCGTTCGGCTTCCGGGTCGCGGTGCTGGCCGTCGACCCGTCCTCCACCCGCACGGGCGGCTCGATCCTCGGCGACAAGACCCGTATGGAGCGCCTGGCCGTCGACCCGGCGGCGTTCGTCCGGCCCTCCCCCACCGCGGGCACCCTCGGCGGCGTCGCGAAGGCGACCCGCGAGTCGATCGTCGTCATGGAGGCGGCGGGCTACGACGTCGTCCTCGTGGAGACGGTAGGCGTAGGCCAGTCCGAGACCGCCGTGGCCAACATGGTCGACTCCTTCCTCCTGTTGACCCTGGCCCGCACAGGCGACCAGTTGCAGGGCATCAAGAAGGGCGTCCTGGAACTCGCGGACGTCATCGCCGTCAACAAGGCGGACGGCCCGCACGAGCGTGACGCACGGGGCGCGGCAAGGGAGTTGGCGGGCGCGCTGCGCCTGATGCACCCCGTCGACGCGGCCTGGACCCCGCCGGTGCTGAGTTGCAGCGCCCGTGAGGGCACCGGCCTGGACACGGTCTGGGAGCGCCTGGAACAGCACCGGTCGCTGCTGGACTCCACCGGCCGCCTCGCCGCCAAGCGCCGCGAGCAGCAGGTGGATTGGACGTGGACGATGGTCCGCGACGAGCTTCTGGGCAGGCTGCACGCGGATCCGGCGGTACGCTCACTGGCCCCGGACCTCGAACGGCGGGTACGGGAGGGCGAGTTGACGGCGACCCTGGCCGCCGAACAGATCCTGCGGGCTTTTGGATCCCGGCCCGGCTGACCCAGCGCCACCGGAGGTCGTCCGAATGATTCCCGCGCGGTTACTCGTCGGTGCTCCGCTGGCCCTGGCGTTTCTCGCCATGTCCGGCTGCTCTTCCACCTGGGGCTGCTCCGACACCACCGCGAAGCGCGGCAAGGCAGCTGTCAGGGTCCAGGTCGAGGACATCTACGGGCAGCATCTCGGCGCCTCCGCCGAGATAGTCGACTGGCGCCTTGAGCCCCACCCGCAGCTGCCGAACGGCGGTGACCAAGTCCACTACCGCTACCGCTTCTACGACGCCGACGAGTTCAACGGCCCCGCTCTGGACGTCTGCGCGGTCGACAAGAAGCGGGTGGCCCTGTTGTGCGAGACGGTCCATTCGGCCGAGGCGTTCGGGCCCAACGGCGATCACACGGGCGACAGTTGGCTCGCCGTCGAGCATCCCGCGCAGGTTGCCGGAGTGCTGTTGATCCCCAATGACCAGCACTACCAGACACGAACCTGCGCGCAGGACGGCAAGGACGGCGGCGGTCCGCATCCTCCGGAGCCGGCCGCCGTGGGGGACCAGCTGTAATACGCTTGCCCACGCAGCTGGTTCGCCCCGTCAGCCAGACGGACGCGTCGCAAGAGGGAACCCGGTGAGATTCCGGGACTGCCCCGCAGCGGTGAGCAGGAACGACCGCCGTCATACGCACTGGGTCCGCGACAGGACCTGGGAAGCGACGGCCAGTAGGTGTCCTCCGGTTCGACGGAGGGCGTGCCCGCGAGTCCGAAGACCTGCCAACTGCCCGCGCACGAACGGGTTTTGTGCGCGGAATCCCGGTGACCTCGTGGGCGGGTCGGCGTACACATCATCCGGTGTGCCCTTTCCTTCGCGCTCGCGTCCCGTCCCGGGATCTCAGGGAGACAGCTCGCGAAGGAGAGTTCCGTGACAGCGAAGTCCGCAGCCGCGGCAGCACGGGCCACCGTGTACGGCTACCCCCGTCAGGGACAGGGCCGGGAACTGAAGAAGGCCGTCGAGGGCTACTGGCAGGGCCGCGTCGACGCCGACGCCCTCCGGGCCACCGCGGCCGAACTGCGCCGCGCCAACTGGCGGCAGCTGGCCGAGGCCGGCATCCACGAAGTGCCGACCGGTGACTTCTCGTACTACGACCATGTCCTGGACACCAGTGTCATGGTCGGCGCGATCCCCGCCCGCCACCGTGCCGCCGTCGAACTCGACGCGCTGGACGGGTACTTCGCGATGGCGCGCGGTACCCAGGACGTGGCGCCGCTGGAGATGACGAAGTGGTTCGACACCAACTACCACTATCTGGTGCCCGAGTTGGGGCCGGACACGGTCTTCACCGCCGACTCCGGCAAGCAGGTCGGTGAATTCCGTGAGGCCCTCGCGCTGGGTCTCACGGCCCGCCCGGTGCTCGTCGGCCCGGTCACCTACCTCCTGCTCGCCAAGCCCGCACCCGGAGTCGCCGCGGACTTCGATCCGCTGACGCTCCTTGACCGGCTGCTGCCCGTGTACGCCGAGGTGCTGGCTGATCTGCGGGCGGCGGGCGCGGCTCGGTCTGCCGCTGCTGCCGACCACCACGATCGGCTCCTTCCCGCAGACCGCCGAACTGCGCACCGCCCGCGCCGACTTGAGGGCGAACCGGATCGACACGGCCGGGTACGAGGAGCGCATCAGGGCGGAGATCGGCGAGGTGATCTCCTTCCAGGAGAAGACCGGCCTCGACGTCCTGGTGCACGGCGAGCCCGAACGCAACGACATGGTCCAGTACTTCGCCGAGCGGCTGACGGGGTACCTCGCCACGCAGCACGGCTGGGTCCAGTCCTACGGCACCCGTTACGTCCGTCCGCCGATCCTGGCCGACGACATCTCCCGCCCCGAGCCGATGACGGTCCGCTGGACGACGTACGCCCAGAGCCTCACCTCGCGGCCGGTCAAGGGCATGATCACCGGGCCGGTCACCATGCTCGCCTGGTCCTTCGTCCGCGACGACCAGCCGCTCGGCGACACCGCCCGGCAGGTCGCCCTCGCCCTGCGGGAGGAGGTCAACGACCTTGAGGCGGCGGGCACTTCGGTCATCCAGGTCGACGAGCCGGCGCTGCGCGAGACGCTGCCGCTGCGGGCGGCGGACCGGGAGGCGTATCTCGCCTGGGCGACGGAGGCGTTCCGGCTCACCACGGCCGGAGTCCGGCCGGACACGCAGATCCACACGCACATGTGCTACGCGGAGTTCGGCGACATCGTGCGGGCCATCGACGATCTCGACGCGGACGTCATCAGTCTGGAGGCGGCCCGTTCGCACATGCAGGTGGCGCGTGAGCTGGCCGGGCACGGTTATCCGTGCGAGGCGGGGCCGGGCGTGTACGACATCCATTCGCCGCGTGTGCCGGGCGCGGACGAGGCGGCGGCCTTGCTGCGCAGGGGACTTGAGGCCATTCCGCCGGAGCGGCTGTGGGTCAATCCCGACTGCGGGCTGAAGACCCGCGGCTGGCCCGAGACCCGCGCTTCGCTGGAGAACCTGGTCGCGGCGGCCCGTACGGTCCGTGAGGAACTGGCCGGTTCCTGACCCGAGGAACGAACGGGGCGGGGGGGGGGGGGGGGGGGGGGGGCGGGCCCGCCCCCCCCCCCCCCCCCCCGCCCCCCCCCCCCGCGCCCGGCGGCGCCGCGCGCCACACGCGCGCGCC